>CAZLGT010000008.1:9236-104423 GCA_964559175.1 uncultured Mariniphaga sp. | reverse complement strand
AAACCGACATAAACATTGTAGTTTTTAATGCCTGATTAGGATTTGCAACAAAAGTATCATTCTTATCCTGTAATACGATTCTTGCTGTGCCTTCCGGAGTTTTGATAATACGAATTATTCCATGAAAGCCTTCAATGTTAAGCTTCTCGAGGTATTTATTGGCCTTTTCTTCCAAGAGTCGGAGAAAATCGTAAGTGTTTTTTTCTTTTGCATATTTAAAGGCACTTTGTATTTTGTTGAAAGCCTTATAAACCTTACTGTAAGTACTTGCAATCGAAGATTTTGCTAATTTATCATATTCTTCTTGTGCAAATCGTAATATGTGCTTGATATTTTTCTCTTCTTCTTCAAGAATTAATATTTGCTTTTCAGCTTCATTTCTGTAATCAAACCAATTCTTAATATTTTCATAAGCATTTTGTAATTGTTCTTCAGTGAAAGTATTGTTTTGAGCCAACAGCTTTTTCTTATTATCGTCTTCAATATCAATGCTATTCTGTATTTTTCTAACATCAGCTTTTCGTGCTTCATTAAAATCTATTCTGTCTCGTATCGTATTAATCAGGTTATTAAGTTCTTCTTGATTATATCCCAGGCTAATGCTTTTTTGTTCAAGTTCTTTGGCAAAATTATTTTTGAAAAGTAATACTTCTTCTTTCTTATCTTTCGGTTTTTGGCTTTTAAGCAATTCATTGAGTTTGTCAACCATGAAATTATGAGCATCAGAACCTTTTTTTGCTTCCCGCCCACAAACCTTACAAAACTCATCTTCAATCATTTCCTTCATTGTATTTTCATCTGGAATATAGATTGAAAGCGGAATTATTCCTTTTGCCAAACTTGTTGAAATTTCATTATATGCCTCTTCTTTACCTTTTTGCTTTTTATCTTCATCTTCTAATCTTCTCTTATCTTTACTAAAATTGTTTACCTTTTCCTGATATTCTTTGAAAATTGAAGAAAACCCACACAAAATCCACATCTCATCAAGTAGTTTTGTGGTATAATCTTCATTAATAAGTATTTCAATATTACGCTTTTTCTCGTTTAATGATTTTAATCTTTCGTTTATATCTTTTAAAAGGGAACTTGCTTCTTTGCTACTCTCAATCTCATTCAATTTTGTTGAATAGTTATTCGCGTTTTCCCTATTTGTCTCTAATCTTTTCCGAACCTTACTTAACTCTCCTCTTAAAAAATCTAATTTATAACTCAGTTCCTTTTCCTGCTGCGAGTTTTGCTTATCCGATTTCATCGCTTTTTCGTATGCTTTCCTCGACAAATCTTCAGCAAAGTCAACAAATCCCATATTATCTTCATTTCCTGTATAATATGGATCAAATTCTCTAATATTAGAAAATGTTTCTATAAGATATTTAAGTGCATCAGGATTGTTAAATACATTAAGATTTTCCTCACCTTTTAACAAGCAATATTTCCGAATTGATGCCTCAAAACAACGGTCTAACAACTTTCCACCATGAATTTGAATCCTTTCTGTACCATTGTTATACCAACCTTTAAACTGATAGTCTTCTGTTCTTATTTCGCCATTTGGAAACTTTTTAAAAACAAAAGATTTTTCAACTATTTTTTCACCATCGTGTTCAAAAGTCATTGAAACACGCAAAATATCACTTTCATATTGTGGTAATTCTGATGTTTTCTTTTCTGAAATAAGTCGATAATCCATATTTTGTTTTGAAGTGTCGAACAGCCACTCCAATGCTTCAAAAAAGGTTGTTTTTCCATCTCCATTATCGCCCACAAAAAGTACCAACCCATCATTAAATTTGACAATATTTTTTTCGTAATAACTTCGAAAATTTTCTATTGTAACTTCTTTGATGTTCATAACATATTCTGATTAAGATAGTTAAACACTTCGTTGTAAACTTCTTTCTGAATACTTTTTTCAGAATTTCCATTAATGCCACGAACAATTTTAGCTACAGCTACAACCACAGGAATGTCGCTTTCTAAAGCATCTTTAATGGTTTGGAAATCGTCAGAATTGTATTCGTAATAAGAACTTAAATTGCTGTCAGATAGAACTAACTGTAGCATTTTATCTTTGTTACTCATTATGATATAAATTTAAGTTGTAATGATTCATTGTATCTAAAAGCACATTAACTGTGTGTGAGCTATTTTCAGCTAAAGAAGCAAAATTATGCACTCGTTCCAATTCTTTCTTTAATATGCTACGTTCCATCTCATAACTTTCGCTGTTTGGACTTATTTCAGGGATGACGACCAGGTCATGTATGTACGCAAACGGTTTATCATCGTGTCTTCGTAAGATCCTGCCACGACGTTGAATGAATTGTCGCGGGTTTCCAGTGCTTGCACAGAAAATCGCTAATTCTGCACGAGGTACATCAACTCCCTCATCAAGACATTTCATCGAAGTTAACACATCAATTTCACCTTTTTCAAACTGCTCTAAAATATTGTCTTTCTCATTAGTACCTGAAATAAATTTGCGTACTGTTGTTCGTTTGTCAATATCTTTGACTGCTTTCGTAAAAACATCAATTAAGTGAACTGCTTCGTTATCGTTCTCGGTTTCATCTTTTTGAGAATAAAGGTCTGTTTCAAAATAATCATTTGGGTCGTTTCCTTCAGGGACATAAGCGAGGGTATATTTTAAATTTCCCTTCTTTTTGTATTGTTCATTTATAATATCACTGAACACCGACACTTTATTGAATGCCTTGTGGATAATGCGTTTGCGGGCTAATAACAAGGCTGTTAAAATGGGATCGTTTTTATCAAAACTTCCTTTTTTAGGATTGAAGTACTTGGCAATTTTAAGTGATAATCTTAAATAATCATCCATTTCAGAATCAAGTAAGGAAACCAAATGAGGATAATAATAATAACGGCACAATACTGAATCAATGTTTTTATTTTTATCACCATGAATCGCTAATTTCATCGGAAATTCATAGGTATAACCATTTTCGCTATTGAAAAATGAAAACAATTTATTATTACCTTCTTCGTCAAATTGCCGTTCAGGTGTTGCCGAAAGTCCAATTCTTCGCTTATAATTAACTTTCGGTAAGAGTTTCAACAATGTAGCAGAACCCATATTATGGCATTCGTCGGCAATAAGTAAGGTTTTTGCAGATAACCGATTTATTTCAGGAAAAATATTAGGCCTTGAAAAAGAAGCGTAGGTGGATATTATAATATATGATACTTGCTCTGTAGGGAAAAGTCGCTCACGTGTTAATATCGTCGCTAAATCATTTTTCCAGTTGAATTTTGAGCAAACTTTCACTATCGAACTGAATTTAAACCTTTTACATTCGTCTTCCCATTGATTAACAAGGGTTATAGTTGGCACAAGAATTAGTGCTTTGAAATAACCTGTTTTATTATAAATCTCTAACAAACAATTTAATGAAGTAATCGTTTTCCCAGTACCAGTTGCCATTGCAAAAATTCCCATTTGGCTATTAGCTGCCCAATTTCGAAAAGCTTCTTCTTGATAAGGCCTTGGCCCTTGTTGAAATGGAAATTTTGGCTTATGTTTTTCTTCTTCTGCCTTCTTTTTAAAAGTCGTAGTATATTGTATAAAAGTTTTCTTTAATAGTGGAATCTGTGAGAGTTTTTCGTAAATATTAATTTCATCCTCAATTAATTCATCGAGTTGTTTATCGTTTCCTGTTTTCTCAATGACGGCGATGATTTGTTCTGGAGTTAAATACTCAAATCCAACATCTTCCCTCGTGCAAATTCTTTCAATATTATGAATATTTTCTTTAACCTTCATTTTTTCAGAATTTTCTCCCCACGAACGTGCAATGGAAAGACTTTCACCATTATCGACTAATCCACGGTACGTAAAATTGCAACTGCCACTGAAATATAACTGGTTTGTTCCGTCATCTAAAATACCTTGTTTAAAATGGGCGAGTCGATTAGGTTTAAGTTTTACCGGAATAATTTGTAATCGGTCTTGCTTCAGTAAATATTTTAAACAATCGAAAAAATGCTGATCGCCTCCTTCAAGTATTTTTGCAAGCCCTTCTAAATCTTTGCTTATTAAATATTCTACCTCCTTATCTTCAACCAAAGATTCAACATCATTTTCTGATATCAATAGTTTATCTTTAATAGATAAAAAATGATTGGTTATAATCCTTAACACCCCTCCTTTATGAATAAATTGAGCAAATCCATAAGCAAGTGTTCTGATTGCATTCGAACTAAAATAGCCAAGTTTTAAATCTATTTTTTTGCATTCCGGCACAGTAAGCATAAAAAACTCAATTGGCAGGTGCTTCCCGTCGGAGCTATATTCAAGAGTTTTTGGGTATTCAATGGTGTTTAACATGTTAGTGAAATAGGTTTTACATTGGTTTTATTATAATTGGTTTTTATTTCAAAGGCTATCAAAATTAATAATTATCTTCAAAGAAAAAATAAAACTGAGTTTTAATCCTTAAAATTAAAGACTAAATTATGGATAAAAAAAATGCAATCGTTTTAATAAATTCAAAAACCACCTCAAATACTCTTAATTATAGAAATACTCATTGGTCTGACATTGTCGATTATGGGAATGATTTTGGCTGGTGGTTAAATATCCCTTTTCACAAATTCAAAGATGGATTTTTTATGATACTAAATGATCCCAATAAAGAAAATCTTATTTTTTTAAAAATACCTGGAAATAAAATCCTAAATCCTGAAAATAAATTTCGAAATAAAAATAACACGGCAGATATATTTATTTCGTATAACGACAAACAAGGCTTAACTGATATTCAATCCAATAGTACAAACTTCAAGTTTGCAGATTATTTTGTCGCGGAAATTCCTTGGATTTAGCATTTCGGGCTTGGTGTTTTGCCTTTGATGCGGCTCATATTAAAGCTTCTCGTTTTATTGTTGTGCACATCCATAATAACAATACCGAATGGAACCCCATAAAATTAAAAGCTCAAAATTGCAAAAACAAATCCGGAGGATTTGAATGTTTATAGAAATATTTTGTGGAACAGGAAGGTACGACTCCAGCCGGAGTCGAATTTTCATTACATATTTTGTTCTATAAACATGTGATGCCGCTGGCATCGAAATGGTAAAAGCAGACCTTCGGGAAAGGTTTAAAGTTAGGAAAAGTTTCGGGTTTCGGGTTCCGGATTCAACGTTTGAAAATGCGGAAGGAAGTTGCGGCAACAAAAGGTGCGTGTGTTTTTGTTGTGAACGCCGGAATTGATGAAAGTTCAACGTTTCGGGTTTAAAGTTCAAAGTTTAAGCACATTTTTGGTTAAAGTTTTCTAACGGCAAAGGTAAAAAGGTTGGAGGAAAAACAGCGTGGAAACAGGCTGAACAAAAGGATGGCACTGTTTACGTGGTAAAAGTTTGCTGCGGTTTGTGCAAAGAGAAGTTTCCCTTTCTGTGTGCTAATTAAAGTATCTTTACAACAATTATTATCTAAAAATTCAGAGATGAAATCATTTAGTATTGGAGGAATACAAATCAGGGTTCCTGTAATTCAGGGAGGGATGGGCATTGGCGTTTCACTGTCGGGGCTTGCTTCTGCTGTTGCAAACGAAGGTGGCGTGGGAGTTATTTCTGTTGCGGGAATAGGAATGTTTGAAAAGGATTATGCAAAGGATTTTATTGACGCAAACATAAGGGCGCTGAAGCGGGAAATAGAAGCAGCCCGTGAAAAAACAAGCGGCATCATTGGAATTAATGTTATGGTAGCTCTTACCAACTTTTCAGATATGGTTAAGACCGCTGTTTCCGAAAAAATTGATATTATTTTTGCCGGAGCCGGTTTGCCTTTAAATCTGCCCTCATACCTCACCAAAGGTTCAAAAACCAAACTTGTACCCATCATTTCATCGTCGAGGGCGGCCACTTTAATTTGTAAAAAGTGGAAGGAATTGTACAACTACCTCCCGGATGCGATTGTGGTTGAGGGACCCAAAGCGGGTGGTCATCTTGGTTTCAAACGCGAACAACTCGACAATCCTGAGTTTGCCCTTGAAAAACTGGTTTCGGATGTTGTTAGGGAGATGAAAGAAATTGAGGGGAAATATCGGGTTTCTATTCCGGTTATTGCCGCCGGCGGAATTTATTCAGGCGCCGATATAAAAAATATTATGGCGCTGGGAGCCTCGGGGGTACAGCTGGGAACCCGGTTTGTAACAACAAACGAATGCGATGCTTCCGATAAGTTCAAACAAACGTTTATCAATTCCGTTGAAACGGATATTGAAATTATTCAAAGTCCGGTAGGAATGCCCGGAAGGGCCATACGGAATGATTTTATCGAAAAAATAAAACGAGGGGAAAGACGTCCGGTAAAGTGTCCCTACAAATGTCTGAAAACATGCGATATTGAAAAAACACCCTACTGTATTTTTGCTGCGCTTATGAGTGCTGTGAAAGGGAATTTTTTTAATGGCTATGCTTTTGCCGGCACAAATGCCTGGAGAACTTCAAAAATTATTTCAGTAAAAGAAACTTTTGAAGCACTTAAGCAGGAATTTAAGGATGCCGTTGCAGCCCAATGTTGAGCTGGTGGCTCTAAGTCCACCTGCTCAATTGTGTTTTCGTTATAAATGAGAAGCGTTCACATCCGTGCAATTTTTATAAGAACCCGGTTACTTTATAGGAGGGAAAAAATCTCCAAAATTCTCAAAATCCTCAGGTTCAAGTCCATCTGCTTCATAACTGTACCTTTCTTCATTCATTTGCTGCCTGTGTATGGTTGCAGGAAATCCGTCAACCCGGTGGAAATTTCCTTCGTCGTCTTTGGAAGCAGCAAACAGCTCTTCTTCCCATTCGTAGCCATAATACCAGTTGTCGGTAATGGTTGTTTCCACCCAGTTACGGGTACTTCCATCATCGCAGGTTTCATAGTGGTACTCATAGGTAATTCTCACGAAGGCTTTTCGCACCAGAAATAACCGACCGATGTGAAACAGCCAGAGGTTTCTTCCCGTTAGTTCAGAAGTTCCGGTTCCGGTAATGTGTTCGGTTTTTTTTCAGTACGATCCGCTAATACCCACCGAAACTCCTTTTATTCCGGCACTAACACTGGGACTGACACTCCAGCCGGTTTCGGTTTTTTTAATATCGATGGTATTTTGGCCCTGAGCAATAAAGAACTCAGAAGAAGGCGATAATTGCTCTTCCAGAATCAGGGTTTTGTCGTTCACGTAATAATAAACCTGTGAAACCGTATAAATTTTCTTTGTGCATTTTCTGTCTTCATGTCGCACCACTTCACCCGGCATCAAGTGTCCCATAGTTCTGTAGCCCGGGACACCGGTGCCAATGTCACCCTTGTGTATTTTTGCCTTTTCAACCTGCTGCTTTGCCCTGCTTAACAATCGCCGTCCGTTTCTCCACACCCCTGAATTTTCATGGTAGGGCGCTGAGCGTATGCCCGGAGGAACCGGACGGGAATACGGGCGGCTTCGTGCATCGGGCTCCCTGGGGCCAAGCGGTGTATCAGCAGGAATATCTCGTGCTTTGTTTCTGAGGGATTGCTTTAACGAATCGGGAATATCTACTTCCAGTCTGAATTCAGCCTGCAAGTCAATCTGATAACTGGCTACATAGCTGCTTCCGTCGGGCAATTCTACCAGAGTTGCTGTTTTTACGGGTGGTGTAAAATTCAGAAATAACGTTTCGCCCAATCCGCCGCTGACGGGAATCGAAAAGGACTCTTCCTCTTCAGAGTCCTGTTGCAAATCATTTTTTTCAGATACTGAAGAATGAGGTAAAACAGAAGATGAAACAGAAAAACCTCCCGTGCTTACAGCCGTAACATTCAGGTTTACTTCAAAAGTACCTGCTTCATTTACATCGGCGGGAGTGATTAAAAAATGCTGAACATCACCACCCTGCATTTGAATGTTTTGTGGTGTAAGGTTGGATACCTCAAGCGGTATAACTTCCTGAAAATCACCTAATCCGGAGACAACCACCTGCACGGTTGTTTGTTCTCCTCTTTGCAGCGCCAGTTTTTTGGCAGAAAGGTCGAGCCTGATGACTTGGGTTTGCTCTTCCAGCGCAAATTCCCCTTCAGTAAGTTCCAGTGTTGCAGGGCCTGAAATATCTTCCGGCGGTTTAAAAAAAATTTCGCGGGGCGATTCAGCAAGAATTTGTGCTTCCGAATCATTTATTTTCAGATCCGATGTAGTGAAATCGCCATCAAAAATGCCGGTAATGCGCTCGGGTTCGCCCGACCTCAGATAACCCGGCACCCGAAAGTTCTGCCTGTCAGAAATTACAGGTACGGCACTTTTAACAGGATGCGCACTTAATGGAAGGGATACATCAGCAAGTATTTCTCCTGCCTGGTTTTTCAGTGAAAGAACAAAGGAGTTGTTTCCCGGAATGTCAGGAATTTCCCAATTGCCGCTTTGGTTCTTTACCGGATTTTTTTTCTTGTCCTCACTCTCTTGTGGTTTTTTCTTGTCCTCAATATCTACAACATACCCGTTCAGAACGTTTCGGTTTTTTGTTTTTTGCCTTTCATTTTTGCCTTTCGGATTTGTTAAAATCGTTCCTGATATTATATCGCTTGAACGTGATTCAGCGGGAAGTATGACTGTCACCTTCCCACTGGGAGTTGTGAATTCAACGGTTCGTAGCCCGTTATTTTCAGTCTTTTTTGCTGGTTCTACCTGTTGTGAAAAGGAAGTCACTGAAAAAAACAGAGTCATTATTAGAAATGACAGAATTACTTTTGCAAAGAGTGTCCCGGTTTTCATTTTTTTGATTTTTTTGGTTTTCCCCATTCAATTTACAACAATAATGACTGAAAATCAAAAAATTAACGAATTTTTTGTATGACGGGTTTTGGGGGTTGTTTTTTTGTGTTTTTACAAACACTTAACGCGCTGTTTTATTTAAGTGCCTTTTTTGTAACCAGAATAAAATCGCGGTGTGCTTTTATCAGATTAATGGCATGCAGCAGCATGTTTTTGGTTTCGGAAATGGTATTGAAGAACAACACCGAATTCCGGGTATTTACTGCTCTTGCCTTAATGCGTCTAATCTGCGAAATTTCCATTTCTTCAAGCAGAACCAGCAGGTTGTCGCGCTGTTTGATTAAATCCGGCATCTGGCTGAATTTATTTTGTTTGATGAGATCCACGGCAAAGCCAAAGAAATTATTGATTTCTTTCTTCAGGTTTTGCATTTCCTCCATTTGAGGTTCGTTGAATGGTTTATGGTTGTTGTCCAGATGCTGGTAAAGTGGTTCTACCAAAAAGTTCAGCGAGTGGGCCAGTTCACGCTGGTAATCCACTACCTGTACATAAAAATGTCCTGAATCGACGTATTCCTCAATTTTCGAGATGGTGCTCAGCACTTTATTCTTCTGTTTTTTCGATTTTTTATTCAGGTTGTCTTTCAGCTTCAGCGATTCTTTCAGTAGCGAGCGTTCTTCTTTGAGGAAATTCTCGATGCTTTCGGAATAAATTTTATCGGCCAGTAAAATGGATTTTATCACCTGTTTCCGGCATTTTTCCATCACCTTATCGGTCTCATCTTTTTCGGTAATGGTTTCATCTTCTTCAGTTAAATCAATCTGACTGCGTTTTTTAAACAGCAAATGTGTGCGGATGACCATAAATACGGCTATGGCAACAAAAACAAAAATCATCATCATGCCGCTAACAGATATAACCCAGGCTACAATGGCAGCTACCGAAAAAGCGATGATTGCGGTTAAAAACCAACCTCCGATTACAGCAAAAACCCCGGAGATACGGTAAACCGCACTTTCGCGGCCCCATGCCCGGTCCGACAGCGAAGTACCCATGGCCACCATAAAAGTTACATAGGTGGTTGAAAGCGGCAGTTTGAGCGATGTGCCTATGGCAATTAAAACGCTGGCCACCAAAAGGTTTACCGATGCCCTTATTTTGTCGAATGCCGGAGCGTCGGGATTGGCCTGGTCGCCTCTTTCAGGTTGGGTAAATCTGGAATTTATTTTTTCAATCAATGCATCCGGAAAAATCTTTTCGATGTTTTTATGCAGCCAGGAAGAATTTCTGACGATGACTCTTGCAATCATGTTTGAATTAAAGCGCTCTGTGCCCTCGGTTTGCCTCGATAAGTCAACCGAAGTATTCACCACCGATTGTGCTTTTTTCGAAAAAATGAGGGTAATGATCATGATAAGCCCGGCAATGAGGAGCATGAATGTGGGTGTGCTCACCTTTCCTGCCAGCATTTCCATTGTAAAAACATCGGGGGCAACACCGCCCGAAGCTGCCCATGCTTTAAACGAGCTGAATCCGGCCAGCGGAACTCCAATGAAGTTAACAAGGTCGTTTCCGGCAAAGGCCATGGCCAGGGCAAAGGTGCCAATCAGCACAGTGAGTTTCAATACTTTTACATTGAAAATCCATTTTAACAGCTGTATGAATATCACCCATGCGAAAAAACTGTAGAGAAGCAAAACTGCGGTGTGGGACATTACCCACTCGCTTAATTTTTGTCCGTTTTGAACACGGATTTCTGCAAAAGCCGACCCGTCAATCCCTTTTATCAGTATAAAATAGGTAATGGCCGTTATGGCAAATCCCCCAAACAGCGAACCGAAGTATTTCATGTTTCTCCGGTAGTTGAAGGTGAAAATCAGGCGGGTAATGTACTGAACCAGCGCCCCAACGGTGAAGGCAATGAGCACCGACAGTAAAATACCGGTGATAATGGCCAGCGCTTTTTCCGAATTGATGTAGTTGGATAATTCGCCGAGCGAACCACCCAGGTTTTTGATTTTTACTACCGAAACGGCCACTGCCGAACCGAGCAGCTCAAATACAATGGACACCGTGGTGGAGGTAGGCATACCAAAAGTGTTGAACATGTCGAGCAGAATAACGTCCGTTATCATCACCGCCAGAAAAATGACGATGATTTCGGAAAAAACAAACATGTCGGGGTGAAAAATGCCTTTTCGGGCTACCTCCATCATGCCGCTCGAAAAGGTTGCGCCAATGAGCACACCCAGCCCGGCCATCAAAAAAATGAGCCATTTGGGAGCAGCCTTCGAACCAAAGGCGGAATTCAGAAAATTAACGGCATCGTTACTTACACCAACAACTAAATCGGAAATAGCAAGTGCGAAGAGGACTACAACAATGATAAGGTAAATATTTTCCATTATCTATTTTTTAACAGGCGGCAAATATAGCTGCGAATTAACTGCTTATCGCTGACTAAAATATTAAAAAAACATTAACTATCCATCAAATTTTTATTAATGCTTTTAACAAAAATGATGGTGCGTTGAAAAATAAATGAACTTGCACCCTAATTATTAATGAATTAATGAGATATGTTGGTTTTAGGTTCGCATATTTTATTACTTTGAAGTTTAAAATTATCTGATTTATGAAAACATATTCATCCAGACAACTCACCATTTACATTTCGTTGCTACTCACCTCGCTGGCAACCCTGTTGCTGGTTTTCACCTGGTGGTTTTCGCCCGGAATACTGGTGTTGCTGGTATTTATCGCTGTATTTTTTATGGCCGCCTATTTTTACGTGATGTTTGTTATTAACAAATACATTTCCGATAAAATACGCCCGGTGTACAAAACCATTAAGGATTTGCCGCTGAGCGGGAAAAAGCTGGCCGAAAAATCGTCCGATTCCACCAACCTGCTTTCCAATGTAAAATTCGAGGTTGAAGAGTGGGCCAAGGCCCAGATGAAGGAAATTGAAAGGCTGAAGGAACTGGAGCGCTACCGGAAAGAGTTTGTGGGCAACGTGTCGCACGAGCTGAAAACCCCGATTTTCAATATTCAGGGGTATATACTCACGTTAATAGAAGGAGGACTCGACGACCCGAAAATCAACTTGCTTTACCTGAAACGCACTGAAAAAAGCATCGATCGCATGGTTTCCATTGTGGAAGATTTGGAATCGATTACCAAGCTGGAATCGGGAGAACTGAAGCTGAACATGGTGAAATTCGACATTGTGAAAACGGTGAAGGATGTTTTTGAGATGGAGCACTGGCAGGCAAAAGAGAGGAGTATTTCGCTGGAAATTGTAAATCCCCCTCCGAAACCGGTATTTGTGAAAGCCGACCGGAACCGGATTCTCGAAGTACTCACCAACCTGATTGTGAACGGAATTAAATACGGAAAAAAAGAGGGTTACGTTCAGGTGTCATTTCACGATATGGACGACAACCTGATGGTAGAGGTTTCCGACAACGGCATCGGGATTGAGAAAAAACACCTTTCCCGTGTTTTTGAACGTTTCTACCGGGCCGATAAATCGCGTTCGCGCGAGCAGGGTGGTACAGGGCTGGGACTTTCCATTGTGAAACATATCATTGAAGCGCATAATCAATCCATTCATGTGCGAAGCGTGGTCGATCAGGGCACAACTTTTAACTTTACACTTGAAAAAGCCAAATAATAACAATAACTTTGTATCATTCGTTATTTAAGAACTTTAATGGTTCTGTAATAAATATCTTTTACCTTTGTTGTTTTGTAATAAATTATTCCGATGAGCGAAAACAAATTCAAAATTCTGCTGGTTGACGACGAGATTGATATTCTGGAATTTATCAGCTACAACCTTGAGAAAGAAGGCTATGTTGTTTATACCGCCCAAAATGGAGTGGAAGCCATTGAGGTGGCTGAAAAAAAGCAGCCCCACCTTATTATTCTTGATGTGATGATGCCCGAGATGGACGGCATTGCGGCCTGTGAGGAAATCAGGAAAATTCCGTCGCTGAGCAACACCCTTATTGCCTTTCTTACTGCCCGGGGCGAAGACTATTCGCAGATAGCAGGTTTTGAGGCGGGCGCCGACGATTACATTGCCAAGCCGGTAAGGCCCAAGGTGCTCATTAGCCGGGTGAAAGCGTTGCTTAAACGTACCGGCGAAACTGTTGCCGCTCCGGTTACTTATGCAGGAGATGCAACCACCGTTTCGGTCGGAAACCTGGTGATTGACAAGGAGAGGTACCTCATCCGGATGGATGGTAACGAGATGGTTTTGCCGCGCAAAGAATTTGAATTGTTGTCGCTGCTGGTTTCAAAACCCGGAAAGGTTTTTACCCGGGAGGAAATTTACAGCACCGTGTGGGGCGAAAATGTGGTTGTAGGCGACCGTACCATCGATGTGCACATTCGTAAACTGCGCGAAAAAATTGGCAACGACCATATTAAAACACTGAAAGGGATTGGCTACAAGTACGTTGAATAGTTCAAACGAAATATATCACCAGGTATAAAACAGTGAATCCCAGTGCATAACCGGCCTCCAGGTGCCAAAGTTTGTTTTTTCCCAGAATAAGCCGGGCTGTGCCGGCAAGCCCCGAAGCAACAAATACCGCTGCAATGGCCCACACGGGGTTGGTGCCGGTACGGAACGAAAGCGCCAGCAACGTTCCTGTCAGACCTCCCAGCGCTGCCATGTGGCTGCTTATTTTCCATTTCAGTGAAAGAACCAGCAACCCCACAATGACCAAAACCGAGGCAATCAGAAAAATTTTGAAAATGGGATAGGCGTTTATCCGGTTCAGCATCATATATCCCAGGTAGTAGGTTACCGAGCAAAATACCAGGGGTAGTGCGCGCCGGGTTCCTGTTTCAAAACCCGGTTTAAAATTTGGATTAATGGCCACCAGGGCCATGGCCAGCAGCGGTAAAATGCCGGTGGTAAACAATACAATCATCAACACAAAACGCTTTGCTTCCCAGCTTAAAAATGAAAAATAAAACCCCGATTGAAACAAAATAAGAAAACCCAGCGTGGGTATTATGGCCGGGTGGAGGATGAATGAAATGATTTGGGCTGCTTTTTTTGCCATGCTAAAGTTTCTTGCGAAGCCGGGCTACCGGAATATTCAGCTGTTCGCGGTATTTTGCTACTGTCCGGCGGGCAATGTTATAGGACTTTTCTTTTAAAATTTTTGTCAGTTTTTCGTCGGTTAGCGGTTTGCTTTTATCTTCATTGTCGATACAGTCGTGAAGTATTTTTTTGATTTCCCGTGTCGAAACCTCTTCGCCGTCCTCTTTTTGCATGCCTTCCGAGAAGAAATATTTCAGCGGGTAAATGCCAAAGTGGGTTTGAATGTATTTGCTGTTCGATACCCTTGAAATGGTGGAAATATCGAGGTTTGTTCTTTCGGCTATGTCCTTCAGTATCATCGGCTTCAGTTTGGTTTCGTCGCCCTCTTTAAAATATTCTTTCTGAAAGTTGATGATTTCCGACATGGTGAGCAGCAGGGTATGGTTTCGTTGCCTGATGGCGTCGATAAACCATTTGGCCGATTCCACTTTTTGTTTTACAAAAACAAGGGCATCCTTATGGTTTTTATTTTTCTGTTTGTTTTGATTGACCAGGGCATGCAGCATACCGAGGTAGGTATCGTTTATTTTCAGGTCGGGCACATTTTGCTGGTTGAGCGAAAGGTTCAGCTCCCCGTCCACATTGTCGAGCATAAAATCGGGAATAATGTGCTGGTTCGACTTGTTCATCGGATTGCTGTACGAGCTTCCCGGCTTTGGGTTCAGTTTAAGCACTTTCCCGATTCCCTCCTTCAGCTCTTCGTCGGTAAGGTTCAGCTTTTTCTTTATTTTTTCGTAATGTTTCCGGGTAAATTCTTCAAAGTGGTCTTTTATGATGGTATGTGCCAGTTCGTGGTTATTTCCTTTTTTCCTGTTAAGCTGCAGCAGCAAACATTCTCTCAAATTACGGGCGCCAACTCCCGGCGGGTCGAACCGCTGCACAGTGCGCAAAATTTCAGTAAGCTTTTCTTCGGAAACCTCCATGTTCATGTTAAAGGCCAAATCGTCGCTAATGGAGAGCAAATCGCGTCTGAGGTACCCGTCGTCGTCGATGTTGCCAATGATGTATTCGGCCAGTTTTTTGTCTTGTTCCGAAAGGTTCACCATGCCCAGCTGGTCGTAAAGGCTTTCGTGGAACGAAATGCCCACTGAGAAGGGAATATCGATGTACTTATCGTCTTTTGAATAGTTGTTTGCGTTGGTTTTATAGGTAGGAATTTCGTCGTCGTCGGGCAGGTAGTCGTCAACCGTAAATTCGTCGTTGTCAACGTCGTCGCCTGGTTCGTTTTCGTTGTTTTCGTTGGAATCCTGGCTTTCGGGGTTATCCGACTCCAGCTCCAGCACCGGGTTTTCCTCCAGTTCTTTTTTTATTCGTTGTTCCAGTTGAATGGTAGGGATTTCCAAAAGCTTAATCACCTGAATTTGCTGAGGTGACAGCTTTTGCAGCAGTTTTTGTTGTAATGTGAGTTTCTGCTCCATTTCCCTCTTTTAAGTTTGTAAATTTACAATTTTTTCAATGGAGTTCAACTGCGGAGCATCAGAATTCTGCATTTTTCGGTGTTCGTGGAAAAGCAATCACGTCGCGGATGTTTCCCATGCCCGTAACAAACTGCACAAAACGTTCAAATCCCAGTCCGAATCCGCTGTGTACCACACTTCCAAACCGGCGGGTATCGAGGTACCACCACATTTCCTCAGCCGGAATATCCATCTCCTTCATTCGGGTTTCCAGTTTTTCGAGCACTTCCTCGCGTTGCGAGCCGCCAATAATTTCACCTATTTGCGGAAACAGCACATCCATGGCGCGAACGGTATTACCGTCGTCGTTTTGCTTCATGTAAAAAGCCTTTATTTCGCGCGGGTAATCGGTAAGAATCACCGGACATTTGAAATGCTTTTCAACCAGGTAGCGCTCGTGCTCGCTTTGCAGGTCAACGCCCCAGTCAACCGGAAACTGAAATTTATTCTTTTTGTAAGGTTTTGAGTTTTTCAGAATATCGATGGCCTCGGTGTAGGTGAGCCTGATAAATTCGCTGTTCAGTACAAATTCCAGTTTTTCCACCAAATCCATGGAGCGCTGGTCCTGCGGTTTGTTTTTCTCTTCCTGTTTCAGGCGGTCGGCCAGAAATTTCAGATCGTCGCTGCAGTTTTCCAGTGCATATTTAATAAGGTATTTCAGGAACTCTTCGGCCAGGTCCATGTTGTCTTTCAAATCGTAGAAAGCCATTTCCGGTTCAATCATCCAGAATTCGGCCAGGTGACGTGTGGTGTTCGAGTTTTCGGCGCGGAAGGTAGGCCCGAAGGTATAAATTTCGCCCAGAGCGAGTGCACCCAGTTCGCCCTCGAGCTGACCCGATACGGTAAGGTTGGTGGGCCGTCCGAAAAAGTCTCTGCTGTAATCGGGTTTTCCCTCTTCGGTGAGGGGTGGTTTAACCGCATCGAGTGTGGTTACCCTGAACATTTGCCCGGCGCCTTCGGCATCGCTGGCGGTAACAATGGGAGTATGGAGGTAGTAAAATCCTTTTTCGTTAAAGTATTTGTGAATGGCAAATGCCATAGAGTGCCTGATACGGAAAACAGCCCCAAAGGTATTGGTGCGGAAACGCAGGTGGGCATTTTCGCGTAAAAACTCAAGCGTATGTTTTTTGGGTTGAATCGGGTATTTATCGGGATCGGCTTTCCCCAGCAATTCTATTTTTTCGGCCAGCAGTTCCACGTTTTGTCCGCTTCCCTGCGATTCGGCCAGTATTCCTTCCACCGAAAGGGCAGCCCCGGTGTTTATTTCGCGAAGCAGTTGTTCGTCAAATTTGGCTGCATCGGCAACCACCTGCAGGTTGTGGATGGTCGATCCGTCATTCAGGGCAATAAAGTTTACATTTTTACTTCCCCTCCGGGTTCTTACCCATCCTTTTGCCAGGATTCCTGCACCGGGTTTTCCTGTGGCTAAAATTTCCTTTATTTTTAATCTCTTCATAATTCAACTGCTTTGTTTGCGTTGCTGTGATAAGGGTTACAAAAGTAAATTTTTATAGTGATTTTCAGCCCTGTGGTCTTTAATTTTTCATTTTTTGAAGAAAAGGTAAAATGCAAAAAGCCATCCGCGCAAATACGAATGGCTTTTGCCAAGTTGATTGATTTATTTTCAGGTTTAAAACTCCGTAAAACCGACGGAGCCGTCACCTTTGCAATTTATCTTTCGAGTGTTCCCGGCACAGGTACTTCGGCTTTTTCAATGTAGCCAATGTCGCCCATAATGTAAGTTGTGGGGCCCAGTTTCATGTCGGCGTTCATCATTTCGTCGAAAGTAACCTCTTTGCCGGTGTATGCCGATACCCGTCCCATAATGGCTGCCAGGTTCGACTCGGCGGTTGCTTCTGCTTCGTTAAACGGAATGTTCTGACGGATACAGGTTACCAGGTTAATGTGCTCCTGAACGTAAGGACTGGTTTCAGAACCTTCGGCCTGGAACAGCTGGTTTCCTGCTGCATCAACAATCTGGTTTTTTCCACCGGCAGTGGTAGCCATGGCTTTTGTACCGTGGAAAGTTTCGTAAACTCCGTTTGCGCAGCCGTTAATCTGGCGGCACATGCTGTGCACCTGACGTCCGTCTTCGTAAATAAAGTCAACGCTGAAATTATCGTACTGGTCGCCGGTAACCCTGCGCTGCCGTGAACCAAAACCAACCGCTTTCACGGGGTGACCTCCGAGGAACCAATTGGCTACGTCGATATTGTGAACGTGTTGTTCAACAATGTGGTCGCCCGAGAGCCAGCACCAGTTCACCCAGTCGCGAATCATCCATTCCATTTCGCTCCAGCTCGGGTTGTTGTCGCGGTGCCACAATTTTCCGCCGTTCCAGTAAACATTGGCCGAAACAATATGGCCGATGCCATTGTTGTTGATTTCTTTCCAGAGGTTTACATAGTTGTGCTGGTGACGGCGCTGCGTACCAGTAACCACTTTAAGCCCTTGTGAATCAGCCATTTTAGATGCGGTTATAATCTGGCGGATTCCGGCAGAGTCAACGGCCAGTGGTTTTTCCATAAATACATGTTTGCGTGCCTTTACGGCAGCTTCGAAATGTTCGGGCCTGAATTTTGGCGGAGTAGCTAAAATAACCACATCAACACCTGCATCGATTACCTTTTCGAAATTGTCGAAACCCACAAAACAGTTTTCATCGGGCACTTCAATGCCTTTTTCGTTTTTCAGTTTTTCCTGAAGGCTGTCAACACGGTCTTGAAAAACATCGCCAAGAGCAACAACGGTTAGGTTGGGCCCTGCATTAAGGAAGTCCATGGCTGCACCGGAACCACGTCCGCCGCATCCAATAATACCTGCTTTTAAAACAGGTCCGTCGGGAGCTGTGTCGAGCATAGGCGGAAGGTTATACTCCCTGCTTTTAAAATCGAAAATGCCCGATGCGCCCGATGTTCCTCCACCTCCTGCACACGATGACAAAGTTCCTACTCCCATGGCGCCGGCGGCTCCCACTGCGGCAGCTCCGGCTAAAAATTTACGTCTTGAAACATTATTACTACTCATAACTCGATGATTTTAGTTGAATTTAGGACTCTAAATTAATTATTTTTTCCAGTATTCTCGTCAAATTCACAAACAACTCTGAATCCAACATAATTACAGTCGGACAGCCACCAGGTACTTTTTGGCATTTGCGGGTCGGTGCGCATCCAGTCTTCGGAGCGGGTATAGTCGCGCGAGGCGCTACGTACTTCGCCTACCGAACTCCTGAAGGCCCCTCCCTTAATCACACGCTCCTGGCCGGTTGGCGGGCCTTTCGGGTCAACAGTGCCGTCGGGAAGGTTTTCAAAAGCATCTTCTGCATACCAGTCGGAGCAATACTCCATCACATTTCCCAGCATATTTTTCAGTCCCAACGGGTTGGGTTCCACCGCATCGGGTTCTTCTGTTCTTCCGCGGCTGTTTTCGGCATAAATCACATACTGGTTAATCAGGTCGCTGCTTTTGCCAAACAGCCTTCCGAATAAACCTTTTTGGGAAAAATCTCTGGGTTGACCTTCAAAGAAGTAAGGTGTTTCGGTTCCGGCCCTGGCGGCATATTCCCATTCGGCCTCGGTAGGCAGGCGGTATTTTTTTCCGGTAACCTGCGATAACCACTGGCAATAGGTTTCAGCAGCCTGGTAAGTCATGGTAATGGCCGGCCGTGTTCCCATGCCCCAGTTTTGGTCGGGCTGGCCGTAGGGAGGTGTGGGACCGGAGATGGCATCTACATCAGCTTCGGTGCGTGCACCCTCGGTATCGGTCGAGCGGCCTTCGGCAGCTGTGGCGTCGTAAAAAGCCAGAAATTCGTTCCAGGTTACTTCAATTTCCGCCATAAAGAACGGACTTATGTTTACCTCTTTTTGCGGCCCTTCATCAGGGTTACGCATCTGTTCATTTTCGGGACTTCCTATTTTAAACGAACCTCCCGGAATGGCTTTCATGTTGAATGAAACAGTGGAATTGGGAATGGTTTCGGTGAAATCCTCCAAAGCCGTCACTTGTGCAGCTTCGGTAAAAACTTCCAGATTTTCATCTCTGCTCATGCCAAAATCAACATTGGCCGCATGAATGGCATTGGGGTCGTAATGGCCCACATTCAGGTGGCAGTTGATGCAGCGTAAATCGTCTTCATTCTGGCTGTAGTAAAGGTGGGCATCCTGGCCTTCCTTGCTCAGGGTGAGCGGAAATAAATTCCGGTGGCAATGCAGGCACGACTCTTTAAATACATGGTGCTGCGCGTATTCCAGTGTCGATTTCAGTTCCCAGTTGTAGTCGGCGCTGTCTTTAAACACCAGCCCGTAAACATCGCGTATGGCGGCAATCATTTTTTCCTTCAGGTATCCTTCTCCTTTTGGCGGAAGGTGGCAATCCACACACCTGGCCTGAAACCCCGACGGGTTGTCGTAATGTGTGGAAAGTTTCCACGAATCGAAAACATGCGGGTGAACATGGCAAATTTCACACGATTCGTTGGTGGAAGTATATTCCATAAGTTTATGGGTATAAATGGTAAAAAGAAGGCCCGCAGCAAAACCTATAAAAAGGACGAGGAGCAATCTTTTGCGCAGATATTTAAAAAATTTCTTCAACATTTTCAATGGTTTATTCTACGAAAAGGATTATATCTTCAAAATAAAGCCCAAAAATAATAATTTATAAAAGGATTGACGGCCATTTTTTCTTCATAAGCCTTATTTAGAAACAATCAAAGTTTTTTCCGTAAATCCTCTGCAAACAAGTCATTCGCTATAATATCAGACGATTTTGGATGGCAGGTTACCTATTTGTGCAGGCATTTGTTTTGCTGTTGTACAGCAGTTTTTCGGGGCCGTGACAAAAAGTTTTGCAAATTTTGCAGATATAACTACTAAGCATGGGATTCAAATCGATAACATTAAAATTCCCCACAGGGTATTCCGAACAGCAGCTCCGGAACCGGATTGGCAAAATGCTGCGCATCCGGAATTTTTCGTTTCAGGTGGAACACAAAAGTCTGGATGCCCGAAACAAGCCGAAGGTTTCGTGGCAAATAAGGGTGGGAGTGAGCTCGTCTGAAATTAAAGGAGGAGAACCGTCGCAGCAAAAAACATTGGAAATTCCGTTTAAAAAGCGGTCGTTTCCGGTGGCTGTTGTGGGGAGCGGACCGGCTGGTTTTTTTGCAGCGCTGGTGTTGCAAAAAGCCGGGTTTCAGGTTACTTTAATCGAACGGGGCTCGGAAGTGAAAACCCGCAGCCGGGCGGTTTCCCATTTCGAGCGCACCGGTTTTTTCGACCCGAAAAACAACTATTCCTTTGGCGAAGGGGGTGCCGGCACGTTTTCCGACGGAAAACTCACTTCGCGCTCCAAACACATTTCACAGGAGAAACAGTTTATCATTTCAAACTACATAAAAGCCGGGGCGCCGGAAGAAATTGCGTACCTGGCACACCCGCACCTGGGAACCGACAACCTGCGGAAAATAGTGAAAAACCTCCGCCTGCACTTTGAAGACCTGGGCGGGCAGGTGCTGTTCGAGACGATGATGGAAGACATCACGTTGAAAAACGCAAAAGTTACCGAAGTGGTCACTTCACGGGGTATTTTGCCGGTGGGCGCGCTATTTATCGCCCCCGGTCATTCGGCTTTCGAAACCTACCGGATGCTGATGCGGCGCGGAGTTCCCTTCCGAACTAAAAATTTTGCCATTGGCAGCCGTATGGAACACCGGCAGGAAATTATCAACCTGGCCCAGTGGGGACGCGAAAAACTGCCGGGTTTGAAAGCGGCTGAATACCGGTTAACCTCGCCCGCCGACGGCAGTCATCCGGTTTTCTCCTTTTGCATGTGCCCCGGCGGAACTGTGGTGCCCGCTGCGGCGTATCCCGAAACCAACATTGTAAACGGCATGAGCTACTACCGCCGCAACGGGCAATTTGCCAACGCCGCCTGCGTGGCAGGCATCCATCCCGATGAACTGGCCGGAAAAACGGTTTCACCTTTGGAAGCGCTGGAATGGGTAGAGGAAATGGAAAAAGTATTTTACCGGCATACCGGAAATTATCGCGCACCGGCCTGCAGCATTGCCGGGTTTTTAAAAAATCAGAACCAGCAATCTTCGTTTGAAAGCAGCTACCCGCTGGGTTTGGTGGCAGCGCCGCTTTGGGAGTTGCTGCCGGAAACGGTGGTAAAATCGATGCAGGCAGGCCTGACTGATTTTATTCGGAAAATAAAAGGATTTGAAACCGGGAATTTGCTGGGACTGGAAAGTAAAACCTCCTCGCCGGTGCAGGTTTTACGACAGCCAAACGGGCGCTGCGAAGGTTTTGAAAACCTTTTTATGGTGGGAGAGGGAAGCGGTTACGCCGGCGGAATTATTTCGAGCGGGGCCGATGGGATAAAGGCGGCGGTGGGGTTTTCTCTGAAACAGTAGTTGTATAGGTAAAACTTCTTATTTTTGAAAATCAAATTTTAATGCGATGAAGAGAATTGTTCATATTACTTTTGCTTTCCTCCTGATAATGTCTGTATCGGAAATGGCCGTTGCCCAATTCTCCTGGCCTAACGGTGCCAAAGCAGCGGTTGTTTTTACTTACGACGATGCGCTGGACGGGCACCTCGATGTGGCTGTTCCGCAACTGGATGAATTTGGTTTCAAGGGAACGTTTTACTGCACCGGCAATTCCCAAAGTTTATACAACCGGCTGGAAGAGTGGCGCGAAACAGCACAAAACGGCCACGAACTGGGTAATCATACCCTTTTTCACCCCTGCGACGGCAGCAAAGCCAGCTGGGTAAAACCGGAATACGATTTGAACAATTATACCGTCGATCAACTGCTGGAGGAGTTGAAAGCCGCCAACATTTTGCTGAAAGCCATCGACGGAAAGGAGCAGCGCACCTTTGCCTACACCTGCAGCGATATTACGGCTAGCGGCGAAGACTTTACCGGCCGGATGCCATCGCTTTTTACGGCGGCACGGCGCGACGGTCCGGTTCCCGAAAGAATGAAAGGATACGACATTTTTCAGGCCACCAGCCGGATGGTGAACGGGAACAGCGCCGAAGAGCTGATTGCTTTTGTGGAGGAGGCCAAAGCCAAAGGCACCATTGCGGTTTTCATGTTTCACAGTGTGGGCGGCGGGTATTTGAACGTGGGTGCTGACGAGCACCGTGCATTGCTGAAATACCTGGATAAACACCGCGATGAATTTTTTTCCGGCACTTTTTTGGAGGTCATGAAATACATCAGTGAAAACCTTTAGGCTGGCTGCTGGCTGGTTATGATTGTGTTCATTTTCCGGTTGGCACTTTTATTTCACAAAAACTGTAAAGCAGTTTGACAACAATTCACTATTTTAGCCATCTCAAGATAAAATTCAATTAAAATCTATATTTCATGAAAAGAAGAAATTTTATTAGAAACGCTGCTGCCAGCGGGATTGCAGTGACAGGACTGGGTAGCGTTATGAGCGCAGCCGCATCAGAATCAGTTATGTCGAACGAAGCCAAATTCAAGTTAAAGTATGCCCCACATTTCGGCATGTTTAAAAACAGTGCAGGTGATGATTTGATCGATCAGTTAAAATTTATGGCCGATCAGGGTTTTACAGCTTTTGAAGATAATGGACTGCTTGGGCGTGATACAGCAACCCAGACAAAAATTGGTGAAACGCTGGACAGGCTTGGAATGACGATGGGCGTATTTGTCGTTCCCAAAGGAGGGAATATGGCCAATACACTTGCTGCCGGTAAAAAAGAACACCTCGACATTTTTCTGGATGGTTGTCGCAAATCTGTTGAAGCAGCCAAGCGAGTAAATGCCAAATGGATGACTGTGGTTCCGGGTGCATTTGAGCGGAGATTGCCCATCGGGATACAGGATGCCAATGTTATTGAAGCATTACGCCGCGGAGCCGAAATTCTTGAACCTCACGGACTTACTATGGTATTGGAACCGCTTTCGGATTCGCCGGATTTATATTTGCAGACATCAGATCAGACCTACATGATTTGTAAGGGGGTTAACAGCCCGGCCTGTAAAATCCTTTTCGATATTTACCACCTGCAAAAAACCGAAGGGCACCTGATTCATAACATCGGTCTTACATGGGATGAAATCGCCTATTTCCAGTTGGGTGATAACCCGGGAAGAAATGAACCCACAACCGGTGAAATCAATTACAAAAACGTGTTTAAATTCATTTATGAAAAAGGTTTTAAAGGGGTTGTAGGGATGGAACACGGAAACTCCGAACCTGGCATAGAAGGAGAAAGGAAATTAATTAAAGCTTACCGCGAAGTAGATTCGTTTGAAGTATAGATTGTTAAGTTATTGATTTTAATATCTTTCTCTGTATTTTATGTAATCTCCTTTTTTTCAGCTCTTTTGGTTTTATATAGTGGAAAAGTGCAAGGTAAATGATGTAAGGGAGTAGTATATTTAAAACAAGCAAAGACAGAAATTGCCCCCCGGATGAAAACAGAATAACAAGCGCCAACCATACGGTATAAACCACTATGGTTTTAAAGAGCGCTTTTATTCTTACTGTTTGTATTGTTCTTAATTCTTTTTTCTCTTTGCTGAATACGATAAGCGTGAATCCGGCAATGAACGATAAGAGAATGATTTCATCTGCAAAACCATTTTTCTGAAATTCAAAAATATGGATTTCTCTTACTGAATGGAAAACAAAAAATCCTTCCCGGGAAACATCAACTCCATATATCAAATGGAGACCAGCTATACCTGCTGCGGCAATAACGAGTACAATGCCTGCAATTTTAAACTTATGGGAAAAGACAGCTTTCATGTTTATTCAGAAACAATAAAAAAAAGAGGAAAAAGGACTGATTTGCCTTTTCCCCCGGAATTGTTAAGGATTTCCTTAAGGACATTTTCTATATTTTCAGGAATTATTGCCTGCATTGTCATTCATTTTATATTTTTGCCTTCCTGATAAACAAAAGTACAGGTTCTTTAAGTGGTGGAATTACCAAACTGTAAATTCAATATCCAAATCGTAAAAAGTTGAGTTTACTCGCGCGTGTGAGAACCTGTTGCCGCAAAAATTGGTATTAGAAACAGGAATTGAGACGTTAACGGAATGAAACAGAAATGGTAGAGGACCTTATTGCATATACGCCTATGTATGTTACCTTTTTCTGGGCAGTAGTCTTGTTGCTGTCGAATAGGGAAAAGAACCGGGCCAGGTTTTTCCTTGGCGTATTTATGTCGGCTGCATTTTTGGTTTATATGTCTCATGCCGTTTTCTTCAAAAAAGATATTTCGACATACCAGCATATTGACTCCATCTACATTTTTGCCATGCTTTCGGTTTACCCGCTTTATTACTGGTACATAAAACTGCTTACCATTGAAGCGGAATTACGACGCTATAACCTGAGGATGCTTTTGCCTGCTATTATTTTGGCTTTTAGTTCCTTCGTGCTTTACCGGTTAATGACAGAAGAAGAAAGGATCATTTTTATAGATCGCTTTTTAATTCACGGCGATTTGAAAATGCCTGATGGAGCAGTTATGCAAATACAAAAGTGGGTTGTTCTTACTTCAAGGTTAGTATTTGCCATACAGGTGCTTTTCTTTTTGGTTTACGGCAGGAAACTGGTAATACGGTACAACAAGCGGATTGCAAACTTCTATTCCAACCTGGAGAGTAAAACCATTGTATGGGTTAAATTTCTGCTGTACTCATTTGTTGCCACATCTGCCATGAGCATAATTTTTAATTTCATTGGCAGAGGGGTTTTTATGGAGTCGACTTTCCTTTTACTCATTCCTTCCTTCATTTTCAGTTTGCTTTTGTTTTTAATCGGCTTGCAGGGATATATGCAAAATCATACCGTGATTGACCTTGAGCGCGACGAAGGCGGAAGTCATTCCGAAGGGCATAAAAAATACAACAGCGAGCAGTTGCACGAAAAATTAGTAGAGTTGTTTGCCAGGCAGCATATTTACCGGCAACCCGAGCTTAAAATTACCGAAGTGTCTCAATTTCTGGCAACCAACCGTTCGTATGTGTCGTCGCTCATAAATACCGAATTTTCATGCTCGTTTAGCGAGTTTGTAAATGGCTACCGGATAATTGAAGCCAAAAAGTTGCTGGCCTACAGTTCAAACGAGCACTATTCCCTCAATTACATTTCCGAAACGGTTGGGTTTGGTTCGGTAGGTACATTTATTCGGGTTTTCAGGGAATCGGAGGGAGTTACACCGGGGAAATACCGCGAAGAAATAAAGAAGAGGGAACAATGGTAACCTGCGATTTGCGAGGCATCACACCTTTTTTGAATGCATAAAAATTTTCTGGTAAATGAGGCCCGAATGCAGAATTGTTTTACATTTATTGATATTTTTGGAACATTTCCCGGACCGGGGAATAAACCATTTGCAAAATAAGTTGTTCAGTTTTTCAGAAATTCATTATGGTTGAAAGAAATATAAGGAAAATATTGATTCCGGTGGATTTTAAAGAACCCTCGGAAAAAGCTGTTCGTTATGCCGGCAAAATGGCTGAAAGGTTGAAATCACAACTGGTTTTGCTTTACGTTATCGACACGCCGGGCATTCTTGCGCAGTTTTTTTCGTCGGGCGATCATCTGGTAAAAGTTACCGGCGAAGCCAAAGAGAAGTTGTTTAAGCTGGCAAAATCGGTTAAAAAGGATATTCCCGGCATAAAAACCGAAACCCGGGTTGAACGCGGCAAACCCTATCAAAAAATTCTGGAAGTAGCCAAAGAAACCGGCGCAAACCTGATTTTGCTCGGAGAAAACCATCAGTGCGGCAACCCCGAAGACGAACTGGGCACAACGGTGTACCACGTTACCCTGAAGTCGAGGGTTCCGGTGCTCACTGTAAAAGGAGATACCAGCAGAATGAAAGACAACATTGTGGTTCCGCTCGACCTGACCAAGGAAACGCGCGAAAAGCTGGCAGCGGCCCTGTTTTACGGGCTGGAGTACGGCGCTAAAGTACATTTGGTGAGCGCCTTGGTGGGAGGAATCGCAAAAAAAGAGAGCCGCATTTATAGAAAATTGAATGACGCGCGGGAAACGCTGGAAAAGAACGGAGTGGAGTGTGAAATGAAACTTTTCGATCGGTCCGATGTCCCGCCATTCAGCAGAGTGCTGGAGTATGCAGAGAAGGTGGATGCAGGAATGATTCTGCTGATGACCCACCAGGAGGGGTACACTTACGATAATTACATTGGCGCCTTTGCTCACCACATCATGAATTTGTCGAAAATCCCCGTACTAAGCATTACCTCGGTATCGAACAATTTGGATTTCTCTCCGTTTTTTAAAGCCATTGTCGATCCCATAGGAGTTTTTACCAAAAAACAGGAATGAGTTAAAAACTAAAAGAAACCGATATTGATGCTGATTATACTTGTTGTTTTTCTGATTGTGTCTTTGGGGTTATTTTTTCTTCCGGGCGGGTTGAAAAAGCAAAAAGCGTTGTTTCTGGCCCTGGTCCAGCTGGGAGCATTTATCTGGTTTGCAGCGCGTATTCAGGAGATTACCAGCGTTGATTCGCAACATCTTTTTATCGAATGGATTCCCCGTCTGGGGTTAAACCTCGACTTTATTCTCGATGGATTGAGTATGGTTTTTGCCCTGTTGGTAACGGGCATAGGCACACTGGTTTTCTTGTATGCCAGAGATTATATGAAAAGCTATGCGGGAACCGACAAGTTTTTCTTTTATCTGATGATGTTCAGCGGGGCCATGCTGGGCCTGGTTTTGTCGGCCAACCTCATTCAGTTGTTTATTTTCTGGGAACTCACCAGCTTTTTGTCGTTCTTTTTAATCAGTTTTTTTCATGAAAAGGAATCGGCCCGGAAAGCAGCTTTTCAATCGCTATACATCACAGGATTTGGCGGGTTAAGCATGCTGGCCGGCATTGTGCTTTTGGGCAGTGTAATTGACAGTTATTCGCTCACCGACTGGGTTGCCAATGCCGAAATGATCAGGGAAAGCCATTTGTATTTGCCCGGATTGCTGCTTATTCTGGTGGGGGTTTTTACCAAATCGGCACAGTTTCCGTTTCATTTCTGGCTTCCGGGCGCCATGCAGGCACCGGCGCCTGTGAGTTCTTACCTGCATTCGGCCACCATGGTTAAAGCCGGCGTTTTTCTGCTGGCCCGCCTGAGCCCTGTACTGGGGGGAACGCCCGAGTGGATCTATATCATTTCACTCATTGGCGTGCTTACCATGCTTACAGGTTCCTATTTTGCCGTAACCCAAACCGATTTGAAGGGAATTCTCGCCTACACCACCATCAACGCGCTGGGCGTTCTGGTTCTGCTGCTCGGCATCGATACCAAAGAGTCAATAAAGGCAGCCATGTTGTTTTTGTTTATCCATGCCTTTTACAAAGCCACGCTGTTCATGGTGGCCGGCCTCATCGAGAAGAAAACCGGCACACGGGAACTGTCGCGGCTGGGTGGTTTGATTAAATACATGCCTTTCACCTTCATTATTTCATTGCTGGCCTTGCTTTCCATGGCCGGGCTGCCTCCTTTGCTTGGCTTTTTGGGCAAAGAACTGATTTACGAAGCCAAGGTGCAGTCGCCCGGAATTGCTTCGCTGGTACTGGTGCTGGGGGTAACTTCCAATATATTTATGGTAGCTGTATCTCTGTTTTTTGTCCGGAAAGTGTTCCTCGGAAAACCCAATTCGTATAAGAAACAACCCGATGAAAAAGGACTTGCATTTTTAATCGGGCCCGGAATACTTGCGCTGCTCAGTTTGTTTCTGGGTTTGTTTCCCGGAAATCTGGGGAATGCCATTATTAAACCCGCACTGAGTGTGGTTTATGCCGAAGCCGTTGATGTAAAACTCGTTCTCTGGCACGGGTTCAACAAGGTTTTCTTTTTAAGCCTGCTTACCATTGTGCTTGGTGTGCTTTTGTTCTGGGGTATGTTAAAACGGAAACAACTGCTCGAAACCTGGCGAAAAGTGAACGGTGTAATTTTCTCCATTGAGCTTGACCAGGTTTTTGCCTGGGTAATGGATAAGTTTGTGGTCGTTTCAAAATTGAAAACAAAAGCAGTACAGCATGGATATCACCGCTATTATATTCTTACCATTTTTGTGGTCACAACCCTGCTGCTATGGTTTCAGGTTTTTGTCACCCGGTCGTGGGATTTTGGAATTCCGTTCACACTCAAACCCTTCTACATGTCGGGACTGGGAGTGGTTATTATTCTGGCAGCCATTGCCAGTACAGTGTCACGATCGCGAATAGTAACCATTATTGCCATGGGTGTGGCCGGCTATGGTATTTCGCTCATTTTTCTGTACTACAGTGCCATCGATTTGGCCATTACCCAGATTTTGGTTGAAACCCTTACCATTGTAATGTTTATGGCCATTTTGCAGCGGCTTCCGCAGTTTGCAGTGCTTTCGCCACGAAGCACCCGGCTGCGCGACCTACTCATTGCCATTAGTTTTGGCGGTGTAATGATGGTGCTGGCACTCAAGGCTGCTAACGTAAATTTAAGTCCTTCCATTTCACATTTCTTTATTGAAAACAGTTATGCCAGGGCTTTTGGCGAAAATGTGGTGAATGTAATTCTGGTTGACTTCAGGGCGCTCGATACGCTGGGTGAAGTTACCGTTTTAACTATCGCTGCAGCCGGCGTGTATGTGTTGTTGTCAACGAAAAGTAAAAAACTATGAATTCGGTAATTCTTCAAATAGCGGCTAAATACCTCAGGTGGTTGCTCCTGGTGTTTGCAGTGCTGGCACTTTTCAGGGGGCATAATTACCCGGGAGGCGGTTTCATTGGCGGGCTTATGGCAGGGCTGGCCATCGTTTACAAAGGTTTTGCCTACAATGCTTTTCAGGTTAAAGAGCAAATGCAGAACCGCCCCGAGCTTTATATTGGTGGGGGGTTGTTTGCTATTTTGCTGAGCTTTGTCCCTTCGGTTTTAAAAGGTGAAACACTGATGACAGGAATGTGGTTTAAAATACCAACTCCGGTGGGTGAGGGAATAAAGTTGGGAACACCGTTTTTATTCGATGTAGGGGTGTTTTTCGTGGTTATAGGGGTTACCCTTATGTTTGTTTTTTCATTAACAAAAAAGCAGTAATGGAAATAGTATTGGCAATAGTAGTTGGAGTTTTATATACCGTGGGTGTTTACCTGATGCTCCGGCGAAGTATTCTGAAATTTATTATCGGATTGATTTTTATGAGTAATGCCACCAACCTCCTGGTATTTCTTTCGGCAGGGCTTGTGCCCGGCAGTCCGGCCTTTGTGAAAGGAGAAGAAACCGCAGCCGGAGTTATGGCCGATCCCCTTCCCCAGGCTTTGGTACTAACCGCCATTGTGATAGGTCTGGGTATAGTTGTGTTTACATTAGCGCTGAAATATAAATTTTTTGAACTAACGGGAACTGACGATTTGGATCAGCTTAAAAAAACCGATTACTGATGATTACGTTTGTTGCATTACCCATTTTGATACCTTTTGCGCTGATTATCAGCCTGCTTGTTTTCCGGTCGGATAAACTGGCCCACCGGGTTGGTATTTTCGGTTCGGGCCTGTTGATACTACTTTCAGTTTATCTGTTTGTTCTGGTGCAGCAGCATGGTGTGGTTGCTTTGCAAATGGGCGGCTGGGAAGCACCCTTCGGCATCACGCTGGTTGTTGATTACCTGAGCGCCCTCATGCTGGTTGTTTCTTCTCTCATCATTTTTCCCATTGCCGTGTATGCGCTGCGGTTTTTACCGGGGGAAATCAGTCCAAACCGGTTTTTTGTTTTCTTTTTCGGCCTGACAATGGGAATGAACGGCGCCTTTGTTACCGGCGATGTTTTCAATCTGTTTGTTTGGTTCGAGGTAATGCTGATGTCGTCTTTTGTTCTCATCACCATGGGCCGCAAAAAAGAGCAACTGGAAGGCGGAATTAAGTATTTGGCACTTAACCTCATAGGGTCCATGTTTTTTCTGGCCGGAGTGGGGTTGTTATATGGCATAACAGGTACGCTGAACATGGCACACCTGGCCACCATTTTAAGAGACAACGATCAGGCTTTTCTGGTAAATACAGCCACTACCCTGTTTTTTATGGCTTTTGGAATTAAAGCGGCTGTTTTTCCGCTCTATTTCTGGTTGCCAGCTTCGTACCATACTCCCAACATTACCATTACTTCGTTGTTTGCAGGCCTGCTTACCAAAGTGGGTGTTTATACATTTATCCGTTTTTTCACCCTCTTCTTTGTGCAGGATCAGCAGTTTTGGCACCAGCTTTTACTGGTAGTTGCAGGGTTTACCATGGTGGCTGGGGGGATGGCCGCTGCCGCACACTACGAAACCCGGCGGATTCTTTCCTATCACATCATCAGCCAGATTGGGTATATGATTATGGGATTGGGAATTTTCACCCCGCTGGCCATTGCCGGGGCCATATTTTTTACTATGCACAACATGCTGGCCAAAACCAACACATTCCTTGTTTCGGGAATGATTAACAAAGCCCGCGGAACTTTTGAACTGAGAGATATTGGCGGTTTGGCCAAACAAAGTCCACTCATGGCAGTGCTGTTTATTATTCCTGCCTTTGCTCTGGCCGGTGTTCCGCCCATTTCAGGCTTTTTTGCCAAATTCATTCTTATAAAAGCCGGCATCGAAAACGGAAACTACGTAATTACCGCAGTAGCGGTTCTTACCGGAATGCTTACTCTCTATTCCATGATAAAAATATGGAACGAGGCTTTTATGAAACCTCAACCCGAAAATGAATATGTCGGAAAGCCATTTCAGAAATTGCGGTTTACCGAGTATTTTCCTTCGTTGTTCCTGGGCGCAATCAGCATTTTGATGGGGATTTTTGCCTATTATGTTTTCGGTTTTACGATGGAAGCAGGCACCCAGCTGATTGATCCGTCCCTTTATATTGAAACCGTTTTAAAAGGATTAAGATGAAAGTGATAAAAAAGGCTTATTACATTCTGGAGTTCATCGTGTTTTACATGGTAAAACTGGTGCAGGCCAACTTGTACATTGCCTGGGATATTTTAACCCCGAAAATGCACACCAAACCGGCTTTTATGGAAATCCCGGTAACGCTTAAATCCAATGCCGGACTGTTGCTTTACAGCAATCTGCTGTCAATGACTCCCGGTTCGCTGAGCATGGACATCACTGAAGACAAAAAAACAATTCTGGTGCATGTTCTGTATTATTCAACCGACGATATTATGCTGAAAGATTTTATGAATATTCAGGAAAAAATTAAACGCATAACCGAATAGATATGGAAAGTACCGTACCAACCATTGTTTTGCTTATTGCATTTTCGCTGTTGCTTGCGTCGCTGGTTTTGGCATTTGCACGGCTGCTGCGGGGCCCATCGATAAACGACCGCATTGCAGCCATGGACCTGATTGCCTCGGTGGTAATGGGGTTTGTGCTGGTTTACAGCGTCATGATAAACAAGTCAATCTACTTTGATATCCCGGTTATCATTTCGCTCATTTCATTTATTGGAACAGTGGCCGTTTCAACCTATTTAAAGCATCGCTATGGATAAAATTATCATTTCAATATTTATACTTTCCGGTTCGTTTTTTATGCTGGTGGCAGCTATCGGTCTCATACGATTTAAAGACCTATACAGCAGGCTTCATGCCGGTACAAAAGCACCTTCATTCGGTATTTTTTTAATTGTGCTGGGAGTAAGCATCTTTTTCAATTCTCCGGTGGTGTATTTAAAAGGACTGTTTATCGTCCTGTTTGTTTACCTCACTGCTCCGCTGGCGGCACACGCCATTGTGAAATCATATAAAGAGCGGGAAAAGGTGGAACAAAAACCGGTCGAGGATCAGGAAGATCCGATAGATGCAAATTGATTTTACTTCAGTTTTTTAGAAACAGCAGGCAGCAGAAGAAATTGTCTGTTGAAGTTGTAATATTTCTTAAGTACGAATGACCAATTAATCAAATTTTGGAAAGGGAATTTTTACACATAATACAAGAGAACCAGGGCATCATTTACAAGGTTTGTAATATGTATTGCGATACCGGGGAAGATCGGAATGATCTTTTTCAGGAGATTGTTGCGCAGTTGTGGAAATCGTATCCTTCGTTCAGAAAAGAATCGAAGGTAACTACCTGGATGTACCGGGTGGGTTTGAATACAGCCATAACAACCTTCAAAAAAAGCAAACGAAGACCTGACCAGAACCGGTTGACATACGAGAATTTTCAGATTGCCGATGAAAACCATGAGGCCGAAACCGAAGAGAACATTAAACTCCTTCACCGCGCTGTTGACCAACTCACCGGCATCGAAAAATCGATAATCCTGTTGTTTCTCGAAAATAAAAAGTATGAGGAAATTGCCGAAATTACCGGCATTACACAAAATTATGTGCGTGTGAAAATGAACAGGATAAAGAAGAAACTGAAGAAATTGATGGATGAGGAGGAATAGGGAGATATGGATTTAAAAGATTTAAAAAAGACCTGGGACAAGCTTGCTCCTGACAAGGAACTGGATGAGGAGCAAATTATGGGGTTGCTGCGTAAACGGACAGGAAATTTGATTGACCGGATAGATCGAAACATTCGGATTGCTCTGGTAGTGCTGTTTGTTTTTATTGTAGTATCCATTCTAGATGATTTTGTATTTGCTCCAATTTTGATTAAGAATATGAACCTTGAAATTCCTAAATGGTTATTGTATTTAAATATTATTACCTATATTTTTATTCTTTCAACCTATATATATTTTGCCGTTTTATATTTTAGAGTAAAAAATTGTTGTGATATTTTATATAATTTGAGAGAAATCTTAATAAAATATATTGCTATATTATTGATCTATAAAAGGTTATTTTATTTTGCTATCGTAATAATTCTTATTACAATATTTATTAACTTTTTAACGGGTATATATTTAGGAAAATCATCAGAATTTAATGAAATTGAATTAGTTATAAATTACAGGCAAGTATTTTTTAAAATTTTCTTTATTCTAATTGTCTTTATTGGTGTAATAATAGGATTCTTTATTTTTTTTCAAAAAGGTTTTAATCGTTATTACGGAGATTATAATGAAAAATTAAGGATAGTTTTGAAAGAACTAGACTCTTTAATAAAAAATTAGGCAGTAAATATTTAAACTGCCTAATTTTTCAAAAATCGAATTACCTAATCTTCATCTTTTTCAAGTAATTCTGTAATTTTTTTTCCAACCCATACCCCAAACACATACATTAAACCACCACCTTTTACTTTTCTCATTTCTTCGATAGAAAGTACTTCATAACCTTTGCTTGAGTTAAATTCATTGTTTGTATTCATAACATTTAATTTTATATTTAGCGTTTAAATTTAGTTAATTTTTTTATAAGAATCAAATTGAAATTTTTTTAAATGACACTCATAAAATCTATCTCAGGAATTCGTGGTACTATAGGCGGAAAACCGGGCGAAGGACTTAGTCCGCTGGATGTTGTTAAATTTACTGCCGGTTATGCTGCCTGGGCAAAACAAAATTCCGAAAACGAAAAACTTACCATAGTTGTTGGCCGCGATGCCCGCATTTCGGGCGAAATGGTGAGTTCACTGGTTGTGGCAACTCTGGTGGGTATGGGCTGCAATGTGGTAAACATTGGCCTGGCAACCACACCAACTACCGAAATTGCCGTAACCGAAGAACAGGCCGATGGAGGATTGATTCTCACCGCCAGTCACAACCCTAAGCAGTGGAATGCTCTGAAACTGCTCAATTCAAAAGGTGAATTCCTGAATGCCGAAGAAGGAGCAAAAGTGCTTGGACTGGCCGAATCCGGTGATTTTATTTTTGCTGAAGTGGACGATCTGGGCACGGTATCCGAAAAAGATTACACCACTATTCACATCCAAAAAGTACTTGAATTGAAGCTTGTGGATAAAGCCGCCATTAAAGCTGCCGGTTTTTCTGTGGCTGTAGATGCCGTTAATTCAGTGGGTGGAATTGCCATGCCGGCATTGTTCAGAGCGTTGGGCGTAAGAAATGTGGAGGAAATCAACTGTGAACCCACCGGACATTTTGCCCACACACCCGAACCGCTTCCTGAAAACCTGGTGGAAACTTCGGAAATCATTAAAAAGAGCAATGTAGATGTGGGTTTTGTGGTGGATCCTGATGTGGACCGCCTGGTAATTATCAACGAAGACGGCAGTATGTTCAGCGAAGAATACACGCTGGCCGCAGTAAGCGATTATGTGCTGAGCCAAACGCCCGGTAATACCGTTTCCAATCTTTCCTCGAGCCGGGTACTGCGCGATGTAACGGAAAAACACGGGCAGGAATACACAGCCGCGGCTGTTGGCGAAGTAAACGTGGTGGCCAAAATGAAGGAAACCAACGCGGTAATTGGCGGTGAAGGAAACGGCGGGGTGATTTATCCGGCCAGCCACTTTGGCCGCGATTCACTGGTTGGTGCTGCGCTGTTTTTAACGCACCTGGCCAAAAGCGGAATGAAATGTTCAGAATTGCGAAAAACCTATCCCGACTATTTCATGTCGAAAAATAAAATTGAACTCACACCCGAAATTGATGTGGATAACATTCTGTTGAAAATGAAAGAGAAATATGCACAAGAACAGGTGACGGACATTGACGGGGTGAAAATTGATTTTGCCGATTCCTGGGTGCATTTGCGCAAATCCAATACCGAACCGATTATCCGCATTTATTCCGAAGCAAAAACGCCCGGGGAAGCAGACAACTTAGCTCAAAAAATGATTGAAGAAATCAAATCGTTAATTTAGAAACATTCGCTTAACGTTTTATTTGCTTTAGACGGTTGAAAATTAACTTTTCAATAAGTTTTTGTTATACAGCAAGTTACTGTTGTGTATATTCATTGGTTCGGGTTATCTTTGCCGGGAAAAGCGGAAATGAATGCCGTTAAACAATTGTTTCCCAAAAATTTGAAAGTCATGAAGAAGAAAAAAAATATAGCCATTGTGGCACACGATAACCGAAAAAAAGACATCATTGAATGGGCCGAATACAACTGGAAGGAACTGGTTCCGCACAACCTCATTTGCACCGGCACTACCGGGAAACTGATTGAGGAGGCATTGGATGCCAAATGCCGTGAAGAAAACGTAGTTCCGCCAACCATAACCCGTCTGAAATCGGGCCCTCTGGGGGGCGACCAACAGTTGGGTGCTTTAATTGTGGATGGCGCTATTGACATCCTCATATTTTTCTGGGACCCCATGCAGCCGCAACCCCACGATGTGGATGTTAAAGCGCTGCTTCGTATCACGGTTTTATACAATATTCCAACTGCATCGAACCGGTCAACCGCCGATTTCATTGTGTCTTCCAGCTTGTTTCACGAAAGCTATAAGCCCATTCTAAAAGATTATGAAGGTTACATAAAACGAGATGTTGATTTGGGGTAAACGATAAAAACAGGAATTTTTTCTATTTTTATACTTTTTAGAAATCATCTAAATCTGTATAAAAATGAAAAACAGAAAATTTTCCTTTTTACTTCTTCTTGCCGGAATTTTATTAATCAGCCAGAACCTTTGGTCTCAGCCCTCGGGCGGTCCTTACGGACCAATTCGGCAATACTATGAATTGCCAGATGTCCCGGGTTCCATCTGGTATGTAGCGCCAAACGGCGATGCCGGCGTTTCCGGGTTAACGCTGGATGCTCCCACCACCATCGAGTCGGCCATTGTGCGGGCCGTTTCAGGAGATGCCATTGTGCTGCGCGGCGGAGTTTACCGAACCGGCAATCTCACTTTTAACCAGCGCATTGTAATTCAGCCCTACCAGGATGAACATCCGGTGCTGAAAGGCACCCAGGTGGCTGATAACTGGCAGCAGGCCGGCGAAGGGATGTGGGTAACCCACTGGAAACATCTTTTTCCCGGAAAACCCGAGGCCTGGTGGAACAGGCAACGCAACGAACGGTTTACACCCATGCACCGGTTTAACAACGACGGTATTTTTATCGACGGCGAATACCTGCAATCGGTAGGCAGCAAAGAAGATGTGGACGAAGGAACCTATTTTGTGAATTACGACGATGAAAAAATTTATATCGGCAACGATCCTTCCGGAAAATTCATCGAAATCACTGCTTTCAGAAGGGCCATTGTGCGCCCCAATGCAGAGGTGCGTGGGATAAAACCCGATAAATACGGGCCCGTTATCCGGGGTCTTGAAATCACCCAGTATCCTGACACCATGGTCCATATTGGCGACGATTTTTGGGTTATCGAACAGGATGCCAGCGATTTGGTGGGAACTGTTTTCGAAAACTGCACCTTCTCCAACTGCTTCCGTATCGGTCTTTTTGCCATTAGCGACAGCATGGTGATAAAGAATTGCGAAGTTAGGAATACCAACACCGAAGGACTTTACATAGTTGCCTCAAAAGATGTTTTACTGGAAAAGAACATCATTGCCAACAACAACATCGAACGGTGGACCGGCTTTTTCCCGGCAGCTGTGAAAATTTTCAACCAAACTATCCGAACCAAATGCAACGACAACCTGGTTATCGATCATCCTTACTCCAACGGAATATGGTACGATGTAGGCAACAAGGATGGCATTTTTGTAAACAACTGGATTCAAAATGTGGGCATGCAAAACCAGCCGTTCAACCCCAACAGCATCTGGATTGGACAAAACGGGTTCTTTTTCGAGATTTCCAAAGGAGCGGTGTGCGCCGGAAATGTGTTTGTGGATTGCGACCACAGTATAATGGTGCTGAACAGTTCGGATGTGAAAATTTATCAGAATACATTTATCAACAGCCAGGTATGCATCGCACGCGACCAGCGCAGCGCCGAAGGCGACACCTTCGACTGGCATCCCAGCACAGGCCCCGATGTGGAAAAACGGACCGGACACGAGTTTTCAAATAATTTGCTATACGGAGATTCAGGCTATGATTATCCCTTGCTGTTTGTGTGGCAACCCGAATCGATGTGCGAGCGATTAAAAGAGCCTGCACTTCAAAAACTGGATAATAACGTGTATGTAACCCAGGGTGTTATGGAACCGTTGATTCTGCTGAGCCAGAACCTCGGTGAAACCTGCCAGGCCGGCTTTAACACGCCCGGCGAGCTGAATAAGGCCGTTCCGTCGTATGCCGCCAAAAGCATCAGTCTGAAAAATTACCACGGCTCCCTGTTTAAGGGTGTTCACCTGGGCAATTACCAGTTAATGCACGATTTCCCTGGAATGAAAGCAGCCACCGAATTGCCCGATAACATTAAAAAGCTGATGGGAATAACCGGAACCGTTAACTGGCCCGGAGCGTACAGGCCGTTAGGGGAATAATTTGCAGCTCCCTCGTATTTCCCTGTACGCGGATGAAAATTAAGCTTAAATCTGACCCACTCCATATTTTTGGGTAGTTTAATCAGCTTTTCCAATTTATTGGAAAATTAAAACGTTTTTTGTTTCAAAAAGAAAAAGGCTTCTTAAACCCAAAAGAGCCGCGGAATTTTCCGCGGCTCTTTTGGGTTATTACCGGTTGCCCGGTATTATTTTGGAATTGATTGGTTTATTCCACTTTAAACACATCGTCGGAAACACCGCTATTCAGTTCTACTGACACCACTTTCATATCCATGGTTTGCGGTCCGGTTTGCTGCTTTAATGCAAAGGGAATTTTTACGCCTTCCACATCGCGGTAGTCGTCGTAGTTGGCCGAAATGGTCATGGGCCCCATTTGTGTTTCCTGGGTGGTTATGGTACGCACTTTCAGACTGCTGGCTACATCGTAAAATTCAGTAACTGATGTTCCCGACGGATTGGTTACCTGCAGCTTGTAAGCAGGTTGGCCCCCGAGGTCTTCCACTTCCAGCAGTTCCAACTGGTATTCGCCATTGGCATAATCCAGTTCCGGGAACATTTTGGCCTGCAACCGCATTTCATCCAGTTGTTTACCTTCCAGTTCGGTTTTCTGTCCCATGGCGGTGGCCATGCCGCGTTCGCCGTCGAACACCTGTTTTTGCATCACATTTCCGCCCATGCTTACGGTAATCAGCACTTTGTCGGGCGCTTTTTGCACCGATTCCATTTCAATGGTCATCCCCTGCATTTCGGTGCTCATTTTCATTTTTTGATCGGTAACGGATTTCAACTTATCTGCGCCGCCAATGGCCTTAATATAGCCTTCAACTACTTTTTCGGCAGTCATTCCTTCGGGAATAACAGCGCCCGAGCTTTCCACTTTTCTTCCGTACGGATCAAAAAACAATACTTCGTTTGCGGCACTGAACCGGGCCAGTTTGGGCGAAACTTCGCCTTTGTTGCCGGCCACCAGAATCCAGGCATTTTCGGGTTTGATGTATTTTTTCGCCATAGCCGTAACATCTTCTGTGGTAACGGCTGCCAGTCTTTCAAGGTAGGTTTTGTAATAATCCTTCGGCAGGTTGTAGCGTTCGATGTTCAGTGCAAAATTGGCAATGGTGCGCGGGCTCTCCAGCGAACGGGCAAAGCTGCCGTTCATGAAATTTTTCACCAGATCGAGCGATTCGCTGTCCACCGGTTCATTCACCATGCGGTCCAATTCGTAAAGAATTTCCACCAGGGCACTGTCGGTTACATTGTTACCTACTTCGGTACGTGCAGTAAACCGTCCCACTACTTTATCGGACGAAAGCGATGATCGGGCGCCGTAGGTGTATGCCTTGTCCTCGCGCAGGTTTTGCATGAGCCGACCGGAGAATACGCCCCCACCCAGCACGCTGTTCATCACGCTTGCTTTTATGGCATCGGGGTCTCCGGGCTGCATTTCGATGGGATAGCTCACTGCAAGCACGCTCTGAACGGCGCCGTCGCGGTTGGCAAAAGCCACCGTGTTTTCAGCCGGGGCCTGCGGGTTCGCATAAGTGGCTTTTGGCACATCGCCTTTTTCCCAGTTTTTGAAATATTTTTTAGTCAGTTCTTTCGCTTCTTTGGTGGTAATGTCGCCCACAATAACCAGGTAAGCCGTGTTGGGCTTGAAATATGTATTGTAGTAATTTGCCACGTGGTCGCGGGTAATGTTTTCCAGCTTTTCTTTGGTAACCACCTCTCCGTAGGGGTGATCTTCACCGTAAACCACGGAGGTAATCAGGTTATCGACCATGAAGTTGGCGTCGTTTTCGTTGGCTGCAAGCGCCGAAATCGATTGTTCCACCATTTTTTCAAGTTCGTCCTGCGGAAAAACCGGGTTTAGCAGCACATCCGACATCAGGTCGAGCAGTTTGTCTTTATGTCTGGTAAGAGATGAAGCGTAAATTCCTGTGGAATAGGTACTCAGCGATGCCCCGATAAAGTCGATTTCCTCATCGATTTCCTGTTTTGTACGGTTTTTTGTTCCTGAACGCATAAGCTGGCCGGCCATGTCAACATATCCTTTGGCATCGCCTTCCATCACCGGATCGATATCCAGCGAAAGCTGCCACGAAATGACCGGGGTTTTGTGATTTTCCACCACAATCACCTTCAATCCGTTGGAAAGGGTAAACATGTTGTAATCGCCTATATTAACCACAGGCGCCGGACCCGGTTTGGGCGGCTGGCTGCGATCGAGTTGTGCACTGAGGCTAAAGGTCAGCAGGATACCTGCAAATAAGAATAAAAATATCTTCTTCATTGTTTTTGGATTTTTCGGATTAATTCATCTGGCTTTTAGGCATGAAATAGAGCACCACGCGGTTGTCTTCCCTCAGGTATTCCTGAGCTACGTTCAAAATATCTTCGCGTGAAACCGACAGATATTTTTCGAGGGTTGAGTTCACAAGGCTTGCGTTATTAAAATAGGTGTGGCTCATGGCCAGGTTTTGCGCACGGCTGGCAATAGTGGTATTGCTGTTAACGATCCGGTTTTCGAACTGGTTTTTCAGCTTTTCCAGTTCGCGTTCAGAAATAAGTTCGGTACGCGCTTTTTCCAGTTCTTCGTTAATGGCATCTTCCAGTACTTTTGGATCTACGCCTACCTGCGGAATGGCAAGTATGAGGGTAAGTCCCGGGTGCTCGAGCGAAAGTGGCTGCGCAGCTACCTGGAGCGCCAGCCGCTTTTCATCGACCAGTGAACGGTAGAGCCTGCTGCTCTGTCCCTGCGAAAGCAGTGAACCCAGCATTTCCATGGCAAAATAATCATCATCGCCACGGCCCGGAATATGGTAAGCCTGTAAAATCAGCGGCAACTGCACATTGTCGTAAACCGTGTCGCGCACTTCCTCTGTCCGGCGGGGTTCGTTGGGTAGTGGCCGCCTGATATTCATAGTTCCCGGGGTGATTTCGGCAAAATATTTTTCCACCAGCGGTTTGGTTTCTTCCACATCGATGTCGCCCGAAATAACCAGCACGGCATTGTTGGGAACGTAGAACATATCGTGGAATTCCCTGAACTCATGGTCTTCGGCATTGCGAATGTGTTCGTCGGCGCCCAGCACATCCCAGCGGTAGGTATGTTCGGTAAACGCACGGTTCACGGTTTCAACGAGCAGACGACCATAAGGGCGGTTGTCGCGGGTTTGTTTCATCTCCTCGGTAACCACACCTTTTTGGGTGGCAATACCAATGGAATCGACCCGGGCGTGCATCAGCCTTTCCGACTCCAACCAAAGACCCAGTTCAAGCTGGTTAGACGGAAGCATTACATAATAGTACGTTACATCATTCGAGGTAAACGCATTGAGTGTGCCACCTGCCTCTTCTACATGCCGCGAAAACATGCCGCGCGGTATGTTTTCAGTTCCTTCAAACATTAAATGCTCAAAAAAGTGGGCAAACCCTGTACGGTGAGCCAGCTCATTTTTCGAGCCTACGTGGTACATAATACTCACAATCACGTTGGGCGTAGTGTTATCGGGCTGCAAAATCACATGTAACCCGTTGTCGAGTTTATACTCTGTAAACTCGATTTTGCTGGTTTGTGCCAATGATGGCAATGCAAAGAGCACCAGCAAAAGCGCAAGAAAATTTCTGAGATTACTTTTCATTATAAAAAAATTAATTTAAATGTATTTTCGGTATCTGTTGCAAATGTAAACATTCGCTTCAAAAATTCTAAAATTTTTTGCAATAACCATTTGCCAGCTGTAAACAACAGCAATGACAATATGTTTTAATAGGTATCGGCAGAGCTGTGAAAATTACAGGAAGAGGGATACTGAAGTTGAATCTGTTAAAAAACATAAATAATGGAAATTACATTATCAAAAAAATTTGTTTCTTTGTCCTACCGTTATGATAGGATAAGTAGGATTAACAATTAAAATTTGAATAAAATGAAAAGGATTAAGCTGAATCTTCTTTTTACAAGTGTACTGGCGTTACTGATATTCACCGGCGTTCAGGCACAGGAATTTTATAAAGTACAGTCAAACAACAGCAAACTGGTTGTTTCAGGAACTTCATCGCTCCACGACTGGGAGATGGAGGCTGCTGATTTTTCTGCTGAAACGCTGGTTAAGCTGAATGACAATGTTGTTTCGGAAATCAGCCGGATTGAATTTACATCGCCGGTTTCGGGGCTGAAAAGCGGAAAAAGAATTATGGATAACAAAACACTGGAAGCCCTGAAGGAGAAAAAATTCCCTGAAATCAAATTTTCACTCGGCAATACCGGCGAGGTTAATCTTGCAGGTGAAAAGGCAAATCTTACCGGCTTGCTAACCATTGCCGGAAAAACAAAGGAAGTAAAACTTGCAGTTAATTTTGATGTTCAAAACAATCAGCGGTTTCTGGTTTCAGGAAATGTGCCGCTGAAAATGTCAGATTTCGGTGTTGAACCTCCCACTGCAATAATGGGCACTGTAAAGACTGATGATGAGCTGGTGGTGAGCTTTAGTCTTGAGTTTCAGAAAAGCAGCGATCAGTTTACCGAAAACTTTTAATCACATCAAATAGAAAACAGGTATTTAAAATTTATTAATTTATGAAAAACGTATTGATTTTAGTGTGTGCTCTTTTGCTGAGCATTTCTTCTTTTTCTCAACAGTTTGAGAAAGAAAAAATTGACGACCAGGAGTTTACGGGCCTGAAAGTAAAAGTTGGAGGTGATTTTGCCATTCAGTTGCAGGCACTCGACCATGAAGCACCGGTGGAGCTGATCGATCTGAAAAACAACTTTAACCTGCCCACAGCAAACCTTAGTATCACGGCAGATTTGGCTCCGGGCATTCAGTTGTTCATGAACAACTATATGTCGTCGAGGCACCATAACGAGGCTTGGGTGGAAGGCGGTTATCTGATCATCGACAAAATGCCGTTTTTGCCTGCCAGCGATAAACTGATGCAAAACCTGACCATTCGCGCGGGTGTGATGATGCCCAACTATGGCGATGCACACTTTTTCCGCAGCAACAATGCATCGGTCATTCAGAATCCGTTTGTAGGAAACTGGATTATGGATGCTTATACCACCAACCCCGGACTTGAAATCATGTACCGGAAAAGTGGTTTTCTGGCGCTTGTGGGAACCAACAACGGAAGGGTAAATTATGGCCGGGGGAACGACCTTGGCGAAGATTTGGTTTTCAACTGGAAGCTGGCTTACGATACCGAAGTTACGGATGATCTCCGGCTGCGGGCAAGTATTTCGGGCTTTCACGCTGGCGAGGGACACAGCGGCGCATACCTATGGGATGGCGACCGTGCCGGAGCGCGTTACTACAGTGTAATGCAAACGGCAGATGCTGCTGCCGACAATTTCCGCTCGGGCCGCTGGAGCCCCGGTGCCGGGCAGTCGGAAATGAACAGTTACATGGCCAACATTTTTGCACAGTTTCACGGGTTGGAAGTTTTTGGTATTTACGAAAGCATGAAAGGCGTTCGTAACAATGCCGACCAGCATTTTACGCAAACTGCCCTTCAGGCCATCTACAACATAGGAAGGTTTTACGTAGGTACCCGGCTGAACAAAGTCGATAATAAAGATGGTTCAACCGTTAACCGTACCAATATAGGCGGTGGATGGCACATGGTGGACAATGTGGTTGTAAAGCTCGATTATGTAAATCAAAAATATGAAGGCAATGCCCACGGAGGCATCGACGGAGGAAAATTCAACGGATTGGTGCTTGAGGCTGCCATTTCGTTCTGAGATGATTTGAAAATAAAGGGTTGAACGGATATACATGCCGGGCAACCCTTTTTTACCTTTTTATAGAAATAGTTTTGAGTTGGAAGTTTATAAGATATGGATTGTTTTTGGCAACGTTGCTCTGCCTGCCCTATTTTTTGGCTGCAAAAACTACCGGCAGCGGCGAAGAGAAATGCGACAACTATATTGTTATTCAGGGGTCTTCCAACATCAACCAGTTTCAGTTTGTAAACCATAATCCCCAAATCAATCCGTCTGCGGGAACACATCAAAGTGCATATCCATACTGGCATATCCGGATTCCTGTTCATGCATTTACCGGCGCGGGAACCCGGATGCTCAACGATTTTTTCAAAATGGTTAATGCACCGGAACATCCCTATATTCAGATAGAAATTGAACCCAGAGAGCTGGCCGATTTTGACGAAACCACGGGAATGACCAACTTTGAAACAGACATTACCCTGGCCGGTGTAACCCGCACGTATGTGGTTCCGTGCCAAACGGTTTTCTGCGAATCTTCCGGTTTTGTTTTGAAAGGCGATTTGGAAGTGGAACTGACTGATTTTAAAATTGATCCGCCAGAAAAAGTATTTGGCGCCGTTAAAGTGAACAACGAGGTTTTTATTACCTTTGCTTTCCGGTTTCGTTCCGAAGAGTTTTTAACTGAAAAAGTAAAACAGTGAAGTTTAGCACAAAAACAAGATACGGCATACGGGCAGTTCTCGAAATTGCCATGAACGGTGATGTTGACGGAATTTATCAGAAAGAAATTGCGAAAAATCAGAACATTTCTTACAAATACCTGGATCAGATTATCAACGCTCTGAAAGTTGCCGGTTTGGTTACCAAGGCAGCCGGTCGGAAAAGCGGCTATGTGCTTACACGCGACCCCGCCGATATCAGCGTTTACGATATTCATACTGCATTTGAACCCGGCATTTGCGTGGTTGATTGCATGGAAGAAGGGTTTTTGTGCGATCGTGAAAAAACCTGCTCGCTGAGAGATTTTTGGAAGACATTGAATAACCAGGTTACCGGTTATTTTAAATCAACAACCATTAAACAGTTAATGGAGCAACAAACTAACCTGAAAGAGCTGGAACAGGCAACCAGCAATAATTAAAACAGTCACACTACCTGGCCTTGGTGCCTTTGGTTCATCCGAAGATTTTCCGGAATACTTCCTCCACACGCGATACTTTTTCCAGTTCGATGGAAAATTTGGAGCTGTCGAACCCTTTGTTCAGTTTGGGAATGAATATTTTTTTGAAACCCAGTTTGGCCGCTTCTGCAATGCGCTGCTCGATGCGGTTTACGCCACGGATTTCGCCGGTAAGGCCCACTTCGCCTGCAAAACAAACTTTATGGTCGATGGCAATGTCGATATTGGAAGAGAGGATGGAACAGATTACCGCCAAATCGGTAGCCGGGTCGTTAATGCGCAAACCGCCGGCAATGTTCAGAAAAACATCTTTGGTAAGCAGTTTGAAGCCGGCCCGTTTTTCGAGTACAGCCAGCAGCATGTTCAGCCGGCGCAGGTCGAAACCGGTGGAGGACCGTTGTGGCGTTCCGTAAGCTGCCGAGCTCACCAGCGCCTGAATTTCAATCAAAAACGGACGAATCCCCTCGATGGTAGCAGCCACCGCTGTTCCGCTCACATCGTCGCTCACTTTGGAGATGAGTTGTTCCGAAGGATTCAGAATTTCACGCAGTCCGTCACCACGCATTTCGAAAATGCCCAGTTCGTTGGTTGAGCCGAACCGGTTTTTACTTGCGCGCAGAATCCGGTACAGGTAATTGGTGTCGCCTTCAAACTGAAGCACCGAGTCCACAATATGTTCCAGTACTTTTGGCCCGGCCAGGCTGCCTTCCTTGTTGATGTGCCCGATTAAAATAACGGCAATGTGGTTTTGTTTGGCAAACTTAAGAATGGCCGATGTACATTCACGCACCTGGGTTACCGAGCCCGGTGAAGATTCAATGGCTTCGGTGGAGAGAGTCTGAATGGAATCGACAATCAGCAAATGCGGATTCACCTGTCCGGTTTGTGCCAGCACATTTTCCAGCGAAGTTTCGCTTAGAAACAGGCAGTTGCTGCCGTTCATTCCAAGCCGTCCCGCCCGCAGTTTTATCTGCTGCAGGCTTTCCTCGCCCGAAACGTACAGGATTTTTTTGTCTTTCAACCCCAGCGCCATTTGCAAAACCAGCGTCGATTTTCCGATGCCCGGTTCACCGCCCAGCAAAACAATGGAGCCCGGAACAATCCCTCCGCCCAGCACCCGGTCAAACTCGGCAATACCCACTTCAATGCGTTCCATTTTTTCGGTAGTAATGCTATCAAGGGTAAGCGGCTGGTTTGAAGATAAATTGGCTGCAACAGCAGGCCCCGGCTTCTTTTTTTCCACAATTTCTTCGACCAACGTATTCCATCCGCCGCAGGAGAGGCATTTCCCCATCCATTTGGGCGATTGCGCGCCGCAATTCTGGCAGATGTAAACCGTTTTTGTCCGGGACATTAATCCAGGTTTTTAATTCTGTCAATCAGTTCCGAAGTAGAAATGCCGGTAACCAAATCGAGGGTTTCCACAATTCCGCCATGCTCCAAAACCGTTTCATGACCGGCAATTTCATGTAATTCATATTCTTTCCCTTTCAGCAAAACATCGGGGAGTATCCGGGTAATGAGTTGGGCCGGGGTTTCTTCCCCGAAAATGATTACGGCATCGACAAACACAAAGGCAGCCAGCATGTTGGCACGGGCCTCCACGTTAAGCACAGGCCGCCCCTTTCCTTTAAGCAACCTCACCGATTCATCCGAATTCAGGCCCACAATCAGGCGGGTTCCGTATTCCGACGACTTCATGAGCGAATCCACATGACCGTGATGAATAATATCGAAACACCCGTTGGTGAAAACAATTTTTTCTCCGTTTTTTCGCCAATGTTTGAGGGTTGGTTCAAATGCCCCGAAGTCGGCAAATATTTTTTGGTTTATATCAAACTTCATATAATCTTTTCAAACTTTGCCCAAAAGTAATAAACCGGAATGGTTCAATCTTCATTTTTCTGAAATAATTCCTACTTTTACACCAATATTTGCTAACCTGATGAAAAATGAATTATATCGATATTATTCTCGGATTAATTTTTCTTTTTGCTGCCATAGGCGGTTTCCGTAAAGGACTGGTTTCAGAGCTGGCATCGCTGGCTGCTTTGGTGCTTGGTATATGGGGAGCCATCGAATTTTCGTATATCACCTCTGATTTTTTGACTGAAAACTTCAGTCTGGAGACCGAATACCTGAACATTATCTCATTTATAGTTACATTCATCGTTATCGTTATCCTGGTGCACATTGTGGGCAGCGCTGTAAACAAGTTTATTGAAGTGGCTATGCTCGGCTTTCTGAACAAGGCTGCCGGCCTGGTGTTTGGCATACTGCGCTCGGCGCTTGTGCTCAGTATTGTTTTGCTGGTGTTCGACAAAATTGACGAGGACGTGGAAATTCTTTCGCAGAAAGCCAAAACCGAATCGCGTATGTACGAACCGGTTCGTAATTTTGCACCGTCGCTGTTCCCATTCATTCAAAACTGGGTTGATGGAAAGAATACAGAGGATAAAGATGAAAATGTATTTGAGCAAATTAAAGATGCATTGAAAGTAAGCACGATCCAGTCGCGCGGGAGCGGGGTTTGTTTTTAATATTTAAATGAAGTATTTTTGTTAAAACATTTTTTTTTAGCACTTTAATATGAAGCTGCAATATATTTCGGACGACAAAGGACAGACAACGGGTGTATTCATTCCGATTAACGAATGGAACAACCTTAAAAGTAAATACAAAGACATTGAACAGGAAGAAATCGGTGTTCCCGAATGGCACAAAGATTTGGTACTAAAACGCCTTGAAAATTACAAAAAAAATCCAGATTCTGCTATGGATTTTGATGCTGCCATGGACGATATTGAAAAAGAACTGTAATGTATAAATCCGTAATCCTACCTCTTGCAAAAGAGGATATCCGGGAAGCTGCCCAATGGTACAACAAACAACAAAAGGGACTTGGTAAAAGGTTTACTACAGAAGTCCGTGAAAAAGTCCATTTTATCAGGCAGAACCCTAAAGCCTCAAATATCCGCTATAAAAACGTAAGAACTACCGTTCTAAATATTTTCCCGTTTATGGTTCACTATACAATTGATGAAAAGAATAAAACCATAATTGTTTCGGCAGTGCTGCACACAAGTAGAGACCCGGTACTTTGGAAAAACAGATAATAAAAAAGCCCCGGAAAATTCCGAGGCTTTCTTATTTTATTCTTCTTTCTGCTTGCGCATCTGCTCAAACTCCTTTACATACCGTCTAAAATCAGTACTGTTTTTTATTGGGTAATCAAGCCTGATTATGGATTCTTTCCCGAAGACTGGTTGATGTAGTCGATGTGCCAATAGTTCGGGAGCGGGGGTTTTGATATAACTTTTAAGTTTCGTATTTTTGGCTTATTATTTATGAACCAGATGTTATCTGAAAATTGTGGGTTTGGGGAAACGTCTTTTGAAAGCCTGAAAAGAAAAAGCATCTATTTTCTTCATTAACTAAAACATCTTTTTTAATTCGCAATATATTTGCGAATACAGTAAATAAAAACATTGTTGCACTTTAAAAAAAGCATTTATGATACGAAAAGTTATAACACCCGATAAAAACTTTCTTTCTTTCAACATTCCCGATAAGTATATTGGTAAAAAGATGGAAGTAATTGCTTTTGCAGTGGATGAGCCTTCGGAAAGCGTTATTTATACTACCAAAAGCCATAAAAGCTTTTCAGCGATTAAATTAAACACCAAAGGGTTTAAATTTAACAGGGAAGAAGCAAATGAACGATAATTGTTTTATTGATACCAATATCCTTGTTTACTGCTATACCGATGACGAACCAGTTAAACAGCAGAAAGCTTTAGATATAGCCAATGGTTCTGATGCTTTTATAAGCACCCAGGTTTTAACTGAACTATCGAACACATTAAAAAGAAAGTTTAAGTTGGACTGGCAAGCTGTTGAAAAGGTAATTTCGGAAGTAAGCTCTGATTTTAATGTATTTGTAAACAAGCCCGATACTATTGAACGAGCTTGCCAAATTGCTGATAAATACCAGTATTCTTTTTATGATTCACTAATTATTTCGGCTGCAATATCTTGTAACTGCAAAACGCTTTATTCCGAAGATATGCAGGACGGACAGGTAATCGGCAATAGTCTTACTATTGTTAATCCGTTTAAGTAAAAAAGCCCCGGTTTCCCGAGGCCTTCATGTTTTATTCTTCGTTCTGCTTTCGCTTCTGCTCAAACTCCTTTACATACCGTCTAAAATCAGTACTGTCTTTTATTGGGTAATCAAGCCTGATTATGGATTCTTTGGGATTTACCGTATCATAAATTACAAGAAATTTCATCCCAGGTTTTGATTTTTTTCCTTGCCCATCCGTTTCCAATCCTGTGCGCATCCGTTTGGAATTTCCTGCGCAGAAAAAAAATTTCCCTGCGCAGGAAAACCGGTGAGCTATTCCTTCATGCTTTTCTCAATTGCTTTTGTCAGTTCGGCAAGGCTCAGTTCGCCGGCCATTACCGCACTGGCATAAAACTTTTTTTCGCCACCCCCGGGAACACCGGGCTGGCCTCTTTCAATCACTTTAAATTTAATGGCCATAATAATTGATATTTTGGTTTAACACTGGCCCCTGCGGGCAAATAATTTTGCTTTTGCAAAGCAAGGCACGGGTCACAGACCCGCGCCACCAGGATTATTCTTGAAGCTTAGTTAACTCATAATCCATCCCTTGATTCTTTACATGGAAGAAACGAATTCTGTAATTATTGAAAACTACTGCTGAATCCCATAAGAATTCATAACAAGTTTCTGATTCCAAAGAGTATTTAACCATAATTGGCAAACCTACAGGCAAAGGTTTTAGGAAAGCTTTTGTTGTAAAATATTGTAAGGTATCAACAGGGTTTATAAACCCTGTTGATACTTCATTACCGCTTCCCCTGAATGTTTCTTTTGAATACTTACAAAAAACAACCTGCTGGATGCAGTCATCTCCCCTTAATAATTTCTTACATCTTTTATCTCCTGAAATTCCCCAGGTTATTATACCAATCATAAATATTCCCACGATTATTCCTGGAATGGCACGTTTTACCTTTTGCTTTTTTGTCAACATAGTCTAAAACTTATTTAACTGAAGACTTTTTTGTATATCCTGATTATTGGGAGAATAATTGTTAATATTCTCCCACCAATTATCGGGAAGCGGTGTTTCGCCAGGCAATAAAGGCACTTGAGGAGGTTCAGGCACTACTTGTCTTGAGTCATAATATTTGTGAGACCACCAACCTGCACCAACTGAAGCCGGAAGGTCAAATAGACCCTCTAAGACTTGTTTTTTTACAGGGTTATTATTTAATACCCAAGGCTTATCAGAATACCAATGCTTAATAATGTTGTTGGTAGCTTGAGTTGCAGTGTATTGTTTTACAACGGTATAGGAATATTCTGTCCAAAACTTATCTCCCCTATTAACAGTAAATTTTTCACCATCGGACGCAGACTTCCAGTCATAGCGTGCGGAGATTGCAGGAAGTCCTGCATTTACACCAACTTGTCCTACCCTGTAAAAAGTTTTGCCTATTTTCCCTGCTTTATATACTTTGTCAAGCCCCATCGTTGCAATGCCAGCAACCCCTGAGACCCCCGCATCTAGCCAATCAATATCTTTCCATGCCCAATCCTTAAAAGATTCACCTGGCTCTCGTGTTACATAATTTGTAATGGCTTGTGTGGCATAGTCAATAGTTGCACTCCATAAAAATACATCTATAACAGTTCCAACTCCCGGAAGTATTAAACTAAAGAACCATTCTCCATTAGGGTCGGTGTAAATGAGCGGGTTATTCAGGCAATAACTATACCTGTTAAAGTTCTGGCTGAAATCCGGCATTTGTACATTTTCATCCGGGCTTAAGAATCTCCTTACCACCGGGTCGTACAACCGGCCGTTCATGTTGTACAGGTTAAACCAGGGGAGCCATTCGTGGCCGGTAAAACCCCGGTCGTAGGTAAAACTTTCGCTTTTGCTACGCAGGTAGTTCTGGCGCGAGTTCAGGTTACCGGTTACCGGGTTGAACGAATAACGGTAGTCCTGCACCGGCCCGTAGCTCGATGAAGTGGGAAAACCGTATGCGTCGAAACCGAATGCGGCTGTTATTCCATAAGAAGCTGCTGTTATCTGTTGCCTTGCATTCATTGCTACTAAAGTATAACGTGTTGCACCACCTGCCGATATGGAAGCCAGGTAACCGTTACTGTTGTAATTATTGGTTTCCACAATCCCCGAAGGGTGAGTGCGCGTGCTTAACCTGCCTTTGTTATTTTCTAAAAATAATAGAAAAACCTATTTCACCACCAATGCCTTTGGCGGTTGTTTTCCAGTCGTCAAATTACGCAGTAGCCGAACCATATCCCAGGATGAAATCAAGCGATATGTTTGGGCTGATAAATACTGCCAACCCACCATCGAATTCATAACCAACGAGGTTTTCCGTTTCCTTGTTGTTGCTGTAACCCCATTTTTCCCAGCCGGGACCAACGCCTGCCTGCACAAAAGATTTAACATTGCTTTTACCGAAGTACAACCGGACAAACGGCAGGAGCATGGTCGTGGTTTCAGTATATTTATCTCCGTCTTCCTCCTGTCTTGCGCTGTTCACCGAGAACTGCACTCCAAGGCCAGGTTGTCGGCAATAAAATAACCCGCTCCCGGGGTAAATTCCAGGTTCGACATTTTACCAACATCTTCGCTGGTGTTATCGTTTTCCAGTTTTACCGAAAGCGATGCAAAATCCAGGCTGCTGCTACCGCCTAAAAGGAAATTGCCTTTTCCAGTCTGGGCTGTTGCCACCGTGGCAAAAGCCGTCAAAATAAACAAAACAAAGCTGATTTTCAGGTTCTTTTTCATTGAAGTTGATTTTAAAAGTTATTTATTTGTTGTACAATTGGTTTTAAATAAGCTAACCGGCTGTTGCAGGACAGCTTATTTTCTGTTGTTTTTTACATTGTGCTTTGAAGGAGCAACTTATCAATTAATTCCACTTTTTCTATGGATAAGAAATCGTCCAATTCATTCGCTGTAAATCCTCCAAACTCAAATCATACCGTTTTAGAATGTTATAATCAATCCTGATTTCATCCCAACTATATTTATCAATTGTATCCTTGCTTAAGATGAATATGCTGATAGTTTCTTTAGGTGGTACTAAAACTTCATCCCAGTCTTTTTTACTATCCAAAAAACTGTATTTCGAAGGGAATACCATTTTTAATCTTGGTTTTGTTACATCTATTGCTGTATCAGGATAAATATAACTTTCGTAAAATTGTATGGTATCACTATAATTATTTTGAATTTTAATACTATACACATGGTCAACCAGTTTTTCGCAACTGGCACTACAAAGAATTATCGATAGTATAACAAAAATATTCATCTTCATAATTTTAATATTAATAGATTAAAAAAACAACCACCATGCAAATGGTAAATGTGGATGTGAAAAAATCCAGTACCAAGTAGGACTGTACTTTCTTGGGTAACTGTTATTATCCCAATTTAAGGTCGCTAAAGCACCAGGGTCGTGGTTGCTAAAATATCGTTCTGCCATCCGGTTTGCTTGCGTTTCGTACCACTCCCTGTCATGATCATTTATACCTACATTATAATCTAAAAATGCTCCAACTAGACTTGGTAGTCCAACACTTGTGAGATACAAAGGCCCAACTAAACGGCTTTGTAGCGTATGGCCGTATTCATGTCTAAATACATCATCTGTGTAAGGATCAGCAACCAAATTTTTAGAGTTTATATAGGGTCCTAAAGTAAGCCCCCACCTTTCCCTTGAGTTATCATTTTTATTAACCAAGGTAGCTCCGCCGTAGTAGTCCACATTATCTACTCCTCCAAAAAAATTCCTTGTATGTGAGAACAACTTGCCCGTCGCAGTTTGTGGCAATTCCCATGTCCATCTTGATAACAATTGTATTCCCTGACCCACTATAGTTCTGTTGGGGTCTGTAGCAAAACCGCCCATGTCAATTTTAAAAGCCTTGTTTGTTTTAGACCATGGGGCTGTTGGGTCAAACTCCCTCCAGGCATTTTGCCTTGCATTACTGCTGGTTGGGTCTAAGCCTCCTTTAAAAAAGGCTGTTTTAACTAAATCACTAACAAAAGTTATTATTGTACCTAAAAAGAATTCTCCATCTGGATCCGTATATTTCAGCGGGTTATTCAAACAATACGAATACCGGTTAAAACTCTGCGTAAACCCTGGCATCTGCACATAGTTGTCCGCGCTGAGGAAACGGCCTACCACCGGGTCATATAACCGGCCGTTCATGTTGTAAAGGTTAAACCAGGGCAGCCATTCGTGGCCGGTAAAACCACGCCCGGCAAACAGGGCCGGTTCGCCTGAAACATCGTAACTTCCCCAGTCGTCAGGGTCGCGCCGCCTTCCCCAGGCATCATAGCTGTATTCGGCAGTTACCGTATTCGAGGTATTTACCACATGGGTAATGTTGCCGAGGTAATCGCGCAGCAGGTAATACCAGGTGGTGTTGGCCCCTTGTTTTACTGCCACTGCCGGGGCCGAGTAAGCATCGCCCCCAACCCATGTAAACTCTTTGGTCACGGCGCCTTCGGTTTCCTTAATGTAACGACTTCCCACGTACCAGCGGGTGAGAACAGGGCTGCCCAGGTCGGTTACCAGCATCTTTGCACGCTGGTCATCGGCGTTGTAGGTGAAAGTTGCATGGTAGTCGCCCTCATCAATGGTACTCACCTGTTCGAAAGAGGTGTACGTTGCCACCTGTAATTCTACGGGCACCAGGCCGCTTGCCGTTTCCAAATCCGTCAGTGCGTAAGGTTTGGTCGGATGGGTGTATCCGAACACATCGCCCACGTCGCTTTTTTCAGTAATATTCCCTTTCGAATCGTAATCCATCGAAAGGTTCTGCGGGCCCGTAACGGTTTTTAGCCGGTCGAGGTTGTCGTAGGAAAATGTAATGGCCATAATAATTGTTATTTTGGTTTAACACTGGCCCTTGCGGGCAAATAATTTTGTTTTTGCAAAACAATACACGGGTCACAGACCCGCGCCAGCGGGAGCGGAGCTTTTGTTAGTTAGCTTTTTTAATTGTCAAATAATAATACCTGCTTTCTTCATGGGTAATCCAATTTATTTCAAAACCTTTGTAGTTAAATACCTTATCCGGTAAAACAATGCTGCGCCCCGGTTTCTCTTCTACATATCGTACCATTATTGGAATCTCCTTAAATGGGTAGCCTGGCGGTAATTCAAATGGCTTCCAAAGTGGTGCGGTAAAATACTTACCGTCTACTTTATATTGAAAATAATATTTTTTCGTAGACATTCTTCCAGCAGGATAAACATAAAACGCAATGGTTTCTTTACCGCTCGTTTTTAGGTACTCATTCCATTTTTTTGCGTTTTTACCACCGATAATAAAAAATGGAGAGACTACCGACAATATGATTAGCATTGCCAGGGCAAAATGCTTAAATTTTGGTTGTACTTCGGCTTTAGTATTGTTCCCACCACTTTTCTTCATAATTGAATTTCTCCCACCATGGTTCATAGTAATTCTGCTTTTCCCAACGTTGTAATTCTTTATTATAGTAATAGTTGTTACCTCTCATAACATCATTATAGATAGCACGGTTCCAATTGTTAAGTGCAGGGGAAACGAAAGTTTTAACAGCGAAGTTTTGCAACCTTTCAGAAAATTTGTCTGATAACATGTTCCCAACAATTTCCTTGGGTAAAAGCCTGTCAATACCAAAATCATAAGTTTTGCCCAAGGTCAAAGACGTTAGGTTGCTTGCCCACAGCTCTGCATTTATTTCATCTCTCGATTTTGATGTGTTCCAACCTGTCCCTGGTTCATAATCAACATGGGCTTTTACTGTATTTGAGCCAAATATGGTAGCGGCTTTCAGTCCAACCTTAGCATACTTGGGTAGTTTGGTAATTTTACCTATCCCCAAAGTTGCTGCATCGGTTAAACCTGATACCCCTGCATCAACAAAATCTATTTGGTTCCATAATGCATCCCCCCAGTTGATTTTTTGTCCCATAGATTTCTGGATGGATATGTTGTCCACAACTTGTGAAGTGTAATCAATGGTTGCTCCCCACAAAAATGCATCTACAAATATCAAGACAGGAGCAGCCGGTGGAAATAATAAACTAAAGAACCATTCTCCATCCGGGTCAGTGTAAACCAGCGGGTTGTTCAAGGCGTATGTATCCCGGTTAAAGTTCTGCGTATTGTCCGGTATCTGTATGTAGTTGTCGGGGCTGAGGAAGCGTCCAAGCACAGGGTCGTACAACCTCCCGTTCATGTTAATGAGGTTGAACTCCGGCAAATGTTCGTGCCCGGTAAAACCTCGCCCGGCAAACAGCGGATGGTCGCCGGCATCGAGCGTATAGTTCCAGTCGTTGGCGCTGCGCCGGCGTCCCCATGCATCAAAACTGTATTCTTTATACGTTAAATCAGATGCCTTCACTACATGGGTAATGCTCCCCAAATGGTCGCGTAAAATGTAGTAAATAACCGGAGTGCCTGTATTTACTTTTACACTTAATATCGGGGCGGAGTAGGCGTCGCCGCCCAGCCAGGTGTAGTGCGTTTCCGTTGTCCCAACCTTTTCTTTCATGTACCGGCTGCCGGCATACCAGCGGGTAAGTATTGCGATTCCGCTATGGGTTACTGCCATTTGAACCCGTTGGCCTTCGGTATTATATTTAAAGGTGCCCTGGCAGGGGCTTTCGGTTATTACCGAAGGCTGCTCAAACGAGGTGTAGGTAATTTGCTGCAGTGTTACGGGCACCAGATTGGTGTTGGTTTCGATGCCGGTAAGCTGGTATGGACGGGCGCTGTTGTCATAAATATACTGGTTGGCCGTGCCCAGGTCGCTTTTGCCGGTTATGTTGCCGTTGGCATCATAGTTCATTGTAAGGCCCTGCGGGCCGGTAACGGTAAGCACAACGCCACCACAAACTGCCCCCCACCTGTCAGAAAACATGTGGGGGCAGTAGTTTTGCAGTGTTATTTGTTGCTGTATTTCCATTAGCCAACTTACATTTTTTAAGTTTTAAAAATAGCCATTTGATAGCAAATTACAAACAGCTTTTTTGATTGGCATTGCAAATGCTGAACAGCTTACCCCTCGTTGCAAACGAGGGGTAGCGTGGACATTAAAACGCATGAAGCAACTGGAAAAACTTTCCCCGGAAGATAAATCGCACGTGTTCGCCATGTTGGACACTTTTTTTGCAAAAAATAAACTACAAAGTTTGTTGATATGAAAAAGCCCCGAAACTTTCCGAGGCTTTTCATTTCTAAAGCATTTTTAGCATTCCTTTTTTATCGTACATAAATTTTATACGGGAGGTTTCTTTTTCTGATTTCTCGACTACAATAACATTTGAACTAACTTCTACTTCCTTTTGTATAAAAAGATTATTCGCTGACCTCTCTGTATAAATATAATTGCACTCTCCATTAAAACATGTATAACTAGCCACTCTAGTTAATGACTCGCATTTATTGTTTTTCACGTTCATTAAATAAAGGTTTCTAATCAAATTATATTCATTATCAACTCCATCAATTGACAAAATCAGAAAGCTTTGAAATTCCTCTGACAAGCTCACTTCCCCTAAACAAAATAAACTTAATTCCTTCTTTCGTAATTCAACAAATTCTTCAACTTTATTTGGATACAGATTTAAATCGTCATCTTTCCAAAGATTCCAACCATTAATTAAGTCTAAATCACATAAAAAACTAAATACATTGCCTGTAATCTTTTGACTCTGTTTAGGCTGCAACAATAATTCTTCATCTAAAAAAATACTATCTGTTATTACATGGGTATTAATAGAAAAGAACTCTGTAGGTAACTCCATTTCTTTTGAGTAGTTCTCAAACAATAAAGCAACAGTATTTGGATTACTTTTATCCATAGTAGAGCATTTCATAAAAAGTAAATTTAGCAAAACAATTAATATCATGTTGTTTTTAATTTTGGTTACCATGGTTTTATGCTTAAAAGAAAGAACCCTAATTTACTATAATCATATGCTGAATTATAAAATGGTTTATGAGAAATATACCGACTTTTATAATAAGTCTCATTAAAACCCCAAAGCTTTGCTTGTTGTGCCTCCCACTTATAAATAGAAGCATGCTGACTCTTAGTATTCATTAAGCCAGTACTGAAATAACCTGCATGGAGATATTCATGTCCCATTGTAAAGTAGAGCTGTTCCTTTGAAGCAAATGCAGCTTTATATAAATACACATTAGAGCCTTTTCCTGTTCCTAAATACATTGTGGAACCTCGAACAGATTTACCTGAAGCGTTTAAAACGACATCCCCTTTTGTTGAATAACCAGGAGGCAATGTCCCATCAGCATATAAGTCATTCACTCCTTTTACATTCGTTCCAAAATTTTCGTTTGAAAAAGTTTGTGCATACTCATTGCTATAATCCATTCCTTCTCCAATCTTAATTACATCTCCTGGAACTCCAAGTGCATCAAACGTAGCCCCTTCTCCTGACCAAAATTTTCCACCATGTTTAGTTGCTGTGATACCTCCGGATATACCACCAATTAAACCTCCAGTAGCAGCTCCAAAACCACCGCCAATTAAACCTTGCCCAAGACCTTGCCCGAAAGAAGCTCCTCCTGCCCAGGCATTTCCAGCCCCTCCGACAAAACCTCCTGCAAAACCTCCTGCCGCTCCAGTCATTGCTCCTCCTGCAAAGCCAATCGTTCCAACAGCACCAGCAACTAACTGTCCTGCTCCATAACCTGCTGCACCGGAAAGCGCTCCAATTCCCATTGACAAAAAGAAATCATCTGCACTATTAATATTTCCAGAAGCTCCTTGTATAAAAGTGTTAATGAAAGCACCTATTATCATTGCTTCTATGAAAAACTCTCCGTCAGGGTCAGTATATTTTAGAGGATTATTGAGGGCATAACTGTACCTGTTAAAGTTCTGGCTGAAATCCGGCATCTGCACATTTTCATCCGGGCTTAAGAACCTCCCTACCACCGGGTCATACAGCCTGCCGTTCATATTATACAGGTTAAACCAGGGCAGCCATTCGTGAGAGGTAAACCCGCGCCCGGCAAACAGCGGATGGTCGTTCCCGTCGAGTGTATAGTTCCAGTCGTTGACGCTGCGCCTTCTTCCCTCCCGAACCGCCTGGCTCATTGGGATTGGTTCAACTAAGCTTTTTGTTCCACTCCGTTTACAAAAAGCAAGTTTCACCGAACAGGCGTCAAAACTGTATTCTTTTACGGATGATAAGAAGGTGTGCACTTTCTGCCAGCAGTTTTTTATTTTTCAAAGAACTCTTGGTAAAATTAAGGGTTCCACCTTGGAAACAAAATGGAACTCCTTAATTTATTTTGACAGTTTTTTTAACAAATTTCAAATTCTTTGGCTATAATTTTAATACTACCTCCAGTCGAATTCAATTCTATTACATAGCAATTTAGATCAACATTTTTTATTAATCCTTTCCATCGTAAGAAAAAATCGACCATTATTTTGTCATCATTGCTTGCTAAATAGGCATTTAGTACATTTTCCGGGCTTACTATTCCAAAATTCATGTTAAAGTTCGCCCAGTAAACGCCATTAAAACAAATTGTATCTTCATTATCATCAGGCCAAATAATTTCAATCAGTATGGAATCATTTTTCCCTGGATTGTTTCTATCAATAACTATCCTTTTAATTATTGAATCGTGCCAATTACAATTATTGAAGTTCATATTAGTATTTATTAAAAATACAAAACCGTCCTTTAATAATTTTTTCTGGACGGTTTTGTTCGGCTATTTTTCTTTTAAAATTGTTAATTCCTGTTCTAATGAGCTACAAATTTTTTCGATTTGAAAAAAATCTGATTCAAACTTAAATGATAATGTGTTACCATTACCAATAGGAAATTGGACAAAGTCTTCCCATTCTATTTTGCCTAAATATGTTACATTACCGATCAAGTAAATTGATTCTTCTAAAGTTTTAAGTTCAAATGTATCTGTCTTTTTATCTAAAACTTCTTTTAATGAAAAGTAAAATTGTTTGAAATCATCTTCAATTAGTTCTGTACGAAAATTTGCTTTAAAACCTATTAGCTGGACATAAATTTGAACTTGTATCCATTTTTTGTCCCATTCATTCATAGATGATACATTACTTTTACCTACTACTTTAATTTCTAATTTTGAATTATCTCCAATTATTTCCATAATTTATTGAGGTATTACAGTTATTACATCTCCAAATAAATTTACTACTACTTTTAACCCGCTACCATAATGGACTATTGTATTAGGAGTATTTCCTGCTATGGATTTGATTGAATTGTTAATAACTTCTTCTACCATTGAAGGTGTAACCCCTCTTCCCTGCATCTGATCCAATGCATGTCCAGTATAATGTCTACTTCCCAGCTGCTTTTTTACCACCATTAAGATAAAAATGGCTACTGTTCAGCCCTTCAATGCCCGGAAATGTACCGTGGTCAATCCTAAGCTTTTCAACAAACTTGCCATCCCTTAAAACCATAACTTCTTTTCCTGATATGCAGACTTCGTCATTTGTACTCGAAAAAAAGGAATTCCTTCTTAAAAAGAAGGAACTCCTTTAACTTTTAAATTCCATTAATACTCTAATGATTTAATCTTGTTAAATAAATGAATTTTAGTCTCACCATCATCAATTCTGTCAAAATCATAAACAAATTGTCGTAAAAATTGATTCACTCCCAGTTTATCTTTGAAAATAGCTCTTGCAAGCACAAATTGTATTTCCCCCAGAATTCCAAAAATCATTTCTGCCTCATCAATATCTTTAGTTTCCTTTATAAGATTAAATAATAGTTCAATTTGTTTTTGAATAAATTCTAAACTAAAGGTATTGTGTGAATATAGCTCCTTCTCAATTAGCTTAATAAAATTATTCATCTTTCTCATTTTATAGGTTGAATGTGCCATACCTTCTTGAGCAGTTAAGAGAAATCTTTACTTCCTTAGCTATCAGGGTACTGATTTAACTAACTTAAGTTTAGCTTCATTAACTAAATTAATAAATTCTTTTAAGGGAATCGTCCGCAATATCAGTTGCTGATCAAGATTAATACACCCAGGAAATTCAATTTCAATTTCATCAATACCTTTTTCTTGATTCAAAAGTGCAACATACTTATCATGATAATACATCTCTACAAATACCTTCTCGTGAATATCATCACTTGCGACTATAATTTTATACATATTATAAAAATTAATGGTAAATATCTATGGTTCCAGAAACCCCATGAAATTTTTCGAAACACCAAACCTAGCACCTCGTCCCGTAAAAAGATCAAAAATATCGTAACCTCCAAACCGGTTAGGAATAATTGACTTATTTGGACTATTCAAAATACTATTTAAAATATTTTGTCCTTCAATATTTAAATTTTTTCCTGCAACATTAGGGAAAATGCTGTTTGGCCTGCTTCCATGTTTCTGAAGAGCCCTGCCAGTCCTAGTCAAACCATTCCTATCTATTTCGTTACCAGAGACTAAGTAATCTTCGAAATTAGTCTCCCCACTTGGATTTTTAACCCACTTTTTCGTATAATCCCCAACAATATCGTTTATCCCGTAAATGGTAAGGCCAATGGCAACCCGTTTGCCAAAATCGTCCATACCTACTTTTTGCCAGCCTTCGCCGGTAATGTCAATTGCCGAAGTGGCAATAATTTCGCCTGCATAAATCAATTTACTGTTTTTTACCACCCAGGTGCCAAACTTTCCAAGTTCTTTACCCGCCTTTAGCTCGGCGCCATAACCTCCGGTAGCCCCGCTAACAACAGCCGACATTCCCACGTCAAACCAGTCGATTTGTTTAAACCAAATATCTTTCCCTGTCCATCCTTCCTGTTTGTTGGCATAGTTCATAGCTACTTGCATTCCATAATCCGTCATCCAGCCAATATCGGCAGCAATGGCATACGGTAATAAAGGCTGTGCCCCTGGTATTAATGCTGCAAGTAGTGTGAAGATTATCTCCCCGTCAGGATCATTATATTTCAACGGATTATTCAACGCATAGCTATACCTGTTAAAATTCTGGCTGAAATCAGGCATTTGTACATTTTCATCCGGGCTTAAAAATCTCCCAACTATCGGGTCGTACAACCTGCCGTTCATATTGTACAGGTTAAACCAGGGGAGCCATTCGTGGCCGGTAAACCCACGGCCGGCAACCAGGTCGGGCTCCCCGGTTAAGTCGTAGCTCCAGTCATCGGGGTTCCTCCGCCTTCCCCAGGAATCAATGCTAAAAGCCCCTCCAACCTGGGCACCAATAATATTTCCCAGGTAATCGCGGAAAACCCAGCATGTACTGGTTTGGCCACTCTGAGTTATTGCTACGAGCGGAGCCGAATAAGCATCGCCGCCAATCCAGGTATATTCTTTGGTAGCTCCTCCAGCCGTTTCTTTCATGTAACGGCTGCCGGCATACCAGCGGGTGACGATGGGACTACTGTTTTCATTCACTACCATTTTACAGCGCTGGTTATCGCTGTTATAAGTAAACACGGCATCGTAGTCACCTTCGTCAATCGTACTCACCTGTTCAAACGAAGTATATTCAGCGGTCTGCAAATCTTCCGGGACTAACCCGCTTGCCGTTTCCAAATCGGTCAGCGCATAAGGTATGGTGGGATGGTTATATTCGAAGGTGTTTGTGCCCACGTCGCTTTTGGTCAGGATATTCCCATTGGCCGCGTAGTCCATTGTGAGGTTCTGCGGGCCCGTAACGGTTTCCAGCCGGTCGAGGTTATCATAGGTAAAGCTTTCCGTCAAATCTTCCAGGCTATCTTTTCTCCAGTTTAAATTCCCGGTTACAGGGTCGAATGAATAACTGTGATGTATCCACGGAGTATTAATATACATTAATGTATTGCCGGAAGGATAGCCATAATCGTCATAGCCAAAAACAGACCTAAGTGCCCCGGTAAAATATGACGTTGCTGTTATTTGTTGTCGTTCGTTCATACCTGTTATTGTCCACACTGTTGACCCATCCATTGAGATGGAAGCCAGGTAACCGTTGCTGTTGTAGTTATTGGTTTCCACAATCCCTGAAGGATGGGTCCTCTCAATTAGTCTTCCCAATTCATCATAGTCAAAGGTAGTGGAAAAAGTTGAAGATCCGGGGATAGTCTCCGCAATAGAATCAATTCTTCCGTGGGTATCATAACGAAAATTCCGGCTTACATTGGTTGTTGAATTACTGATGCCTGTTAATTGTTCATCGGTATTGTAAGCGTAAACATCGGTCCCTTCGCCCGAAAGCCGCTCTACCGAGCTAATCCTCCCATCGGCATGATAATCATACGTGGTGGTTTGGTTGCGGGCGTTCTTTTGGGTTTTCAGTTGCCCGAACGCATTGTACGTATATTCCATGGTACCGGCGCTGGGGTCAATGAGTTTGGTCTGGTTGCGCGCCGCATCGTTGTACTCCATGGTGGTCACCGCACCGCCGGGCGCCATAATGGTTTTTACCTTCCCGTCGGGAAAATACGTATAAAGGATGTCGCCGCCGTTGTCGTGCGCCTGTGTTACCAGACCCTGGCTGTCGGTCTCTTTCCAACTGCTTTTTCCGCCGGTGGTTTCGGTAACGCGGCTGTTACCGACACCATACACGTAAGTAGTATTTCTTCCCGATGGCCGGGTAATGCCCGTAATACGTCCGTAGGAGTCGTAACTATGGGTATTCCACTGCGAAGGCGAGGTAGAGGTGGAAGGTTCCGAAATACGATAAACCTGGCCTTTGGAGTTGTAATCGGTAGCGGTGTAAATATAGGAGCCGCTGAACCCTTTTACATCGTTGCGTATCTCGCGTGCCAGTTCGTCGTACCAGGTTTTGGTTACTGAACCGTCGTTACCATCCTGCTGCACGGAGTAACAGGAATTTGTAAAATCACTCAGCCCCCAATTGTAAGTGGTAGTAGTGATAAAACCGTCGGGTTGGGTTTCGGTCGTAATCCTTCCCAGGTTGTCGTAAGTGTACGAAGTTACGTTGCCGAGGTAATCTTCTTCGGAAGAGAGCCTTCCATAAGGGTCGTATTCCATTTCGGTTTCGTGGCCAAGCGGGTCGTTCACCGTCTTCACCCTTACCCCGTTGCCCTCGTAGGTGTAATTGGTATAACGGCCTCCCACAGACGGCGCATATACATAAAGTTGTTCCAGGGTGCCGTTGCTGTTGTAGTCGTGGTTTTTGTAGTAATAGAGGCCGGTGCCTTCGTAGTATTTGATAAAATCGGGCTTCAGTTTGCCGTCGGTAGAATAGGTGTATGTTACGGTATTGCTTATGGTGGGCTCCCCGCTTTTGGCGTATTCTGCTGTTGAGCTCGTGAGCCTGCCCAGCCACCAGTTGGTGGTGTTGTTGTCATATACGTTGGTAGTGGTTTCGGTTACCCCGTTATCGTATTCGACGGCCACTTCCTCCAGGTTTCCATATGCTCCATAATCATAAGACGTCGTAGTGGAATGCCCTGTCAGGATATTGTTTTTTTCTGATTCGAGAATGTACGGAAATACAGGATGGATCTCATATATTCCTGTAGCAGTAATGTCTTCATCCCAGCTATGGTAAACAGATTGGATACTGTCACCATCGGCGTATTGTTTCACTGATAACAATTCCGGATAATAGTGTGATGTATTATACCCGTAATTATTTTTGGTTTTAAAATCATTGGCAACATCTGTTACTTCAGTTTGGGCGTAACACAGAAAGCCTTTGCCCTGCCGGTGTATTTTGGCTCCCTCATAAGTATAGTTTGTGGTATTCTGGCTACCCCGGCCGTTGTCGGAAAGCACAGATGACACCACGGGCAGCGCACCCTGGTAATCGAATACCGGAAAGGATGCTCCCGTTCCCTTGGTATAAACCGAACTGCTTGCCTGAGACAAGCTGGTATAGTTTATTTTTGAATAAGCATTTAACCCGTTCGTAAATTTTTCCATTATGATTCGGTTTTTGCTACCCGATTTAAAGATTTGATAACCATTCCAACTATATTCACCCGCTGTGCACAAATAATCATCACGCCCATCTCCATCAAAATCGGCTATATAATAGTCCCATTCAGGATAGGGATAAACTGTTGACTCAAAATGTGAGTAGAGGTCTGTTCCTTGATTTTTTGAAATATAATAATAACGTCCGGTCCAAACATCATTTGCATTCCATACCATAAGGTCGCTGCAACCATCGCCGTTAAAATCACCCACTCTCACTATGTCGTTTTTCAGGTTGTTTTTCTTCTTCGGGATGTAATTGATTGCAAAACCGGTCCCGGTAGAAAGGCGCATTTGCCAGTCAGACCAGTCGTAGTTGTCATACCCGTAAATAAACATATCTGTTTTTCCGTCGCCATTAAAATCACCTAATTTAAAGTGATGATTCTTTTTGGGAATAGTTGAACTGTAAACCTCTGTAAATAAGCCATCAATCAAAGAATAAATTTTTAACCCATCTGCATTTGAAATCCAAATGTCGGTTTTGCCATCTCCATTGAAGTCGGATACAAAGATTTTATCGCTATCGCTGAATGCCCCAAAATCATGGGTGTACCTAATTGTAAAATTATTTGTTAATTCGCCAGATGTATTTGCAAATGAATATATTTCGCATTCTCCAAATTCATCAATAATACAACAGTCTTCAATCCCATCGCCATTAAAATCCCCACTTATTTTGTTTGGTGAAGCCAAATCTGAAAATACATTTGCGTTAATTTTATAATCAATATACTGTGCTTCTGAAAAAGAATTACCTGAACTTATTGCATAATAAAAAGTTACATACGGAATAAAAAAATCATATATTTGAAAGGGTATAACATTATAAAATGCTATTATTAAGTCATCTTTACCATCTCCGTTTAAATCCATCGGCGTAACATGAACAATTTTATCTTCATCTATAGAAAAATCACCAGAATGAGTAGTGAAATAATCGTTTCCATTATTTAAATGAAGTTTCCAACCACTATAACTTCCATCAGCACTCCTCATTGTAAATATATCCTCTAATCCATCACCATCAAAATCACCACAGGTAAGTCTTGACTTGTAGCTGATGTAGTTATGACTGGTATTATAGGTTGTTTGGGTAAAAGCAACGTTGTCCGGATTCTGATAACTAAACACCGTGGAGTTCATCCGGCTGCTGCCGATGCCGTATTCGATAACCTCGTTCAAAACCGAGTGGCGGGTATAATTTGAAGTGGGATAATTGTACTTGAATTCGTACTTTTTTACCACGTTTGCGTTGTATTTTACCTCTATTTTTTCCAGTATCAGCCGCTGCTCCAGCATGGAGCCCTTCAGGTACGAGGTGGTGATATCGCTCCGCTGTTTGTAAAAGAAGGTAACGGTGTTGGGACCGTAGGTAATTTCAGCCAGGTAGTTGTGCCCGCCGTCTTTTATATAGGCAAATTCCATTTCATTGCCATATACATCGGTTATTTTGTTCACGTACCAGCTTACGGTTTCGTTGTGCCCGTCGATGGTCTGGTCGGCATCGTTGTCGTAGCCATACTGGCAGGTAAGCCCGCTTTTGGTTTTCACCTCGAAACGGTCGGGCCCGTTGCTGCCGGTATAGCAGGTTACCTTGCTGAAAATATCATGCTCGGTGCGGTAAACCGAACCATTTTCCCCATAGCTGCCCGAAATGCAAACCAGGCGTTGCCCGTCGAGGCTGAACCGGTCGGTGGTGGTCAAATCCACCCCCACGGACTGCCCGTCGTGGTAATAGGTTTGCGGGCTGCGGGTAATCGCCGAAATGCCGTTTATGTTCCAGCCGTAACCGGCCACGCCCGTCCCGCCGAGGCTGTTGTAAGTCAGGGCAAGGTTTGGTTGCAGGCCTGCCACGCCCGGCGCCACATCGATGGGGATGGTGTAGGTGGCCCCGCCCAAAGCATTCACATTGAACGAACCGCTGGTAGTCCCAACGGAGTAAGAAGTGTTAAGCGACCTGGTTTCCGGGTTCACAATGGTATAGTTATAGGAAACATTCCCGGCAACCACCGGGTTCACGATTTCTGCCGTCATCGTGCCGCCGCTCGGCGTGTAGGAGTAATTCGGCCCGAAGGTGATGCTGTTGCGGGCCTGGTGGGTTTTGGTTCCCGCTTCGGGGGAGGTAAGCACAATGTCGAACTCCTGCGCCGTAATAAAGGAACAGCCCATCCATACAAGAATGATTGTTGTATATATTTTTTTCATGGTGTCGCAATTTTTAAAATTAAACGATTGTTGAAGTTGGTATGACTCATTTGCTATTCACCAGCTGACCTCAAAGTCAGCAGGTGAACGCTCCGAGGTTGAGCTGGTGGCTTAAAGTCCACCTGCTCAATACCTGCCTGGGGATCAGTCCTTCACAATTTTCCAGTCGGTACTGAGTTCGCCTACCATAATCTTCATCAGGTACATTCCGGCAGGTTGCGCGGAAAGGTCCACCGTATTTTCAGGGCCTGTGAACTTTTTGTTGGCAATTAACCTGCCCTGCGGGCTGAATACCAGCACCCGGGCCGGTTCTTTTTCCAGCCCTGCAATGCTTACCGTTATCTTTCCTTTGGTTGGATTGGGATAGATTTTTATCTCGTGCCCATCCAGCGCATCTTCCAGTATTTCCTGTTGTTCGCTAAGGCCTGTCCCGCCCGGAACGGTAGCGCTTTTCAACTGGATAAATTCTCTTCGCTCGCGGTTTCCCGAAGCGTCGTAGTCGTATTCAAAAACTTTCGTTTGCGCCAAAGCGGGCAACGAAGCTGCCAGCGTCAATACCAGCAGCAAAACCGGTAAAAAAACCTTGCGTTTCATCACTCATCCCTCCCCCTATTTACCGGCTGCCTCCAGTTTCTCGATGCGCGCCTTCAGTTCGTCGATTTCGGCCTGTTGCTCCTGGAACGCTTTTACCAGCACAGGGATGAGCTCGGTATAGCGGATGCCCAATACACCGTTTTTATCTGCCGCCACAATCTCCGGGAAAATTTCCTGAACTTCCTGCGCAATAAATCCCATCTGCGCCATATCGGTTTTTCCTTCTGCTTCGCGGCCCGGTTTTACCGGCAGGTTCATTTTGTAGGTAACGGGCCTGAGTCCTTTCAGCCGGTCACCGGCCAACGCCAGGTTTTGAACATCCGTTTTCAGGCTGGCATCAGAATAATACACATCGCAATAGTAAAAATAGCCCTGGTAGGCATAAAGCTCATCCCACATGTAACCACTGTTACCCAGTGAACTCCAGCCCGAATTGGGATAAAATTCACCGTACTGGTAAATCAGTGCGCCGCCCGAATCGTTGATGCGCATTGTCCCGGATACATCTAACTGGTAGGTTGGGTTGGTGTTGTTGATACCGACCTTGCCGGTACTGCTCACTTTAATCTGTGAAAAACCGCTGATTGTGCAGGCGAATATGCCCAGCACAAAGAAAATTGAAAAATTTTTCATAGTTTTGAAACGTTTTATGGGCATTTGGGTGAGGGCCCTCTTGCCCGTTAATAAATCAATTATATTCAGGGGGATGCATAAAAACATCCCCTTGTTTTTTTGTCTGACAAATTATTTCTGGGCCTAAAAGGCTCGGGAACGATCAACACTCAATCAAAAATATTGAGTTCAGCATACAAATCGTCTTCTTCTAAATATATTCCGGAAAGAGGAAAAAGGTAACCCTGAAAATGAAAAAAGTTTTTAACCCGGCAGTTATTTGGAATAGAACTAAATAAAAGCCGGATGGAAAAATGAAATTTAAATACCTGATTCTAAAAACATTAAAAAATATCGAACCCGTGCGCCTGATAAACCCGGCATTTTTTATCTTTGCGCCACATTTTGGTCTGGCTTTTTACAGACACTAAAAACGGTTTAAAATGAATTTTGTAGATGAACTTAAATGGCGGGGCATGGTGCACGATGTAATGCCCGGAACGGAAGAACAGCTGGATAAGGAACTTACTTCGGCTTACCTGGGAATCGACCCCACTGCCGATTCGCTGCATATTGGCCACCTGGTAGGTGTTATGCTGCTGAAACATTTTCAACTGGCAGGGCACAAACCCATCGCATTAATTGGCGGCGCCACCGGCATGATTGGCGACCCCTCGGGAAAATCGGAAGAGCGCAACCTGCTCGACGAACCCACCCTCCGGCACAACCAGGAGTGCATTAAAAAACAACTGGCCAATTTTCTCGATTTTGAAACCGATGCGCCCAACGCCGCCGTGCTGGTTAACAACTACGACTGGATGAAGGAAATTTCTTTCCTGGATTTCATCCGCGACATTGGAAAACACATCACCGTAAACTACATGATGGCCAAAGATTCGGTAAAAAAACGGCTCAGCGCCGAATCGAAAGAGGGCATGTCGTTTACCGAGTTTACCTACCAGTTGGTGCAGGGTTACGACTTTTTGTGGCTCTACCAGAACATGAACTGCAAACTGCAGATGGGCGGTTCCGACCAGTGGGGAAACATTACCACTGGCACCGAACTCATCCGCCGGAAAGTGAGCGGCGAAGCGTTTGCCCTTACCGTTCCGCTGATTACCAAAGCCGATGGCACCAAGTTTGGCAAAACCGAACAGGGGAACGTGTGGCTCGACCCCGAGCGAACCACGCCCTACCAGTTTTACCAGTTCTGGCTGAATGCTTCGGACGAGGATGCCGAACGATACATAAAAATTTTTACGGCGCTTCCCAAAGAAGAGATCGATGCACTGGTGGCCGAACACAAAACAGCGCCCCATGCCCGTGTACTTCAGAAAAGGCTGGCCGAAGAAGTGACCGTTATGGTACATTCGAAAGAAGATTACGAAATGGCGGTGGAAGCTTCGCAAATTCTTTTCGGGAAAGGCACAGCCGAACAGTTGCGTAAACTCGGCGAAAAAACCTTCCTTTCGGTGTTTGAAGGCGTTCCGCAATTCCAGGTATCAAAAACCGAACTGGAACAGGGAATTAACATTGTGGATTTACTGACTGAAAAAACCGAAATTTTCCCGTCGAAAGGCGAACTGCGCAGAACCATCAAAGGCAACGGACTGAGCATCAATCAGGTGAAGATTGGTAACGAAGACATGGTTATCGACAGCCATTTTCTCATTGGCGGAAAATACATTCTGGCCCAAAAAGGAAAAAAGAACTATTTCCTGATTATTGCCGGCTAAAATTAAGCCAAATTCGATGCGGCTCAATACTAAAAACACAACCTTTACGTTGCATAATTGCTATCAAATTATACCACATTTATGAATGATTTTTTTGACAATCAACGCATCCTCCAGGTAATTTGGAGGCGAAAGTTTCATTTTATCGCTGTTGGAGCCATTGCCGTGTTGCTTTCAGCCATTTTTTCGGGCCCGGCATTCATCAAACCGAAATTTAAATCAACTGCGCGTGTTTACCCAACAAACAATGTTGCGCTGTTTAGTGAAGAATCGGAATCGGAACAGGTGCTTGAAATTATAAATTCGAGGGACATAAAGCTGAAAATGTTCGATGTTTTCAATCTGAGCGAAGCTTATAATATTGATCGCAACGATCCGCAATACCTTACATACATGTTCGATACGTACAACAAAAATGTAACCGCAGGCAAAACAAAATTTGAAACGGTTGAAATTGCAGTAATGGATTATGATCCGCAGCGGGCAAGCGATATGTGCGATTCTTTAATTGTATTTTTCAATCGGAAACTTGGGAAAATGCACGCCGTAAAACACCTGGAGGTTGTAGAAATTACTGAAAAATTTATCCATGAAAAGTCGGCAGAACTCGACTCGGTAACCGATTTGCTTCAGCAACTGCGTAACAAAACCGGAATTATAAGTGTGCCCACACAACTGGAGCGGGTTACCGAAGGGTACATGAATGCACTTTCCGGGAATCGTGGCGAAAATGCCAGTACACAGCAGATTAAAGAGTTACTGGATAATTTTATTGATTATGGCGCTCAAATCTCAATTCTGGAAAAAAAATTTAACAGGGACACCAGATTGATTGATTCTTTGCAAACGGTTAAACAGGTACAATTACTGGAAGCCGGCAAGAAGATTACCTACAGCCATGTTGTTGAGTCGCCCATACCGGCCGACAAAAAATCGTATCCGGTGCGCTGGATCATTGTGGCATTTTCAACCATGGCGGCCGTTTTTCTTGCGTTGCTGGTTTTTCTCATTCTCGATTACCGGAAAAACGATTGACGGGTGATTCGCAACAACACCATAAAAATTTCCCTCTTTTATCTGATTTCAATAAGTTTCATTTTGTTGAATATCTGGCTTGTTGTAACCAGAGACACCCTGGCAGCAGCAGCTCTTCCTGTTTTGCTCGCCGTAGCTCTTCTGGTTATTTTTTCATCCGACAAGCTGATTTTTGCCGTGGTGTTTTTTTCTCCCTTGTCGGTAGAACTCAGCCGCCTGATGCCGGGTTTTGGTTTCGATATGTACCTGCCTACCGAACCGCTTCTTTTCGGGATATTAATTCTGTTTCTTCTTAAAGTGATTCATGAGCGCAGGTTCGATAAAAAAATTCTGCTTCATCCCGTTTCACTGGCTATTTACCTCAACCTGTTCTGGATTTTTTTAACCAGTTTCACCAGCTCCATGCCTTTGGTTTCGTTTAAATTTTTGCTGGCCCGCATCTGGTTTTTGGTGGCTTTTTACCTGTTAACGGCCAAAATTTTTTCCGGCGGCAAAAAAATGGAGCAATACGTGTGGCTTTATATGATTTCATTTCTCATTGTCATTTTTTATGCCATTTCGCGCCACTGGGGATACGGGTTGCTCGACAAGCAGGCGGCCCATTATGTGGTAACTCCTTTTTATAACGACCATACTTCTTACGGAGCCGCCATAGCCATGTACCTGCCATTTGCCGTTCTGTTTGCCATAAACCGGAGCTATTCGCGGAATATCAGGATGTTTGCCCGGGTTATTTTGGGCATTCTGTTCGTGGCCTTTGTTTTGTCGTACAGCCGGGCGGCCTGGCTCAGTATGATTGCTGCGCTTGGTGTTTGGGGTATCATCAAATTGAAAATCCGTTTTCAGCCTATTCTTATTGCGGTAATCGTTTTTTTTACGCTTGTTTTTTCGTTTCAGCACAACATTGTGATGTACCTGGAGCGTAATTCCGACGAATCGTCATCGAACCTGACGGAGCATTTTTCTTCGATGACCAACATTTCCACGGATGCTTCGAATCTGGAGCGTATCAACCGTTGGAATTGTGCCATAAGCATGTTTAAAGAAAGGCCGGTTTTTGGTTACGGGCCGGGCACCTACATGTTTCAGTATGCAAAATACCAATTGAAAAAAGACCGCACCATCATCAGCACCAATGCCGGCGACGGCGGAAATGCCCACAGCGAATACCTGGGCCCGCTTTCGGAATCGGGTGTTTTGGGGCTGCTTACTTTCCTGCTGATTATTGGCACCGTAATGTACACAGCAGTTCACACCTGGAGCAGGCTAACCGACAGCCGGCTAAAAGGCATTGTGCTTGCTGCCATTATCGGACTGGTTACTTACTATGTACACGGCTTTTTGAACAATTTTCTCGATACCGACAAGCTTTCTGCTCCGTTTTGGGGCTTTACAGCCATGATTGTAGCTATCGATTTGTATTCGCGGCAAGAGAATACAAAAGCAAATTTTACAGAAGCTGTTACAGCCCCAACCACTGCAACTGAAAACTGTTAACTAAACGACATTGAATTAACTTTTCCAACGCTCGAACTTTGTAAAAGGTTTCCGGGTGGGGCGGGCCGGGCAGTTGGGCAAAGGCCAGGATTTTATTTGCGGATGTGTTGGTCATTTTGTTATCTGTAATTTTTCCCTGCAAACTGTTTTTCCGTCAATCACCAGATGCACAAAGTATAATCCTTCCGGCAAACCACTTACCGGTATCTGGCAGGAAACCATGTCGCTTTCCACTGTTTTTACCAATCCGCTGAATTCGTTCCAGATTTGCAAATCATAAGTACCAATTTTTTCCATTAATTCTCCTGAGGAAGTTTTTACCCCCGAATTTTCTGTTTTGGAATTCAAGTTGCAGTTACATGTACCTTAGTGCCTGGCAATGACATATTTTTCTCAAATGTTGCCGATGTGGTCCCCTGGCCTGAAACCAGCGAAAACAATAAGCTACTGCTACTTGCCCAGGTAATGGATGTGTCTTTGGGCGGGTTGCTGATGGTGTAAGTGCCTTGATCGCAAACAACAGATGGGCCGGAGATTGTGGGCAATGGAACACCTAAAACTGTATAGGTAAAAGTTACATTGGCAGGGGATGAAGGATAGTACCCCAGGGAACTGCCCAATATGTTCCATACTTCATAGACATAGGTACGTAAAGTTACCTCTGTTTCTGTTAAGGTCCCCGGAACTATTTCACAAAAACCTTCACCGAAATTAGGGTTTGCAAGGTTCCAGCCCGTTGTAAAAGCGCCCCTTGTCCATACACCTTCTATATGCAAAAAATTTTCGGGAAATGTAACTGTCTTTTGCACTTCATGTCTTTTTACGATATAAGTAGCTGAAGCGAGGCCGGAAGCCCCCATTATTACCATCTGGAATGTACCTGTGGAACCAACAGAACTTCCCGATGTAGCTGTCCATTGCCGTAAAGCATAAGGCTCCTGCAAAAAATTTAAAGCACGCTCGGCATTTAACCGGCCATAACCATATGCATTATCAAATCCAGTAGCTCCTCTATCATCGGCGCTTAATTGGATAATATTTTCAATATCATCGTTGGCAAGGTTAGGGTTGTACCCTTTTAACAATGATGCGACCCCGGAGACATGCGGAGTTGCCATTGAAGTCCCTGACATATAATCATATCCTCCATTTACCGTTGATAAAATATCAACACCTGGTGCACACACATCAATATGATTGTTTTGGACTGAAAAGTTGGCAATTACGTCGGCATTATCAGTTGCTCCAACGGCAATAACATTATCAAAACCTCCCGGATAATTAACTACACCTGGATCAGTTTGTTGGTGGTTACCCATTGAAGCCACCGAGGTCCTGTTGGCTTTGTATGCATAAGCAAAAGCCTGTCGTACCGTTGAAGAATACCTGCCTGGATCTCCATCTTCATATATAAGCCCCCAACTACTATTCAATACCCGGACATTGGTACTATAATTTACAGCATCTACAATAGCCTGGTATGCATCAGCATCATCAGAAAGATTATCAATTTTTTGAGGGTGGATACGGGCATTCCAGTCAACACCCGAAATGCCCTGCGCATTATTTGATTCTGCAGCGGCAATCCCGGATACATGAATTCCATGTCCATCCCATCCATAACCTGTATCACCTCCTGCTATTTTACTGTTAAGATCTTCGTGAGTTGTTTGAGTACCACCATCAATTATTGCAATAATGTTATTTGAATTTCCAGTATAGATATCCCATGCAGCCACTGCGTGAATATCTGCACCTGTGTTAATTGTATTTCTTAACCCCCATTGTTCACCAAAACGCGTATCTGTTGGGATAACATCAGGCTTAATTCTTCCGTTAGGTTCGGCATACAAAACTTCGGGCAGGCTGTTCAGGTATTCAGTCATATCTTTTCGGTTTCTATCTTTTGAAACTGTAACCCGGATTAATTTTGACATGTCCGGCTGTTTTATTTCCTTTCCGCCTGATAAAATTTTTAGGGTATCTTCCCTTTTAAAATCAGGCAGTGCAAATTCCATCAATGAATCTGGTATTCCAACTGCATTTAATGACCGTTTAAGTTCTGCTTTGCTAAAGTTTAAAGTTTTAACAGATGCGCCATTGACTTTTTCAACTTTTTGAGTTATTCCTTCAGAAAAAAAAACAAGAATTTCATTATCAGGGTTTCGCTGTGAATATCCGGTCAGCGACCAAATTGTTACACAAAAGACTAAAGTAAATTTTTTGAAGTTCATAATTTTTAATGGTTAATGATTATTGGATTATTTGGAAGTTGTTATATGTAAGTTGTTGTTTATTATTCCTATCGGCATCCATTACCCACAAAGTCCCTTTTGTTTCATCAATACGGCTGTAATCAAATTTTAGATAAACAATCTTCCCTCCTGGGGACCAGGAAAAGTTAAGTGCTCCTGACGTTGTGAGCTGTTTGAATTCATTTTCTTTATTATCGAACCTCCATAATTGTGTGCCGTCCGAGGATTGTGACTGAGATATATAGCATATAAATTTATCATGAGGGGAATATTTAGGATATTGGTCCATGTCTTCATTCTCGGTTATTCGTATTATATTATTGCCGGATGAATCCATCTCGAATATTTCGGATGAACCAATGCCAACGTATCTAATATGCACAATCTTAAAATCATTTCCCCAAAAAGGCATACGGGTTTCACCATCATTTGGCGTAAAAGCAATTCTTTTTTTTGAGAGACCGTTACTTTTCATTTTCCAAATAAACTTTAAACCAGTTGGGCTATCCACATCTGAATCGTAAGCAATCCATTCCCCATCGGGGCTCCATGTTGGAAAAAAGTTGCGCCCTTCAAATGTCAATTGTTCAATGGCCGTAGTATCAAACTGGTTTCCGTCAAATGGCATTTTAAAGATTTGCGCCCCTTGTGAAAATGCAATCCAGTCGCCGTTAGAACTCCAAGCCGGCGTTGTAAGTGTATATGAAAGAACCCTTCGCTGGTTTGTGCCATCAGCATTGATTAACCAGAAACCAGCGGAATCTTTGTCGTAAATATAGGTTGCCTGGTGAGGACAATCGAAACCATAAGTATAATGTATTTCTTTAATGGGAATATGGTTGAATCCAATGATTTCACCGGATGGATGCCAGATTGGATCATTATAAGGAGATGAAGGGACTATATCAAACATAGGGCACCCTTCTGTTTCTGACTCATTATTTTCACACGAAATAAATAAAAAAAGCAAAAAAATTACTAGTTGGTGTAAAAAAATATTTTTGTTGATTTTCATAGTTTTAACTATTAATTTTCAACTGTGATTTATTAGCTAATCATGTTTTCAACCATTTCTTCGTATTCAAGGTAATCACAAGTTACCATGCATGAGAACATTTGGAGCGGTTTGTGTTTAAGGCGCCGGGCGAAACAACTTTGTTGCTGCCGGGTCATTCTTTGGGTTTGTTTACGGTCCATGTTTCATTTTTATTGGTTTTTAAAATGGTTTTGCAGGGTAGATGTTGTTCGTTTTAAAAAGGTTGCGTGGGTACTATTATTTTTTGGCTTTGGGTTCATTCGGTTTTCGTTTTTTATAGCAAACATAAACCGTTATCTTTTCACCACCAGCTTCCCGGTTAAAATTTCACCGTTGTAGTTTACCCGCACCAGGTAAACGCCTTCTTTCCAGCCTGCGGTTTGTATTTTGGCGCTTTGCCCGCGCAGGTTGGTTTGTTTCGCTTTTAACTGTTGCAATTCCGAATACACCTCCAAATCCCATTGGCCAGTTTCATCAAAAGTTTTTTCTGAAGAATTGGTTTCGATGGTGAGAGTTGTTTCGCCAGTGGCGGGGTTGGGTGAAAAAAGCAGCTTAAAAGGGTCAACGGCATAAAACATTTTTGCCTTTCCCATTAAATCATCGCTTCCGCAGGTATTAGCGGCGCTAACCCGAACTATTTGTTGCGAAGGTGCGCTCGTGGTTAAGTAAATGAGTGCCGAACCATTGTCATAACCCATATACTCTTGGTAACCTGCAATATATGGAGACCACGACATAAAATCCCAAATATAACCTGTAACTCCCTGACTCATTGCATCCGTGTTTGACCCTACTCCAATATAGGCTCCATGTAAAATGGGCACTTGATCATTTGGAGGAGGTTGTTGAAATACCCCAAATTCAATATTATCATTGGTTGGGATGCCTACCCAAACATTCTGCCTTGGCCCGGGCGTTTCGTATCCGTTTGAAATAAAATTCACCTGAACCCAACCTTCACCTTGCGAAGAAGAATATTTTGCACGGATAGTTGGTGTTGCAGTTGTTCCCCCGGTTTGGATAGAAAGATTTGAACTTGTCACCCACTTAATGCTTGATCCATTTGGGGGATTGTTTGCGGTAAACGTTGAAGCGGAATAACAAACCACGCTTGGGCCTGAAATGGTGGGCTGTTCCGGGTTGCTGCCTACGCCTACAGCATACCAGGCATTGGCTACCTGTAGCGAATGGAATGAATTGGCTCCAAAGATATCATCAGCGGCATCTATCATGGCATCCCTTGCATCTGCGTAACTTGACACAGAGGCAAATTCGGTTGTTTGTCCGTCAAAAACAATTTCTGCAGCAATATCTAATCCAAGCTCATATACTGTATATTCGTCGTTATTGTCATTTATTCCTGTACCGCCTTCTGATAGAAGATAAAACCAATACGACAAAACACCACTCTTCTCATAAGCTTCATCATTTCCACCATCATTGTACCTGGTATCACCGAAACAATCAGCTATTTGGGTGTAGGAAGTAGATGATTCCGGGTATTGGATATTCCTTAAACAATCATCACCAGTTACATCAATCACTTCTTCTCCTATTTTCCAGTGATCCTTTTCAGGGGCTACTTCATTTTCGACTACCACGCCCCATATATCGCTAAAGCCTTCGTGTATGGCACGCCGAACCGTTGTTAAGTTAGCCCACCCCGTGTGATTATGGGTTATAGCATGAGAAAACTCATGGGCAACGGCATCCAGAGCTCCTATAGGTTTAAAAATCGTCTGACCATCGCCAAAGAAAAATACCTGATCGCCATTAGGGAACCATTGAAATCTAGCATTATCTCTATCATTGCCCTCGAATTCAACATGGACAAAAGCATCAATCATGTGATTACTGTCATTGAAGCTTTGAAGACGATGTTCTACATCAAAATAGTCATAGATTTCCTGTAATGCCCAATGTATGTCTAACGCCATTTGATCATTATTTGCCGAGTGTTCCTGCTGTGTCCAGTTATTATCATTGTCGGTAAATTCATCGGCATTAGTTGAATAGGTATCGAAATATGCATTATCCATGTCCCAGGTATTGATAATCGCATTCCGGCTTGAATCAATTAAATTATAAACGCCACCGTAGTATTGAGTCCCCGCGTTTTTGGTACCACTGTACAAGGTCGCGAACGTTCCTGTTGCCGAAGAGTTAAACCAGTTCTTTTGTGTCTTTAATATTTTCCCGGAATGGGCATCAACATAACCGGTTTCCCCCTTACTGGAAGGACTGTTTAACAAATCAATCTTATAGCAAAGGTTCGCATTGTATGCAGTGTCAGTTCCCGAAATTGTTTCTATTTCTACAATTACCAAATCGTGAAGAAATTTTAGGGCCGATACATCCGGAATTTGTAAATAGGCAGCATAAGATTTAGCCGCATCATCAGGTGTCAGTTTTGGCAAAGGATCAATACCATCTGTATCGATGTAATGTCCGTTGGCTTTATTGAGTTTTCCATTTTTAAACTGCAAAATAAAAATACCGCCATCTACTTCAACCCCCTGGTAAAACTGTTTGTAGTGCTCAGTATATGAACCGTTCTTTTGTTCTCTTTTGTTCTTTAATACGAACTGGTCTTGTTCGCTGGCATTTAGTACTTCTTTAAAAAAAGCTACAGATGAGGTTGGGCTCCCCCATTTTCCGGTTTTGTTTTCACCGTCGAATTTGATGTATTTTATATGGCCTGATTTGTCAAATTTTAGTTTTGGAGTTAATTGAACGTTAGGTTGCTGGGCGTACCCCCAGTTATAAAGCAAAAATATTGCGATTAAAATGCTGATTAGTTTTTTCATGATTTTTTATTTTGTTCGTTTGTAAAAGCTGTAATCACCTAGCGAGAAAGTGTTTATCAACTTCAATGTGTCATTATTTATTTCAAATACATAAAAGTATTCATCGTAAATTAAAGTGTCTTGAACAATTGAGAAAACTGTTTCACTTTTGATATCTCCATTTTCTCTTAAAATTAAATCATTATTGGGCCTAAACTCAAATGTTAAAGTCTGTCCCTCTTTTGGATAAGAATAGCTAGCAGTAAAATCACCATTAACAGAATAGAGCCATTCCCATTTACCGATGATATTACTGGGATCGTGATTGAGATCATCTTTTTCGCACCCTGCCCCCAGCAAAACCACGCAAAGCGGTAAAAGGAACAGGAAAATAGTAAGTAATTTTAATTTTTTTGTTTTCATATTTTTCATTTTTAGCTATGAGCTTTAAGCCATAAGCTGCGAGCTATGGCTCAGATGGATTTTTGTATTCAAGGTAACAGAAAGTTACCAGGCGGGAGAGCATCTAGAGCGGGTTGTGTTTGAGGCACCGGACGGTGCAACCTGGTTGCTGTCCGGGTCATTCTTTGGGTTTGTTTACGGTTCATGTTTCATTTTTATTGGTTTTTAAAATGATTCTGCAGAATAGATGTTGTTCGTTTTAAAAAGGTTGCGTGGGGAGCAATGATTTTTTTTAAATTCCGCCTGTTTTTCGATCACGGAATTTATTATTAACCCTGACGGGGCTCGGAGCCCCGTCAGGGTTAGTCTCATTACTTTCTCACCGGCGAGTTTACTTCTCCAAAGTTCCAAACTTTGGAAAAGGTTTCCGGGCAGGCACAAAAAAATCCGGTCTGAACATTCAAACCGGATTCTCCTGTATTTTTTGCGGTAATCTTATTTCACCCGTTCGCTGTAGGAACGGTCGCGGGTATCTACTTTAATTAATTCGCCTTCGTTAATAAACATGGGTACCATAATTTCGGCGCCGGTTTCGAGCGTGGCCGGTTTTAAAGCGGTGGAACTGGCGGTGTTACCTTTTTCACCTTCGATGGTAGAAGTAATCTGAAGCTCGACAAACGAGGGCATTTCTGCCGTTAAAGGCGTTTCGGTTTCGGCATGAAACTGAATTTCTACCAGCTGCCCTTCTTTCATCAGGTCGTTGTTTTCAATCATGGTTTCCGGAAGCGATATCTGTTCAAACGTTTCCGTATTCATAAAATTGAATCCCATATCGTCCTTGTACAAATACTGGTACTGGCGTCTTTCAACCCTTACTTCGTCCACTTTTACTCCCGAGTTGAAGGTGTTTTCAATCACCCTGCCGGTTTTTACGTTTTTCAGTTTTGTGCGCACAAAAGCTGGTCCTTTGCCCGGTTTTACGTGCAAAAAGTGAACGATGGTGTAAATATCGTCCTTAAACATGAGGCACATGCCATTTCTAAAATCTGATGTTGTTGCCATTGATTATTTTTATATTATTTGCTATACATTTTTTAACCGCTGCAAAAATAAACAAATCGGTTAAAAATGAACACATTCGGGAATTTTTTGAACCAAAAAAATGAAATTTTACCGGGCGGCCTGCTGTTTGCCGTCGATGGTGTAGCTCACCAACTCGGCCCTGAGGGCTCCCACCCGCATATCGAACTCGAGCATTACGGGCAGTTTGGTTTCTTTGGAAATGAAAAACTTAAGTCCATCCGACCGCTTCAAAACCTTACCTTTATCCACCGTGGGAACCAGCACATAACAGTCAATTTTTCCAAGGTCGGTATCTATTTTTTCATCGCCCAGGTACCTTACGGTTATATCCGAAATTTTATCGGCATGAAAAGTAGGCATAATAACGCTCGATCCCGGGTTCATATCGTCAACTAAATGGTGATGGATGAAGTAGAAAAATACCGAAACAATGTCAACCAGATTGTGGGGTACCTTTCTTCCGCCTGATTTTTGACTGAAAATGGAGTCAGAATCATGAAAATAGAGGGTTTCGTTATACCACATGTATTTTCCTTCTTTTATATTTCTAATGGATTTCAGGGGCAGACGGGTTTCGGCATCAACTGTGGTTTCGTAAATGTCGTTTACCCCGAACAACCTGTCGGAAAGCCCGGTGGTTCTTCCTGCCAGGTAATAATGCACAGCCCGTTGGTTGTTAAAAAGGGTATCGGAAATGATCAGTTCCGCTTCGCCCCCTTTTATAAATCCAAACTTCAGATTAAATTTTATCCTTTCCTTTCTGGCCTCTGCCGAAAAGGCAACGATAAAAAGCAGTATTGATATGATTCCAATTTTCTTCATTGAATAATTTTATTTTTCGGGACCGTTGCTATGAAGTTTTTCAAATAAAACGGTTCAAAATAAGCAACGTCCTCAAAGTCGTTCTTGTTGTATTTTTCTTCCGTTAGTTTTATCATAAACCGTGCCGAAGCTTTCAACGGCCCTGAAAACAAGGCATTGGGATGGGTTAAAGCCTCTTTGCATTTTTGGGCGCCATTTCCGAAAAACAATACCGGGTGTTGGTTTAAATATTCGGAAAACGAATATTCATCGATAATTTTGGCAGAAACCGGTTGTATCTTATCTCCTTTTGCATTGTATAGTGCCGTGTAAACTTCCATCCGGCGGGCATCAATCATTGGGCAAAAAAGGGCATTGTCTGGATTTACGGAAGCGGGAACGAATTCTTCGCTGTTCCTTGCGGTATATTTTCCAAGCAAATCCAGGGTTCCAACGGCAATTAACGGAATGCCGAGTGAATAGCAAATACCTTTGGCTACCGAAACGCCGATGCGCAAACCGGTATATGAACCCGGCCCCTTGCTCACAGCAACCGCATCGAGCCGGGTAAAGTCGAAATGGTTTTCCTCAAAAATTTCCTTAATAAAAACCGTTAACATTTGAGAGTGGTTCAGCCCTTCGGGGCTTTCTTTCCCAAACAAAACTTCACCATTGCTGGCAAGATTAACTGAACACACTTCCGTTGCAGTTTCAATATTTAAAATAGTCGCCATTTTTTTTTGCTTCAATATTGCGTGTAAAAGTACGGAAATGTTTTCAGTTTTAGATTTAACAGGGGTGTTCAGGAGGTGAACAACAAGTTATGCGATGAATGGAATGTTCAGCTTAAAACTTGTTAAAATTCTCCGTTAAAAATTGTTATGCTTCACATGTAAAAAATCTTTTCCATATTTTTGAGGGTTACAATAAAAAGGATGAGGATTATACATTTCACAGGATTGATTTTATGGATGTTTGCCGGGTTACACAGCCTGGCACAAACCGACCCTTTGCTGGTCGATCCCATCCTTGTGCGGCTGAAGGCGAGGCTGGTTAGCGCTGCCGACAGCTCCGGCATTCCGTATGCCAATATTGTAAATCCCCGTTACCGCGGAGGTACCATCACCAATGCCGACGGGTATTTTTCACTGGAGGTGCTGAACATCGACAGCCTGCTGGTTACCTCTGTGGGTTACGAAAAAAAGGTGATTTACATTCCGCACAACTACACAGGCCAGGAAACCCTTACGTTTACCATGAACCCGGTAAGTTATGCCGTTGGCGAGGTGGAGGTGAAAGGAGAACGCCCCAGCCTGGATTTAGGCCTGGGCACTGGCAAGCCGGTGGATATTCCACCTGAGCTGCGCGGCGATGCATTTAACGAAAAGCCCCCTGTTTTGGCAGCGCTTTTCAACCCGGTCTCTTTTCTGCAGTACTACCTGAGCGACAAGGAACGCCGCAAACGCGATGTGCGCGAGGCATTGGCCCTGCAACGGAACTGGGAAATGCACTCTGAAAATTACAACAAGGAAATGGTGATGATGCTTACCGGTATCGACGAAGCAGAAGCCGATTCGTTTATGGTGTGGTTCAATGCACAAAACGTGTTGCCCTATACCTCAACCGAATATGAAGTACGGGCTTCGATTATTTTTTACTACGAAATGTATAAACAGAAGAGGAATTAGCATTTAAAGGCCAAATTTCACGTTGAAACCAACGTTTGAATTTTGTTAATTTGAGTGTTGAATTTTATTTGAAATTTGGTTTTTGTGTTTTGGAACTTCCTTTACAGTTCCCTCACCCTCATATTCCGCCATTTCACTCTAATGCCGCCCCCATCGTGAATTTGCAGGGCAATGGCGCCTTTTCCTTCGGCAATTTTTTCATCTTCAAGGTCAACCATTTGCTGCCCGTTGAGCCAGGTGGTAACGCGGCCGCCTACCACTCTGATTTTCATGGTATTCCACTGGCCCATCTGCAGGATATGCTCTTTTTCGTCGGGGATGCGGGCCAGCCAGCCCCGTCCATATGATTCGTAAATACCGCCGGTATCGTGGTTTGGCGGGGCAACTTCCACCTGCCAGCCATTTACACGTGTTCCCTCAAAAGTAGAACGGAAAAATACGCCGCTGTTTCCGTCGGCTTCCTGCAAAAACTCCAGTTCCAGTTCAAAATCGTCGTAATTTTTTTCGGTAGAAAGGTAGCCGTATTCTTCATCCGGGCCACTTTCGCATACCAGGAGGCCATCTTCCACAAACCATTTTTCGGTGCCGTGAATTTTCCAGCCATCCAGGTTTTTCCCGTTAAACAGGGGTTTCCAGTCGCCGGCACCGCCGAAAACTGCGACACTCAAAAAAACAGTCAGCACTAAAAATAAATACTTCTTCATATCCTTTTATTTTGCATTAAAATTTAGTTTTCTCCGCCACCCAGCTCTCTTTTCAACAGGTTCACATTGTTCTGCAGGCGGGTAATGGTTTGGTCTTTCTCTTCCATTTGTGCCTTCAGCGCATTTGCTTCTTCTCTCATTTTTGCCATTTGCTGTTCCAGCTCTGACCGTTGCCTTTCGCCCCGTTCCTTTTCTGCTTCGAGCATCGAAATCTGGTCGTTTAATGCACTGATGCGCACATTGCGATCGCTGAGGGTCGATGATTGCCGTTCGTTCTCTCTTTCCATTTCAGCAATACGCCTTTCCAGCGCCCGAATGTTTTTTTCACGTTCTGCAAGCGTTTCAGAAAGCCGTTCCCGCTCAAAGCCGAACGTAAAATTCCGTTCCTGTAACGATTGTCTTTGTTCGTTGAGCTGTTCATTCAAACCGGCCATCTCTTTGTTGAGGTTGTCGATGTACTGGTCCTTTTCTGCATTGCTTTCCATCAGTTCGTTTTTCATACTTTCAAAATCGGCAATCATCGCCTCGATGCGGGCTGCGCGGGCATTGTTTTCGGCGGTAAGCTGCCTTACCTGCTCTTCGGCGCGCAAACGTCCGTCCTGCATTTCAGTAAATTTCTTTTTTGAAACACAGGAAGTAAAAACCAGGGCTAATCCGGTAAACACCAATATGGAATATCTTGCAATCATCTTTATTTTTTTGATTTTGAGCAAATATAACAAATAATAAAACGCTATTGTAACGTTTATATTGAAGTGAATGATACGATTTTATTACTTTTATTGCAAATTTTGAAACAATGAACAAATACCTGATAATTCTGGCGGTTTTAATTTTCGGATATCCTTCTTTTGCCCAAACCGGATCGAGGGTGGTGCAAAGCATTAAGGGAAAGGTGATTGACGAAATTACCAACGAAGCCGTTGCCTATACCAACATTGGTATTGAAGGTACTTTTTACGGTACCGCAAGCGATGCCGACGGAAATTTCGAGTTGAAAATTCCGGAAGAAATGGTTTCCAGGCAAATCTTTTTCTCGGCCCTGAGCTATAAAAACGATACTTTTCCGGTAAGTGATTTGTTCGACAGGGAATTCAGCATTATCAAGCTGGAACCATTGACATACGATATTGAAGATGTGGATGTGGCGGCACTGTCGAGGGTGCTGATTCGCATTTTGCGAATGGCCTCGGAAAACACGCCCTACAATTTTTTGGGCGGGCCATTTAATTTAGTTTGTACTTTCGATAATGAAAAAATTATTGACGATACGTTGAAAGTAACGGACAGGGCCGAAGTACTGATTTATGACCGTACCGGCTACCGGAATCCCTCGAAAACGGAAGCATTTAAAATGCGCAATTATGAACTGAGAAAAGAAACACCCGACTACAGTTTTGCAACGGGAATTACCAATTTCGACGAATTGCTGGGTCTGGACTGGGTTCGTTCGGCCACTTCGGTTTTGAATCCGGCGTTACTGAGCACTTTCAACCTTAGCCTTGAAGATGAAACGGTAGTGGATGGTAAACTGGTTTGGGTTATCTCCTTTTCGCAGGACGTTCCTACTCTGGCAGGTTCACAGGATTTTCATGCAACCCAATTCAGTGGAAGAATCACCATTGCCAAAGAAGATTATTCTGTAATAAAAATTGAGGGGAAAGGCGAATCGGCCAGGCACCATCGCCAGGGCAAAAATCTGGCTGTGGGTAATTCGAACAGCAATTATTTTGAAGACGTGACTTACGATTTTTCAATTAGCTATTCCAGGCTGAAACCCGACATCTTCAGCCTGAACAAAAGGTACAGATTCAATGGAAAAATCGTGGAGGAAAAATCGCGGCTATTGGTAAATCAGGTGCAAATGGCAGATGTAAAAGAGATTACCACCCGCAATTATTTTGCAAAATAACTATTTAGCCCCCCGAAATAATTCTTCTTCGGTAACCACTTTCACAGTCATACTGTCGGTGAGTGTTTTGCTAACAGCATTGTACGGAGCAGTAATTACCTCGTCGCCCTCGGTGAGACCTTCGGCTATTTCAATACTCACGTTATCCTGAATGCCGGTTTTAACCGGGGTTTTCCAGGCGCGACCATCTTTGTGCAGAAAAACCACTTCGGTCCGCTCATCGGTTTTCGGTAGTCCCGACTGGATTCCGGAAGTCTGTTTTTCTTGTTTCTTTTCATCCAGTACACGTGTGGTAACGGCTGCAATGGGAACAGAAATCACATTTTCGCGGGTGTTGGTAAGGATATCTACCGTGGCCGACATCCCTGGCCGAAACGGATAGAACTTCCGCGCGATGGAATCAACCAGGTCGACATACGACTCTTGCAGAATCAGCACTTTCACTTCAAAGTTTGTAACCTGGTCGGTGGCAGTACCCGAAACTTTGGCCGAATTGGCAATTTCGGTTACTGTGCCTTTAAATTTCCGGTTTAGGTAGGCGTCCACTTCAATGAGTGCCGTATCGTTCAGCGAAACTTTTACAATGTCGTTCTCGTTCACTTCGGTCAGCACTTCCATTTTATCGAGGTCGGCTACCACCATCATTTCGGTACCGGTCATCATACTGGTTCCCACCACGCGTTCGCCTTTTTCCACGTTTAAGGCAGAAATAGTTCCGTCGATGGGCGCAAAAATCCGGGTTTTTGTAAGTTGTTCACGGGCTTCTTCCACCGATGCCTCGGCACTTTTAACCGAAAATTCGGCAGCCCGCACTTCTGCCTGAGCCACTTTAAAGTTAGCTTCGGCAGCTTCAAATTCCGAAACCGGTATGGTGTTGGTATCAAACAGCTGCTTTGCCCGTTTGAATGCCAGTTCCCGCTCAATGAGCTGAGCTTCGGCCTGTGCCTGGCGGGCTTTGGAAGAGTTCAGTGTAGCTTCGGCCCGGTTCAGCGCCGAAATGTACATGTCGGGCTTGATGACGCACAACGGGTCGCCAGAATTGACTTGTTCGCCCTCAACAACATACAACTCAATGATTTCGCCCGAAACATCGGGGCTGATTTTCACTTCGGTTTTGGGCTGAATTTTCCCGTTGGCCGTAATAAACTCGGTAATGGTTTTGCTTTCTACTTTTTCCGTGACTACGCTAACGACATATTCCTGACCTATCCAGCCGGCCTTTTTGCCAACAACCAGCAAAACGACAATCAATATCAGTAACCCAATGGCGTAGGGCAGCAGTTTTTTCTGTTTCATTGCATGAGATTTTGTTTCATTTGTCCTGCAAGTTATTCCAAAATTACATTACCATATACACATACACCCAAATAATTCCGAATAAGCACCTGTTATTCTTTCACAAGCATTCTGGCCGTAAGCCGGCTGTGCTGCTCCAGGTATATGTCTTTTTCCTTCACCATCCAGTCGAGCACCTCTTCGGTATAGTGCCTGATGGTTATTAACGTAAGCCCGGTGTTGTAACGAATGGTGTAATAGGGTTCCAGTTCCTGCATCAGCCAGTCCCAGTCGGCTTCCTGAGCATCGAGCACCAGGTTGAGGTCGATGGCCGATTGCTGCATCAGGGTTACTTTCACCCGGTTTTCAACCAGAAAGTTAACTACCCGGTCGATGTCTTCAATATTAATAAAAGAAAAATCTTTGGGTGAAAGGGTAATGAGCACCTGGTTTTCGCGCAGAATGAAAATAGGTGGATGTTGAATTTTGTGGTCGATTTCGTGGATAACCGTTCCCGGGTCATCCGGGGCCAGAAAAGATTTCACATATAATGGAATGCCCTTGTTGTGAAGCGGTTTCATGGTTTTAGGGTGAATGATTTTTGCTCCGGAATGAGTCATTTCCACAGCTTCACGATACGAAAGTGAATCGATTTTTATGGTACCTTCCATTTTTTTCGGGTCGGCACTCAAAACTCCCGGAACATCTTTCCAGAAGGAAACATTTTCGGCATTAAGTACATTGCCAATAATGGCGGCTGTAAAGTCAGAACCTTCCCGTCCCAGCGTGGTGGTGAGGTTTGCCGGAGTTGACCCGATAAATCCCTGAGTGATATACAGGTTATTGCCGTTAAAGGTAAATGTTTCCCTGCAGAATTCTTCGGTGAGCTCCCAGTCGATGTTTGCATCGCGGTATAAATCGTCGGTACGGATGACTGTTCGGGCATCTACCCACTGATTTGCCTTACCGCCGGCATTTAAAAACTCGCTGACTATACAGGTAGAAACCAGTTCTCCAAAACAAATAATCTGGTCGTATTCAAAGTTATAGTCGAGCGAAGGTCCTTTTTCCAGTTTTTCTTCCAACTCGTCAAACTGCTCAACTACCATCGAGGGTGTTTTGTTTTCGTCAAAAAGCTGATTGCAAATTTCGGTGTGGTACTTTTTGAACTCGCTAAAAATCTGCCGTTTATTATCGTTCTTGTCAAAATACGCCCTTACCAGGGTTTCCAGTAAATCGGTAGTTTTGCCCATGGCCGAAATTACCACCACCAGGGGCTCGTTGTAACCGTTAAGTATTTTTCCGAGGTTTCTTACTGCATCGGCATTTTTTACGGAGGCACCGCCAAACTTGAATACTTTCATTTCTGTTTTTCTAAAAATTACGGCAAAATAAAGATATTTTAATAAACCTGCTGCCGGTAGAAAAGCAAAATCTGGCAGTTAGGCCAAAAATTAGTAATTTAGAGGTCTTCAATGAAACAAAATGATTATGAATATTACATCGAAAGTAAGATTAAATAACGGAGTGGAAATGCCCTGGCTCGGCCTGGGGGTTTTTAGAGCCGAAGACGGAAAAGAAGTTGAAAATGCGGTTGTTGCTGCACTAAAACATGGTTACCGCAGTATCGACACCGCGTCGGTTTACCAGAATGAACAGGGCGTGGGTACAGGTATAAAAAACAGCGGAGTACCGCGCGAGGAAGTTTTTCTTACCTCGAAAGTGTGGAACAGCGACCAGGGATACAAAACTACCATGAAGGCGTTTGAAGAAAGCCTCGACCGGCTGCAAACCGATTATCTCGACTTGTACCTCATTCACTGGCCCAAAGGAAAACTTTCGCTGGAAACCTGGAAAGCCCTGGAGGAGCTATACGAAAAAGGATTAATCAGGGCCATTGGTGTCAGTAATTTTCTGGAGCATCACCTCAAAGATTTATTGGCCGGATGTAACGTAGTTCCGGCGGTAAACCAGATTGAATTTCACCCGGAACTTATTCAGCCCCAATTGCTGGAATACTGCAAGGAAAAAGGCATTCAGCCCGAAGCCTGGAGCCCGATCATGAAAGGAAAAGTGCTGAATATTCCTGTGCTTCAGGCACTGGCAGCCAAATACCAAAAAACTCCCGTGCAAATTGTACTGCGCTGGGACATTCAAAAGGGTGTGGTCACCATCCCAAAATCGGTAAAACCGGAACGAATTGTTGCCAATGCCGATATTTTCGATTTTGAGATCACCGACGAAGATATGGCCAAAATCGACCGGCTGGATAAAAATGGGCGCATTGGATTTCACCCCGACGAAGTTCCGTTTTAAACCTGAAAATTTTAAAATAAACACGATTTTAGCCTGATGAAGAAAGTTTTATTTTTTGCCTTCCTGTTGGTTGCACTGACAGGCTATACCCAAATTCAGAAAAATAACCAAAGCCGGCTCACCATTGAGCAAATAATGCAGGCACCCGAAAAATGGATTGGCGCTTCTCCCGAGGAAATTTTTTGGAGTGAAACAAACGATGCCATCTTTTTTAACTGGAACCCGGAACAGGACACACTGGCTTCGTTGTACAGGTATTCGCTGAAATCGGGAAGCATTGATAAAATTTCCTGGGAAGAAAAGGGAAAAGTTACCGACAGAGGAGAATACAATTCAGACCGAACCAAAAAGGTGGTCGTGCGCGATGGAAACATTTTTTTGCTCGACCTGAAGAAGAATACGGAAAAACAACTCACCGACTGGCTTGAAAGGGTTTCGTCTGTAAAATTTGCTTTGAACGATTCACACATTTCGTTCATGAAAAATCAAAACCTGTTTGTTTTGAACCTGGAAAACGGGCTCATCAGGCAGGTTACGAACTTTGTGAGCGATGAAGAAAAACCGGAACGGGAAAGCAGAGGCCAGGCCGCGTGGCTGGAAAACCAGCAACTGGAACTTTTCGAGGTTTTAAAAGAAAAGAAAGTGATAGAAAAAGCCCGCGAAACCCGTCGCGAGGCAGAAAAACCAGTACAAACCGAAAAAATATTTCTGGGAAGCAGAAGGCTGGGAAATGCTTCGCTTTCTCCTTCGGGCAAATTTTTGATTTACAATACCTTTCAGAATCCCAACGGAGTTAAGAGCACTTCGGTTACACAGTGGATAACCGAATCGGGCTACATCGAAGAACATAGTGCACGGGCTAAAGTGGGAAGCCCCGTAACAAAGGTGGAATCGGATATTTTCGATGTGAAAAACAACAAAATCATTTCCATTGAGACCTCGTCTATTCCAGGTCTGAAAGATTTGCCGGATTACCTTTCGAACTATCCGGAAAGAACGCCCAAAGACAGTTCGGAAATCAAAAATCGGGAGTTTAACCTGCTGGGGCCGATATGGAACGAAACGGAAGACCTGGCCGTGTTAGTGGCTTTGGCACACGACAACAAAGACCGCTGGATTTTACTTCTTGATCCCGCAACCGGAAAACTTGAACTGCTCGACCGCCAGCGCGATGAGGCCTGGATTGCCGGACCCGGGATCGGCGGAAGGGGATTTTCCGCCGGAACCATTGGCTGGATGGCCGACAGCAAATCGGTGTGGTTTCATTCCGAAGAATCGGGCTATTCACACCTTTATTCTGTTAATGTTGAAACCAAAAAGAAAAAAGCGCTGACTTCAGGAAAGTTTGAAGTTTCGGATGCCTTTCTGTCAAACGATAAAAAGCACTTTTATTTTACAGCCAATAAAGTACACCCCGGTGTAAAACACTTTTACAAAATGCCGGTAAAAGGAGGCGAACTTGCGCAAATTACATCGCTGGAAGGAAACAATGATGTGACGCTTTCGCCCGATGAAAAATTCCTGGCCATTCGATATTCGTTTGCCAACAAACCGTGGGAATTGTACCTCCAGGAAAACAAACCTGGAGCAGAAGCTGTTCAGGTTACGCACTCCACCACCAAAGAATTTGAAAGTTACGATTGGCGCATTCCGGAATTTATCACTTATAAAGCCAAAGACGGAGCTGAGGTTCACGCACGGCTTTACCGCCCTGAAAATCAGCAGCCCAACGGACCGGCGGTAATTTTTGTGCACGGTGCCGGGTATCTGCAAAACGCGCACAAATGGTGGAGCCAGTACTTCCGGGAATACCAGTTTCACAACTTTCTGGCAGATAACGGATACACGGTGCTCGACATAGACTACCGCGGCAGTGCCGGTTACGGCCGCGACTGGCGCACCGGAATTTACCGGCACATGGGCGGAAAAGACCTTTCAGACCATGTGGACGGCGCAAAAATGCTGGTGGATAAATACAATGTTTCACCGGAAAAAATTGGAATTTACGGCGGTTCCTACGGCGGATTTATTACGCTGATGGCCCTGTTTACCGAACCCGGGGTGTTTGCCGCAGGAGCTGCATTGCGCTCGGTTACCGACTGGGCACATTACAACCACAGCTACACATCGAATATCCTGAACACACCGGTGGAAGACAGCCTTGCGTATGTGCGAAGCTCACCCATTTATTTTGCCGATGGGCTGGAAGATGCCCTGCTCATGTGTCACGGCATGGTGGACGAAAACGTGCAGTTTCAGGATATTGTGCGGCTCACACAGCGCCTCATCGAACTGGGAAAGGAAAACTGGGAAATGGCTGTTTACCCGGTGGAACCCCACGGGTTCAGCGAACCCAGCAGCTGGGTGGACGAGTACAAACGAATTTTTAAGCTTTTTGAGGAGAATTTGAAAAACAATAGCGATTAAAAATTCACACTCGGAAATGAATCCAAATGAAAACACCTGCAACCATTTGAATGGTTTCGGAGGCAAAATCCGGATGAATGATTTTTTCCAAACAGTGGGAATAAATGTAGTTTTCCAAAACTGGAATATAAAGTATAACGTTGGCGTTCATTGTGAAAAGAGAGAAACAAATAATCGTTAATAACTTGAAAAATAAATAAAATGACCTCTGCTTTATAATGGTTATATTTGCTAAAATAAAATTTGTTTTGAGATGAAAGTGAAAGAGCCAATATTTGATTATATAAATCCAGAAAATGATTTTCAAGTTTTGAATGGAGATAGTTTAAAAGTTTTAAAGTCAATTGAAGACAAAAAATTTGACCTAATTATAACCTCTCCACCCTACAATGTTGGTAAATCATACGAAACAAAAACAAGTATTGAAAAATATCTCGAAACACAAGAAGAAATTATAGATGAACTTGTTAGAACACTTTCGGATAAAGGGAATTTATGTTGGCAAGTTGGAAATTATGTTGACAAAGGTGAAGTCTTTCCTTTAGATATTTTCTATTATCAGATTTTCAAAAAGCATGGTTTAAAACTCAGAAATCGCATAATTTGGCATTTTGGTCATGGACTACATGCTTCAAACAGATTCAGTGGTAGGTACGAAACTATTCTTTGGTTTAGCAAAACTGACAATTATATTTTTAATCTTGACGACGTTCGAATACCTGCAAAATACCCTGGAAAAAGACACTTCAAAGGAGCAAAAAAGGGACAATTATCAGGAAATCCAAAGGGAAAAAATCCCTCTGACATTTGGGAAATTGTTGTTCAGGATTGGGAATCTTGCATGTGGAACATTCCAAATGTAAAATCAAATCACCCTGAAAAAACTGAACACCCATGTCAGTTTCCAATTGAATTGGTTGAACGTTGTATTCTTGCATTGACAAATGAAGGAAGCTGGGTCCTTGACCCTTTTTCTGGGGTTGGTTCAACAATTATTGCTTCATTAAAAAATAATAGAAATGCTGTCGGGATTGAAAAAGAGAAAGAGTATTGTAAAATTACCAATCAACGGATTGTAGACTTCAATGAAGGAAACTTAAAAATTAGACCAATAAATAAACCTATCCATAAACCATCTGGAAATGATAAAGTTTCTCAGTTTCCAAAAGAATGGTTGCAACTTGAATTAAGTAAAGTAGATGGCAGCAAATAAAACCAAATTATGAAAATCGCCCAAAAGTACTCGCATTTAAATGGTGAAGAATATTTAATTGTTCATCATAACAATCTTTATCAGGAAATTAAAGATGTTATTAAAAGTGTCAATGCTAATGATTTTAGAACAAAAGTCAGTAAAGAAAAAAGAAAAATTGGCAATAAACTTTTTAGCCCCGTCGATTTAAATAAAGCCTTTGATAAAGAATTTGAAAAAAAAGGCTGGTCGGAAAGCAGATACAATTACTACATAACTCTCAATCGTGAGTTAATGGAGAAAAGTGTACTAATGTCAGCAGCGGAACAAAAGCAATTTTTAATAAACAATGGCGAAAAAGAGCCAATTTATAGCTATAATCAAACGGACTTTGTAAAAGAGAAACTTGCTGTTGAGGTTCAATTTGGTAAGTATTCATTTGTTGCATATGACTTATTTGTAAAACATATGCTGTTTTATTCTGGTGGAGTAATAAACTTGGGTATCGAAATATTACCAACAAAGAAAATGCAGTCTGAAATGTCATCCGGAGTTGCATATTACGAAGGAGAAGTGTACATTGTAATGCGACAAGGAAGAAATAATCCTCCTGTTCCATTATTAATTTTAGGGATTGAACCATAGAAAAAACAAGGAAACGCCAACAGGGATACAAATGATGACATAGAAAACTTTACTGAATATGATACATTAGCTGATGAAGATGTTTTATCACATTCAGATTTCAACTTTCAGATATATAAATCCAAAATATTTTATGAGGAGCAAATTATTGAATTGTATTATACCTTTAATTGTGAATTAGCCCTGCTTTCAGGGGATGGAGGGTATCTTGACAAGAAATTAGCTTTTAATAACGGACATGGTAAAATGACCATTGCTTTTTATCATATTTACCCATAAATAATGGATTTCTTATGAAGTAAATAATCATTTGAGAAACTTTTGGCTTACTTTTCTCATGTCTGTCTTTTTATTAACCATTGTCCATATTTAAAAACATCAATCTTTTGTTAAAAAGCAATGCACGCGGACGTGGTATTCCGGAACTGTTACCAACAATGGGCTGTGGTACATTTTAGTCGTGCAACCCACTAACTGAATGTGCTTTGTCTTGCATCCGGGGTTCGATGTTTAAGCTGTGGAGTTTAATGTTTGTGTCTTGTCCTTTCAACCGATGTGGACAAACGCTCCGGTGAAAGGTGTTGCTATTCTTTCACCACGCCACATCCACCCACACCAGGCGGTGGTCGGAGCCTTTATCTCCGGTTGTAAGGTAAAACAGCGAATCGGATGGGGCGGGCCAGAAAACACCGCTTTTTAGTGGCTGCAAATCGGCTGAAGGCAAAACGTAATCGACACGCAGATTAAAGACAGCGGTTTTATGAGCCGGATGACTATCGTTTGGTCTTTGCTCATGCCAGATTTTGCTCCCCTCGCTGGAGGGGACCAGTTCACCGGTGGCAGGTTCCGGGTGAACGCGGGGATGCTTCAGCAAGAGGTCGATGGCATTTCTGAAACTGCTGCCGCCCAACGGGTCGGCGTTCATATCACCCATAATAACAAAAGAGCTGTTAGGTCTCAACGAAGCCGGGTTGCCGTTATCGTCATACAGATAAGCGCCTTCATCAGGAGAAATGTAGTCTGCAAAAAGCCGAATCTCGTCGTGGTTGCGCTTGCCGTTGCGGTCTTCTTCACCATCGAATCCTGGTGGTGTGGGATGAGCAATCAACACGTGAACTGTTTTTCCACCGATAGATACTGGAATATCCACATGATTTTTGCTCGACAGCCGGAAAACTGACAAAACTTCTTCAGAATACCACGAAGTGCTGTCCTCATAAACCGGCAGATGGGCACCGGGCATATCTTTCCACAAAAATTTCCGGAAAGTGACCAGGCTATCCGTTACCAGCGGGTATTTCGAGAGGATTGCAAAGGCATATTGTCCCGGATATACGCCATAACCAAAAGCATCCTCAGGCGTATTTGTTTCTCCGTCGTTATTTAAATCAAGTCCGGTTTGTATTCCGGTATTTGAACGAAATGCCATCATATAAGAATATTCTATGGGTTCGGAACCGTTAAATGATTTGGAAAGGTAATTTTCCTGAAACAGTTGCAGGTTTTTGCCTTCTTCATCAAAATCAAACTCCTGCAGCGCCAGAACATCGGGCCTTATACGCTGAATGGTTTCGGCAATGATTTTGATTTGTTCATCGTTGCCCGCTTCAAGGTCTTTTTGGAGCAGACCAGCTTCGCCTCTGTAGAGAGCCACATTAAAAGCTGCAAAACGGACAACGGTTGATTCCTGTTCCTTTCGACAACCCAAAAACAGAAAGATTAAAAGAAGAAATGCGTATGTAAACTGTTTCATGATTTTGAATTTTTTGGCGGTTAAAATTAACAATTTTCTGTTTTGATAATGTGAATAAACATATCACCCGAAATGATTCTGGTAATAGCGAGGAGAACTAAATTTTTTCACTTAAAAATCCTAAATCCCCCTGAAATCCCCCTTTGGTATAAAACATCTGTTTTCCAGATTTAAAATCTCAACCAAAGGGGGACTCGCTCCGATGAATTTCATCCTAAATCTCAATGAACTGCAACTAAATACGTTTTTAGTTTGATGATAGTTTACTCCATCCAGTAACTGCCTTTTTTGTAAATTCGTCTTCCCCAGTAAACAAAAGGTGTGTCGGCGGCGGCCACAATCCATTTCAAAAAATAGGTAGTGATAAAAATTTCGAACAGTACGGCCGTTTCAAAAACGCCGTAAAAAGCAATGAGTACGAAAACTGAACTGTCGATAAGTTGCGAAACCATGGTACTGAGGTTGTTGCGCAGCCAGAGCTGATTTTCTTTGTGAAAACGTTTTTTCCAACGCTGAAATGCCCACACATCGTGGCGCTGCGAAAGCAGGTAAGCTGCCAGGCTGGCTATAGCAATACGGGGCATCAGTTTAAAAATGGTGGTTGTGGCTTCGTGGGTAACAAGTGCAAACTCATCGCCCTCCAGGGGTTTGAAATACAACGCCAGGTTCATCAGCAGCGTCATGGAAATGAGACTGAAAAATCCGATCCACACGGCCTTCTTAGCCTCCTGTTTCCCGTAATTTTCCGAGAGAATATCGGTTACCAGAAACGAAGTAGCATATACAATGTTTCCCAAAGTGGCAGCCAGTCCAAACAACTTTACCGTTTGTACCACCTGGATGTTGGCCACAATTACCGAAACGGGAATCCACATAATGAGGCCCCATTTGCCAAACAGTTTGTACGCTAAAATTATCAGCAGGAAATTTGCCAGCAGCATAGCCAGCCAAAGCAATTCGTTATGCATTTTTTTCATTTTTAGCCGCAGGGTGATGCCACCTGCGAAGTGTTAATAATCAGTTGTCCCGCCAGGGTTCGAACCTGGACTCTTCTGATCCAGAGTCAGACGTGTTGCCAATTACACCACGGGACAATTTGGTTTGCAAAAATAGCACAATTGTGTCAAAGAGAAATAACCTTTCTTAAAAATTTTCGTCCGGCGGCAGTTTTGAAGTATTTCTCACGGCTTATGGCTTCTTCTCTGGTGTTAAAGGTTTCAAAATACACCACCTCCCAGGGGATGAATGGTTTGGTAGAAAACGTTTCGCCCCGGTTATGCTGAATGAGCCTTAGTTCTAAATCCTGGCAATAGCCTTTATAGAACCGGTTGAATTTTCTGCTAAAAAGAACATAGGCATAAAATTTCATCTTGTAATATTTTGATTTTTGTGGGCTCGAACCTGGACTCCCCGCCCGAACGTACCGTATTCGAAAGGTACATTCAAATCTACACACTTTCAAAAACAGATCAAAAGAACAGCTTAAATGAATTTACGTTCGGTACGGGCGGGTTCTGATCCAGAGTCAGACGTGTTGCCAATTACACCACGGGACAATTTGGTTTGC
>CAZLGT010000008.1:0-9136 GCA_964559175.1 uncultured Mariniphaga sp. | reverse complement strand
AGCCTTTATAGAACCGGTTGAATTTTCTGCTAAAAAGAACATAGGCATAAAATTTAGCCCTGTTTTCTGCCAAACCCGGCGGCTTCTCCTTCTTCGCGCATTTGGGCGTAAAGCTTGTTGGCAAAAATAAAATCGTTCAGTTTTTCGTTGCCCGAGTGCAGAATTTCTTTATTTGTGCCCTGCCAGCCCACTTCTCCCTTTGAAATAAACAGCACCGATTCGCCAATTTCAATCACCGAATTCATGTCGTGGGTGTTGATAATGGTGGTCATTTGAAATTCTTTGGTGAGGTCTTGAATGAGCTTGTCGATAACCGTCGCTGTTTCCGGGTCGAGGCCCGAGTTTGGCTCGTCACAAAACAGGTATTTCGGATTGAGTGCAATGGCCCGGGCAATGGCTACCCTTTTTTTCATCCCCCCGCTGATTTCACTTGGGAAAAGCCTGAAGGCAGAAGGTTCGATGTTCACATGGTCGAGGCAAAACTCTACGCGTTTTTGTTTTTCTTTTACCGACATGGCGGTAAACATATCGAGTGGAAACCGCACATTGGCCGCCACCGAAAGGCTGTCGAAAAGTGCGCCCCCCTGAAAAACCATCCCTATTTCGCGCCTGATTTTTTTTCGCTCTTTGTTATGCATCTTCACCAGGTTACGGTCGTCGTACCAAATTTCGCCTTTATCAACCTCGTGCAAACCCAGAATGCATTTCAGCATTACCGTTTTCCCTGAACCGCTCCGGCCAATAATCAGGTTGGTTAGCCCGGGCGAAAATTGTGACGAAACATTTTTTAGCACCGCAACATCATCGAATGATTTATATATGTTTTTAATCTCAATCATGTCAGTAAAAGTCGGGTTAATATTAAGTCGAACAGCAAAATGAGGATATTGGTATTTACCACAGCCTTGGTACTTGCCGAGCCCACCTCCAGCGCACCGCCCTGCACATAATACCCGTAATAGGCGGGTACCGATGCCACAATGAAACCGAAAAACAAGGATTTAATAAGCGAGAAGGTTACGTAATAAGGGTAAAACAGCCATTGTATTCCGGCAATGTAGTCTGTAACGGATACCACACCGGTGACGGGTCCGGTAACCAGCCCGCCCAGAAGCCCGAAAAACACACTGATAATGTACAGAAAAGGAAATATAAATACAACTGCCACAATTTTGGGTAATATAAGGTAGCTTGCCGAGTTTATTCCCATAATCTCAAGCGAATCGATTTGCTCAGTCACTCGCATGGTGCCAATTTCGGAAGTAATGTTTGAACCAATTTTACCAGCCATAATCAGGGCAATCATGGTGGATGAAAACTCAAGAATTAATGTGTCGCGTGTTCCCAAACCAATCAGTGTGCGTGGGTAAATGGGATTTGCCATGCTGTAGGCAAACTGGATGGTCATAATGCCTCCAATAAACACAGAAATGATGATGACAATCCAAACCGAATTTACTCCCAGGCTGTCAATTTCGTGGAACAATTGCCTGAAATACATTTTGTGTTTCTCAGGACGTCTAATCACACGGCTAAGCAATTGAAAATACCGCCCTGCATGGAAAAAGAATTTCATTCCGTCAATTTTTCATGGTTACACTTTCCCTGCATTTTTTCCGTTAAAGAATTGGCATAAAATTACAACATTAATGACTGAAACAAAACTTTCGGGGATAAATGGTGAAAAGTAACCTGTTTTAAATTCCTGCGTAGTTAATATTGGTTCGTTTTAAAATTATATTTTTGCATGCGAAAGAAAATCAAAAAGAATGGAAAATAATTACTGCGTAATCATGGCAGGCGGGGTTGGAAGCCGGTTCTGGCCGTTAAGCCGCCAGGCCAAACCCAAACAATTTCTCGACATACTTGGCACCGGACGTACGCTGATTCAGCAAACGTTTGACCGTTTTTCAAAGTTTATTCCGGTTGAGAACATTCTGATTGTAACCAGCGCGAGGTATAAAGATCTGGTTCAGGAACAGTTGCCCGAGTTGAAGGAAGACCAGATTCTGCTCGAGCCCTTCAGGAGAAACACTGCTCCGTGTGTTGCCTATGCATCCTACAAAATTAAAACCCGCAATCCCGACGCCAATCTTATTGTTGCCCCCGCCGATCACCTCATCATTAAAGAAGAAGAATTTATAAGGCAAATAAAAAACGGTATCGATTTTATTACCAATAACGATGCCCTGCTCACACTTGGTATTAAACCCAGCAGGCCCGAAACCGGATACGGTTACATACAGGTGAAAGAAAAAGAGGATTATAACGACTTCGACAACCTGTACAAGGTGAAAACATTTACAGAAAAACCGGATCTGGAAATGGCAAAAGTTTTTGTAGAAAGTGGTGAATTCTTCTGGAATTCCGGAATTTTCCTCTGGTCGCTGTCGGCCATATTGGCAGCTTTCGATACGTACCTCAGCGATGTGTCGTCGCTTTTTGCCAAAGGGATAAAGCTGTATAATACCGAAAACGAAGTGCATTTTATTAATAAAACTTACTCTGAATGCCAGGGCATTTCCATCGATTACGGCATCATGGAAAAGGCACAAAATGTTTTTGTTCTTACAGCAGACTTTGGCTGGAGCGACCTGGGAACCTGGGGATCGCTTTACGATAACAAGCAGAAAGATGATGAGGGAAATGTAATACTGGGAGAAAATGTGTTAACCTACGACATACGGAATTGCATTGTAAACCTGAGTAAGGAAAAGGTAGCTGTGCTGCAGGGACTGGATGGTTACATCGTTGCCGAATCGAACGATACGCTGATGATTTGCCGGAAAGAAGACGAACAGCAGATTAAACAGTTTGTTACCGATGTGCGCATAAAAAAAGGCGATTCGCTGGTGTAATCTCAATTCGCCTGCAAAAAAACCGGTTTTTTAAACCAGCAGTGCAGCGGCGATGGTAAGGTCGGCAGGCCAGGTAATTTTTATGTTCTCGCGATTTCCCTCTACCAAATAAATGGAAGCTCCGGTGTTTTCCAGTACCGAAGCATCGTCGGTAAATTTTTTGGAATATTTTTGTTCGTAAGCCTTTTTTATCAGCTGTACTCTGAACGTTTGCGGTGTTTGCACCAAATAATACCGGGTGCGATCAACCGCTTCACTTTTTCCGCCTGAAACCCTTCTTACCGACTCCGACGGCAAAATAACCGGAAGGGCATTGCCATGGGCAAGCGCTGTTTGAAAACAATTTTCAATGGTCTTTGCTGAAACCAGTGGCCTGACCCCGTCGTGGATAAACACAATTCCTTCATTGCCGATTTGCTTCAGGCCATTTTTCACTGAATGAAACCGTGATTTACCGCCTTTAGCAATGGAATGTTTGATGTTGAACCCGAACTTTTTGCAAAGCCTCTTCCATGTGTCTATCTCTTTTTCGGGCAAAACCAATACGAATTCAAAATCCGGATCAGCCTTTTTGAAAGCCCGGAAAGTATGCATCAACAGCGGTTTTCCGTTCAGTTCCATAAATTGTTTGGGAAGAGGGGAGTGCATGCGGCTTCCACTGCCGCCGGCCACAATAAGGGCAATCTTTTTCATCTGGTCTTGAAAAATGAGTTACTTTAGCATAAAAGTAACCAATTTTAAACAAAATGGAAAAAGTGCTGCAATTTCTTCGGGATTTATCGGAAAACAATACCCGTGAATGGTTTGATGCCAACCGCGACAGATATCAAGAAAGCCGGGAAAAGATGTTGTTTTTAACCGAATTGCTGATGAACGAAATCAGAAAATTCGATCCCGAAATTCCGGTTGCAGACCCCAAAGATTGCCTGTTTCGCATCCATCGCGATGTACGGTTTTCGGCTGACAAACGTCCGTATAAAACCAATTTTGGCAGTTTTATTTCGGCTGGGGGGCGCAAAGGCGAATACCCCGGTTACTACTTTCACATTGAGCCTGGCCAAAGCTTCGCCGGTGGGGGAATGTATATGCCGGGTGCAGATGCCTTAAAATCCATCCGCAAATACATAGCACGGTTCTCCGAAGAGCTTACCGGTATTATTAACGAACCCGTCTTTAAAGCCGTTTATCCCAAACTGTATGACCATCAGCTGAAAACTGCACCCAAAGGTTTTCCAAAAGACCATGAATACATTCATCTGTTGCGTTACAAATCGTATGTGTGCGCCACTGCAATAGATGACAGCATGCTGGACGACGGAACTTTTTTGGAGAAAACGGTGGAGGCTTACCGGCTACTCAATCCGTTTAACGCATTTTTAAGCGATGCTTTAAAAAATAATAAAATTGATTGAATGATGTTTTTATTCAATCTGCATTCAATCAGGCTCCATCCCGTAAAGAGCATTATTTTTTGCGGGGTGGGATATCTGCAAAACAATTCTGCCGTTTGTCACGCTTTATCTGGGAATTGTTTTATTAATTTGTGAGGAAAATTAAATACTATGTACGGCCAAATTAAACAAGATTTGCAAAAAACCCTTGAGGAGCTGAAAACGCAGGGTTTGTTTAAAACGGAGCGAATTATTACTTCGTCGCAGGATTCGGAAATCCGGGTTTCAACCGGGGAAACCGTGCTGAACTTTTGCGCCAACAATTACCTGGGACTGGCCAGTCACCCCGAGGTGGTGAAAGCCGCTCAGGAGGTAATGAACTACTGGGGATTTGGGTTGTCTTCGGTAAGGTTTATCTGTGGCACTCAGGAGATTCACAAGGAACTGGAACAAAAGGTTTCTGAATTTCTGGGCACTGAAGATACCATTTTGTACTGCGCCTGTTTCGATGCCAATGGCGGTGTGTTTGAACCGCTGCTGGGCGAAGATTCGGCCATTATTTCCGACGAGCTGAACCACGCTTCTATTATCGACGGGGTTCGGTTGTGCAAGGCGCAACGTTTTCGCTACAAACATTCCAACATGAAGGAACTGGAAAAATGCCTGAAAGAAGCTTCGGAAGCCAAATACCGGCTGATTGTTACCGACGGTGTTTTCTCCATGGACGGTGATTTGGCCAGGTTGCCCAAAATTGTTGAGCTGGCCGACAAATACGATGCGCTGGTAATGGTTGACGATTCTCACGCCTCTGGGTACATTGGCAAACACGGGAGAGGCACAGCCGAACATTTTGGGCTGCTGGGGCAAATCGATATCATTACCACTACTTTTGGAAAAGCGCTTGGCGGCGGTAACGGTGGCTGCACTTCGGGCCGGAAAGAGATAATTGAGATGCTGCGGCAACGCTCGCGCCCGTATCTGTTTTCAAATACATTGGCGCCTGCTACTGTGGGAGCTACCATGAAAGTGCTCGAGATGCTGGGCGAATCCGCAAAACTTCCGGCAAAAACCATGAAAAATGCCAAGTACTTCCGCAAAAAAATGCAAAAAGCCGGATTCGACCTGGTGAAAGGCAATACGGCCATTGTTCCGGTAATGATTTACGACGAGCCGCTGGCCATTAAATTTGCCGACCAACTGCTGAAAGAAGGCGTTTACGTGATTGGTTTCTGCTATCCGGTTGTTCCCAGGGGAAAGGCCCGCATTAGGGTTCAGCTCTCGGCCGCACACAGCACTGATGAAATTGATATGGCTGTGGAAGCCTTTATAAAAGCAGGGAAAGAGCTGAATATCATTTAATGCCCGGAATACTGAGCATGGATAGATCATTGGCGGCTTTTTCGGCTTTCCGCTTAAACTGGGCGGCTGTAAGGGTTTTTACCAGCACGGTTACCTGTCCTCCTTTTCTTCGGGTTTGAAATTGCAAAACATTGATTTGAATGCCCTCATCCAGCCTGATTTCACGGAAAACAGGCTGGAACTTTTCAGATTCTATTTTCCGTAATCCGCTGAATTTGATAGCAAAATATCCCTCCATTCCCTGGTAATAATACGTTTTGTTTTTAGGGTTAAAGGCTGCTTTCGACAATGTGGTGTGGCGTGGTTTTTCCTCAATCCATTTTCCGGTTTGCTGCGGAAATTCAACCAGCAGCCGGTAGGTGCCGGCATCGAGATAACCGAACGATGCCTTTCCCTGCTCGCCCGTTTGCTTATAAGCAATCAGGTGGCGACCCTGTCCGTCTTCCAGGTATAAATCCACACCCGGGGTGCGTTTTCCTGAGAAAAACGGAAGAGTAATCACCAGGATGACAAGTAGATGCTTCATACAGAGAGTCAGGAAACTTCGCTTTTACGGCGCATTTCGGATGGTAACCATTTCTATATCGTCTTTCAGTTTATTCACCATTTTTTCAAATTTTTTTGGCTTTTGAGCTCTCATTTCCAGCGTAAAACTGGCATTGTTGCCACTCACTTCAAATTTCCCGATTTCCACCACTTTTACATTGTTGTCGTAAAAAAGGTTGTAAACCGGCGTGACATTTTTATTAGCCAAACGTTTGATTTTTGAATAGTTAATGGTAAAAAAACCTTCGGCCTCACGCAAAAAATATTGTTTTTTGTCGTTATGGTATCCCACCTGTAGTTCGCAGTTGATATCGTCGCGCCCGCGCATTAGTTTTCCCGATTGTTGCGGAAGAGTAATTTCGATGCGGTAAAGGCCTCCGGTGAGGTGCGAAAAAGTAGCTTTGCCATTGTCTCCGGTTTGCATAAAGGCTGCAGGCTGGTTTTGGCCTTCCTGCCTGATATAGATTTCTGCACCCGGAACCGGTTCGCCCGGAGAAAAAAGAAACCCGATGATTCCTAAAATACCTACCAGACCTGAAAGTAATATCGTTTTCATAATTTAAATTTTTGCTTACCCAAATATCTGTATTTTTTTCAAAAAAAGCCTGATTTTTAGAAATCCGAATGAATTTTTATGAACTTTGTTTCAGGTTTTATGAAGAAATGAGCGCCATGCCGGCATCGTGTTCGTATTTTTTCAACTGCTTTTGAAATTTGGTTTCCGAAAGTGTTGCCAATCGCAAGGATAATTTTCCGTATTTTCCTGTAACTTCAAATTTGCAAACCGCAACCCGGGCATTGGTTTCTGCAGATTCGGTTTCATGCATGGGCGTAAGGTTCGATTCCGACAGATTCTCTGCATCAGAAAATTTCACCAGAAAATTACCGGAAGGATTTTGAAAAAAAAGCATCATTTTTTTACTGTGATAACCAACCATAAAATTGGCCGAAGCGCTCACTTCGTTTTCCACAGCAGCGTTTTTCTGAACCGGTATTTCAAGGTAAATTTTGTAAACACCTTTGTCGAGGTAGGCCAAAGTAACACTGCCCGATTCTCCCGTTTGCTGAAAAGCAATGAGTTTTTTGCCCGGTTCCGTTTCAAGCCATACCTTGGCGCCTGTTACCGGGCTGCCTGGTTTTGAGCTAAATAGTCCAAAAAGAAAAGTTTCTGAATTAATTATTTTTGTTTTCATATCTGTTATTTTTGTTTGATTACATTATAGCAAAAATTTTTTGTTTTTCAAAATAAAGAAACCTTTAAACAACTAATATTCAGAAGAAAAATAAAATACCTGTAATCAGCCTGCCGGGTGTTGCTTTTCTAAACATGAGAATTTTTCCTCTATCTTTGTTCCAAATTATTCAAAATGAAGGAAAAGCTTTTTGGAAAAACGCTGGCTGAATTACAGCAGGTTACGCGGGAATTGGGGTTGCCCGGATTTACAGCCGGACAAATAGCCGACTGGCTTTACAAAAAAGAGATTTCGACCATAGATGAGATGACCAACCTTTCCAAAAAAGTCAGAGAACAACTTTCTGAAAAGTATGAAGTTGGACTAACGTCTCCCACGCGTGTACAGAAAAGTACCGACGGCACCAAAAAATATTTGTTTCCAACCACCGGCCATAAATTTGTTGAAACAGCTATGATTCCTGAACGCGACCGCATTACGGTTTGTGTGAGTTCGCAGGTGGGATGCAAAATGGGTTGCCTGTTTTGTTTTACCGCCAAACAGGGTTTTCAGGGACAGCTCTCCGCCGGCGAAATTGTGAACCAGGTAAAAAGCATTGAAGAAGCCGGTGAAATTTCCAACATCGTTTACATGGGCATGGGCGAACCGTTCGATAACCTCGATGAAGTGCTGAAAAGCCTCGAAATTTTTACTTCCGATTGGGGTTTTGCCATGAGCCCGCGCCGCATTACCGTTTCCACAATCGGCATCATTCCCGGTATGCTCACTTTTCTCGAAAAAAGCGAAGCACACCTGGCTGTAAGTCTGCATACGCCGTTCAACAACGAACGCCAGAAACTGATGCCGGTGCAGGTAGCCTATCCGGTTGACGAGGTAGTGAATGAAATAAAAGGCTGGGATTTTGGCCGGCAGCGGCGCGTTTCTTTCGAGTATATTTTGTTTGAAGGACTGAATGATTCGCCCCGGCATGTGAAGGAGCTGGCTCGTTTACTTAGTGGTCTTAAATGTCGCATCAATCTCATCCGCTTTCATCCGGTACCGGGCACACCACTGAAAAGCCCGGGCGAAGAAACCATTCAGCGGTTTAAGGAACAGCTCAACCAAAAAGGAATTTTAACCACCATTCGTGCTTCCCGCGGTCAGGATATTTATGCGGCGTGCGGGTTGCTTTCGACCAAAGAACTAAGCACCTCATAAAAAATAGAGTAAAGTGATTATCAATCCAAATATGAATACTGAAGAATTGCAATAGGTGTAAAAACACCCGTTGTATTATAAGATATCCATTATGCAAAGAAGTTGGAATATTGAAACCAGAAAATAGAAATCAATGTTGTTTAATTCAATCGATTTTGCGATATTCTTGCCCATAGTATTCATCCTCTATTGGTTTGTTACAAATAGAAATTTAAAAGTTCAAAACATTTTTCTGGTACTAACCAGTTATCTTTTTTACGGATGGTGGAATTGGAAATTTCTGGCTTTAATCATTTTTAGTTCAGGCGTCGATTATTTGGTTGGCTTGCGGTTAGACAAAACAGAAAGAGCGACAAACAGAAAAATTCTACTCCTGATAAGTATTATTGTTAACATCGGGTTTCTGGGATTCTTCAAATACTTCAATTTTTTTGCTGAAAGTTTTGCCAGTGCGTTTACATTATTCGGAAGAACATTTGAACCAACCCGGCTTAATCTTATTTTGCCGGTGGGAATTAGTTTTTACACGTTTCAAACATTAAGGGCATCTCTAAAAACCAATTGTTAATATAAACACTTGATTGTTAATATT
>CAZLGT010000007.1:101484-117627 GCA_964559175.1 uncultured Mariniphaga sp. | reverse complement strand
ACGCGGCTACACCGAAGAGGAAATTCTGAAAGTGTGGGGCGGTAATTTCTTCCGGGTTTTCAGAAAAGTGGAAGAACTGGCAGCAAAATAATCCATGTCAAAAATAATTCTCGGAAAAAATGAAGTTTTTTTTGAACCTTTTTGCAACTGCTGCGTTTAACTGACATACTTAGCTCACTACACACAAAGGTTTGGTTTTTGGTTTAGTTTAGGTTTAGGTTGATAGAGAAAAGGCCGGTTGTTGAACCGGCCTTTTGTTTTTTTTATCGTTTCATTATTCCGTAGCAAATAATTTTCAGGATAATATCAACACTGCGTTCCAGGTTTACTGCACCGTAGTTTCCGGCAGAAAGGGGCATTTCCAGGCCTTTTATGGCTGTGGTAATGCCAATGGCAGCCAGGTTAAAGTCGTAAATCTCGAACTCGTTTTTACGCACACCTTCAATAAGAATTCGCTTAATCATACGGATTTCATCCTGTTCGTAGCGACGTTTTACCTCTTCGATGAATTCAAGGGCAGTAACATCGTTTTCAATGGCATGGTAAAAATTGGCCAGATTACGGAAAGTAGTCAGCTTGGTAAGAATGTAATCGCGCAGTTTATCCACCGGGTCGGTGTTACGGTTAATCACTATCTCCAGCTCATGCGCCAGAATTTCCACCTCCTTCATAATTACCGCCTGGAAAAGATCTTCTTTGCTGTTAAAGTAGTAGTAAAGCGAACTTTTCCCTTTTCGCACGGCATTGGCAATGTCGTCGAGCGTGGTTTTCCGGTAGCCGTATTTACTAAATATTTCGCGTGCTATTTTCAGGATATTTTCCCTGTTGAGGTCTCTTTTTGTACCGTTTTCAGTGTTAGTCTGCATTTTAATTCCCTCTTTTGATGCATTTAAAAAAGTAAACAAATATAAATATTTATTTTACTCAATACACATTTTTATTTTTCGACTAAATAAGGCGATCTCATCCTAAACCGGTTTTCAAACCTGTAAAACCAGGGAATTCATCCGTTTAACTTTCTGAACCTTCGTTTTCTGTATCATTTGCCAGTTTAAAATCAAGCTGCTTTTTTTCCAGGTTGGTCCGCCAAATTTTCACCGTTATTTCATCGCCCAGCTGGTACTTTTTGTGTTTGTGCCTGCCCACCAAAGCATAATTTTTTTCATCGAAAATATAAAAATCATCGTCCAGTTCGCGAATGGGAATCATGCCTTCAATTTTATTATCCAGTTCCACATAAATTCCCCAGTCGGTAATACCCGAAATCACTCCAGGATAAACTTCTCCCACATGGTCCTGCATAAATTCAACCTGCTTGTATTTGATAGATGCCCTTTCGGCATTGGCAGCGCGGGCTTCCATGTCGGATGAGTGGCGGCACAGGTCTTCGTATTTTTGTTCGCTGGCCGAGCGTCCGTCTTCCAGGTATTTTTCCAGCAGGCGATGCACCATCATGTCGGGATAACGGCGGATGGGCGAAGTAAAATGGGTGTAATGGTCGAATGCCAGACCGTAATGACCTATGTTCCGTGTGGAATATTCGGCTTTAGCCATGGTTCGGATGGCCAGTGTTTCAACCACATTTTGTTCCTTTTTGCCTTTTACATGAACCAGCAGGTTGTTCATTGAGTTGGAAATGGTTTTGGCCGACTGGAGTTGAATTCCATAGCCAAAGCGGCTGATAAACGAATTGAATGACTCCAGCTTGTCGGGGTCGGGTTTATCGTGAATGCGGTAAACAAACGTTTTTGACTTTTTCCTGCCTTTGGTTTTACCAATGAATTCGGCCACTTTTTTATTGGCCAGCAGCATAAATTCCTCGATAAGTTGATTGGCTTCTTTTGCTTCCTTAAAATAAACCGAAAGCGGTTTTCCTTTATCATCGATGTTGAATTTAATTTCAACACGGTCGAAGGCAATAGACCCGTTTTTAAACCGGACGGCACGTAGTTTTTTGGCCAAATCGTTCAGTTTCAAAACTTCCTCATCAAGCTCACCTTTGCCGGTTTCAATAATTTCCTGGGCATCTTCGTAGGCAAACCTTTTGTTGGAATGTATTATTGTTTTTCCAAACCATTGCTTTACCACTTTGGCATCTTCGGTCATTTCAAAAACAGCCGAAAAGCAAAGTTTATCTTCGTTGGGCCGCAGCGAGCACACGCCGTTGGAAAGACGCTCGGGCAGCATGGGCACCACACGGTCAACCAGGTAAACTGAGGTAGCACGGCTTTGAGCTTCGGTTTCCATTAGCGAATTAGTTGTAACGTAGTGCGTTACATCGGCAATATGAACACCCACTTCCCAGTTTCCGTTTTCCAGTTTCTGCAACGAAAGAGCATCGTCGAAGTCTTTGGCATCGGACGGATCGATAGTAAAGGTGGTCACATCGCGAAAATCGCGACGTTTCTTGTATTCTTCCTCCGGAATTTCAAACGGAATTTTTTCGGCTACTTTATCTACTTTCTCAGGAAATTTGTGGGGCAGTTCAAACTCGGCTAAAATGGCATGCATTTCGGCGTCGTTGTTGCCGGTATCGCCAAGCACTTCGGTAATTTTGCCGAACGGACTGCGCGCTTTGGGCGGCCATTCTGTAATTTCGGCAATGGCTTTTTGCCCGTCTTTGGCGCCGTTCAGGTTTTCTTTGGCAATAAAAATATCGAAGCCCACTTTCCCGGCAGGTAACAGAAACGCAAAGTTGCGCGACATTTGTACGGTTCCCACAAAAATGGTTTTGGCCCGTTCCACAATTTCGGTCACCTCGCCTTCCAAATCGTGTTTTTTGCGGCGGGCATACAAATGCACCCTCACTTTGTCGCCATCCATGGCATTGTTCAGGTTGTGGGCCGAAACCAGAATCGGACGATCCACCTCATCGCTGTTGATGTAGGCAAATCCCTGCCGTTGCAATTCAACCACTCCGCAAACGGTGCCGGTTTTGGCTTTCAGCCGGTAGCGCCCACGCGAAATTTGTTCGAGGTATTCATCGTCCTTCATCTCCTCGAGGGCAATGTTAATGAGTCGCCTTCCTTCGGAATCTTTTATGTCCAGCCACGATGAAATCTGTTTGTAATTGACCACCCTTGCCGGCTCTTCATACAATATGGAAAGGATAGCGTTTTTAAGCTTTTTCTTATTAAATACAACTGAATTTTTCAGCTTTTTTCGTTCTTTCTTTTTTCTTTTTGCCATTTGGTTTTTATTAAAATCTTTGGCAATTTAGTTCATTCTGTTCAACTAAACTGAATTTTTAACTTAAACTTTTAAAAATTTTCAAAAGCTTCTTTGGTTTATTTAACAACCCCCTACCTGCATTGTTTGCAGGAATTTGTATGTTTGTGGTTCGTTTTTAGGAAGAATGAAAATACTCGATAAGTTACCATATATTATTGTGGCAGGGTTTGCCTGGGTTGTAATTGTTTCGTCGTGTGCCAACCAGGGAATGCCTGCCGGCGGCCCGCGCGATAGCATTCCACCGGTGTTGGTTGGAACGCATCCGGCATACAAAGCCCTGAATTACGAGGGAAATGAAGTTCGGCTCACCTTCGACGAATTTATTATTCCCGACCAGGTCTCAGAGATGCTGGTGGTTTCGCCGCCGCTGGAAAAGCGACCGACCATTCTCACCAAATCGAAAACACTGATTGTCCGGTTTACCGAAGATTTGCGCGATAGTGTAACCTATTCGCTCGATTTTAAAAATGCCATTGTTGACAACAACGAAAGAAACCCCCTGGACAACCTGCGTTTTTCCTTCAGCACTTATGACCAGATCGATACATTAAGGGTTGCAGGAAAGGTAATTGACGGATTTAACCTCGAACCGGTGGAAAATGCATTGGTGATGCTGCATAAAAACCTGCACGATTCGACTGTTTATACCCTTCGTCCCGATTATATTGCCAAAACCGATGAAAACGGCATGTACCTTTTCGATAACCTGCCGGAAGGAAAATATCACCTGTTTGCATTGAATGACCTGAACAACGATATGCGTTACAACGAAGGAGCCGAAGAAATTGCCTTTTACGACACGCTGGTTGTTCCCTCGGCCGAATACCACGCAGAAGCCGACACGCTTGCCTCCGGCGCCGATTCACTGCTCATCGCCGGTCACATTCATTTTTTACCCGGGCCCATTTACCTGAGGCAATTCACCGAAAAAATATTTGAACAATACCTGAAAACTTCGAGGCGCGATTCGCGGTACCAAAACACATTCGTTTTTAACGAACCGGTGAGCGATACATTTAATATTCAGCTTATTGACACCATTGTGCCGGATTGGTATGTACTGGAACCCAACGAAAAATTCGATTCACTTACCGTTTGGATTGCAGACACCACACTGGCTGCAAGAGAAAACATCAGAATGGAGATCTCCTATTTCCAACTTGATTCTTTAAGCGAAATTTACCTGCATAAAGACACGCTCGACATGAGTTTTACGGAAAGAGAGGACGATTCACGGCGGAGGAGAAGAAGTGTCAGGTCCGACGATGAAGAAGAGGAAGGGCCTCCACCGGTTCCTCAGTTTAACTGGGAAACAAACCTGAGCACTTCCGGATTCGACCTAAACAGGGACATTTTACTGACAGCGCCGCATCCTGTAAGATACATCGATCCGGCAGCCATAAAAATATACCTGGCGGAAGACACACTCAAAACTCCGCTCAATGTGAAATTTGAACGCGACTCGCTCTCACTACGGGTCTTCCGGCTGGCTTTCACGTGGGAAAGTGAAACCGCTTATACCCTCGAAACCGATTCGGCTGCCAGCGTAAATATTTACGGGATTACCAGCAAGGCACTCTCTTCTACATTCAGAACCCGGCCGCTGGATTATTACGGAACAATTAACCTGGAAATGACGGGAGTTGAAGGGCAGATGCTGGTGCAACTGCTGCAAAACAACGATGCTGAAAGTGTTCTCAGGGAAAGTATAATATCGGAAAACCAGACGGTTGTTTTCGATTACCTGGCGCCGGAAAAGTACAAGGTGAAAGTGATTTTCGATGAAAATAAAAACGGCAAATGGGATACGGGCAGTTTCCAGGACAAATACCAGCCCGAAAAAGTAGCATACATCAATGAAGTGATAAAGGTAAGGTCGAACTGGGATAGTAATCTTAGCTGGATTCTGGAACACGATCCTACCTTTACGAAGGATATACGCGACAAGGAACTGGAAGAGCAACAAAGAAAAGAGGCCGAAGAAAAAGCCCGCCAGGAACGGGAACAGGAGCTTAACCCCGGAGGTCAACAGGATGAAAACAATATGTTTATGCCAGGCGGGTCAACCTCACCAGGGGGAGTTCAGCCCATCAGAAGATAATTGACTGTTTATCAAACAAACGGTAAACAAATTCGTTTTAATTGAAGAACAAAATAAGTTGGTTCCAATCAGAATTTTCTGTAAGTTTGATTGGTGTAAAATTTTGTGGTATGTTTATAACTATCAATTATTAATCGGGCTGCTATGCAAAAAACAAAAAATCCACTCATCTTTATCGTACAAGACAGTGTAATTTATAAAGACCTGATTGCTGGCTATTTACAGCAACATAAATTCACGAATCTGAAAACGTTTAAAACCGGAGAAGAATGCTTGAAAGCCATTCACCAAAAACCGGATATCATTGTTTTGGACTATTCTTTCGAAGGAATTACCGGATTGGAACTCATGAGGAAAATTCTGATTGATCATCCTGAAATCGATTTTATCTTTTTGAGCGGCCAAAACGACGTGGAAGTTGCTGTGAAAATAATGAGAAAAGGTGCAGCCGACTACATTGTGAAAAATGAAAAAGCACCCGAAAGCCTGGTCCATTCCATTCAGTATCTCATTTCGGCTACCCGAACCAAAAAAGTGAAAAAAGGGTTCCAGATAGGGGTTGTTGGCTTCTTCATCATGTTGTTTTTAACCATTATGATTATTATTTTGATGACCATATTCCTGGAAGATTTTAACCTTTAGATTTTTTGAACGGTTCAAAGTCATTCCCTTTCAGTTTTTTCTTTTAACATTTGCCTTGTTTTACTACCTTGCGCCCTTCAATTTTTTAAATGAAACGCAATGGGATTTGTATCGGTTATTAAAAAATACAACACTACGTTTTGGGCAGCCAACGTAATTGAATTATTTGAACGCTGGGCATGGTATGGCTTTTATATGGCATTTGCCCTGTACCTGGTTAATTCAAAAGATACCGGCGCACTGGGACTAACCCAGGCACAGAAGGGTATTATTATGGGAACCGGCTCTATGCTGCTCTATTTTTTACCGGTAATAACCGGCGCCATTGCCGATAAAGTAGGCTACAAACGCATCCTGTTCCTCTCCTTCACGGTTTACATTACCGGTTTTTATATGATTGGAAGTTTTGAAACGTTTGGCTGGATGTTTTTCGCTTTCATCTGGACATGTGTTGGCGGTGCACTTTTCAAACCCATTATTTCGGCTATGATTGCCCGGAATACTACTTCCGAAACATCTTCCATCGGGTTTGGAATTTTTTATATGATGATTAACATTGGCGGGTTCATAGGGCCGTTTATTGCCGGTGTGCTCATGCAAAAATCGTGGGATTTTGTTTTTTACATGTCCATCATCACCATGGGAATCAATTACTTTATTACTGCATTTTTCTTCCGCGAACCTGTTGTAAAGGAAAAAGGAACTTCGCTGTTGAAAAGCATTGGAAATGCCTTTGTAAATATTGGAATCACGCTTCAAAACTGGAAGTATGTTTTATTTCTGATTATCATGATTCTTTTTTGGACTGCGTTTAACCAACTGTACTATTCCTTCCCTGTTTTTGTTGACCAGTGGGTTGATACTTCTGCTTTGTATGATGGTATTCATTCAATCTGGCCGTGGCTGGCCGAGGCAATTGGCACACCTGAAGGAACCATAACGGCTGTAACTCTTGGTAGTATGGATGCTTTCTTCATTATTGTATTTCAGTTAATGGTTTCTGCTTTTGTGATGCGTTTCAGGCCGCTGGCTGCCATGATGGGTGGAATATTGGTACTGGCCGGCGGACTTGGACTGATGTTTTCGAATCAGAACAGCTGGCTTATTTTGTTGGGAATTCTGATTTTTGCTTTGGGCGAAATGGCCAGTTCACCCAAATTCACCGAATATGTAGGTCGAATTGCTCCCGAAGATCAAAAAGCGTTATACATGGGAACCTCTTTCCTCCCCATTGCTGCCGGACACCAACTGGCCGGGTGGCTTTCAGGCGGCATTTATGAACGCATTGCCGATGATATTTCTTTATTAAAACTGGAGGTGGCCAAACGTGGTTTGTCCATCCCCGAAATTTCCGATACCTTCAGTAAAAATGATTTTATTGCAGATGCTGCAGAAAAAATGGGAATGACCACACCGGAACTGATTCAATTTTTGTGGACAACTTATAACCCTTCTAATATTTGGTATGTATATTCCGGAGTTGCTGTTTCGGCAGTAATTCTACTGTGGATATACAACCGGTTTATTCTGGAGAAATAAGAAGATATCTCCAGGGTTTGCTAACCCATGGCTCTCCGGCATAATGAATTCCTATTCTGGGCGAAGTGGTAAATTCCACCTTTTCTTCTGAGTTTTCAATCCAGATTCTGTTGGAAGAGAAGAGGTTTTCGCCGTAAAACGATTTGTCTAAACGAAATGCTTTGCCCACTCGCCCGGGGCCGTCAATTCCTTCCAATCCGCGAATTAATATGGCAGATGCATCGCCTTCTTTCCCGGTGACGATATTGAGCAACCAGTGAATTCCGTAAACCAGATAAACGTAAACCAGACCTCCTTCACGGAACATCACTTCGGTGCGTGGGGTTTTGCCTTTGCTGGCGTGGCATGCACGATCACCATCGCCGCTGTATGCTTCCACCTCGGTGATGATAAATCGATGCAAATTACCATCATCAAACTTACGAACGAGAATTTTTCCCAACATTTCCGGAGCAACTTCCAAAACGTTTCGCTGAAAAAAACCGGCAGGCAACCGCGACTCCATCCGAATCCTATTTTTCGGGTTGAACTTTTCGCCTCCGGAATTGCATAAAACCGTAACCCGCAATGGCTAAAATCAGCAGCAGTGAACTGGCCAAAGAAACCTTATTCCCTGTGTAATATGATTTCGGTTCGAATTTGAATTCGATTGTATGCTGGCCAGCGGGTACAATCATTGCGCGTAACACATAATTCACCCTGAAATGGGAAACCTGTTCGCCATCAATGTATGCTTTCCAGCCTTTATCGTAATAAATATCAGAGAAAACAGTAAACTGGTCGCTTGAGGCATTAAAATTATATTTCAGATAATTGGGCTGGTATTCGGTTAGTTCGATTTTACCCGCCCGGTCTTTGGCTACTGTAATTCCCTGCACGTGTTCTATAAAACGTTGGTCAACAATGGCAGTCTCGGCCGCATTGAAACTTTCCATGGCTTTGATTTCATCGTCGGCATTCCCCACCATCTTAAAATTCGATACGAACCATGCATTTCCCAGCGGATTCGGATTGCGAATGGGCGCCTGGTTCAAATCGAAAATGATGTAACGGGTGTTCAGCATATTTATCGCTGAAAGTTGTCGGAATGTTGAATCGATGGGAGAACCGGCTTGCAATCCGGCCACCATTTTTTGCATTTCGGGCTGAAGGTGATGGTCAATCAGCTCCTGATAGCGGCGCAGTTTTGCCGCGTGGTAGCCACCCACATTTTTGTGGTAATACGAAGCACGGGCATCATTAAACGGATTTTGTAATGGTAAAACACGGTAATAGAGGTCGTTGTCCTGCAAAATAGCCTGATCAGCCGGTGTCACCGGAAACGGATTTTCGGCCTGCCGTTTGGGAACAAAGTGGTCGTTGTTAAGGTAGCGTTTGTCCACTGTCCACAAATCAATTAAGATGAGAACTCCCAGAATGGCTATAAACGGTGTTGTTTTTATTTTTTTGAAGTGCCACAAATATAACGCACCGGCAGTCAGCGCGATAAAAAGGAACGAACGGAATGCGTCGGTCCGGAGCATGGATTTCCGGTCGGCAATTACGCTGTCCATCAGCCAGTCGGGAAACCGCATGGCATCGGTGGCGTTGGTGAAACTGCCTGAAATCCCCGGAAGAATGACAAAAAGCAACGAAAGTCCGCCCGTTACAATAACCGACCATTTTAACCCATTCAGCCATATTTTTTTATCTACTTTTCCTGAAAGAATATCATTCAGTGCGATAATTCCAAGAAGGGGGATGGTAAATTCAGCAATTACCAGTGTCATGCTGGGCGCCCTGAATTTGTTGTAAAACGGCAGGTAGTCGAGCAGAAAACTGGTAAGCCACATGATGTTTCCGCCCCAGGACAATACAACAGAAACTATAGTGGCTGAAAGAAGCCACCACTTCATTCTTCCTTTCACCACAAACAAACCAAGCACAAAAAGGAAAACCACAATGGCGCCCACGTAAACCGGTCCAGAAGTTCCGGGCTGATCGCCATGGTACATGCTGACTCCCTGAATCAATTGTCGCGGATTCTGAGCCCCCCGACTTTGCAAAGTGCGAAAACTTTCTGAATCAACACCCGGGTTAATCAGACTTCCGCCTCCCTTGAAGTTGGGTATGAGCAGAGTCAGCGTTTCGTCCATTCCGTAGCTCCATTGCACCACGTAGTCTTTATCGAGGCCGCTGGTTTTGTTTTCATCGTTTGTTGTGAGTTCGGAAGGTCCCCGAATGGTATCTTTGGAGTATTCCCAGGTGGTATAAAGTCTCGAAAAATTCATACCCAAAGCGATAACAGCGCCTGCAAACAGAAATAAAACAGCCTTAAAAAACGACGGAAATGTTTTTTCACGAATGGCAAAAATCAATTCTACCAATCCTAAAATGGCAATCATCAAAAACCCATAGTAAGTAATCTGCAGGTGATTTGAAACCAGTTCCAGCGAAAATGCAACGGCAAACAACAAACTTCCGGCAAGATGTTTTCCACGAAAAGCCAACAAAACACCTGCAAGTACAGGCCCAAGCCACGCAATGGCATTGGCTTTTGTCATGTGACCGGCATTTAAAATAATCAGAAAATAAGATGTGAACGCAAATGCAACAGCTCCTGCAACACATAGCCAGCGGTTGATTTTCAGACTTGATAATAATATAAAAAACCCGATCATATACAAAATAAGAAATGAAGCAATGGAAAATATTTTCCTAATACTTCCGGTAATGTGGCTGCTTAAATTTCCCGGATAAAGCACTGATATCAAATACCCGGGCATTCCGCCAAACATGCTGTTGGTCCAGATTGCTTCTTCACCGGTTGCCTCCCGGTAATCAGCCAGTTCTTTCGACATGCCCTTAAAATGCATGATGTCGTCCATCTCAAGCGTTTTCCCTTCAAGAAGCGGAAACATGTAAGCGTAAGCCAAAACAATAAAAAGCAGGATAATTCCGATATTGATAAAAATATTACGGAAGCCGGTTATCTTTGCCATAGTTATAATGAATTTCAAAAAGTTCTGAACAAAAATAAATATTTATTACGCTTAAGCTATATAAATGGGAATAATCATTAAACAAAGCATCAAAGGAAGCATTTGGTCTTATTTGGGTGTGGGTATAGGATTTATCACCACAGCTTATCTTTTTCCAAATTACCTGACTACTGATACCATTGGATTATTCAGCTTACTGCTGGCCTGGTCGGTGCTGTTTGCCCAGTTATCTTCCCTTGGTTTTCAGGGGATTACCGGTCGTCTTTTCCCCTGGTTCAGAAACAAGGAAAACAATCACAATGGGTACCTTTTTATCGCTTTTGCAGTAATGTTTCTGGGATTTTCCCTTTTTCTGATATTGTTTTGGTTTATGAATTCGTGGCTTGTAGAAAGCAATCTTGAAAAATCGAAACTGTTTGCCGATTACCTGTATTTGCTGATTCCCCTAACCTTTTTTACCCTGCTTTTCACTCAGCTCGATGTGTTTAATAAACTACTGTATGATGCCGTATTCGGTACATTTTTACAGGAATTTTTGCAACGATTGTTGATTTTACTGGCAACTCTACTTTTTGTTTTCCGGTTTATTAACATCCACCAGCTAATATTGGCTTATGCTGCTTTAGTAAGTACCAAGGGAGTAATTATTTTTGTTTACCTCCTGATAAAAAAAGAAATTAGTTTCAGGCCGCAACTGCAATTCGTAAAACCCACCTTACGAAAAGAGATGATTAGTGTGGGATTATTCAGCATTTTAACCGGACTTGGAAGCAACATTGTTTTTAATATCGATAAAATTCTTATAAATCAAATGCTGGGGTTAAGCCAAACAGGCGTATATACAATTGCTTTCTTTTTTGGAACACTGGTAATCATTCCGTCGCGTACCTTGCTGCGCATTTCAGGCACCCTGATTGCAGATGCCTTTAAACGCAAAGATCTGGGCTACATTGCTGACATCTACCGCCGAAGTTGCCTGAACCAGTTTATCATTGGTGCTTTTTTATTCGGTGGTATCTGGATAAACATCGACAACATTCTGGTTATTCTCGGTCCCGACTACGAAGGGGCGAAATGGGTAGTCTTTTTTATCGGACTTGGTTACCTGGTTGACATGATGACCGGCGCAAATGCGCAAATTATCGCCTTTTCAAAACATTACAGGGTAGCCCTTTATTTTATTCTGATATTAATTATACTGGTGGTAGCAACCATGTTCATACTTGTTCCGTTGTGGGGCATAACCGGCGCCGCCATCGCCATAGCTGCTTCCATAACGGCAAATAACTTTATGCGTTTTCTCTTTTTAAAACTGAAATATAACATGCAGCCTTTTGACAGAAAAATTCTGGTTGCCGGGTTTGTTTTTGTTTTTTCAGTTCTTGTTTCCAATTTAATACCCCAGGTTCAGCTTTTACCCGACATTTTTTTGCGAAGTACCTTGTTCACAATAATTTTTGCTGCGCTAACCGTGGGCTTAAAAATTTCGGAGGATGTGGAGCAGATGAAAATAAAATGGATAAATAAACTGCTCAAAAACTAAATCCTCTCAGCATAAACGGCATAATAACGAGGTGTTATATTCCTTAAAAAAGGCCGGAATCCAATCTTTTTGGTGGGTGATTTCCATTTTTCCCGATGTATGATTTTCCAGCCGCTTTTTTCGAGCAGCCAGTCAAACTGCCAGTCTTCAAATTCATGGTAGTGGCAATCCCATGAATCTTTCGGATTCCGGTATGCAGTACTGAACCATAGCCGAAGTGGTACTGTGGCAATTAGTTTTTTCCCCGGCAGATTTTTCAGTAACGGAAACGGAGAAACCAGGTGTTCGAGAATCTCAAGTGCAGTAACAACCTCAGCATCATATTCTTTCACTATGCCCGGGTTAAGATCGAGATCAGATTTCCCGGTATTGAAAACCTGAAATCCTTCCTTTTTTAATACCTCAGTAAAAGGATTTTCTATACCAAGGTCAAGAACTTTTTCCCCGGCTGAAACGAAACGTGAAATGAATTCTTTCGTGTTTATATACCGGAGTTCAGGAAAAGAATTTTCGTACATTTTTTTAATTTTTAGCTGATAAATTATTGTAGAGATTAACCAAATTACCGGAAGTAATGTCCTGATTAAAAACCGTTCGAACAAAGTTTCTTCCGTTTTCACCCATTTTTTTTGCCTCATCGGAATTTTGGCGCAGTTCAAAAACTTTTTCTGCAAAGTCTTTTTCATTTTCTGCCTCATGAACCAATCCGGCACCGGATTTTTCCACTACATTTTTTTGTGCCGTACAATCACTCACCAAAACAGGAACACCCAAAGACATGTATTGAAATATTTTATTGGCATAGGTGGTATCGTGATGTAAATTCCTGTGTAACGGAGAAATACAAACTTTGCTGGCCAGAATATAGGACGGAACTTTTTTCATATTCTGAAAACCCTCAAAACTAACATGTTCAATCAGATTTAAATCCTTAACCAGCTCTTTTAACTGACCGTCGTATTTGCTTTTTCCGGCAATCACCAATAGAATTTCAGGAATTGAATCTTTTAATAATCCCACTGCTTTAATAGCGGTTTCAAGCCCTCTCCTTTTTCCGGTTTCACCCAGGTAAAACAACACAAAATTCTTTTCAAACCTTTCTATTAAAGATTCGTCAATCTCATAATTCGTATAAAAGGAAGGATGAACCGTGTTGGGAAAAACTGCAATTTTTTCTTCCGATATTGAATAGCTATTTATCAGGTATTCTTTTGCCTCATTGGTAACCACTACCACTTTATCATACTTTTTCACCAGTTTTTCTTCCCATTTTTTCCACTTTTTCGGGCTGATGAGGATATTTCCCGGAAATTTCCGGACATGCTCGTAATATTTCATGATTTCCGGGCGGTTCTCATGCAAATCAAGAATTTTGGGAATGTTCTTATTTGGCAAAGCCCGCAAAACAGTTTTGGCAATTCGTATATCGTGAACATGCACTGCATCAACCTTTTCCTGTAAAAATATATCTTTTAGTTTTGGCTGAATAAACCATCTGTAAAACGGAAATGAGTATGCGAGGGATGATAAGCTGTAAATGAATTTCGGAACTTTTAACCGATGCACCTGTATTCCGTTAATTGATTCTTTTTCAGGCTTATTCTCGTAATCAAAACAAAAAAGGAGTATCGAATAACCGGCATCAATCAACGAATTTGCTTCATTTTGCACCCTTGGGTCGGGTGGAAATTCCTCGTCAAGAATCATTGCAATATTCATCGTCCAAATTTCATTTTTCCCGGCTAAAGTAATAATATTATCTTTTTGAATGAATTATTCAACAATACATAGCACTTTCAATTTTAGGAAAAATCGGAAAAACAGAATGAAAGATTAAGTATTATTGGCTAATCACACTAAATTTGCTGAATGTTGGTTTTATAAAAAATAAATTAAATCTGAAATGCAAACCATCCACATGTGCGACACCTACGGGCAGTACCTCACCATGAAAGAGGAGATTGATGCTGCCATGCAGGAGGTGATAAAATCCACCCAATTTATAAAAAGCGGGAAAGTACTGGAATTTGAGGAGGAGTTGGCCAACTATCTTCAAACAAACGTAATTGCCTGTGCAAACGGTACCGATGCCCTGCAGATTGCGTTTATGGCGCTTGGCCTGCAACCGGGCGACGAGGTGATTACCACGCCGTTTACTTTTATTGCTACGGTGGAAGTGCTGGCGTTGCTTGGTTTAAAACCGGTTTTTGCCGATGTGCATCCCGGCACGTTCAACCTCGATGAAAATGAAGTAGAAAAAGCAATCACACCAAAAACCAAAGCCATACTTCCGGTACACCTGTTCGGGCAATGCGCACATCTGGAGCCAATGCTTGAACTGGCAAAAAAACACAACTTGTTTTTAGTTGAGGACGCTTGCCAGGCACTGGGTACCGATTATATTTTCAGCGACGGCACAACAAAAAAAGCCGGAACTGTGGGGCACATCGGGTGCAATTCATTTTTTCCGTCGAAAAACCTGGGGGCTTTTGGCGATGGCGGAGCAATTTTTACCGGCGACGAAAAGCTGGCTGCCATTATTCGCTCCATTGCCAACCACGGCATGAAAGCGAAATACCAGTACGAACGCATCGGTGTTAATTCGCGGCTCGACAGTATTCAGGCAGCGGTTCTGAGTGTGAAACTGAAATACTTCAACAAGCACATCAAAGCCCGGCAAAAGGCAGCGGCCTGGGACGACAACCATTTAAAAGGAATTGAAGAAATCCGGTTGCCGGAACGAATAGATTACAGCACTCACACGTTTCATCAATACACCATTCAAACCAATCGACGAAACGAATTACAGAAGTATCTGAAAGAAAGGGGAATTCCTTCGATGGTTTACTATCCGGGAGTGATTCATTTACAGGAAGCTTATCAGTTTCTGGGATACAAAAAAGGTGACTTCCCGGTAAGCGAAAACCTGGCCGAAACCGTACTTTCACTGCCCATGCACACCGAGTTGACGGAGGAGCAGTTGGAATATATAACAAGTGCAATAAACGAGTTTTTCAACAAATAATCTTTGCGACTTGGCGTCTTTGCGAGAAAAAATTGCACGCAAAGGCGCGAAGACGCCAAGGAAAAAGTCAAACCAAATCATATTATTATGGATGAAAATTATTTAGCAAAAGTTATTGTAAACACATGTTATAATATTCATGTGGAACTCGGTCCCGGTTTGTTGGAATCGGTTTACGAAGAAATCCTTTATTATGAATTAACATCACAAGGATTAAAAGTTGACCGCCAAAAGGGAATCCCAGTAATTTGGAAAGATAAAAAGATGGATATTGGATTCAGGGCAGATTTAATTGTTGAAAATAAAGTAGTGGTTGAAATAAAATCTGTTGAAATGATTGCCCCTGTTCATCCAAAAATTCTTTTAACGTATCTTCGGCTGACAAAAAAGAAATTGGGTTTGCTGGTAAATTTTAACGAAGCATTGATTAAAGACGGTATCACACGAATTGTTAACGGATTATAAAAAAAATCTTTGCGCCTTCGCGTCTTGGCGAGAGAAATATCACGCAAAGGCGTAGAGACGCAAAGAAAAAAAACAACGATGAATACTACATTTATCCACAAAACAGCCGTGGTTGACGACGGCGCTCAAATAGGAAACGGCACTAAAATCTGGCACTTCTGCCATGTGATGGGAACGGCACAAATTGGCAAAAACTGCGTGCTGGGGCAGAATGTATTTGTTGGAAATAAGGCCGTTTTGGGCAACAATGTAAAATTGCAAAACAACGTGTCGGTTTACGAAGGGGTGGCTTGCGAAGACGATGTTTTCCTGGGTCCATCCATGGTTTTTACCAACGTGGTGAATCCGCGCAGCGCCGTTAACCGAAAGGAAGAGTTCAAAAAAACGCTGGTGAAAAAAGGCGCGACCATTGGCGCCAACGCCACAATCGTTTGCGGAATAATCCTTGGTGAATACTGTTTTATCGGCGCCGGTGCTGTGATTACCAAAGATGTAAAACCCTATGCGCTGATGGTTGGCGTTCCGGCACGGCAAAAAGGATGGGTGAGCCGTTCGGGTGCTATTTTGGGCGACGACCTGGTTTGCCCCGAAACCGGAGAAAAGTATATCTTAGCCG
>CAZLGT010000007.1:0-101384 GCA_964559175.1 uncultured Mariniphaga sp. | reverse complement strand
ATGAAACGATTTGCACTGATAGGTTCGGCCGGATACATTGCCGACCGCCACATGAAAGCCATAAAGGAAACCGGAAACGAGCTGGTATGCGCTACCGACCGCTTTGACGTCATGGGCCGCATTGACAGCTATTTTCCGGATGCCGAGTTTTTTCTGGAAATTGAAAACATGGATAAATACATGGACGACATCCGGCGCGAAGGAAAGCCCATCGACTATGTTACCATTTGCACTCCCAACCACATGCACCCGTCGCACATCCGGTTTGCGCTGCGAAACGGCGCACATGCGATATGTGAAAAACCGCTGGTGGTTTTCCCTGAAGATATGCGCATCATCAAAGACATTGAAACTGAAACCGGGAAAAATGTATATACCGTTTTGCAATTGCGATATCATCCCACCATTCTGGCACTAAAAAAGGAAATTGACGAAGGTGGCAACAAAATATACGACATTGATTTGAGCTACATCACCACCCGCGGGAAATGGTACTTGAAAAGCTGGAAAGGCGATGTTTCCAAATCGGGCGGTGTGGCCACCAACATTGGCATTCATTTTTTCGATATGATTACCTGGATTTTCGGCGATGTAAACGAGAACATAGTTCACCACTATGGACCACACAAAGCCGCCGGTTTTCTTCAACTTGAAAAAGCCCGGGTGCGCTGGTTTCTTAGCCTCGACTACAGCGACCTTCCGCCACAAGCCACCGAAAAGGGAATGCGCACCTATCGCTCCATCACCGTAAACGGAAAAGAAATTGAATTCAGCGGTGGGTTTACCGATTTACACACTGTAACCTACCAGAATATTTTAAACGGAAATGGTTTTGGAATAGATGATGCACGCGAAAGCATTCTGTTAACCGACTATGTGCGGAATGCCAAACCAATTGGATTAAAAGGCGATTACCATCCTTTTCTGAAAAAATAATTCAGACTGAATTTAGAACTGCAATCAGTTTTTTTGTAAGGTTTTCTCTGGAATAGTTCAAAGAGCTTAAATCTGAATTTTTTTGAACGGCTGAAGTTTGTTTCTGATCGTAGTAATGAATAATCCCTTCTGACATTTTTTTGTGGTTTTTATAATTGAAAATCAAACCACTGTTGGTTTCAAGTATAATCTTTGCAGCATCTCCATTTTCCGGTCCAATAAAAAGAATGGGTTTCCGGCTTGCCAGATATTCAAACAGTTTTCCGGTTAAAATTCCCTCGTTATTTTTTACATCCGGAATAATCAGTAAAAGCAAATCGGATGAAAACAGATATTCTATGGCTTTTGAATGAGGCACATAACCTGTTACTTCAATAAGTTCATTTAAACCAGCATGACTGAATTGATCGGCTATTTCGGATGGAACTCTGCCAATGAACCTGATTTTTAACCTGGTTTTGATTTTCGCAGGCAACTCCGAAACTGCCCGAATCAAACCAGAAATATTGTATTCCTTTGATATGGTGCCAACATAAGAAATGTATAAAAATTCCGGATTGGGGTTGCTTTCAATATTTTGAAAATCATCTGTGTCAAAACCATTGGAGATGACAACGATTTTATCAAAAACACCTTCTGCTTTTTTTGCAAACAGTTTTTTCAACTCTTCACTTACTGTAATAATTCTATCTGATTTTTTCAGCACCTTTTTTTCCAGCCCTTTATGGATTTGCGTGGCAATTTTGGTTGGATACAACTGCTTAAAATAGTATATTTCAGTCCACGGATCGCGTAAATCTGCTATCCATTTTATTTCAAGCTCCTTTTTTAGTTTTAGCCCGATAAGTTGGGTGGAATGAGGTGGACTTGTGGTAATAACCGTATCAATCTGATAGGTCTGAATCAACTCTTTAGCTTTGGCAATTGCATATTTGTTCCATCCTTTTCGGGGGTCGGGAATAATAAAATTTCCCCGGATGAACCGGATAATTTTTTCTTTCAGATTAACTTTTTTCGTATTGGCAAAACCTCCGTATGGAACTTCCTTGTTTGATGAAACTTTTTTATAAAGGGAATACAGTTCTAACGATTTTGTAAAAAAAACCTTAACAGACTTGGGGATGTCTTTTTCGAGCGTGTAATCGGTTTGCGGGTAAGTGGCATACTCAGGATCAACAGTTAATACATAAGGTTCAACACCCTGTAGAGAAAGATATTTCACAAACTTTACCCACCGCTGAACCCCGCCGCCCCCGCTTGGCGGCCAGTAATAGGTTATAATCAAAACTTTCTTCATAATATCACTGACATGTGAAAATTTCCCGTTTGCAAATGAAAACCGCGAAGGAGGAGGCAGAGAAAAAAATAAAACTCTGCCTCTTTAATCCCTCGCGGAAAAATTTTATTCTAAAGTTACAACTTTTCAAACAATCTTCGCATGTTTACTTTCTCTCCAATAATTTTCCCCAGTTCGGAGATAGTCACGCGCTCCTGTTCCATACTGTCGCGGTAACGAATGGTAACGGTGTTGTCTTCTGTGGTTTGATGATCTACCGTTACACAGAACGGCGTTCCAATGGCGTCCTGGCGGCGGTAGCGTTTGCCAATGGAATCTTTTTCATCGTACTGACAGTTGAAGTCGAACTTTAGGGTGTTAATAATTTCCCGTGCTTTTTCGGGCAGGCCGTCTTTTTTTACCAGCGGCAAAACAGCCAGCTTAATCGGGGCAAGCACCGGCGGGAGTTTCAGCACTACGCGCGAATCTTTTTCCAGTTCTTCTTCGCAATAAGCTGCCGAAATCACCTGCAGAAACATACGGTCAACGCCAATGGAAGTTTCTACCACGCAGGGTATGTAAGATTCATTCAGTTCCGGATCGAAATAGCGGATTTTTTTTCCTGAAAATTTTTCGTGCTGAGCCAGGTCGAAATCAGTACGGGAATGAATACCTTCCACCTCTTTAAAACCAAACGGGAATTTATATTCCACATCCACCGCAGCGTTGGCGTAATGGGCCAGTTTTTCGTGCTCGTGGAAACGGTAATTTTCTTCACCAAAACCAAGCGCCTGATGCCATTTCATTCGGCTGGTTTTCCACTTTTCAAACCAGTCCAGTTCGGTGCCGGGCCGCACAAAAAACTGCATTTCCATCTGCTCGAATTCGCGCATGCGAAAAATAAACTGACGGGCTACAATTTCGTTGCGGAAGGCTTTACCAATCTGGGCAATGCCAAACGGAATTTTCATGCGCCCGCTTTTTTGCACATTCAGGTAGTTCACGAAAATACCCTGTGCTGTTTCGGGCCGCAGGAAAATTTTAAGCGCACCCTCGGCAGTTGAACCCATTTCTGTAGAAAACATCAGGTTAAACTGGCGAACGTCGGTCCAGTTGCGTGAACCCGAAACCGGACAAACAATTTCCTGGTCGATGATAATTTGTTTCAATTCTGCCAAATCGTTGTCGTTGAGTGCTTTTGCAAACCGTGAATGTAACTCATTGAATTTTTGCTGGTTGGCTAACACCCTTTGATTGGTTTCCCTGAACTGTTTTTCGTCAAACGCCTCGCCAAAACGTTTTTGAGCCTTTGCAATTTCTTTATCGATTTTTGCTTCGAATTTGGCCAGTTGTTCTTCAATAAGCACATCGGCACGGTATCGTTTTTTTGAGTCTTTGTTATCGATGAGCGGATCGTTAAATGCATCCACATGCCCGGATGCTTTCCAGATGGTGGGGTGCATAAAAATGGCCGAATCGAGTCCTACCACGTTTTCGTGCAGCAAAACCATACTGTCCCACCAGTACTTTTTGATGTTGTTTTTCAGTTCAACGCCATACTGACCGTAGTCGTAAACGGCGCTCAGCCCGTCGTAAATTTCGCTCGACTGAAATACGTAACCGTATTCTTTACAGTGCGCTACCAGTTTTTTAAAGATGTCTTCCTGTGCCATGCATTTAATTTTCAGAATGAATTAAGCGACAAAAATAGAATTTAATTGGTTGTTGTGAAAAGGGAGTGTGCAAATCAGGCCTGAAATGTTAATCCACTTCCTCAAAGTCAACATATTCCCCTTCGTCGCGGTTGCGGACATTTTTGCTCCCGGGATCGTATTCAATGGTTACTTCTCCTTCGCGTTTGCCTGAATGCTTCTGCTGTCGTTGCTGCTCCTGCATTTTTTTCTGCATCTCCTTCACCTTATTTTCAACAATAAGCGGCAACAAATAGCGTGTAAACAGTCTGATGACAAAATATACAATCGCAATAAAAATGATTGTCCTGAAAAGTCCGACAGGATTTAAAATGATGAATAGATTCATACTTACTCCAATTACTTCGTCTTAAATAAAAAATTTATTCCAAGGCACAAATTTAAATGTTTTGCCGAAGCTGGCTGAAATATCCCGGAAATATTATTCCCCGCAAGATAAAACTGCAGAAAATCGCCCGTATAAGTTAACCCAAATCCGGGTAGAACAGTAGAAAAATTCATCAGGGTTAAACTTCCGTACATTCCCAAATTCGGAAAAAAGAAGGTCTCAACAAACGGGGTAAAACTGTTTTGTATTTGATAGCTGAAAAAGGTTACCTGGTTGCTGGCTCCAAGGGTTGTTTTTTCGCTGAGCCTGAATTTTGCGGCGGCATGGATTTTCGTGGGCAGTGCCGAATAATTGCGTTTTTCGGCATCGCTTACATCAATGATATATGAAACCGAGTCTCCAAAAGCTTTCAATGCTTCCCGGGGCTCAAGATAGAAATCTTCGTCGGGTGCATTCGACTGATAGGGTCTGTTCTCAGAATAAATAACCGGCCGCGAGAACTTTGTATCGAAGCTGTTGTGTCTGAATCCGATGAGACCGGCATCGGTAATACTGAACGACCATTCTGCAAATTTGTTTGGTCGATAAACTATGCCAAAATCCAGCGCTACACCAAGGTTTCGGGGTTGAAAAAAATAGTCGCCCGGTGAAACACCAGCTGTAAAACTGGAAAAATGAAATACGGTATCCCGCTTGTGTTTGAAGGGGCCTGACAACTTAAAAGTACCTTCCGGTTTAAGAAACATCTTACCGTTTTCTTCGGGCGATTCAACCGACATATGCATTTCCTCCATTTCAAAATTCAACTTCCCAAATAAAATCTTCGGACGAATTCCTATATCCAATCCTTCCCAAATCTGTTTCGATATGCCCGGAGCCAGTTCGCGGTAATGCCTGAAAAAAAACGTTGCCGATCCCAAATCTTCATTTGTTCCGAAAAACCCAAGGGTTCCATCGCGAATAAAACGGACAATTTCCCTGTCGAACCGACCTGCACCAAAACCACGCTCCGACACCGACAGGCTAAAGGTGTAATCCTGGTGTTTCATGCTTGCAAAAAAAACAGTAACCCCTGCATTAACCCGGGCACTTCCCTGTTCCCCAAGTGCATTGTAAAACCGGCTGAAACTGTAGCTGAACCCTCTGGAGAAGAGCGAATTTAGCGGAACACTTGAATTCCAGTCGCCATAAACCCCCGAAAAAACCGGCATCCCAATCACAAGCCTGCCGGTGGTGTTGTGTATGGCCGGGTTTACAAAAGCCGACTGTGGTAACCCTGAAAAATTGTACAGGACAGAGGTTTCCTGTGCCATCATTCCGGCAGGAATTGACAAACAAAACACGACCAAAGCAAACCCTGCTTTTTTTATTAAACCAAGCATTCTCACGGTTATTGAACGCGTAAAATTAGTTTTTATCGTGGAATGAAAGAACACAAAAGAAGGAAGAGGTTGTCTCTACGGTATAACTTCAATCATTTTTGTCATGTTGAGCGCAGCTTAAACATCTGTTTTCCAAACAGATATATTCTTCGAATACGCTCAGAATGACGGAAGCAAAGACCTTTGAGACTACCTCTTCTTCGGTTAATCTGATGGAAATATAGTAACTGTTCGCAATGGGTTGGAACAGGTGTTTTATCTTTGGGTTACATCTCCCCCGCTCGACTCCTCAATGTTTTTGATTTCAGGATTACCGTAATACCGGATGTCGGCGCCACTGCTGGCTTTCGCATGAATTTCGCCTGTGGCATACACCGCAATGTCGGCGCCGCTGCTGGCACTGGCACGGCAAATAACGGCTTCCAGAGCTCGGGCATTAATGTCGGCCCCACTGCTTGCATCTGCTTCAACCGTTTTAGCCTTGCCACTCATTCGTATGTCGGCGCCGCTGCTGCAACCAAGAACAACATCCTTGTAAACAATATTCAGTATCACACTACTGCCACTGCTTGCCCTTACGTCGAGTCTGTCGCCCTCCAGCATATTTTCAGATTTCACATCCGATCCCGATGACGCATCAATCCCCCGGAGATTAATGGCCGTAACATAGGCTTTAACAGACTTTTGCCGGCGCCAGTTAAAAATATTGAACCAGTTGCCGCTTTTCCTGTAAATATGCAGGGTGTTCCCCTTTACTTCCGTAATAATTTCATCGATAATGCTTTCGTCGGCTTCAATCCGAACGGATTCCCTGTCGCCCATGGTAAGAATCAGTTCAATGCCTGCCGATACATTAACCACATCAAAATCTTTTACTTTTCTGTTTTGTTTGTTGTCTGCTTTTTCTGCCAGCCCGGCAGAGAGAAATCCTGATAAGAAAATCAGCAGAAAGAAAAATACCCATTTTTTAGTTTTCATCGAAACGAGATTTAAATTTGCCATACATGTAAATAGTTCACTTAAAAAAGACGTTTGAAAGTAAAGCAAGTTACAGTTTTTGGCATCATTTTTTCGGCAAACAAGTTTCTTTTCGAGGTAAAAACAATATTTTGCCTGAGGAGTTAATATATTTTAACGCAATGCATTTCATGAATTAATGTCTGATATCGGGTAATATTTTATAATTTTGCCGTTTCAGAAGAATATTTATCTGTTTGAATTTCATTCAGGTAATTAATAAGGAGAAGAATTATGAATTTGAAGAAATTTTGGATTGGAACATTGATAGTTATAATTGCCGGGTTGGGATTTTACAGCTTTACCCGCGACCAGAAGAATTTTGAAATTGCCAAAAACCTGGAAATATACTACAGCCTGTTCAGGGAGCTGAACATGTTTTATGTGGACGAAGTGAATCCGAACAAGCTGGTGAAAACCAGTATCGACCAGATGCTGGAGTCGCTCGACCCTTACACCAACTTCATTTCGGAAGATCAGATGGAGGATTTCCGGTTTATGACCACCGGCGAATACGGCGGAATTGGTGCGCTCATCGGTCTCCAGAAAGGTAAGATTGTGATTTCGGAGCCCTACGAGGGATTCCCGGCGCAAAAATTCGGACTTAGAGCCGGAGATATCATTCTGGAAGTGGAAGGCAAATCAACAGAAGAAATGACCACAGAGGATGTCAGCAATCTTTTAAAAGGCCCGGCCAACAAACCGGTGAAAATAAAACTTCAACGCCCGGGCGAAAAAAAGCCTTTTGAAGTGGATGTGGTTCGCGAAAAAATTGCCATCGATGCAGTGCCCTATTACGGCATGGTTGACAACAACACGGCTTACATACGTTTATCGAACTTTACCACCAACTGCAGCGAGGACGTAAAAAAAGCATTTCTGGAATTGAAAAAGAACGAGCCGGAAGCATTAATTCTCGACATGCGCTCGAACCCCGGTGGATTGTTGCAGGAAGCGGTAAAAATTGTGAATCTGTTTGTTCCCAAAGGTTCGGAGATTGTGAGCACCAAAGGGAAAGTCAAACAATGGGACAGAACCTACACGGCCACCTCATCGCCTGTGGACACAACCATCCGGATTGCCGTTTTAACCAACCGCGGTTCGGCTTCGGCTAGCGAAATTGTAGCCGGCGCCATGCAGGACCTCGACCGCGGCCTGGTAATTGGCGAGCGTACTTTTGGCAAAGGGCTGGTGCAAACCACCCGCGACCTGAGCTACAACACCAAACTGAAAGTGACCACAGCCAAATACCACATTCCCAGCGGACGCTGCATTCAGGCTCTCGATTATTCGCACCGCAACGAAGACGGCAGCGTAGGTTATGTTCCCGACTCGCTTATTACTGAATTTTCAACCAAAAAAGGCCGAAAAGTTTACGACGGCGGCGGGGTTGTTCCCGATATCGTTCTGGAACCCGACCAACTGAGCAACCTGAGTATTGCCCTGATAACCCGGTTTCTGATTTTTGATTTCGCAACACAGTTTTCCAATCAAAATGAATCCATTACCGGGCCGGAAGAGTTTGAAATTACGGACGACATTTACACTCAGTTTTCAGCTTTCGTTCAGGAAACCGATTTTGAGTATGAATCGCAGTCGGAAAAATTACTGGAAAACTTAATCGAAAAAGCGAAAGAAGAAAAATATTACGAACTGGCTTCTGATGAATTTGAACGAATTAAAGAGCGGCTTGAGCCTCAGCTCGATAAAGATTTGACTGTTTTCAGCAGCGAAATAAAAAGTCTGTTGAAAAGCGAAATTGTTTCGCGATATTACTACCAGAAAGGAGCTGTACGTGCATCCATCGGTGAAGACAATGTCATTCAAAAGGCCATCGATGAACTGGCTTCGCCCATAACTTACAAGTCCTATTTTGAACCGGGAATCATCATTACCATGAAACGACCGTAAAATCTTATTGCTTTTTTAATAATGGAATTTGAAGAACTGATTAACTTCCCGCTACTGAAATCAGAGCACCTGGAAATAACTGTTTCAAGCATATTGGTCGTTGTTTTAATACTTACGGCAACCATTGTGCTCTTGAGGGTTATCCGGGGTTTTTTTAAAAGATACATCAGCAGAAACGATGCAGAAAGGCGCTCTTACTGGTCGGTGTATCTGATTTTGCGGTATGTGGTTTGGGTGGTTATCATTGTTGTTATCCTTGAAACTTCGGGTGTAAAAATTTCCATATTGCTTGCCAGCATTACTGCTCTGCTGGTGGGTGTGGGGTTTGGTATTCAGCAGCTGTTCAGCGATATTGCCTCGGGAATCGTTTTGATTTTCGAACGGAACTTACAAATAAACGATATCATTCAGCTGGAAGACGAAACCGTTGGAAAAGTCATCCAAATTGGGTTGCGAACATCAAAACTGAAAACCCGCGACGATGTCATTCTGGTTGTTCCCAACAGCAAATTTGTAAACGATACCATCATCAACTGGAGCCAAATGGATTTCAAAACCCGGTTTTCGGTTGCAGTAGGTGTGGCGTATGGATCGGATACCCGGCTGGTTACCAAAATTTTGCTCGTATGTGCCTCAAGAATCAAAAGCATATCTGCCCATCCCAAACCATTTGTCCGGTTTAATGATTTCGGTGATTCTTCACTCGATTTTCAGGTGTTTTTCTGGGTTAGGGAACCGTTTTTGGTGGAATTTGCCAAAAGTGAACTCAGATATATGCCATCGACGATGAATTCCGGAAACATGACGTTCATATACCTTTCCCGCAACGCGATTTACACATTAAATCGAATGCCACTTTAACCCAGGTTAAACAAGAAATTAAATGAAACACGTTAAAAAATTCATATTCCCTTTTTTACTGCTTCTTACTGCTGTATTTTCAAAATATTTCATCGAAAAATACGAACTCGCAGGAAATGAGCATTTTGAGACATTCAACATGCTTGGTTCGGTGCTTTTAATCGTTAGTTTGGCATGGACACTCATCGTTGTTCTGCGAATTATTAAATGGGTATTTCTTGAAAAATACGACACATCGCAGGCTGACAATTTGCGATCGCGTAAATTTCACACCCAATTCAATATCCTCGAGCGAATCCTCATTTTTTTGATTGTCATCATTGCCATCGGGTTAATTTTAATGCTTTTCGAAGACGTCAGACAAATTGGTGTTAGTGTATTTGCATCGGCAGGGGTATTGGGGATCATTATTGGGCTGGCAGCACAACGGGCTATTGCAGCGGTTTTGGCCGGATTGCAGATTGCCATTACCCAGCCCATCCGGCTCGATGATGTGGTGATTATTGAAGGGGAATGGGGAAGGGTGGAAGAAATTACATTAACTTATGTAGTTGTAAATATTTGGGATAAAAGACGTTTGGTTGTTCCTTCCACCTGGTTTTTCGAAAAACCTTTTCAGAACTGGACGCGCACCACCTCTGAAATTCTGGGAACAGTTTTCATTTATACCGATTACCATGTTTCGTTCGAAGCACTGAGGGAAGAGCTCACCCGCCTGCTGAAAAGCACGCCCCTTTGGGATGGCAAAGTGAACGTGCTGCAGGTAACCGACGCCAAAGAACGGAGCATTGAAGTGCGTGCGCTTATGAGCGCCAAAGACTCGGGAACTGCCTGGGATTTACGCGTGTTTGTTCGTGAAAAACTGATTGAGTTTCTGCAGAAAAATTATCCCGAAAGTTTACCAAAAACCCGGGTTTTAGTTGAAAATCAGCCGGAAAAAATCAAAAAATGAAAATTTATTTCGCAGGCTCTATAAGAGGAGGAAGGGAAGATGCTGCACTTTATGCCGAAATAATTGACTATCTTAAAACTTTTGGCGAAGTGTTGACCGAACACGTCGGAGATCCCACTCTCACCCATTTGGGAGACGATGGCCCCACCGACCGGTTCATTCACAACCGCGACCTGGATTGGCTGCTTTCTGCCGATGTGGTGGTTGCCGAAGTTACTGCCATTTCTATGGGGGTGGGTTACGAAATTGGCCGGGCTGTGGCTGCCGGAAAAAAAGTGCTGTGCCTGTTCAGACCCGACACAGGAAAAAACCTTTCGGCTATGATTGCCGGCTGCCCTGATGTTGAAACAGTTCATTACAAAACGCCGGAAGAATACAAGAAAATCATTTCAGTCTTTTTTAAACCTTAGCAAAGCATTCTCATCCAACTCACGAACAATAACTTTGTATTTTAAATTGTTTTAAAATAATTAAACGGTTATAATTTAATTTTGGAAAAACCCAGATATATATTTTCGAGTGTTATTGGGAAACCACCTGAAGGAAGCCTGAATGCTGCAATTTTTCAACGGCTGTCGAAGGTATTCCTGAGTTTGATTATCATTCCCCTTGTTCTGATTTCATTTTTTGTAAATGCTCAGGTTAAAACAACAGGAACCCCATACATTCAGAATTATCCAAAACTGGCTTACGGAGCCGGAACCCAGAACTGGGGAATTGCCCAGGACAAAAACGGCTTGATGTATTTTGCAAACAACAACGGGGTGTTGCGATTTGACGGAACTCACTGGGACCTGATTCCGGTTTCGGGCACATCTCCTGTGCGTTCCTTAGCCATAGATGATGACAACAATATTTATGTTGGACTGATTAACGATTTTGGAGTTCTTGAGCAAAATTCAACAGGAATAGTACAGTATAAAAGCCTCAGACACCTGTTGCCTGCCGGCATTGACGACTTTGACGATGTGTGGAAAACATACAACATACAAGGGAACCTGTTTTTTCAGTCATACGAAAACCTTTTTGTTCTGCAAAACGGCCAAATTCAGGTTATCCGTCCGCAAAGCCGTTTCCATTTTTCATTTCATGTAAAAAACAGGTTGCTGCTGTATGAACCAGATTCAGGCATTTATGAATACCGGAACGGAAATCTGGATAAAGTGCCCTGGTCTGACAATTTTACCGGCAAAGAAATCAGGGAAATACTGGAAGTCCAGCGAAATCACCTGCTTATTGCCACCGACAGAGACGGAATTTATACGGTTGAAAACGGGAAACTTGAAAAATGGAATGTTCCTGTTTCAGCGTTTTCCGAGGAATATATACTATTAAGTGCAGCAAAAATCGGAGAAAGTTTTTTTGCCTTTGGTACCATTGCCAACGGAGTGGTTATTTCTGATTCGGATGGCAACATTATTCAACATCTGAATAAAAACCGCAGGCTGCAAAACAACACGGTTCTCAGCCTGTTTGCCGACCACGATGAAAACCTCTGGCTTGGACTCGACAATGGTATCGACTATATTGAAACCAATTCGCCGTTATCGTATATTTCTGATTTTGAAGGGTTGGGCGCCGGATACTGTGCGCAGGTTTTCGACGGCAACCTGTATTTGGGCACCAACCAGGGCTTGTATGTAAAATCATTTAATCAATTTTCGTACAACAACGAACCTTTTGAGCTGGTTGAAAATACAACTGGCCAGGTTTGGTCGCTGAAAATTTTTGACGACCAGCTGTTTTGCGGGCACAACGCGGGAACTTTTATAATACAGGGGAATAAAGCAGTGCAAATAAGCGAAGAGGAAGGTGGCTGGGATTACATTAAACTCAATAACCGGGAAGATTTGATCCTGGGGGGCCACTACAGCGGGTTGCAAATATTCAGTAAAAACGGCAGTTCGTGGAGCCATTTAAAAACAATAAAAGGGTTTAATGAATCAAGCCGTTTTTTGTTTCAGAACGATGATGGAACAATCTGGATGAGCCATGGCGGCAAGGGGGTGTTCAGAATTCATTTAAACCAGGAACTCGATTCGGTGATGAACTATTCCCTTTTTACTTCCAGTCATGGGTTACCTTCCGACGAACAGAATATTATATTTGGATACAATAATCAAATCTATATTTCAACCGTCGCCGGTGTTTACCGTTTTAATGCTGAAACCAGCACATTTGACATTGCAACCCGTTTTACGGAAACTTTCCCATTCAACGGCCGCCTGAAAACTTTTGTTCCCGACTCTGAGGGAAATTTCTGGTTTATTACCGACCATGAATCGGGAGTGTTCAGGTTAAATGAAGATTTAACCTACACTAAAATTACTGTCCCCTTCAAACCTCTTGAAAATCAGTTTGTCAATGAATTTGAATTTATTTATCCGTTTAACAACGACCATGTTTTTATTGGCATCGAAAACGGATTTGCCCACTATTCAAGCAAATTCCTGAAGTCGTATAACCGCGCTTATCAATCTATTATTACAAAGGTTGAACTGCCAAATTTAGATTCCACTATTGTTTTACTGAACAGAACAACCGGAAATAATTTTTCTTTCCCCTACAAAAAAAATGCATTCCGGTTTCATTTTGCAGCTCCATTTTTTGAAGGACACTCCCGGTTGCAGTTCAGTTACCTGCTCGAAAATTATTACGATGCATGGTCAGGCTGGCGTCCGGATCATTACCGTGATTTTACCAACCTGCGCGAAGGGGAATATACTTTTAAACTGAAAGCCCGTAATATTTATGGTGAAGAAAGTGAGATATCCACCTTTTTGTTTAAAATTACACCCCCCTGGTACAGGTCGAAACTGGCCTATTTTCTCTATCTTTTCCTTTTCGGATTAATTCTGTTCCTGACCTTCAAATTTTTCTCAAACCGTATAAAAACGCTAAAAAGAAAAGAGGCAGAGAAACATCAGAAGGAACTAAAGGAACGCGAACAAACTTTTCAAAAGCAATCTCTTATGGCCGAAAAAGAAAACATCCGTCTCAGAAACGAAAAATTAACGGCCGAAATGCAGCACCGCGATAAAGAACTGGCCAACCAAACCATGAGTATTATTCACAAAAATGAGTTACTGGTTAAACTGAAAGAAGAATTACAACACCTCCAAAAAACAGCCTCTGATGGCTCGGTAAAAACTAAACTTTCAGCCTTAAACAGACGCATCAACAAAGAAATAGACAATGAACAGCAAAACCAGATATTCGAAACCTATTTTGAAGAAGTGCACAAGGAATTTTTTAAAAGGATAAGAGATAAATACCCGGATTTAACAGCCCGTGAAATGAAACTTTCGGCTTATATCCGGATGAATTTCACAACCAAGGAGATTGCTGTTTTACTAAACATTTCAAACCGTGGCGTTGAAATTGCCCGCTACCGTTTGCGAAAAAGATTCAACCTCGAACGCGAAACCAATCTGACCACCTTCTTACTGAATATTTAACCGGAAGAAAAAAAGCCAAACTGCGGAACATGTTGTTTAACACATCTCCTGGTGATGTAACTTTTTGTCGGGATTTCAAGTTTTAAATTATTTATTATCTGATACTTACAAAAACAATGATGAGTTATTGATGTATTCACAAACACCCCCTGATGTATTTTTGCAGCATCTGTATTTTTACTTAATAAATGTTAAACCCACATCTTAGCAGCCCAAAATTGAAATTTTTTAAGTAAAAATTAAAATGTATCCTATGAAAAAAATTCTTTTTTTCTTTCTATGCTCACTGTTAACTCTTGGAGCATTTGCCCAGCAAATCACACTACGCGGTGTGATTACTTCGGCCGATGACGGACAGCCTCTTCCGGGAGTATCAGTAGTAGTTCAGGGAACTACAACCGGTACGGTTACCGATTTCGACGGGAATTATGAATTGCAGGTTGCTTCTGACGCTGTTCTTCAATTCTCTTTTATTGGTATGCGTACTCAGGAAATCGCTGTTAACAACCGAACCGAAATTAATGTTGCATTGGATGCTGACGCATTTGATGTTGAAGAAGTAGTGGTTGTAGGTTACGGTGTTCAAAAGAAAGCCTTAACAACCGGATCAAACCTGAACGTGAAAGGTGAAGACATTGCAGAAATGAATACAGGTTCAGCAATGGAAGCCCTTCAAGGTGTTGCTGCTGGTATAAGTATTACCAGAAACAACGGTGCGCCGGGTTCAGGAACACGTGTTACCATTCGTGGATTGGGCACCATCGGTAACTCAAATCCATTATACATTGTTGATGGTGTAGCAGTTGGAAATATCGATTACCTCAACTCATCCGACATCGAATCCATTGATGTTTTAAAAGATGCAGCATCTGCCGCCATTTACGGATCGAGGGCTGCCAACGGTGTAGTTCTGGTTACTACAGTCAAAGGCAGCCAGGATCGTACCGCAAAAATCACTTACGACACCTACTACGGAGTTCAGAATATTTACAAAAACCTGGACCCGCTAAATGCCCAGGAGTACATGTACATTATGGACGAAGGCAGGGTAAACGACGGGTTGGCCCCATTTGACTGGGAAACCAGGATCAAAAACAACAGCTGGTTAAACAATAATTACCCGGGAATGGGAACCCAGTTGGGTGAAGAAGTTTGGAGCAAACTGCAAAACGGATGGGAAGGTACCAACTGGATTGATGAGATGACATCCAAAAATTCACCGGTTCAAAGCCATGCAGTAAATATTACCGGCGGAACCCAAGACCTTACCTATGCCATGGGTGTTTCCTATTTCGATCAGAAAAGTATTATTGGTGGCGATATCACCGACGCAGGTTACAAGCGACTGACAACTCGCCTGAACACACAAATGGTGTTGAAGAAGAACGCTGAACACAATATTCTGACCGTAGGTGAAAATTTAACCTATACAAATTCTGAAAACAGAAGTGCGCGGACAGGAGATATTTACTGGAACGACCTGCACAACGCGCTTGTGCAACACCCGTTAATGCCTGCTTACTGGCAACCAGCCATTGACAACAACATCAACAGGTTTGGATTTACCCCAACCATGGACGGTGTTAATCAGCATACAAACCCGATTGCATCGATGTATTATGCATCCAATTACAACTACGGCAAAGGTAATCGTGTTGTGGGTAACTTTTTCGCAGAGTTGGAACCGATTAAGGATCTGAAACTGCGGTCATCATACGGTATCGATGCCTGGTTTGGACACAACAGGTCTATGAATCCTACTTACGCATTGGGAACGCTTTATACCGATGATGTAGATGGAGCAGAACAAAGCCAGTATTTTGGTAACAACTGGACGTGGACTACCACACTTTCTTATGGAAAGCGGTTTGGCGACCATGACATTAACGGTCTGGTTGGTTACGAATTGCTTCAGAACCAAATCAGCACTGAAGTTGGTGGTTCAAGAAACAATCTTTTGTTCCCGGGCAATCCCCGTTACGCATACATCGCAAATACCAAAAGTCCCGAATCGATCAGCGATATAAATACCTGGGGGCGTGATAATGGAGCTGGTGGCGGTGGTTTAATGTCGTACATTGCAAGGGCACAATACAATTACCAGGAAAAATACCTTCTTGCAGTTACCATGCGTGCAGATGGTTCTTCCAACTTTGCAAAAGGACACAGATGGGGTTACTTTCCCTCGGTTTCGGCCGGCTGGATTATCACCAGTGAGGATTTCTGGGATGGTGTAACAGATATTGTTGATTTTGCAAAACTGCGAGCCAGCTGGGGACAGAACGGTAATCAATCCATTCCCAACTTCATCTACTCCTCACAAATTGCGTACGTTTTCCCGGGGTACTTCTTTGGCGATACCAAACCGGTATCGGGCACCACTGCATATCCTGAAAGAGTTCCAAACCCCGATGTTACATGGGAAACTTCGGAACAGCTAAACATTGGTCTGGATGCACGATTGATTGACTCGCGGATGGGAGTTACCTTAGATTGGTACAAGAAAACAACCAAAGACTGGCTGCTTGAAGCTCCCGTTCTGGGAACCTCCGGTGCTGCCGCTCCATATATCAATGGTGGCGACATTCAAAATACCGGTTTCGAAGTTATGCTGAACTGGAATGACAGAGTGAACGATTTCAGATATGGTGTAACTTTAAGCGGAGCCTACAACAAAAACGAGGTAACCCGTATTGCAAATACCGATGGTATCATTCATGGTCCCTCACATGTTTTATCGCAAGGTACAGCTGCAATTTCAAGAGTTCAGGTTGGTTTTCCAATCGGATATTTCTACGGTTACGAAACTGATGGAATCCTGCAGAATCAGGATGAAGTTGCCGCCTGGGTAACACCTGAAGGAACACCTTATTTCAATGACCAACGACCGGGTGATGTTCGCTTTGTGGATCAAAATAATGATGGCGTAATTGATGAAAATGATAAAGTTTATCTGGGGAACCCAAATCCTGATTTTGAAATGGGTGCGCAGATAAATCTGGAATACAAAGGGGTATATTTGAATACAACGCTCACCGGAAAATTCGGCATGCAGGTAATGCAGTCGTACCGGTCGTTTGCCGACCAGTTTACCCAGAACTATACCACAAGTGTATTTGACAGGTGGCACGGAGAGGGAACTTCAACCAAAATGCCGCGCCTGACCTACGGTTCAAACAGAAACCAGCAGTACATGTCGGACATTTACATGCACGATGCAGATTATGTAAGAATCAGCAACTTAACCATTGGTTACGATTTCAGTAAAATGCTTTCAGATTTCAGAGCCGTTTCGAACCTGAAAGTGTATGCTGCTGTAAACAACCTGTACACATTTACCAAATATGACGGAATGGATCCGGAAGTAAGATTTAAAGGTCCAGGTAATGAAGATCAATATAATTGGGCATCGGGAATTGATCTTGGGTTATATCCATTGCCAAGAACAGTGATGTTTGGATTAAGTGTTGCCTTTTAATATTTAAAACAGTACGACGATGAAAAAACTAATATATATTACATTTTTTGCAGGACTTGTTCTTGCATCAGGCTGCAACCAGGATTTACTGGACACAGACAATTTGTATGGAAAAAGCCTGGAGACTTTCTACAGTACGCCTCAGGACATAGAGGAAGCCATGGCAGGCGTTTATAATGCGATTTATACCGTGAATGTACACAGTGACGAAGCGGTTGCTGCCAATTTAATGTCGGACATGATGCTTGGCGGCGGTGGTCCCGACGATAAATCGGCTAAATGGGTGGATAATTTTGAAGATCCGGCCGAAGATACCTATCGCGATTTATGGGTACAATCCTACAACGGTATTGTACGTGCAACGGGGATTATCGAAAAAACTGCAGAAGCTGATTTCACCAGCTATTTCCCCAGCCCCGAGGAAGCTCAGGCATTTAAAGACCAGGCCATTGGCGAAGCCCTGTTTATGAGGGCTTATTACTATTTTCGCTTAGGAAGATTCTTTGGAGGTGTGCCACTGATTGTTGCACTTGACGACCCCAGAGATGCGCCCCGTTCTACTTATTCTGAAACCTTTGCGCAAATTGCTTCCGATTTGAAACTCGCCATTGAAACCATGCCGGCTACTCCGTTCCCCGAAATTCCAACATCGCAATACGGACACGCAAATAAATGGGTGGCACAGGCCTATCTGGCAAGGGTTTATTTGTTCTATACCGGATATATGACCAACATTGAAGGTCAGTCAACCAGAGAATTACCCCTGGCTGAGGGCGGTTCGCTTTCAGCATCGGATGTTTTGGCTCAGCTGGAAAACCTGATGAACAACAGCGGTCATAGATTGGCAACTGATTTTAGAAACCTGTGGCCTTATTCATACCTGAATACTGCTGCCGGCAGAACAGTACTGCCCTGGGCCGAAGAAGAAGGTTTGGAATGGGTTGGCCAGGATGGTCATACACCCACATTTGGAACAGGTAACTACGAAACCATGTTTGCCCAACGCTACTCTTTCGGAGACTGGGGATGGACCAACGGGAACATTTATACCAACAGATATCCCTTGTTTAACGGTATTCGCGATAACTCGATGGTACCTTTCGGACAAGGCTGGGGATGGTGTACTATCAATCCAAAACTATTCAATCAGTGGGATAACGACGACCCACGGAAACTGGGCTCAATTATACAGGTTGGTCAGGCTGATCAGGGTACCGATGGTTACCAGAGAGATAAAGGTGACCATGAAACCGGACTCTTTAACAAAAAATATACTTCTTTACAGTATGCCGATGAAGAGGGTACCGTTAAAGGTATGTTTGTTCAGTTGTACAATTGGGGTAATGCCGATTATCAGTTAATGCATGCGCAGGATTATATTTTGATGCGTTATGCCGATGTATTGTTAATGCACTCGGAAATCAGCCAGACTGCAGACGGAATGAATGCGGTTAGAGCAAGAGCTGGCCTGGAACCTGTGCAATATTCCCTGGAAGCGTTAAAGCAGGAAAGAATGCATGAACTCGCCTTTGAAGGATTGCGTTGGTTCGACCTGGTTCGCTGGGGAGATGTCAATACCGCATTTAACGATGTTATTGACGTGAGAAACTCAGGATCTGAAGCAAAATACAGAGTTACTTACAGACCGGAAACCAAAGGATTAGTTCCAATTCCGGAAACTGAAATGAGATTGTCAAACGGGATTTACGAACAAAACCCGGGCTGGTAATAGGTTTAATTTTAATTGTTTAGACAAATGAAAAGAAATAGAATAATATACAGTCTTTTGGTTGGATTTTTGGCACTGATGGTGGTGTCATGCGATTCAATCGTTGATGAAAAATTCCTTGAAAACAGCACAACTGTTGAAGGAGTAGAACTGGTTGCAACCCAAAATTCTTCCAACGGGAACCTCATTGAGTTGAGTATGAATACGCCCGGAGTAACAGGTTACTGGAACTACAATCTGGGCAAAGCCCTTACTAATAAAGTCGAATTTGTATATCCTATTCCGGGAACATCGACCTTTACTTTTGTGGGAACCCTGGGAGCAGAGTTTTTTGAGAAAACCATTGATGTACAGGTTGATGTACTGGATACACCACTCGAGCAGGACTGGTATGATCTGGTGAGCGAACAAACAGCTGAAGGGAAAACATGGGTATTCAACGGAGGACCTGAACCCGATGGCGGAATGTGGTGGTTTATGTCCGACCCGGGTAACCCCTGGGGATTATGGTGGAATGCTGCTGGCGACTGCTGTCCGCCTGTTGACGCTGCAGGGAAAATGAAATTTGACCTTGACGGAGCTGCAAACTTCACCTATTACAGTGGCCCCGATGCATCACCGGTAAACGGAAGCTTTGTACTTGATGTTGAAAATCAAACATTACAGGTAAATGGAGCAAACATTTTGGGAGCTGAAGAACCGCGTGGAAATCCCGACGGATTATACCAAATTGTTTCACTTACAGAGGATGAAATGGTGCTGTTTGTTTCAAACAATGCCGGTGGTACCGGCTGGACCTGGGTTTTCAAACCTGAATAATAGCATTGACAGAGAAAAGAAATAGTGAATAGTTTATCCTGAATTATTCAGAAAACCATTCACTGTTCATAGTTTAGTTCAAAAAAGGGTGTTCAAAAAGTTGTCGTTTACCGGCAGTTATTTAGTGGGATAAAATCAGCGTTAAAATTGCGCTGTTAAGAATAGCACCGGATTATTTTCGGCGAAATTCTGATGACAACTAAATCAGCTTTTTGAGCACCCTTTGTTTTTTCATAAAATTGCTCATCAATTAAAAGACTGAAATTCAGATAAATGCAGAATTTATTTCTGGCAGTATTCTTTATTCTTCTCCTGGCAGCTGGTTGCGAAGACACAAAAACGGGTCAAAATTCTGATGAACAGGAAATCATTAACCTTCTGGGTGAAATGACGCTTGATGAAAAAATCGGCCAGATGTTTCAGGCAACTAATGGTTTTTATTCAAGCGAAGAAGAATTGAAAAACGCGGTCAGGGAAGGATGGGTTGGATCGTTTTTAAATATCCAGGGTGCTGAAAGGGTTGCTGAAATCCAACGCATTGCCAGAAAAGAAAGCCGGATGGGAATTCCGTTGCTTTTTGGACGCGATGTAGTTCACGGGTACCGCACCATTTTCCCAATTCCTTTGGGAATGGCAGCTTCATGGGACACCGCTTTGGTAAAACAAGCGATGCGCATTTCGTCAGTTGAAGCTGCCTCGATGGGAATTAACTGGACATTCGCTCCCATGATTGATATTACCTGGGACCCGCGCTGGGGGAGGATAGCCGAAACTTGTGGTGAAGACCCGTTTCTTACTTCGCAGTTTACGAAAGCAATGGTGGAAGGCATTCAGGGAGATTTGAATGCCCCCACAGCTCTGGCAGCCTGTGCAAAACATTTTGTGGGTTACGGCATGTCGGAAGCCGGAAGGGATTACAACACCACCTACATTCCGGAACCGTTGCTGCGGAATGTGCATTTAAAACCGTTTAAAGCTGCTCAAAATGCCGGAGCGCTAACTTTTATGTCGGCCTTCAACGATTTAAACGGGGTACCCACTACCGGAAACGAATTTACGCTGAAAACCATTTTACGCGATGAATGGAATTACCGGGGAATGGTGGTTAGCGACTGGGCCTCGATTGAAGAAATGATTGCCCACGGTTTTGCCACCGATAAAAAGCACGCCGCCGAAATTGCCGTGAAAGCCGGTGTTGATATGGAAATGGCAACCACTGCTTATGTTGAAAATCTGAAAAAACTGGTTGAAGAAGGAAAAATCAACGAAGAGCTGATAAATGAGCGGGTGGCAAATATTCTCCGCGTTAAATTTGAATTGGGCTTATTCGATAAACCCATTGAAAACAGTACGCTAAGTAGTGATACTATTTTGGCAAATTCGCATTTGGCTCACGCACGCGAACTGGCACGCAACAGCATGGTTTTGCTCAAAAACAGCAACCACATTCTTCCGCTTTCAAAAGAAATTCGTTCGCTGGCAGTTATTGGCCCGCTGGCCGATGCACCGCACGATCAGTTGGGAACCTGGGTCTTCGATGGGAAAGAAGAAGATTCCCAAACACCAAAAGCAGCCTTTCATGATTTGCTGGGAAACCGTATGCGCTATGCTCCAGGCCTGGAATACAGCCGCGACAAATCGGAAAAAGGGTTTGGAGAAGCGCTCGCTGCCGCCCAAAGTTCGGATGCTATTCTCTTTTTTGCAGGTGAAGAATCCATCCTTTCAGGCGAAGCAAATTCCCGGGGAACCATTGATTTGCCAGGCATTCAAACCGAATTGCTCAGGGAATTAAAAAACACTGGAAAACCGATTATACTTATTGTAATGGCCGGAAGACCACTGGCAATTCAGCATGAACTTGAAATGGCCGACGCCGTGTTGTACGCCTGGCACCCGGGAACCAAGGCCGGGCCTGCCATTGCCGACCTGATCTTTGGCGATTATTCGCCCACCGGAAAACTGCCGGTTACGTTTGTGAAAGGGGCCGGACAAATTCCGCTTTACCATTACCGCAAAAATACAGGCCGTCCGGCAACTACAGCAGATGTAACCTACATTGACGACATTCCCCGAAACACCAAACAGCTGTCGCTCGGGTTTAAATCCATGCACATCGACTATGGCGTTGAACCCCTTTTCCCGTTTGGTTTTGGCCTGTCGTACACTAAATTTGAGTACGAAAATATTCACCTCTCCAATACAACTTTAAGTGCAAATCAGACGATTACCGTTTCCGCAGCAATAAAAAATTCAGGAAATTTTGAAACCAATGAGATTGTTCAGTTGTATATTCGCGACAGGGTTGGAAGTTTAACTCGGCCGGTTAAGGAGTTGAAGGGGTTCCACAAAATTCGTTTGAAGACAGGCGAAACAAAAACCGTTCAGTTCGATATAAAACCAAAAGACCTGGAATTTTTTAACGGGGAACAGTATGTTACAGAGCCTGGAGATTTTTATGTTTGGATTGGACCCAATTCGGCTGAAGGTTTGAAGGCTGAATTTGTTTTTGAGTAGATGATTAAAATTCAATTGATTATGAATAAGATCAAATTTTTATATATCGCTTTGTTTTCAATCTGCATTGGAATGGCTTTGGAATCCAAAGCGCAGGACTCCGGTTTTGAACTGGTTTGGTCCGATGAGTTTGAAACCGACGGCGCACCTGATTCTGAAAAATGGGGCTACGATACCGGCGGTCACGGCTGGGGAAACAACGAATTGCAGTTTTATACCGCTGCACGCAATAATTCTTACGTAGAAGATGGAAAACTGATGATAAAAGCCCTGAAACCAAACAACACCTGGACCTCGGCAAGGCTGGTTACCAAAGAAAAAGGCGACTGGTTGCATGGCCGTTTTGAGATTAGAGCCAAACTGCCTGAAGGCGTTGGAACCTGGCCGGCAATCTGGATGCTGCCTACTGACTGGGAATACGGCGGCTGGCCTGATAGCGGCGAAATCGACATCATGGAGCATGTGGGCTACGATTTTGGGAAAGTGCACGGAACAGTCCACACCGAAGCATATAACCATTCCATTGGAACACAGGTGGGCAAAGCCATCGATGTGAAAAACGTTTCCACCGAATTTCATGTGTATTCCATCGACTGGACCGAAAATGAAATTATCTGGTATATCGACGGGGAAGAGTATTTCCGGTTCGACAATCAAAATAAAACGTATAAGGAATGGCCATTCGATAAACGGTTTCACCTGATTATGAACATTGCCATTGGCGGAAACTGGGGCGGAGCGCAGGGAGTTGACCCAAACCTGAAAGAAGCAACCATGGAAGTGGATTATGTGCGGGTGTATAAAAAAAAACTTCAGTAGCCGTTAGTGAACCGGCAACCCGGTCAATTCTGAAGGTCTGGCCCAATCCGTTCCGGGATGTCATCAGGATACATGCTCCGGAACCGCTGGATGGCATTGCTGTTTTTGACCTCGCCGGGAAATTCCTGTTCGCGAAGCCTGTACTTAATTCAAACAAAGCCGAATTGAATCTCAGTGCAGCTCCTTCCGTTTCTGTTCTTCGTGCAAAATTTAAAAATGGTACAACAAAAAATGTGGTGCTTGTTAAAAACCGGTAGAACCGGGAATTACCAACAGGTCATTGAAAACCGGAGCTTTTATTTCTGCGGATTGCACGCCGGCCTGGTTTTAATGGTGGTGATGCCCGTGTTATTTTATTTCCGTTTTCCATATCCGGCAACGCTTTCCCCGAGTCTTTCAGCAACCCGACCGACCATTTAATGATAACCAGCGAGCTGATTAAGGCTGCAATGGTATTCATTTTAGTGAATGTGATATAAATTCACTTATTTGTAGTTGGTAAATGACTGAAGCCCTTGTCTTTATTGCGTTTTATTGATAACATACTCATTTATTGTCGTTTGTCAGATTATAGGTTATTTCTCTGCGTTTTGGCATAAAACTTTTTCAAAGCTCAACGGTCTTGTTGTCAGCTAAACTCAATGTCAATCGTTTACCTATTAACTTTTTTTCTTTTAAGTCTCTATTCCTGGTTGCACTATATCGTTTTATCAATTACTAAATCGTACTTTACTAAAAGTCCGGTAATTCCATAAATAGAAAATTTTGCTTTCTTTATCCGGTTAATTTCCGGGTCTATTGAATAGTTGTATGAAGTGCGAAAATCTGCTTTTTCAATAACTGTATTGTCAAAAGTTGCTCTTGTCAGGTCGCAATTATCAAACAGCGAATCTGTCAAGTCACATTCTGTGAAATCGGCTTCCTGCAATTGCGTATTCTTAAAAGTTGTTTTTTTGATTTTTGTCTTGTAAAATGTCGAATGATTTAAAATGCAATTTTCAAAGCTGAACGAAAGTCCAAATTCGTTGCAATTGTCAAAATGCAACCCCAACATTTTACAATCTCGAAATTTTATATCCCGAAATGCAGTTTTTGTCAACTTAGCCAAACTTAAATTGCATCCTGAAAACTCACAATCCGTGAATTTGCAATCAGATATATCTACATTAGAAAAGTCACAGTTGATGAAACTGCAATACTCATATTCTCCTTTTGCAAGTGGAGTTTTTTTGAAATCATAATTTTCAAACTTCTTTTCCTCTATGTATGCCTGTTCCATGTTCGTTTATTGTCAGTTGTAAAGTTCTATACGCTTGCCGCTAACGTTCCGCAAATAAGATTAGTTGCGGATTGCGTATTGCTTTCCTGTCGAAAAGCACTGAGGCTGATGCGGGTGACCCCGATAGCTATCGGGGTTGATTATCCGCACCGAAATTAATTATATTTTGCTGTTGCCGTTTTATTGTTTGTCTTTTTGTATTTGTTTCTTGGTGCAATTGGTGCAATTAATGGTGCAATTCGTAAAAAGAACCAGCACCTTTAGAACTGGATGCTTTTAATATATCTTTAGATACCAAATCAGCTAAATCCCTGCTTGCTGTATTTCGGGATACTTTAAAAATGGCTTGGTAATCACTATTTGCGATTTTCCCTTTGCTTTTGACATATTCGATTGCTTTTATTTGTCTTTCATTTAACCCTAAAGTTTTCAAGTATTCGGGATTCAAATTTTCTTTTCGAAATTCAACCCAAAAGCCTGACATATCGCAAAAATAAACTGGTTTTGGGATGCCAAACTGAACACATTCATTAATCATTTTAATTGTTCCGCGGCCCCATGCTTCAATATAGCCACTTCTGAAAAGTGCGTTTGCAATGTCTGGATTAAATGGTTTTGATGGATGTTTGATTGAAAGTTTTTCAATAGTCCAGTTTTCAGGTAATTTCCCTTCGTTCCAAAATATGAGTTTGTCTTGGTAAACGCTTATCTGTACAGGTACGCCTTCTGAGTAATCTTTATGCGTTACAGCATTTAGAAGGGCTTCACGCACTGCGTCTTTTGGATATTCATATTTCTCTACCCGATTTAATCCTTCATAACTGATTGAAGAATTGATATATTTTGAATAGAGCAAATCCATAGTCTTTTCGACTTGCTCAAAAATGTTACCATGAACTTCATCCTGAAATTTTAAGTTTTCGTCAGAAAGAAAATACCCAATCTTGATATATGCTCCGGTAACAAATTTCTCTGGATTTGGGTGAAAAAGGAGTATTGCAGCTCTTTTCAAATAATCATTTTCCCTTAATTGCAGGTTTTCAATTAAATTATCGTTTGTATCAGATAGAGCATCTTCGTCGATACGTTGCGCTTTAACAGCCTTTTTGCGGAAAAAATCAAAAGTGTCTGCTTTTAAGTCGTCCGTTTTAATATTAGGAACCGGAACGCCATCCCAGCGTTTACCCTTCTTTTGAAGCATAAATTTGTCAAGTGCTGCACCTTTCAGTTCTTGTTTGGTGCTGCCACTTCTATAGTGATATTGACCTTTGTAATTTACCGGATAAGGATAAGCTTCTATTTCAATCTCAATGTATTCACCAATATTAGTTTCATGTAAATTGACATTGACGATAATTCCTAAAATATCCCTGACTTTATTGGGGATATCTTCAATCAACTTTTTTGAATCTTTAAGCCCTACAACATTGCCAGCGTCATTTTTGCCAATCACTATTTTCCCGCCATTCGCATTTGCAAATCCGCAAATCCACTTTAAATATTCATCTCTCCATGATTCTTTCCACTCTATGTTTTGGTTCTCTGGCATATTAAGGATTTTGAATGAACTTTTCAAAGATAGATAAAATGAGTGTTATTTGTGTAGGCCCCCTTACAAAGAACGGCAACAGCTCAATAGCAGACACCTCAAAAAAAACAGCTAACTCACTTGCTCATAATGTTCTCCCAAGCCATAAACAGGGTTTTGCTCGGAAACAATAACTTCCCGAAGATGTTGGGCGGGGTATTGTTCCCGGGATTATTCGGGGGCAGTCTAATATTACAAAAAAAGGACTACCGAAGCCGGTAATCCATTTCAATGTGCAAGCTAAAAAAAATTAATGCCGATGTCCTTCGCGGGAATGTTCTGATTGCTCAACCGCCCGATCATACTTGCAGCAGCCCGGAAGTTCTGCATAAACTTCGTCTTTGGCTTTGTGGTGCGGCGTGTCGTGACCCACTTTGGCTATTGCCATTTCAATTTTGTCAGTACTGGTTTTTGCATCGTCAAATACCACTTCCAATACTTTGGTTTCCTTATTCCAATCGGCTTTCGAAACACCTTCCACCGAATTTGCAGCCTTTTCGATACGTTTTTCACACATACCGCAGTTTCCTTTTACTTTAAACTTTTCTGTTTTCTCTCCGGCAAATACCGTGAATGTTCCCAGAACGAACATTACAACTAAACTTAAAACTTTTGTCTTCATCTTTTTTGAATTTAAATGGTTAATAACTAAATATTCAATGATTGTGTCCCGCTGCCTGTGTGTTTTGATTGCCGGCAGTTTTAAAAATCCGCTGTCCTTTGCGGTAAGTTTGTTTCACCTCGCCACAGCGCAGCATCATATCTCCAAAGTAGGGGTTCAGAATTTCATCCGATTCACTTAGCCAGAATGCGCCTTCGTCGTCAAAAGCCATGGGGCAAAACTGCCGGTAAGTTCTGTCGATTTCCAGCCCGAATGATTCGGTGGTTTCGAGCAACGCTTCAGAAAGCAGATTGAAATGCTCCCGCTGTTTTTCAATATCCGGGGTTTCTGAAATCATTTTGGAAGCTTCTTCCAGTTGCTTTTGCAAAGCCATCCAGTGTTGGTGGGCATCTCCTTCCAGAAGGCTCATGTCAACTTTTTTAATCGTGCCGGTTACTTCCCCGGCGGCTTTTTGGGCAGTATCAGCATCATCGTTCACCAACGCATTTTTTACAACGAAATAAGCATTAGCCACCGAAGTAATTTGTTTGCGAAAAGCCTGTGGCACTTCCATGGTTTTGCTTTCGGGCGGCATCATCATACTGGCCTTCCCTGCCAACTGCGCGGCGGCATCAATGCTGAAGGTTCCGCTCACGGCAATTTCTTCGCCCTCATCCAGTCCGCTTTCAACCAAATAACTTTCTCCAAGCGCCGGACCGAGGGTAACTTCGCGCATTTTAAAGTTTACGCCGGTTTCCGTTTCCGATTTCACATACACCAGCGAGCGTTTTCCTGTCCACATCACAGCGGTTTTAGGTACCGAAAGATTGCCGGCTTTTGCAGGCAGTTTTGCTTCCACTGTTCCCGAAGCAAACATCTCTGGTTTCAGCTTCAATCCACTGTTTGCCATGTCAATCCGTGCTTTGGCTACCCGTGTTTTCGCATCAATTACGGGATCGATAAAAGATATGGTCCCTTCAAACGTTTCGCCCGGAATGGATGCCACAGTAAAGTTTACTTTATCGCCTTTTTTTATCCATGGCATATCCTGTTCATATACATCGAACAGCACCCACACCCGCGATAAATCGGCAATTTCGTAAATCGATTGTCCGCGCGAAATGTAGTCTCCAACATTTACTTTGCGGTTGGTTACATAGCCGGAAACATCAGTCTGAATATTAAATTCTTCTTCAGATTGCCCCGACTGTAAAATTTGTTCAATCTGGCTTTCTGTTAGTTTCCAGTTTTTGAGTTTTTCTTTGGCCGCATTAAACAGTTGCGGCTGCGAATCTTTGATTTTTTCCGCTTCAAACAACTCCTCCTGGGCAGTCACCAAATCGGGTGAATACACGGATGCAATCACCTGTCCTTTTTTTACAAATTCGCCGGTAAAATTTACCAGTAACTTTTCTATCCTGCCGGGAATGTGAGATGCCTGTGAAAATACCAACCGCTCATCAGATTGTACCTTACCGTTTAAGCGGACGGATTTAACCGGGTCAGCAGAACCAACCAGTGCCGTACTTATACTGGCCAGTTGCATAGCTGTTGGCGACATACTGATAGCCATCGGGTCAATATCACTGTCGGTTTCATCTTCCAATGGAATTAAATCCATACCGCATATTGGGCAATCGCCGGGTTCGTTTTGACGAATTTGCGGGTGCATGGAGCAGGTCCAGGTCGTTTCACCAGCTACTTCATCAGCAGTATGGTCATGTCCTTCATGATTTTCTTCGGATGAACTCCCGAAAATCAACCATCCTGCCAGCAGGCCAACAACCAGAGTGATTGCGGCTATTAGTATTGTTCTTTTATTTGTATTCATCTTTAATATGTTTTTGCAGTTAAATAATTCAATTTGGCAAGAGCTGTTTGGTATTGAACCTCTGCCGTGGCTTTCATTTTTTTGTATTTCAGCAGTTGCTGCTGCATGCGCAGTACTTCTTCAAATTCCTTCCCTGAGTTTCCATAGGAAGAAAAAAGTAAATTTAATGACTGTTGCGATGTTTGAATTTGTTGTTGGTAAAGCGATAAAAGTTGCTTTTGCTGCTGAATTTGAAACCTGGCCATTTCATAGCCTGAAGTGAGCGAATTCTCCATTTCAGCTTTTTGCAAAGCAAAACTTTCCTGCATCAGTTGTGCTTCTTTTTCAGCCGCATCGTACTTTTTTCTGAATAGCGGGATGCTCACCGAAACCATGGGCATTAACACATCTTTGCCATTATCAGTCAGCGCCATGTCTGTTCGTTCTCCAACCACTACATAGTCCAGTCCAACACCCACCTTTGGGAGACCCTGCTTTTGTGCTGCCAGTTCACCGGCTTCGCTCGCCTTAATTTTCAGGTCGAGTGCATCCAGCATAGGGTTGTTGGCCAGCAGGGAATCCTTTCGGAAGTTCACCGGTATTGCTTCAGCAGGTAAAGAATCATTTATTGCAATCCCTTCGTTTTCGTCTCTGTTGAGTAGTTTATTAAACGTGGTACGCAATGTTTTTTCTTTCTCATTCAGAATACTTAGACTGGTTGTGGCATCCTTCAGCATAATATCCACCCGCAGCACATCCACCATGGGAGCGGTGCCGTTTTTAAACTTTGAATTGGCAATGTTTTTATACGATTCCAGAATGTCGATGTTTTTCTGTTCAATCTTTTTCCACTGGTTGAGTTCGTAAAGGGGATAGTAAGCCGCGGCAACCTGATAAAACAATTGGTTGCGTGCATCCAGAAACGACTGGTATTTGGCCTCAGCCAACAAAGCAGCGGCATCGCCTTGTGCCTTAAGTGTACCAAACCAGGGAAACATCTGGGTAAGTGAAAATTTTGCCCGTTGCGGCCCCACCCGCGTTTCAACCGGTGAAATGAAATAACCGAAAGAAAAAGTGGGGTCGGGCAATGTGCTTACCTGCGGAACTTTTTGCAACGAGGCTTCAAACTCTTTGTATTTGGCTTGCAGGCCGGGATTGTTTTCGGCTGCCATTTCAAGGTAGCTGTCCAGTGTTTGTGCTTGCACAAAACTAATCCCTGAAATGTATATGATTATTATTAATATTTTTTTCATGACTGACTCCTTTTTAATTTTCTCTCTTCCCTCAAGCTGTAAAGCACCGGCACAATAAAATAGGTAACGGCGGCAAAAATCATCCCTCCAAAAGCCGGAATGGCCATCGGGATCATGATGTCGGCGCCGCGGCCGGTTGAGGTCAAAATTGGCAGCAATGCGATTATCGTAGTTGCCGAAGTCATAACTGCAGGCTTGATTCTCCGCTGTCCTGCTTCAACAACTGCCGCGCGGATTCCTTTCAGATTATCTGTTTTGTTACGGGCAAAACTCTGGTCGAGGTAGGTGGCCATCAGAACGCCGTCATCGGTTGCGATTCCAAAAAGCGCAATAAAACCAACCCACACAGCTACACTCAGGTTGATGGTGTGCATCTGGAAAAGCTCCCGCATGTTGGTACCAAATATGGAAAAATCAACAAACCAGCCCTGCCCGTATAGCCATATCATCATAAAACCGCCGCTAAAGGCCATGGCAATGCCGGAAAAGACCATCAGGGAAGTGGTGACTGATTTAAACTGAAAGTAAAGAATCAGAAATACAATGATCAACACCACAGGGACAATGATGGAAAGGCGCTTTTCAGCCCGTACCTGGTTCTCGTAACTTCCCGAAAACTTGTAACTGATTCCTGCGGGAACGCTTAAATCCCCTGAATCAATGCGGGCCTGAATTGTATTCTGCGCATCATTAACCACTCCAACTTCTGAATAACCCTCTCTTTTATCAAACAAAACATAACCCACCAAAAAAGTTTCCTCACTTTTTATTGCCTGCGGGCCTCTTACATATTCAAAATCAACAATCTGGGAGATGGGTATTTGTGCACCGGTTGGTGTTGGAATTAAAATTTTTCCCAACGATTCCGGGTCATCCCGAAGTTCGCGGGGATAGCGCACCCTCACCGGAAAGCGTTCGCGACCTTCCACCGTAGAAGTGATTGTCATGCCCCCAATGGCCGTTTCGATGGTTTGCTGCACATCTTCAATGGTTAAACCATAACGCGAAATTTTATCGCGGTTGATATTGAGGTGCAGGTATGGTTTCCCCACAATCCGGTCGGCAAATACCGCTTCGGCTTTTACTGAGGGTACTTCTTTCAGTACATTTTCAAGTTGCATTCCAAATGCTTCAATGGTTGGCAGATCGGGGCCATACACTTTAATCCCCATGGGCGCGCGCATTCCGGTTTGCAGCATAACCAGCCGTGTTTCAATGGGCTGAAGCTTTGGCGCAGAGGTAACCCCCGGGATTTTAGCCACTCTTACAATTTCGTTCCATATATCATCGGGCGATTTGATTTCAGGCCGCCAGTTGCGGTAATAGTTTCCACGTTTATCGGGAATTAAATCTTCACGCAAAACACCCCGTTCCAATGCGTTTTCGTTGGAAAGTGTGTCTCCCGAGGCAAGAATAAACCGGTCGTCCCTGTCCACTTTGAACCGCGCCCGGCGTCCTTTATCATTTAGCATATATTCCGGACGGTAATTTATCACGTTTTCATACATTGAAATGGGTGCCGGATCAAGCGCCGATTCCACACGACCAAGTTTTCCCACAGTTAATTCCACTTCCGGAATGTTGGAAATAAGCATATCCAGTTGGCCCAGTACTTTTCGGTTGTATTCAAAACCTGAATGGGGCATGGATGTGGGCATCAGCAAAAAGCTCCCTTCGTTGAGTGAAGGCATAAATTCTTTCCCGATAGCCGGGAAGGTATGGGTTAATCCCGACCATACTTTGGTGGTGCGGACATTCCATCCAACGGTATCAAAACCTTTGGCTACAAATCCAAAGATGTTGTTGAATCCCATCCAGGTAGTTGCACCGAATAGAATTAAAAAGGAAGGAATCAAAAGGAAGGTCACCTTATAATCCAAACACCATTTAAGTATTGGTTTGTAGAAATACTCTAAAATTGTGAAGAACCCTAAAATAAGAATCACAATCAAAGCAACAAATACCACATTCATTACCAGGCTTTTGGCAGGCCCCAGCGGAAGCCAGTATTTGGACAGCAACCAGATTACACCAATTACCACAATAATGATTTCTGCTTGCTCAAGTAACCAGTTTCCCGCTTTTTGGATTCGGTCCTTCCAGCTTTGGTTTTTTTCATCTTCCGAAACTTTAGCGAAGGAGGACTGACTTCGGTCTTCGGTCTTCGGTCTTCTTCCAACCTCCTTTACCACTCCAACCAATCCAAAAGCCAGCAGCATCAATCCACCCCAAATCTGGCCGAAAATCAGCAAAATTATTCCAACAGGAATGAGAATTATATTCACCCATTTTCTAATCGAACGACTTTTAATGCGGGCGCCAAAAAACCAGTGGGCCAGCATGGGCAAAATAAACAGGGAAACAATCAGCGCTGCTATTAGTGCAAAGGTTTTGGTAAAAGCCAGCGGCCCAAACAGTTTTCCTTCGGCAGCCTGCATGGTAAATACCGGGATAAAGCTCACGATGGTGGTTGAAACCGCAGTTAAAATTGCTGAACTCACTTCGGACGCGCCGTTGTAAATGGTGTTAATTAGTTTCTGTCCGGGCGGGGCTTCATCAACATGCTTGATGATGTTCTCCGAAAGAATCACCCCCAAATCGACCATCGTCCCAATGGCAATGGCAATACCCGATAAAGCCACAATGTTGGCATCGACTCCAAAATAGCGCATCGCAATAAAAACCATCAACACGGAAATAGGTAATAAACTGGAAATCAGAAACGAAGCCCGCAGGTTGTACACCATTACAATGACCACAAGTATGACAATCAAAATTTGCAGCGAAATTGCCTCTTCCAGTGTTCCGAGTGTTTCGTAAATCAATCCTGAACGGTCGTAAAATGGCACGATGGTTAGCTGGCTTTCCGTTCCGTCGGGGAGCACCTTTTTGGGCAGTCCGGGTGAAATTTCTACGATTTTTTCCTTCACGTTGTTAATAACCTGCAATGGATTGGCCCCATACCGGGCAACCACAACACCACCAACTACCTCGGCGCCGTCTTTATCCAGGGCGCCGCGCCGGGTGGAAGGCCCTAAACTTACCACGCCTATATCCTGAATACGGATAGGTACATTTTCCTGAACGGCTACAACGGCTTTTTCAATGTCTTCCACACTTTTGATGTAGCCCAATCCGCGCACAAGGTATTCCGCCTGGTTGATTTCGATGGTTTTTGCGCCAACGTCCCTGTTCGATTTCTGCACCGCCATCATCACTTTGTGAAGTGGAATGTCATAGGCTTTCAGGGCATCGGGATTAACATCAATCTGGTATTCCTGCACAAAACCACCGATTGAGGCAACTTCTGAAACACCTTCGGTGGCATTCAGCCCGTATTTTACATAGAAGTCCTGAACGGTACGTATTTCGTGCAAATCCCAGCCACCGGTCGGGTTTCCGTCTTTATCGCGGCCTTCAATGGTGTACCAGTAAACCTGCCCGAGCGCCGTGGCATCGGGACCCAGTGCGGGTTGTACCCCTTCAGGCAGCAATCCTGCCGGAAGCGAATTCAGCTTTTCGAGAATGCGGGAGCGCGACCAGTAAAACTCGATGTTTTCGTCGAAAATGATGTAAATACTGGAAAAACCGAAAATGGACGAGCTGCGGATGGATTTCACACCCGGTATTCCCAGCAAATAGGTGGTAAGCGGATACGAAATCTGGTCTTCGATATCCTGTGGAGAGCGTCCCATCCACTCAGTGAAAACTATCTGCTGGTTTTCGCCGATATCGGGGATGGCATCCACGGGAACGGGGTCCGACGGCAGCGCCCCGATTTGCCAGCCAAACGGAGAGGTAACAATTCCCCATCCGACAAAAAGCGTCAGGATTAAAACGGTTACCAGTTTGTTTTCAAGAAAAAAACGTATGATTTTATTGAGCATTTTTTTGATATTTATGATCCAACTATTCTGTTGATTGAAAATCAGGATTTATGCAAGTAGTTAACTACACAATTCCCTGGGGGGAAAGTAAATTAAATCATAAAAGCCAGGTCTGTTTCTGCGAAAGAATGGTTTGAGTTTTGGATTGCAGGGGTGGTTTCCTTTCAGTAAAAAATGATTTTTCATCACTGGCGCCAAAAATTTGAATATCCGGTTCGCCAACTGCAATAAACAGTATCACTTCCCCAATTTGCGGAATGTGAGCAGATGTAGGGACAGGAAAATCTTCATCAACCTGATAAAATGCCGATTCGTTGTGGCAGCAGTTGCCGGAGTCGCAACAAGGTTCTGCTTCACCAAAAAACACAGTGGATACCAGAAAATCGCCGCAGAAATGTTTTGACACAGCCATTCCCGTAGTTGCAAAAAGCAACAAAAAAGATAATGCGATATGGCTGATTTTCTTTACCATTTTATTCTGCTATACAAAAGAGTAACAGAACAATAATGAATTTGTTTGAAAAGTATTCCAAAAAGATTCAAAATGAATATTGCAAGGGTCCCTGCAAACGGATTCAAATCACCCGGGAGTAATTACCCGCGAAAATAATGCTTTAAAAAAATTTTTCAATTCCGGCAAAAGCAAAAAACCAATCAATTTCCCAGGTCTGAAAGAAATTTAATCCGCATCAGCCGGATATCCTCTTCCGAATACTCATCTTCACCCAGTTCGGCAAGTGCATCTTCAACCGAATCGTTGTGGGCTTCCCTGAAATACTCGAATACTTCTTCCTGGTGCTCTTCGTCGAGCACATCGTTCACATAGTAATCGATGTTGAGTTTTGTACCTGAATTTACAATGGCTTCCACTTCCGAAATGATATCCTTAACCTCCACTCCTTTGGAGTTGGCGATGTCGTCGAAAGAAATTTTACGGTCGATGCTCTGGATGATGAAAACCTTCATTTTCGATTTGTTGGCTACCATGCGCACCACGAAATCTTCCGGTCGTTCAATCTCGTTCTCGTCCACATAGGTTTTAATCAGGTCCACAAACTCTTTTCCGTACCTGCGGGCTTTCCCCTGCCCCACACCCTGAATTTTCTGCAACTCTTCCAGGGTAATGGGATATTGTATGGACATATCGGCAAGCGATGGATCCTGAAAAATAACAAAGGGTGGCAAATTTTTGCGGCGTGCAATCTTCTTGCGCAAATCTTTCAGCATGGCAAACAATACCGGATCGCCGCTGGTTGCTCCCGAGGGAGCTCCGCCTGCCCCACCCGATTCTTCTTCCTCTTCGTATTCATGATTTTTAACCAGCTTAAAACTGGCAGGATTATCCAGAAACGCATGTCCTTTTTCCGTAACCTTCAGCAACCCGTAATTTTCAATGTCCTTATTCACCAGCCCTTTAATCATTGACTGCCTGAACACCGCATTCCAGTAACGCTCGTCGTGGTCTTTGCCCGCCCCGAACGATTTCAGTGTGTAATGCTTAAACGACTTGATGGCTGCAGTTTTATTACCGATGAGGATATTGGCAATGTGTTCGCCCTTGTATTTTTCATTTACTTCCAGAATTGCTTTCAATCCGCGAACCACTTCATCCTGAGCTTCAACCTGTTCTTTCGGGTTGAGGCAATTGTCGCAATTTCCGCAATGGGTATGCGGGTAAGTTTCGCCAAAGTAATGAAGCAGGATGATGCGCCGGCACAAGGCCGATTCGGCATAAGAAACCGTATCGAGCAGCAATTGTTTGCCGATTTCCTGCTCGGCCACAGGCTTTCCGTGCATGAATTTCTCCAGCTTCTGGATGTCTTTGTAACTGTAAAAAGTGATGCACTTACCCTCACCACCGTCGCGACCGGCACGCCCGGTTTCCTGGTAATAACCTTCCAGGCTTTTGGGGATGTCGTAATGGATAACAAACCGTACATCGGGTTTGTCGATTCCCATTCCGAAGGCGATGGTGGCTACAATCACATCCACCTCTTCCATGAGAAATTTATCCTGATTACCCGAACGGGTGGCAGCATCCATACCCGCATGGTAAGCAAGGGCTTTAATTCCGTTTACCTGCAGCGTTTCGGCAATCTCCTCCACTTTTTTGCGGCTGAGGCAATAAATGATTCCCGATTTGCCATCGTTTTGTTTGATGAACCGGATAATTTGGGCTTCCGGTTTCACTTTTGGCCTCACTTCGTAATAAAGGTTGGCCCGGTTAAACGAAGCCTTAAACACGTCAGCATCCAGAATGGCCAGATTTTTTTGAATATCGTGCTGAACCTTTGCGGTTGCAGTAGCTGTAAGTGCAACAATAGGGGCTTGTCCTATTTCCTCCACAATGGGCCGGATGCGCCGGTATTCGGGCCTGAAATCGTGCCCCCACTCCGAAATGCAGTGGGCCTCGTCGATGGCGTAAAACGATATTTTAACCTTCTTCAGAAATTCGATATTATCCTCCTTGGTGAGCGACTCAGGCGCCACGTAAAGCAGCTTGGTGCGGCCCGCCAGCACATCGGATTTTACCTCCTGAATGGCTGCTTTCGATAAGGACGAATTCAGAAAATGCGCCACATAGTCTTCCGTTTGCATGCCTCTAATAGAATCAACCTGATTTTTCATTAAGGCAATTAGCGGGGAAATAACGATGGCGGTACCATCGAGTAAAAGGGCAGGCAACTGGTAAATCAACGATTTTCCCCCTCCCGTAGGCATCAATACAAAGGTATTTTTACCGTCCATTACACTTTTAACAGCTTCTTCCTGCTGTCCTTTAAACCGGTCGAAACCAAAATATTGCTGCAAATATTCCGTTAATGAAACATTTTTATTCATAAAACACTTCTCCCTAACAACTTCCTTCTTTATTCGTGAATTCTAAATTATTAAAAGTAAGAAAAATGACAATACCTTTTTTGTTTTTTTATAAATTAATAGCAATCATTTAAATATTAAGGGTATGAAAAGGCTCGAATAGCAGGAAGTATTTATATTTGTGGAGTTTTTTAAAATGAGAATGAATGAGCGAGAAAAGCAATAATGAAGAGCAGAAAAGCCGGAAAAGAAGGAGCAAAAAAAAGCAGGGCGTGAAAACGGAATATTCCGAGATGTCGTTTTTGGAGCACCTGGAGGAGCTGCGTTGGCATATTATCCGTTCGGCCCTGGCCATTATGATTTTTGCTGTAGTGGCTTTTGTAATGAAGGACTTGATATTCAACACCATCATTCTGAACCCGAGGACACCTGAATTCTGGACCAATCGTATGTTTTCCAAACTGGCCGACTGGGTAGGTACCGAAGCGTTAAAAATAAACCAAACGCCGCTGGAATTGATCAGCATAAAAATTGCCGGTCAGTTTATGACCCATATATGGGTGTCTATTATTGCCGGGTTTATTATTGCCTCGCCCTTTGTATTTTTTGAATTCTGGCGTTTCATTAAACCGGCGCTCTACGAAAACGAAAAAAAACATGCAGGAGGCGCTGTATTTTTTACATCGGTACTTTTTTTGATGGGAATTCTGTTTGGCTATTTCTTAATTGTACCCTTGTCGGTTCATTTTTTAGGCTCCTACAACGTGAGCAGCGATGTAACCAACCAAATCAACCTGCGTTCATACATTGGCTCGGTCACCTCCATTTCAATGGCCACCGGGGTAGTATTTCTGATACCCATTTTCTCTTATTTCCTGAGCAAAGTTGGAATTCTCACCCCGCAGTTCATGAGAGCCTACCGAAGACATTCGTATGTGGTGATGTTGCTGTTGTCGGCCATTATAACCCCACCCGATATATTCAGCCAGATCATGGTGGCCTTCCCACTGGTATTTCTTTACGAAATAGGCATTTTCATTTCGAAACGTGTAGTTAAAAAACGTGAAAAAGAATTGGATGAAATCTAAGTCTTTGAATTAATTCCGTTATTTGCCCTTATGATTCTTCGCGCAGAAAATATTGTAAAAAAATACCGGAAACGCACGGTAGTAAATAGTGTCAGTTTCGACGTAAAACAAGGTGAAATTGTTGGGCTGCTTGGACCAAACGGCGCCGGTAAAACCACTTCATTTTACATGATCGTGGGTTTGATTCGACCTTTATCGGGTAAAGTTTTTATGGATAACGAGGATATAACCAGGATGCCGGTTTACAAACGGGCACAAAAAGGCATTGGATACCTGGCACAGGAAGCTTCGGTTTTCCGGAAACTGAGTATTGAAGACAACCTGAAGGCCGTGCTGGAAATGACCAACTACAGCAAAGAATACCAGCACGAAAAGGTGGAAACGCTGCTCACCGAGTTTGGATTGCAGCACATCCGGAAAAGCAAGGGAATCCAACTTTCGGGCGGGGAGCGCCGCCGGACGGAGATTGCCCGCGCCTTGGCCATTGACCCGAAATTTATTTTGCTCGACGAACCCTTTGCCGGAGTCGATCCCATAGCTGTTGAAGATATTCAGCAAATTGTAATTAAGCTGAAGGAAAAAAACATCGGGGTGCTCATTACCGACCACAATGTGCACGAAACGCTTTCCATCACCGATCGTTCGTACCTGCTGTTCGAGGGATCCATTCTGAAAGCCGGAACAGCCGACGAATTGGCCAACGACGAGGATGTGCGGAGGGTATATCTGGGACAAAATTTCGAGCTGAGGTAATCGCATAACTGCCGGTTTCAAATAATCGAATTCCATGCTGCGAAACGAAAAATTAACATCAGCATAAAATTTGGCACCCCCCGAAAAAATTTCAATGGAAAATTTGGCAGATAACAAAATTGAAGTATTTTTGCAGTCCCAATTTCAGGGAAACATAAGGAAGGCCCGTTCGTCTAGGGGTTAGGACGCCAGGTTTTCATCCTGGTAGCAGGGGTTCGAATCCCCTACGGGCTACTTAATTTTTTAAGGATTTTAAAAAAACGAAATGGCAAATCACAAGTCAGCTTTAAAAAGAATAAGGCAAAACGAAAAAAAGCGGGTACACAACAGGTATTACGCCAAAACTACCCGGAATGCAATTAAAGCATTGCGGAACGAAACAGAAAAGGAAGAGGCTGAAAAAAGCTATCCAAAAGTGGTTTCTATGATTGATAAACTGGCAAAGAAGAATATCATTCACAAGAATAAAGCCGCCAACCTGAAATCGAAACTGGCAGTTAAAGTTAACAGTTTATAGAGATTTTTCATGATATGGTTAAAGCCTTTCCGAAATCGGGAAGGCTTTTTTCGTGTCCAAACTTTCAGGCACAGCTTCATTTTTTCTGAAAAATGTTTATTTTTAGGCATACTCCGGAAAAATGAACGAATACAAGAAACTTAAAATCAAAGAGTGGGCCGTGGAAGACCGCCCCAGGGAAAAACTCCTTTCCCATGGCCCCCGGTCCCTGTCGGATGCCGAACTGATAGCCATTCTGATTGGCTCGGGAAACCTCGACGAAACCGCTGTGGAACTGGGCCGGCGAATCCTTTCTTCGGTGGGAAACAACCTGAACGATTTGGGACGCAAAGGCATCGATTACCTGAAAACCTTTAACGGAATTGGCGAAGCAAAGGCGGTAACCATTGTGGCGGCACTGGAATTGGGCAAACGCCGGAAAGATGCCGACGTGTTTGTGAAAAAGAAAATAACGTGCAGTAAAGATGTGGCCGATTATTTTATGCCCCTGCTCGGCGACCTCAACCACGAAGAGTTTTGGGTGCTGCTGCTCGACCGGGGCAACAAAATCACCGACCATTTCATGATTAGCCAGGGCGGTATATCCGGAACCATCATCGATGTTCGCATCATTTTAAAAAATGCGCTGGAAAAAATGGCGGTTTCGCTGGTACTGTGCCATAACCACCCCTCGGGGACCATGGAGGCTTCGGATGCCGACCTGAAAATTACCCGCAAAATTAAGCAGGCAGCCGAAGTAATGGACATTTCCGTGCTCGACCACATCATAATCGGGCAAAACCGTTATCTTAGCCTTGCAGATGAAGGATTGTTGCACTAATTAAAAAAACCGATATGATACTGGTCTATACAGAAGAACTGACCCCAAGAATTGAATATATTTCGAGACTGATTTTTACCACCATCTTGCAGAACGAGATATCATTCACCACCAAATCCTCGGAATTTTTAAAATCGAACCTGCCCAAATTCAACTATTCGTATGAGAAGTTTGGCAATGAATTTTACATTAAACCGCACCGGTTTATGCACTGCAGAGCATTAATTCAGCCTAATATTCAACCCATTTGGTATAAAGGGGAAAAATACTTTTTTGAAAGTAGCGCAGATTCCGATTTGCCGTTCGACCCGCTGGCAGCATCGTTTTACCTGGTTTCGCGCTACGAGGAATACCTCGATTCGCCGGTTGAAAAATACAAGCGCTTTCCGCCCGAAGAAAGCATTTTGTATAAATACGGGTTGCTGAATAAACCAGTGGTAAATATTTGGGCACGTTTGCTGGCTGAAAAATTACAAAAACGTTTTCCTGAACTTGAATTCCCCGAGCCAAAATTTGTTTTCCTTCCTACCATCGACATCGATAATGCCTGGGCTTACGCCAATAAAGGATTCTGGCGCTCCGCAGGGGCCATTGCCAAAGCCGTATCGAAAGGGAATTTCACAGAAGCAGGAACCCGTTACAGGGTTTTACGCGGGAAAGAGACGGACCCCTATGACACGTATGATTTTCTGAACGAAACATTTAAGGGAAATGAAGACAAGGTGTTGTTTTTCTTTCTTCTGGGTGATTACAAACGCTACGATAAAAATGTATCCTGGAAAAACAGGCATTTTCAGAAACTGATTCTCGAAACGGCAGAAAAGTATGAAGTGGGCATTCATCCCTCCTATTCTTCCAGTAAAAAGAAAGGAAAAAAGAGGTTGGCTGCCGAAATAAAAAGGCTTGAAGAAATTTTAGGATTCACCGCAACAAAAAGCCGGCAGCACTTTTTAAGGCTCCGGTTTCCGCGCACCTACCGCCGGTTGCTCAAAGCCGGTATTGCCGAAGATTTTTCCATGGGATACCCGTCTCATACCGGGTTCAGGGCCGGAATATGCACGCCCTACTTCTTTTACGACCTGAAAAGAGAAGCTCCCACCTCGTTAAAAATTATTCCATTCCAGGTAATGGATGTCACCTTGCGCAACTACATGGATTTTAACCCGGAACAGGCCACCCGGGAAATTAAAAATTTAATGCAGGAGGTGAAAACCGTTGGCGGAACTTTTGCATACATCTGGCACAACGAAACACTGAACGAACAGGACAACTGGCAGGGCTACCGCGAGGTGTTCAGAAAAATGAACCGAAAAGGATTTGAATTGGCCCATGTATAACAAAGAACAGCTGAAATATGTAGAGTACTGCAACATCGACTACGAAAAGTGGGACAGGTGCGTGGGGGAAGCTCCCAACAGCCGTGTTTATGCCACCAGCTGGTACCTCGACCGCATGGCTGTTAACTGGGATGCCCTGGTTTATGGCGATTATGAATTTGTAATGCCGCTGCCCTTTAAAAGGAAATACGGAATCAGCTATTTATACCAGCCACCGTTCAGTCAGCAACTGGGAATATTTCCCATACCGTCAGACGAATTATCCGAAGCATTTTTCCATGAGATTATCTGCCGGTTCAGGTACTGCGATGTTCAGCTCAACTCGTTCAACCAGCCGGCAAAAGACAAACCTCTGATTCAGTTCTTACCGCGAAAAAACTATCTGCTTCATCTGGATACCGATTACGAAAACATATTGGCGGGTTATTCGAAAAATACCCACCGGAACATTGCAAAAGGAAACAACAACCGGTTGAATTTTGCGGAAGGTATTCAAGCGGAGGAGTTTCTGACCTTCAAACAAAAAAATCTGGTGGCAAAGCTGTCAAAAATCGACTTTCAAAAACTGAAAAGCATTATTGCATACAGCCAGTACAAAGGATTTGGAGAAATTGCAGGTGTTTATTCGCCCGGGAACAACCTGTGCGCTGTCGTCTTTTTCTGCCGGTGGAAAGACCGCATCATTTACATGAATGCCGCCTCGAGCCGGGAAGGGAAAGAGATGCGGGCCATGTTTTTCTTAATGGACAATTTCATGCAGGCCACGGCAGGAAAAAACCTGACTCTCGATTTTGAAGGTTCTATGCTGCCCGGCGTTGCCCGTTTTTTTGAAGGCTTTGGCGCCACTCCTGAAACCTACTGCCGGATGAAATTCAACCGGCTGCCGGTTCCGTTCCGATGGTTAAAAAAAGATACCCGATGAAAACATTTCCCCGTTTTCTGAGCAGGCAAGCCGGTCGTTTCTTTTCGCCGGAAAGGCTTTTCGGTTTAAAAACTCCCTGCTTTTTGCCTTTTTATCATGTGGTGAGCAACGAAAAATTACCGCACATTTTAAACTATCCCTACCGCAATGTGCAGGAGTTTGAAAATGAGCTCGACTTTTTCCTGAAACATTTTGAGCAGGTATCGCTGGAGCAACTGGTTTCGGAGAAATGCAGAAACAAAAAAGCGTTTCACCTCAGTTTCGACGACGGGCTGCGCGAATGTTCGGAGATAGTAGCTCCCCTGCTGCTGAAAAAAGGCATTCCGGCTACTTTTTTCATCAACACTGCCTTTACCGACAACAAAAAACTATTCCACAAATACAAGGCAAGCCTTATTCTAAACAGGCTTCATACAATACCTGATGCAGAGGCTGAAAAATTACTGGCGGGGCACAACATGGCAGGAGAAAAAATTTTAACTGCCACCATTCAGCAGGAAAGTGTATTGAACGAAGCAGCGGGGCTTTTGGGACTTAACTTTGAGGATTATCTGAAAAAACAGCAACCCTATCTCACATCCGGACAGTTGAAAAACCTGGCCGATAATGGCTTTACCATAGGGGCACACAGCCACAACCATCCGGAATTCTGGACCATTTCGGAGGAACAACAAATGCAGGAGGTGAAAGAAAGTATGGCCGTTTTGCAAAAGATTATTACACAACCGCTGAAAACCTTTGCGTTTCCGTATGCCGACTGGGGCGTAACTGGCAACGTGCTGAAAGCCCTTCATGAAAAAAACATTTGCGACATCACTTTCGGAACGGCAGGAATAAAAAACGATGAGTTCAGTTTTCATTTTCAGCGGTATCCGGCAGAACAACCCGGCAATTTTGTGCAGAACTTAAAAGGAGAATTTGTTTATTTTAAACTTCGGAAATGGGTGGGAAAAGCAACAGTAATACATTGACTCCGGAGATCAGAAAAATACGGTTGTCCGAACTGGAAAGCTATATTCAAGGTGATATATATAAACGCTTTCCAACCGTCCCAATCACTCCTTCACGGACCATGTCGCACATGAAAAATCCGCACGGAAAACCCGAAGATGTGGTTCTGATTTTGGCTTTGGCAGATAAGAAACTGATTGCTTTCCGGAGTTTTTTTGCCGGAATGGCGCATACCCGAACCGAAGACATTCGGTTTGGCTGGTGCAGCGGCGCCTGGGTGCATCCAACCTTCAGACGGAAAGGATTATCGAAACGATTGTTGAAGGATGCGCTGGACGACTGGAACGGCAAACTGATGTTTACAAATTATGCACCCGAGGCTGAAAAACTGATTCTTTCCACCGGTTGGTTTCATGAACTGCACCGATTTGACGGCATGCGGGCTTACCTGTTTCCAAAAACCGTTAAACTTTTCAGAACTGCCCGAAAAAACCGGTTCACTGCATTTTTCTTTTCACTTGTTGATGCCTGCATTGCCGGCTATTCAAGTCTGAATATACTGTTTTTCAGCTATTTCAAAAACCCGGACATTCGTTTTGAAACCCTCGCTGAACCCGACGAAGACACCTTCCGGTTTCTGAAAAAAGAAAACGTAAACTCGCTGTTTGGAAGAGACGTGCAAGAATTAAAATGGATTTTTCAGTATCCATGGATTTCGAAAATAAACCGGGAAGTATCAGATAAATATCCGTTTTCGTCCTGTTCACCTTCTTTTTCATACACAACCGTAAAAGTTTGGCAAAAGAATCAGCTGACTGCCGTTTTTATTTTCTCGGTTCGCGAAGGCCACCTGAAAACCCTGCTTTTCTGTTTTCAGCCTGAATTGAGCAATGAAATTGCGCGGTTCATAAAAAAGTTTGGTGTAAAACAGAAAATTGAGATGGTAACCATATATAATTCAGCCATTGCAGGCCATTTCTTTGCCCGAAAATTCCCATTTTTGCACGTGCGAAAATACGGGCAGAAAATATACAGCTCGTTCCAGGTGGGTGAAATTGAAAAGCTTCGGTTTCAGGACGGCGATGGCGATGTTTTTTTTACGTAAATCAAAAAAAATCAATGGAAGTAAAAATTTTAGGAAATAACCATTCGGTATTTGATGAATACCTGGCAGAAATCAGGGACATATCCATTCAGAAGGACCCGCTGCGGTTCAGAGAAAACCTGTACCGGCTGGGAGAGTTGTTTGCTTATGAAATCAGCAGGGAGATGAAATTTAAAGTTACGGAAGTAACCACTCCGCTGGGCATTGCCCGTGTTCCGAAACTGGAGAAACAACCGGTACTGGCCACCATTTTAAGGGCCGGTCTGCCCATGCACAACGGGCTATTAAAAATTCTCGACCGTGCCGAGAACTGTTTTATTTCAGCCTACCGGAAATACACCGAGGAAGGTGGTTTTGAAATCGAGTTCGAATACATGGCCTCGCCCTCGCTGGAGGAAAAAGTAGTAATTTTATCCGACCCGATGCTGGCCTCCGGAAAATCGATGGAAATTGGTTACAAAGCGCTTTTCAGCAAAGGTACGCCATCGCACGTACATTTGGTTTCCATTATTGCAAGCCGGCAGGGAGTAGAATACATTACCAACGCCATACAAGCAGAAAATGTAACCCTTTGGCTGGGAGCTGTCGATGAAAGCATGACACCCAAATCGTACATTGTTCCGGGGTTGGGCGATGCCGGCGACCTGGCCTACGGTGAAAAAATCGATTCGAGGTAATCAGAAATAAACTTCCACATTCACATCGTCGCGGTTAAATCCTTTCTCTTTCAGGATTTCCATGGCATCGAAAATCATGTCGCTGTTGCCGCACAGGTAAAAACAGGAATTTTGGGCAAATTCCGCCTCTTTCAGGTAACTTGTCAGCCTTCCCTGGTAATCGCCTTTCTCATCGCGCGAAGTGCATAAAAAGAACCTGTCGTTTTCGTAGGCCTCCCTTTCGTATGCTTCACCGGCAAAACGCACCCCGTGAATCACTTTGTAATTCAGGCCCGGATTGCTTTTAACCATGCTGTGGAAAGGGGCAATTCCGGTTCCGCTGGCAATGAAAACATGCTGGTGTGTATCGCGCTTTTTGGCGTCGAGGGCAAAACGGCCAAACGGACCGTGAATTTCTACCAAATCGCCCTTTTTCAGGTATTTCAGCTTCGGAGTGAAATAGCCGCCTTCCACTTCTTTTACCAAAACTTCGAGGTAATCATCTTCTTCTGCACTGTAAATGGAATATTCGCGGCTTTGGTAATCGCCCGCAATTGACAGTGAGATATGCTGACCGGCTTCAAACTTAAACCTGCTTTTAGGAAAACGCATAAGAAAAGCACTGTCGGTTAAATATTTAATATCCTGCACCTTGTAAAAACTGGTGTCAATTTGTACTTCAGACTTCATTTCAATTGTCATTACACATAAAATTAAAAACACAAAAATACCCTCAAAAACCAATAAAATACTTTTTCGTATTCTATTTCGCCGGTAATTTTAGAGAATTAACCGATTATTAATACAATTGTTCGGGATAAAGAGAGTTATTTTAAAAAGAATTCTGAAATTCAGAAAATTAAAAGTCAGTATAAGCCGGAAAACAGTTAAACAAAAATGAAAACAATCATCGTTTATGCCACAAAACACAAATGCACCGAAAAAATTTCGGAGCAGATGAAAAATTACCTGGGCGGTAATGTTACTCTCGTCAACCTGAAAAAGGAACCCAATCCGTCAATAGAACCTTACCAGAGGGTAATTGTTGGCGGGTCCATTCACGCCGGACAAATTCAGAAACGGGTGAAGGAGTTTTGTAACCACAACCTGAATGAGCTCAGAAAAAAAGAACTGGGCCTGTTTATCTGCTGCATGGAAGAGGGCGAAACCGCTGGCAAGCAGTTCGACGAAGCCTATCCGGAAGAATTGCAGCGTTATGCCAAAGCCACGGCCATTTTTGGAGGTGCATTCGATTTTGAGCGGATGAGCTTCCTGGAAAAAATGATTGTAAAAAAAGTGGCTCAGGTAAAACACAGCACCTCGAAGGTAGATTTTGAAGCCGTCCGCAAATTTACGCGCCGTATGGATCGCATCTTCAACCCCTTCTTGTTTCTTGCCTAAAAACTAAGGTAAAAAGCACGGGTTAAATTTTTGTATTCTTCGGTAAAGTCCGAACCGTCATCGGTATGGATATTCAATGCGCCCGTTATGGTTTCCGCCTGGTTTTTTGTGAATTCCATAAGAAACCGGTGTGGCCTTTTGAAACTGCGCGGACTAACCTGCGTTTGCCTGTACAAATACAGTCCGGCATTTTCGGCTGTTTTTATAAAATCTTCAGCAGACAAAGCCGGCAGAATAACCGCCAGCCTGCCCTGGGGAGCCATTAACCGGGCCGAACAATCAACAAGTTCACCGGTGGGCAACAGGTGGTTGTGTTTGGCCATTGCAAGATAGTCGCATTTCGATTTTTGGCTGTTGGTAAAAAAAGGAGGGTTCGACACTATTAAATCAAACGTTCCCGGGTTGGTCTTCACAAAATCCTGAAGCGAGGTATTCAAAACGGTTATCCGGTCGCTCCATGGCGCGTTTGCAACATTTTCAGCCGCCTCCTCTGCGGCATTTTTTTCTATTTCGATGGCGGTTACTTGGGCGTTGGAACGCTGGGCCAGCATCAATGCAATTACACCGGTGCCTGCGCCAATATCGAGAATGGTTTTTGCCTGCAAAATACCGGCCCAGGCACCCAGCAAAACACCGTCGGTGCCAACTTTCATGGCGCTTTGCTGCTGGTTGATTCGGAATTGTTTAAACTGAAACCAGTTATTTTTAGCCATATTCATTCTACATTGCCGAATTAAAAACCTTCGAAAATGCCCAGTCCGAAAAGTGCAAAATCGTATTTTACAGGATCACCGGGGTCAAATTTACGAAGAGTGACGGTAACTTCCTCTACCGCTTTCCAGTCGTTCTGTTTTCGGTTCAGCAATCCCAGTTTCCGGGCCACGTTTCCGGTATGCACGTCGAGGGGCAACATCAGCTCCGATGCAGGTATTGCGTTCCATAGTCCAAAATCAACACCGGCATTGTCGTTTCGTATCAACCACCTCAGGAACATATTCAGCCGTTTGGCCGAAGCGCCACGCTCCACATTGGCTATGTGTTTACGGGTTCGCTCGCCCGGAAATTCAAAAAACACCGAATGGAAAAAAGTAAGCGCCGCTTTTACAGAACCTCCTTCCCTGTATCCGGTAGCAAACACATTTTCAAGTCCTCCGTGATTTTTATATATGTTTCGTAGCGAACGGACAAAATAAATACAATCGCTGCCGTTAAAGGTACGGTGCACAAAGGGTTTCAATGCTTCAAAATCGGTATCGGATGCTCCGGTAACAAAATCGAAAGGCCGGTTGTCCATCAATTGCATGAGGCGCAAAGCATTTTTAATGATGGCAACTCGGTTTCCCCACGAGATGGTGGCGGTTAAAAATGCGGCAATTTCGATGTTTTCCTTTTGGGTAAACTGTTTGGGAACCTGAATGGGATCGGTTTCAATAAACTCAGGGCGGTTGAATTTCTTCACTTTTTCATCCAAAAACCCTTTCCATTCAGCAACCTCCATCATTTCAATCAATCCTTCAGTCATTCGTATCCTCAATCACCCCGTCCTTAATGTGAATGATTTTATTGGATCGGTCGGCAAAATGGTCGTCGTGTGTAACAATTACGAACGTTTGTCCAAAGTCGTCGCGCAGTTGGAATAGCAGGTCGTGGAGTTCATCACGGTTGGCCGAGTCGAGATTTCCAGAGGGTTCGTCGGCCAGCACCACCGAGGGTTTGTTAACAAGCGCCCGTGCCACAGCCACCCGCTGCTTTTCGCCGCCCGACAATTCTGAGGGTTTGTGGTGTATCCGGTCGGTCAATCCCAGGTATTCGAGCAACCGAAGGGCTTCCTTTTCGGCATCTTTAGCAGAGCGGCGGGCAATAAACGCCGGAATGCAAACATTTTCGAGCGCAGTAAACTCGGGCAGCAGGTGATGAAACTGAAATACAAACCCGATTTCGCGGTTACGGAAATTAGCCAGTTCTTTTTCGGAAAGTGCTGAAATATTTTTGCCGTTGTAAAAAATTTCTCCGCTGTCGGGCTTACTCAGGGTGCCTAAAATTTGCAGCAAAGTAGTTTTGCCTGCACCGCTGGCGCCAACTATGGAATAAATTTTCCCGGGCGGAATTTCGAGGTTAATGCCTTTCAGTACCTGTAACGGGCCAAACGATTTTTTTATGTTTTCTGCTACAATCAAAAGCTTCTGGGTTTTAATCTTCCGGATGGTCTTTAATTTCTTTTTTACTTTCAGGATCCGGCTCTATCGGTTTTGAAACGTCTTCAAGGTCTTTTCTGATTTGGTCGGTCTCCTTGTCAACGGCACTGGAAACCTCATCCAAATCGTGTTTTATTTTGTTTGTTTCCCTGTTTACCGTAGATTTCACCTCATCGATATCCTTTTTGATGTCTGAAGTGTGATCATTAATCTCACGCTTGATTTCGTTTGTGGCCTTTTTAAATTCGCGCATTCCTTTCCCAAGGGTTTTGGCAATATCGGGAATGGCTTTCGACCCAAAAAAAAGCAGGGCCAGCAACATAACCAGTACCAGCTCTCCTCCGCTAACGAATAATATATGGTTCATTCTTTTCTTTTAATTTTAGGACACAAATATACAAATTGGCGCCATCTTTTAAACAGGATACCTCACAAAAAAGCGATAGCCCTGCATGAGCAAGGCTATCGGCTTTATGAATTTAAATCCAATTCGCTACTTTTTCCTTTTGGCTGTCACTTTCGCCAGCCTTTTTTGAAAATCGTAGGCGATGGGAGTGGCGATAAAAATGGATGAGTAGGTTCCCACAACTACCCCAACGAGCAGTGCAAAAGTAAACCCACGGATGGTAGCCCCTCCAAACAAAAAGATGGCCAGCAGCACCACAAAGGTGGAAAGCGATGTACTGAAGGTGCGGCGCAGCGTGCTGTTCACGGCTTCGTCCACGTTCTGCTCGCGTTTGCGTTTCGGGTGCAGTTTCAGGTATTCCCTGATGCGGTCGAATACAACCACAGTATCGTTTATGGAATAACCAAGTACCGTTAGAATCGCAGCAATAAATGCCTGGTCAATTTCGAGCGAGAATGGAAGAAGATTGTAAAGGAGCGAGAATATTCCCAATACAATAATTGAATCATGTGCCAGTGCTGCAACAGCTCCCAACCCATATTGCCAGTTGGTAAAACGGATAAGAATGTAGAGGAAAATGATAATGAGCGCAAAACTGATGGCAATTACCGAATCTTTCCGGATATCAGCCGAGAGGGTCGGTCCTACTTTTTGCGAACTCATCTGATAGATTTCCGTAAATCTTTCGAGCGTTACATTGTCATCCAGCAAGTTTGCATCCTGCAATCCTTTCATCAGCAACTCTTCCACCTCGTTGTCCACATTTTCACTGTCATCGTCAATTTTATAAGTGGTGGTAATTCGAATCTGGTTGTCGGCACCAAAGGTTTTTACCTCAGGCGCTGTACCAAACTGAACTGCCAGTGCCTGCTGAACATCAGCAACCTGAACATTCTGGTCAAGACGCACCACATAGGTACGACCCCCTTTAAAGTCGATCCCGTAATTTAATCCGCGAACTGCAAGAGACCCGATTGAAAGGAGAATAAGTGCGCCTGAAACGAAATAGGCAACTTTCCTTTTTTCAAGGAATTTGATGTTTGTATGACGCAGCCAGCCCTCTGTGGCTTTGGATGAAAACAGAATATTTTTACTGTGTTTCAGTTTCCACTCAAAAATAAGCCGGGTTATAAAAATAGCGCTGAACAGCGAGGTAAGAATACCAATAATAAGGGTGGTTGCAAAACCTTTGATTGGCCCCGAACCAAATACATAAAGTACAATACCGGTTAACAGAGTGGTTACCTGGCCGTCGATAATTGCCGAGTAAGAATTTTTGTATCCATCTGAAATGGCAAGCTTAATTCCTTTCCCGGCACGTAACTCCTCCTGAACGCGTTCATAAATCAGTACGTTGGCATCAACCGACATACCTATTGTAAGCACGATACCTGCAATTCCCGGAAGTGTTAGTGTGGCACCCAGTGATGCCAGAATACCTATAACAAAAAATACGTTGGCAATAAGCGCCACGTTGGCCGAAAGGCCTGCGTTGCGACTATAAAAAAACAACATGTAAGCAAGTACCAGTACAAAAGCAATCAGGAATGAATACATCCCACTGTTGATGGCTTCCTGCCCCAGTGACGGCCCAACAATTTCTTCCTGTATAATGCGGGCCGGAGCCGGCATTTTACCCGATTTCAAAATATTGGCAAGGTCTTTCGCTTCTTCAATGCTTTCCAAACCGGTAATGCTTGAGCGGCCACCGGAAATTTCATTTTGAACCGTGGGAAACGAACGTACATATCCGTCAAGCACTATGGCAATTGACTTGCCGATGTTTTCTTTGGTAAGGCGTTGCCATGTTTTTGCCCCTTCGCTGTTCATGCTCATCGAAACTTCCGGATTGGAGCCGAACTGATCAAAATCCTGGCGTGCATCGGTAATCACATCACCATCGAGAGGTGCGCGTCCGTCGCGGGTATTGGCTTTCAATGCAATTAAACGGTAAAAATTTCCAGCAGCATCAACCGATTTCGCTGTCCAGCGGAACATCATATCCCTGGGAAAAATGTTTTTTATTTGTTCCCTGTTCATGTACTCGTTTATTCTTGCCGTATCTCTTGAATGGGCAATTCCGATGGCCGGCCCCTGGAATAACTGCCCCTGCTGGTCGGTGCTTGGATTTAACAAGGCAAACAACGGAAACTCCTTTCTGAAGTCTTCCATGTCATCCAGGTCGGTGCCGGTGGTGTCCCCTTCTGCTCCTTCGGTCAGTTCATCGAGCAACGAAGATTCGCTGTCGGCCGGTTCGCTATCGTCATCAGCGGTTTGCTCAGCAACATCCGCTTCTACTGGGGCTGTTTCATCCTCAGCAGTTTCGGTAGTTTCCTGTCCTTCCGGGCTATCGGTGCCGGCATTCTGCAATTCTCTGATCCGTTCGTTGGCCTGCAGCAGATAAGGATAAACTTCCTGGTTCTCATACGTTTCCCAGAACTCGAGCATGGCAGTACCCTGCAACAGGCTGCGCACCCTGCTCTGGTCTTTCACTCCCGGCAGCTCAACCAGAATACGTCCTTTGGTTTGCAACTGCTGAATATTAGGCTGCGCCACCCCAAAGCGGTCGATACGGGTACGGATAATGTTAAAGGCATTGTCGATGGCAGCATTTGTTTCGGCCCGGATGACATCAATCACCTCGCTGTTGGTTGAGTTGATGTTGATTTTGTCCCTCAGTTCAAGGGTAAGAAAAATGGAAGCGAGCCTGGCGTTGGGGTCAATCTCTTCGAAAGCCCGTCCAAACAGGGTTACAAAATCTTCCTGACTGCCGCGCTGCATTTCCCGTGCGCGTACCAGTGCTGCATTAAACGTAGAGTCGTTGTTGTGGTTCGACAGGGCACGAATGAGATCGTCAACCGAAACTTCGAGTGTTACGTTCATCCCGCCTTTCAGGTCGAGACCAAGGTTCAGCTCCAGCCCCTTCACATCTTTGTAAGTAAATTGCTTGAGACCTAAAAAATTGTAAACAACTTCTCCTGAAATGGAATCGAGGTAATAAAATTCCTTGTCCGGGTCGCCCTGTGCATATTCCACGGCGGCCTTTTCCACCTGCCTTGCTTTAAATGTAAACGACAGCTGGTATAAACATACCGCGGCCAGCAAAATGGCAAATGTTAAAATTGCTCCTTTGTTTTGCATGTGATTTTCGTTTTAAAATTGTAATGGATTTATATAAATTAACTTATTATGAAGCAGTTATGAATATTACTTCAAACGGATATCAGGCGCGTGCCTGCACGATTTTGTCCGGCAGATTTCCCGGACAGGAAAACTTACGAAACCGGCGGATCGTCGTCGGGAAAGGTAAGGTAATAATGCCTGAAAATGAGGTGATGGTATGAAAGGAAGAGCGGTTTCAGCGGCACAGCGGTTTCGGCTTTCAATGCCTGATGGTGCCGCAGCTGATGACACTTCTGGAGAAGTTTGTCGTGGGCATCGTCGAACAACTTACGCCCCAAAGTTTTTTGTGCGGATGATTTGACACCAAAACTGCTGCTTTGCGAAAAAAGGTATATAGCGCCATGATCGCAGGCCTCGTTTTCCGGTCCGGTTTGCAGTTCTTCCAATGCAGCAGGGTGCTTTTCAAAATACAAATCGAACAACACAGCAACAGCCGTAAGCGCTGCAAAAACCAGCACCCTGACCAGCAAAAGCTTTGTTATTTTCAGTTTGAATTTCACCCCTTTACAATTTTGCGGGGCAAATATACCGAAATAGTTCAGGTTTTCAAATCTGAATGAAGGAAATTAAGCGGATTGGAGAACAGGGTATTCTGTTTTAACTCCAATGCATTTCAACACCCTGTCGGAATAAACTTCCCGGCCTTATCTGTCACTTACATCGTATGCAAAAAGTTTATCTGCATGGCGCGCGTAAAGGGTTTTACCGCAAACTACCGGATGTGCCCAGTACATGCCCCTGCCACCTTCGGGTACCTGAAATTCTCCGGTTGTTTCATACGAACCGGGAGTTGCTTTAACAAGTTTCATAACTCCCCGTTCATCCAGGGTGTAAAGCAGTCCTTCGGCAAACGTAACAGAACCTTTGCCATGCCCCTCAGATTTCCACATTTGTTCACCTGTCATAAAATCGAGGCAAAACCAGCCCCGCGCATTGCTTCCCGAACCGTAGAGGTAACCTTCGTGAAGGATTACGCCGCCATGGTGATTGTCCATAAGCTCGGTTTGCCAAACCGTTTCCGGAACAATTTCTTCGCCCTGAAGTGTCAACTTAACCAGCATGCTTCCTTTACCGTAGCCACTGGAAATAAACACAAAATCGTTATGAACAATGGCATCCGGCACATTCAGTCCGTTACGGTTTTTATAATCCACTTTCCACAACAACTTTCCGGTTTGGGTATCTACGCCGTAATAACAATCGGAACTTGCATTAATGAGTTGTTTGTATCCGCCAAATTCCATTAAAACCGGTGAAGAATAGCCCTCTACACCCGGAATCTTTGTGCTGGCCCAAATCAGTTCTCCATCGTTTTTGTTCAAACATACCTGAAATCCGGATTCGCCGGCCGGACGAACATATAAATGGTCTTCATCAATCATCACCGATTCAGAATAGCCGTATTCCAGTTCGGGCACGTTAAAACGTTCTGCCAAATCGCTGAACCACAATTCTTCACCGGTTTTGGCATGAAATGCAGCCAAACGCCCGGTTTCTCCCAGGTGGTAAATGGTTCCTTTGTCGAAGGTAGGGGTACTGCGTGCGCCGGTGTAGGTCCTTGCGTGAGACATGGTTGTTGACCATGCCTTTCCGTTGGATTTCTCCCAAACTTCATTTCCCTCTGAATCGAGACAATAAACAAACGTTTCACCCGATTTTGTTCCTGAAGTGTAAATGTACCCATCGGCAATGGAAACCGAACTGTATCCTTCGCCAAGTCCCGAAGCGGTCCATTTTAATGCGGGGCCATTTTGCGGCCACTTCTTTAGCAAGCCTGTTTCTGAAGATTTATTTGTGCGGTCCAAACCGTGAAAACAGTGCCATTCCCCTTCTCTTTGAGCATCAGAACTGCACCCCAAAAAAAGAACACAAAAACTTAAAACAAAAAACGGTGGTTTAATTTTCCGGATCAAGCCTTCGTGTAACCCGGCCCATTGGTATTTAAAACGAAAAGAAGATATGGCAAACATAGCTGTAGTTTTTTCAATTGACTTTTACAAATATAGAAAACTGGGGCAAACTACAATACTAAAAATCCGAATCCGAATTCAGTAAAAAAATGAAAAGTGAAGGAAGCATGGTTGTTATGGAGTTACTTTTTGAACTGTACGGTAAATATACCAGTCCGCTGATTGCCAATAATGAACGAAGGGAAAAGAAGTTGAAAAAGGCGGAACAGTAAGAAACTATTCTTTGATGTCGGGATACAATTCACTCCAGGCATTCCATCCCCCTTGCAGCGACTGTACATTAGTATATCCGAGCTGCATCAGCGCTTTGGCCGACAATGAACCACGTCCGCCTGTGCTGCAATAAACGAAAATGGGATCGGTTTTTTGCGGCGGATTTTTCCCGGCGGCTTCCCACACTTCTGTCAATCCTATCCTGAATTCCAACATCCCTCGCGGGATATTTACTGCCCCGGGAACAGCGCCTGACTGGTTTTCTGCCACTGTCCGTACATCAATGATGAAAATATCGTCGCGGGTGTAGGTGTTTTTAAAATTTTCAGGGGTAATTTCGGTAATAACTTCTTTGGCAGCAGCTACCATCTGGTCCACACTTTCGTAAACCACCAACTTGCTTTTTACCTGACTTTCAGCTGAACAAGAGATTACAAAAAAAAGCAGCAGGAAAACTGCTGTTAAACGAACGGTATTGTTTTTAGGTATCATTTCAATTTTTTTTAAATTTAACAAATTAATGCCATAAAATGAACAGAGAAATGGAAAGATGGTTCATTTTGGAGGAGCAACTGAGATTGGGATAACTTTAAAAATAAATGAAATTAAACGGATTATTGACATTTTAACCCCGATGATGTTTAGGTTAGTTATGAAGAGAACAATAATAATATCACTGTTCATTTGCAGCTTTGGATTGGTTCATGCCCAATTTGCTGAAAACAATGCAATTTATTTTTCACAGGAACTAAACTTCGGAAATTACATCGGGTTAAATGCTGACCTGAATTACGTATATAAAGAACGGTTTTCTTTTAAAATCGGATACAATGGAAATATCCGAAAACCAAAATCACAACCCGAAGATTATTCATCCGGTTTAGTAAAGGGAATACTTTTGGGATTGGGACAATGGTTGGATTACTGAAAAAAAGAAAAACGACACCAAAATAACCATGGACGTCACATCGAATTCATAAAACCTTTCCCAGTTTCTGTAGTTTCGTTTTATCGAATTTTGGCACCATCATTATTTAGAATAAATCTATGGTGGTTATCATTTTCAAATTCAGTGGATTGTTGTATTTTGCACCTTGACAGACAATATAAAATTACATTATAATCAATTGTTATTGACATTAATGAAAAAACTTCTGATCATTATACTTTTTACAGCCTCACTTAGTGCTTTTGGACAGAATCATTATCTTGGATTACAGGGTGGAATTAACATGACTAATTTACCCGCTAAAAAATCGTTCCCTGACGCTGAAATGAGAATTGGATTCATTGGCGGGTTTAATTATGAATACAAAACTTCAAAAAATTATCGATTAGGGATAGATATATTATATTCTCAGCAAGGGTTTATTCACAATCTGAGAGTATATGATGATGGAAGAGGTGAAACAGGAATATCGGAATACAAATTTGATTTTTTTACAATCCCAATAAAAATAGGTTACGAATTGGGTAATAAAATAAAGGTAATTCCAAAGCTTGGCATTGTTCCATCTTTTTTACTTAAAGGAGAAATTATATTGCCTGAATTTGATAATGAAGGGAATGTCATAAGTTATGAAACTATAAATTATGAAGACTTTGTAAATAATTTTGATTTTGGAGGATGTTTTGAACTGGGTTTTGAAGGTAAACTATCAGAAAATATTAAAATAAGTCCTTCATTATCATTCAAACATAGCATAATGGAGTTTTTTAAATCCGACAGTTTTGATCGTATTGATATGATACACAAGGGTTTTTCAATATCAATGGGATTTAAATATTTTTTTAAATAAGTTAAAGGTAACCGGGTTATTGATATTTTAACTCCCGATGATGATGTGCTGAAATATTAAGGGGTGCATGAGTATCATTGGGAGTAGAAACAAACGAAAAGTATAAACCAATAAACTAAATTGTAATGGGTTTCGGAGCCGGGCACATACAGGACATTAATAGTCGGATAAAACAAAACCGGGAGTTGCGTCCGTCGAACCGACAAAAGTTTAAAGGGAAAAACAGGCAGGCAATTTACTCACAATCTAATGAAAACCAGAATCCACTAAATCTCATATCCGTATCTGAGAAAGAATTGATTGAAATTAAAAAGGACAACAGTAAACGAGCTAAAATGGAACAGAAACGTATGCGAATTATTTATGGGATTTTTCTTTTATGCACTTTAATTGCCATAATCGGATTTTTGATATGGGTTAATTAAATAGCCTGTTCACAACATTATTGGAAAAAAACCTCAAATGAACGCAACCCATTGTGATTTAAAAACATCTTGTTGAAAAAATCTGAAATCTTTGGATGATGAAAAAACTAATTTTGTTTTTATTCCCTGTTCTCTTGTTTTCATGTGAAAAGGAACTGGAATTATTGATACAGAATTCAGATGAATTGATGGGAAGTTGGACAAACCAGGTGATAAATGATACCATCATAGAATTTACAAAAGCTGATTCCCTGAATAATAACGACTACGGATTTGAATTTAAACCAAATCAGGTTTTTATCGAACGAAAAAATTCAGGCTGGTGCGGAACTCCTCCCATTGCCTACGCCGATTTTGAAGGAACATGGCAGCGGCAGGATTCAATCTTAATTATAATCGTTGAGTACTGGGGAGGAACGGCCGATTACAAATGGGAAATCAGTTCGGTAGATGAAAACAGTTTGAAAATTTATAAGGTAAGCGAAGAATACCACAATGAATTCTGAAAATTTCAAAACAATGAAAAAAATTGCATTACTCGGATTCACATTAATAATGTTTCTTTTTTCCTGTAATAAAAAAGATGATGTGGGTGATATTAATAACATTGAGGTAGAAAAATACATTGAATTGCTAAAGGCAGGTGAATATGAATTTTGGGAACTGCCGCCCTTTACTGCTGAAGACATTCCCGCGCTCCTGCAATACAGAAATGAAACTCAGATGATAACCAGGTTCCCCCGTAATTTACTTTCATCTTATGGAATGCCGGAATGCAAACTGGGGATGTATGTTTTGTGGACCGTTGAATCCATTCGCGCAGTTGCCATTAAAAGTAAATATTTGACTGGACGCTTTCCAACGCAAAATCCTGTTCTGTTTATACGTACTTCGGATGGATTGCAAATGGATAATACGGATGAATCTCATACAGTTGCGGCAAAAGCCTATTTTGATTGGTGGGAAGAAAACAAACACAAGGATTTTGATGTGTTTAAAAATATTGACCCGCTAGCCGAAACGGATTACAGATGGCATTAATGAAAACAAAAAATACAACATAAAATGAATCGTTAAACCCATGAAATAAATTCGCCATGAAAACATCAAAATACATCTTCATCCTTTTAATTCTGGCAGGTTTGCTCACTGCCTGCAAAGAAGAAACCATTGAAATATCACAGGTACTTGACGAAGTTGAATCTGCCAGATATTTTAATACCGAAATATTCTCTGAACAGAATTTGAAAATTTACGGCATATGGAAAATATTTGATATCTCCGGCGGAATTCACGGCACAGGGTATGAACCGGATTTTGATTACCTGATCATTAAAAAAGTGGGAATTTATGGTTTTGTAAAAGAGAATAACCTGCTGGAATACGGTAAAATGGTCCCCGCACTTTGGAACCCAAACGATTTACGACTAAAAATTGATTTTGAAAAAGATGAACAATCGGGTTCGTTTTTTACCGACAGGGTAAAATATGTACATTATAACGGAAACGATACCCTGCATTTAAGCTCTCCGTGCTGCGACAGGTTTAATTTCCATTTTGAACGGGTGAATTGAGAAGCATTTAAAAAATTGAAAATAAGCTGGTCTGTATTTTCTGCTTTCCTTTTCATTTTAAAAGGGACAAAAGCGAAATTAGCACCACCATAACAAGCACCAAAACCAACACGTAGATTTTATCGTCTTTTATTTTTTTCGAAAAATACAAAACAACCGGAGTAAAAATTCCCACAAAAATGGCTGTTCTCAAATCTTTCATTGTAATTTGAAAATTACCCGTTGAAATCCAGTCGGCTATTTCCGGAAGCAACAAAAACAGCAGGACAGATAACAGAATGACTCCCAGTGCTTTAATAAATTTCTTCATTGGACATTATTTTACACGACTTGGATTCTTTTTCACAAAATCGCCCCAGTTTTTGTACTCTTTGTTTTTTTGCGGCTTCCCCTGCTGAATAAAATGGCAGATGGCCACGGCCACGGCATCGGTGGCATCCAGTCCCTGGTCGAGGTCGGTAAGGTTATAAACCTTTTGCAAAAAATACTTTACCTGTTCCTTGGAAGCCCGGCCCATGCCGGTAATCGACTGTTTTACCAGCAGCGGCGCGTATTCCTGAATGGGCACCGAGTGAAACAATGCCGCCGCCATAATCACACCCTGTCCGCGGCCCAGTTTCAGCATACTCTGCACATTTTTCCCGTAAAACGGCGCCTCGATAGCCATTACATCGGGGCGGTATTCTTCAATGAGGTGCAGCGCCCGTTCGTGCAAATGTTTCAGTCGTTGATAGTGGTCGGAAAACTTGCCCGGCACCAGCGTTCCCATGTGCAGAATCACCGGCTGGTTGTTCCGTATTTCCACCAGCCCGTAACCGGTAACGGTGGTTCCGGGGTCGATGCCCAGTATTTTAAGCGGTTTCTGTGTCATTATGTTTTCAGTTTTTTCCGGTCGAGCCGCTGCGTAAAAATGCCGGTTACAATAAAAACCAGTCCGATAAAAGTAGTGATGTAAATGGTTTCTTTCAAAATAAAATGGATAAAAATGAGCGAAACAAACGGCGCCAGAAAAACGAGGTTTCCGATTTTGGCGTTGTTGGTACTCAGTTGCATGGCTTTCATCCAAAGCACATAGGTAATGCCCACTTCAAAAATGCCCACGTAAACCGCTGCCAGCAATCCGGGGCCCGGTTTCACGTTAAAATCTGAAAAGAAATACATGGCCACAGCGAGAAAAATCAACCCGAAAAAGAAGTTGAGGAACAGTTTCACGGTTTCATCGCGTTTGTCGCGCACGCTTAAAATCCAGTAAACCGACCAGAGTACCGAACTGCCCAGTGCCAGCAAAACCCCGGTAAAACTGGTGTTCTGAAAACCGCTCCATCCGCCCTGTGAGGAAATAAACACCACACCAATAAAACTGACAAACAGTCCGGCAATGCTCCATTTGCCAATTTTCTGGGCCAAAAACGGCACCGAAAGCAGTGCCAGCACAATGGGCCAAACCATGTTGAGCGGCTGCGCCAACTGGGCCGGCAGCAGCGAATAGGCTTTGAATAAAACGATGTAGTAAAACAGCGGATTAAACGCACCGAGCAAAACCGACCTGGTAATATCGCGTTTTGTTTGCCGGAACAACAACCCGGTTTTTCCCTGCACGAGTAAAAGCACAAACAGCACCAGCACCGTCACTGCGGATGCAAAAAATATGAGTTGGATAACATCCAGATCGCGCAGGGCAATTTTAAAAGCGGTGGCCACGGTTGACCAGAAAAACACGGCCAGTGCAGCAAACAGGTATGCTTTGTTAGTTGAATTCATCGGGGATTTCTCCTTGAAAGAAGAGTTCCTCTTCCGGGCTGTTCAGTACATCGGGGTAAAGCTCGCGCAGCTCCCTGAACTTTTCACGCGATTCCCCGGTGAAAACGCTTCCCGGGTGACGGGTCAGCATCAAGCGGTAAAGTTCCTTTGCTTTTTCCTTTTCCTCCAGTTGGTAATTGTACAGCTCGGCCAGCATAAACAGCGCATCGTCGGCCAGTAACCCGTAACTGAAATTGTCGGTTATTTCCTGCAAATGGCTTGCGGCCGTTTCAAAATTATTCTGATCGATTTCAATTTTTGCTTTTCGGAAAAGAATATTGTCGGTAAGCGAGTGGTGCGGGAAAATTTCGGCGATGGAATCAAGCGCAGCCAGCGCCTCGGCATCTTTGTTTCTGAAAAACAGCAGGTCGGCGCGGGCAAACATTTGCAGCGGTACAGCCGTGGTGTCCAGGTTCAGGTTGTTGCCAATAAGCATGGAAAGTTCCATGGCATCGTTGGCCGTGAGTTTGGAAGTGCTTGCTTTCAGCACGTCGAGCTGCGCCTTGGCCCAGCTGAAATTGCCCATGTAGTAGCCCAGTTTGGCTTTTTTCAGCTTCACTTCGTCGCCCAGCGTATTGGTTTTGTTGGCATCGATTACCTGCGAATAAAGCAATGTGGCTTCCCACGGATCGCCGGAATAGATGGCAATATCGGCCAGTTCGGTTTTTAAAACTCCCGATTCCCCGGGTTTCAGGCGTGGAATTTCCAATCCCTGTTCCAAAACCGACACAGCCTTCTCGGTATCGTCGAGGTAAAAAGCCAGCAGGTGTGCATAATCGCTGATCAGGTTAAGCGTTCCGGCAGAATATCCCAGCATTTCGAGGCTGTGTTCAAACTTATCTGCCAGAACAAGGCCATCATCCCGGTCTGTTTTACCTCCGGTGGTATATCGGAGATAGGATGCATGTATGTTTTGCACAAAAGCTGCAACAAAATAAGGGTTTTCCTCACCCTTTTCTACCAGATAATTGAAAGCACGTTCAGCCTCGTCGTACATTTTGTTGTTTAAGGCCATTTGTCCCAGTTGGAAAAGTTGTGCATCCTCTTCACCTGTGCGGCGGTCGAGAGCAATGGATTGGCGCAGTGCCCCGGCAAACTGTTTTTCCTGTAAAAAGAACCAGATGAGCAGCCTGTTGTAGCCGGTAACATTGGGTTCGGCCTGAATTCGCCGTAAAACCTGTGAGCGGAACCCGTCACGTAACCCGTCGTCCACATCGAGGCGCATGGCCGACGAAAGAGCGCTTTCCACCCGGCGAAGCTGATTTTCATCCTGCTTAATGAGGTTCAGGTATTCCTCCATCATCTGCTCGTAGTCGCGCAAATACAGATAGGCGCGGGCCAGCTCGTAATGGAACTGTTCCTGCGGAATCACTTTCCGGCCTTTCAGATACACCTGTTTCGACCATTCGTACTCCTGCCATTGTAAAAAAGTATTGGCGGCATTCAGGTAGTTGGCCTTGTTGTCTGGTATTATTTCCAGGGCTTCGGCGTATTTCTTTTCAGCTTCCTCCGGTTTTTTTTTCGCTTTCAGCACATATCCCCAGTGAATATAAAATTCAGGATTGGGTGTGCGTTGTTTTTTAATCTCTTTCTGAATTTGTTCTTCGGCTTCTTCAAACCTCTGGAGCTCTGTTAACGAATTGAGATACAGTCTGAAATAATAGTTGTTTCGTGAAAGGTTATACACTTCGTAAAGCAACGGCGCAGCTTTTTCGAAATCTTTTGCATTGTAATACTGCAAAGCCAGTCTCGAGTTGGTTTGAATTTCATTCTGCCTGTTCTGGGCGAGTACCTGATTCAAACTAAAAAATACCAGTATGGTTATAAATATATATTTCATGTTCATGTTTGCAATACTACAAAAATAACGTTTAAATCTGCAATTCTGTTTTTGGCTGGTTTTTACTTTTAACTTTTAAAGCTATTTTTGTACGAAATTTTGAATTATGGCGCACGAGTTGAAAGAGAGGCAGCGACTGCCGCGATGGATGAAGATGAAAATGCCAAAAGGCGAAAGCTATTCAAAGGTAAAAAACCTGGTTGAACAGCATGGCCTTCATACGATATGTACCAGTGGAAACTGTCCCAACATTGGCGAATGCTGGAACCGGGGAACCGCCACGTTTATGATTTTGGGAAACATTTGCACACGACGCTGCAAATTTTGCGCAGTGCCTAACGGAAAACCATTACCCCCCGATGAAAAGGAACCCGAAAAACTGGCCGAAACAGTGCGGATTATGGGTGTGAAACATTGTGTGATTACCTCGGTTGACCGCGACGATTTGGACGACCAGGGCGCAGGAATCTGGGCGCGTACCATCACCGAAGTAAAACGGGTGAATCCCGAAACCCGCATCGAAGTGCTCATTCCCGATTTCAGGGGAAAAAAAGAACTAATTCAGCAGGTGATTGATGCCGGTCCGGATGTAATTTCTCACAATTTGGAAACCGTGGAGCGGCTGACCCCGTTTGTGCGTTTCGCCTCGAAATACCGCCGTAGTCTGGATGTGGTGCGGTACATTGCCCAAAACCACAATGTAGCTAAATCGGGAATTATGCTTGGTTTGGGCGAAACACACGAAGAAGTGCTGCAAACCATGGACGATTTGCGCGAAGCCGGCTGCAAGGTGATGACCATCGGTCAGTACCTGGCGCCAACGGCAACCCACATGCCGGTGGTGGAGTATATCGAACCCGGGCAGTTTGCCGAATACCGCCGCATTGGTCTTGAAAAAGGCTTTTCGTTTGTGGAAAGTTCACCGCTGGTGCGGAGTTCGTACCGCGCAGAGCAGCATGTAAAAGCATAGCGAGTTTAAAGTTCTGAGTTTAAAGTTTAAAGTAGTGGCAACATTTAATTACAACGATATTGGTCTGAAAGACTATAAAGAGGTTTGGGACCTGCAGGAGCAAATTCTTGCAGAAATAATAGCAGAAAAGAGAGAAACCAAACAGCCGACTTCCAAAAACCAGTTTATTTTGGTGGAGCACCCGCATGTTTACACGCTGGGCAAAAGCGGCGACGAAAAAAACCTGCTGGCGCACGGCGACTTGCTGAAAAAAATTGAGGCTACCTTTTATAAAATCAACCGCGGCGGCGATATTACCTACCACGGCCCGGGGCAGATTGTGGGCTACCCTATCATCGATTTGGAATATTACAAAATCGGGGTGCGTGAGTACATCGAAAAAATGGAGGATGCTATTATTTCCACCATCGCCGAATTTGGATTAACAGCCGGACGGAAAGAAGGCGCAACCGGCGTTTGGCTCGATTTTGATCACCCTTCCCGATCCCGTAAAATCTGTGCCATTGGCGTTCGCGTGAGCCGCTATGTTACCATGCATGGTTTTGCACTGAATGTAAATACCGACATGCGTTACTTCAGTTACATCAATCCCTGTGGACTGACATTTGGCGTTACGTCCATTCAGCAGGAATTGGGCAAAGAAATTAAAATGGGTGAAGTGAAAGAGATTTTGAAAGAAAAATTCAACGCATTGTACTGATTTTTTCAATGCCGTTCATCAAACTCCTTAACTTTCTGAATAATAGCAGGCTCTGCCGCATCATACATTTCGCGAATAAAGGGGTCGTTAAAAGGCATGGTACGTTCTTCAAAAGGCATGTCGGTAATCCGGTCGAAAAGTCGTTCTTTGGCGGCCTGAATATCCTTACCGTAAATGTGATAAGAGTCGGCCTGCCAGTTTAACCGTCCGGGTTTTACGGTTTTTCCGGTTTTTTCTGAAACTCCGGCGGCAATAATTTCTTTGTTAAACTGAATAAATCCGAACATATTCATAAAGCTGGCGCCCCAGGCATCGTTGCTGCGAAACCGGATGTTGCAGTTCAGCCAGTAAATACCTTCCTCATCTTCCAGAATGCGGTACCACAGCGACTGCAAACAGGGAGGATCGTAACAGGTATTGTCCAGGTTGGGCATCCAGGTAATCATTTGTGCTTGCCGCGTAAAAGGTTGTGAAGAAAGTTTGTCGATTACACTTTGAATCTGATCAACCTTGAAAGGACCGGTTTCTGCTGAATTTCCGTTCACCAGTTCTTTCCAAACGCCATAGTTTTTTAACCGGCCATGATAGGTGTATTCCCAGCGGGTGTCGTTTTTGTCGTTCATGTTTTTCACCCAGTGGTCTTTAAAACCTTTCAGTTCAAGCACATATTCCTTTAAATCTTCAATGCCACCAGGAAAGGCCATGTGAATCACCGGATCGGTTTCCGGCTCTTCAATGGTCAGGTTCAAAGTACAGTCGATGCTCAGCGGGTCGCCGGGTTTATCGTACTGGGTTTTAAAACGCGTACCTTTTTCGTAAAGTGAAATCAGGGCGGTTTCATAAGCCTCGGCCAGCGATTTTCCGGAAACGGCAATTACAGGAATACTCTTCATATCGAATTTTTTGGTTTTTCAGAAAGGGTTAAAGATAGAATTTTACCATTTTTAATCCATCCGGCAAAAAATGTATTTTTCAACAATCCATCAACCGTATAACCGCTTGAATAATTTTTACTGTCAAAGTTTTCTAAATTTTTAAAAAGTAAATATTATCTTTGGAATTTATTGTGGAAACCTTTTGGGAAGGTTTTTTCAGAGAATAAGGATAGATTTCGTTTTTCCGAAAAATTAAACAGAAATACAATGAATAGTAAAAGTCCGACTTCAAGAAGAAGATTTTTAAAGAGCGCGCTGGTTGCCGGGGCAGGCTTAACCATTGTTCCGCGCCATGTGCTGGGAGGCAATGGTTTTATTGCTCCATCCGACCAGTTGACCAAAGGAATTATTGGTGTTGGCGGCATGGGCCGCGGCCACATTCCATACGAAGGCACCCGTGTGGTGGCTATATGCGATGTGGACCGCCTGCACCTGGAACGCGCCAAAAGCATGATTGATTACGATGTGAAAACCTTCAGTGATTACAGGGAGTTGATTCAACTGCCCGAAGTGGATATCGTTCACATTGCAACGCCGCCCCACTGGCACGGCATCCAGGCCGTTGAAGCCGCAAAGGCCGGCAAAGACATCTGGTGCGAAAAACCCATGACCCGCACCATTGGCGAAGGTAAAAAAGTGATGGAAGCCGTAAATGCACACGGACGAATGTTCCGGCTGAACACCTGGTTTCGGTTTAAGGACAATTTTTACGGACTTGGCACCGACGTAAAACCGTTGAAAAAAGTGATTGACAGCGGAATTCTCGGCTGGCCCCTGAAGTTTACCGTGAGCGGGGTAACCGGCTACGACTGGAAATTTTACTGGAGCGGCGAACACAACCTGAAACCCATGACGGTGCCTGAAAACCTCGATTACGAAATGTGGCTCGGACCGGCGCCTTACAGGCCATACAATCAGGAAAGGGTACACTCCAAGTTCCGCGGGTACTGGGATTACGACGGCGGCGGACTGGGCGATATGGGCCAGCACTACCTTGACCCTGTGCAGTACATGCTCGGAAAAGACGATACCGCACCGGTGAAAATTGAAGTGGACGCACCACAACAACATAACGATGCAGTGGGCTCGTGGAGACGAATTACCTATACTTACGCCGACGGATGTCAAATCATTCTCGACGGCGAAAACAAAGACCAGGACGCAGCTTACATCGAAGGCCCCAACGGAAAAATTTTCCGGGGTTTCCGTTCCGATATTCCAAACCTGCAGTCGTTCCTGAAAACTTTACCCGACCCGGAACCGCAGATTTCAATTTTTTCCGAATCGGTAAAAACAAGGAAAAAGTTCGCTTTGAACGAAACCAACGGATTCTGGTCAGCTACCCTGGTGAACCTGGGAATCATAGCTGTCAGGCTGGGCCGTACGTTAAACTTCGACCCCGATAAACTGCAGTTTATTGATGATGAGGGAGCCAACCGGTTAATTAACCAGCCCATGCGTGCTCCGTGGACAATCTGACTATCAGGTGGAGCGATTTCCAAATCGCTCATTTGATGATTGTTTTCGCGTTAGTTATCTGATAATACAAAAACGAAAAAGAAATAAAATGAATAAAAGAATAGTTCGATATGCAGCCATACTGTTCCTGTCCATAGTTACCACAGTAGCTTTTGCGCAGGACCGAAGAACGCTCGATACCAAAGTAGCCGATGCTCTTGCCCAAATGCCAACCAACGACCTGGAGCACCGCAACCGTGTGTTGAACGAACTGATTGATTTGGGTCCGCAGGGATTTGAAAAAATGGCACAACTCTTAACACCGGCCGGTGTTGGTGACGATACGGCCATTCGTTTTGCCATCAACAGCCTGGCACGCTACACCAGCAATTTTGGGAAAGAAGATGCCCGCCACCTGGTGGAAAACAGCCTTCTAACTGCACTGGAAGCACACACCGATACTGAAGTAAGAACCTTTTTACTGAACCAGTTAAACCTGGTGGGAAGCGAAAAATCGGTAAATGCCATTAAAAAGTATCTCGAAAATGCAGAACTCACCGAACCGGTTACCCAAACACTGGTAGCCATTGGTTCTGAAAGTGCAGCCGCAGCTTTGCTTGAAAATTTTTCAACAGTAAGCGATGACGGAAAGATAGCCCTGACAAAAGCTTTGGGCGAGCTCCGTTACGAGCCGGCTTTGAGGGCCATTTCCGTAGTTGCAGATTCGGAAAATGCAAATCTGCGCAAGGTGGCGCTTGGTGCACTGGCCAACATAGGCAATCCCGAATCATATAAGTTAATGCTGAAAGCAGCCCATAATGTGGATTTTAAATACGAACCCACACATGCAGCAGAAGCTTTTCTGGATTATGCAAATCGTTTGGCTGAAAAAGGAGAAACCAAACTTAGCCGGAAAGCCCTGAAAGCTGTAATGAAAGCCAACCAAACCGACGACAAACTGCACAACAATACCACAGCGCTTTCAATTTATGCCAAACATTTTGGGTACGAAACCATGCAGATGTTGCTTAAAGCAGTTGACAGCAACAACAAAGAATTTCGGTATGCAGCGCTGAATATTGCTGAAAATATAGGTGGCGTTGCAGGAACACGTCAGTGGATAGAAAAAGCCGGCACTGTTTCGGGCGAAAAAAAGGCCGAAATCATCGACATGCTGGGCCGCAGAGGCGACAAACTCGCCGTTGGATTTATTACCGGCAACCTGAACGATGCCTCATCCGTGGTGCGCGATGATGCCATTGAGGCATTAACGCGCCTGCAGGGAAAAGAAGCGGTTCCTGTATTGATAAACCACCTGGAAAAGGGCAGCGACATTGAGGCTGTTAAAATTGCTCTGGTTCAGCTAATTGACCAAAAGCACCTGGAGCCGGTGGCCCAAAGAATGAAAAAAGTATCGGGAGCCACAAAAGCTGCCTTTATTGATTTGATTGCTGCAAAGTCGGGGAATCAATATTTCTACGATATTCTGGCGGTTACAAAATCTCAAAACCAGGCTGAACGGACTTCAGCCTTTGAAGCGTTAAAAAATATTTCAACTGAACAAAACCTCGATGCCTTGATTCAATTGCTGCTGAATGTTGAAACGGAAAAAGAAGTACATCAGGTGCAACAGGCCGTTGTGGCAGCCGCAACAGGCGTTGAAGCCGAGAAAACCGAAAACGGAAAACTGCTTCAGGCATTAAAAACCACAAACAAAAAAGAACGGATTCTGGCTATTCTTCCTGAAATTGGCGGCGATGTGGCACTGAAATCTGTTTCAGATTATTTCAATAACTCGACAGGCAGCCTCAAAGAAACGGCTTTTGAAGCCCTTGCCGGCTGGAAAGACTATTCAGCCGCTGCTTCGCTGTATGAAGTGGCTGAAAATTCAACCGGCGATTACCGCTCCAAGGCTTTTTCCAACTTTGTACGTCAGGTGCGTTCGGCCGGCTTGCCCGACGACCAGAAGCTGCTGCAGTACCGGAAAATTATGCCGTATGCTTCCAGTGTGAACGACAAGCGACAGGTCATCAACGCCATTGGCAATCTGAAAACATTCCTTTCGCTGGTTTACCTCGAACAATTTCTGGATGAACGTGAGTTGCAGCAAACCGCTGCGCGTGCCATTATGCGCATTGCCCTGCCCGACTCCGACGGGAAAAACAGTTTTGCCGGCAAAAAAGGACGGAGCATGCTCGAACGCGTTGCTTCGGTTTTAACCGGCGATGAAAGTGATTACGACATCATCAACATCAATAATTATCTGGCTCAAATGCCTAAAGAAGAAGGGTTTGTTTCCATGTTCAACGGGGAAAACCTGGATGGATGGCAGGGCATGTTGCTGGACGGAAATCCCATAAAAATTGCCCGGTTGAGTGATGCTGAACGTGCCAAAGCCCGGGAAGAAGCCAACAAAAAGATGTTTGAAAACTGGAGTGTAAAAGATGGCCAGATTGTTTTCAACGGTCATGGCGCAAACCTGGTTTCGGTTAAAAACTACAAAGACTTTGAGCTGATTGTGGACTGGAGAATTACCCGCGAAGGTGACAGCGGCATTTACCTCAGGGGAACGCCGCAGGTGCAGATTTGGGATACCTCGCTTGTGAGAGTTGGCGCCCAGGTAGGCTCGGGAGGACTGTACAACAACAATCCCGACAACATACGCGACCCGCTGAAAGTGGCCGATAATCCGGTTGGCGAATGGAACACCTTCCACATTAAAATGATTGGCGAAAATGTAACGGTTTACCTCAACGGCGAACTGGTTGTGGACAATGTGCGCATGGACAATTACTGGGATCGCAGCATTCCGGTTTTTGAAGAAGGAACCATTGAACTGCAGGCCCATGGCAACGAACTGACATTCCGCGATATTTACGTGAAAGAAATAAACACCGATGAAATTGGCCTGACCGAAGAGGAAAAAACCGAAGGATTTGTGTCGTTGTTTAACGGCATGACCCTGGATGGCTGGCAGGGAAATACAACAGACTATTTTGCTGAAAACGGCGAACTGGTAGTGCAGCCGAAACGTGGCGGACATGGAAACCTGTTTACTCAAAAAGAGTACAGCGATTTTATTATCCGGTTTGAATTTCAGCTTACTCCCGGCGCCAACAACGGTCTGGGAATTCGGACGCCGCTAACAGGCGATGCCGCTTACCAGGGAATGGAATTGCAGATACTGGACAACACAGCGCCCATTTATGCCAATCTGCACGAATACCAGTACCACGGTTCGGTTTACGGGGTTATTCCGGCCAAACGCGGTTACCTGAAACCGGTTGGCGAATGGAACGAACAGGAAGTGGTGGTTCAGGGTTCGAGAATTAAAATTACCCTAAATGGCACAGTGATTCTGGACGGCGACATTGCCGAAGCCAGTAAAGACGGTACAATCGACGGCAGAGACCATCCCGGCCTGAAACGCGAAACAGGATACATCGGTTTCCTGGGACATGGTTCGGAACTGAAATTCCGGAATATCCGGATTAAAGATTTGGGGAAATAAAGATTGTTTTTTAAAAAGAAAAACGGGACTCCAGTAAGTTGGAGTCCCGTTTTCTTATATTTCCTGTTTAGTATCGGAATTATTCCTTAATTTTTACAAACTATTCACCGCATTCAAATCCTCAAACGCTTTTTGCAGACGTGCAATCATGGCTTCTTCAGCTTTGCGAACCCAAACACGTGGGTCGTAGAACTTCTTATTGGGTTTGTCTTCGCCCTCCGGGTTTCCGATCTGTCCCTGCAGGTAATCGTGCTTTTCAGCTTCAAATTTCCGCACGCCATCCCAGTAGGCCCATTGCGTATCGGTATCGATGTTCATTTTGATCACACCGTAATCAATGGCTTCACGAATTTCTTCAAGCGCAGAGCCTGAACCTCCGTGAAATACAAAGTCAACCGGAAAATCATCGTCGAGGTTGTGTTTTTTCTTAATGTATTCCTGCGAGTTTTTCAGGATTTTCGGCTGAAGTTTTACGTTACCCGGTTTGTAAACGCCATGCACGTTACCGAATGAAGCGGCAACGGTAAAATTCGGACTTACTTTGCTCAGCTCCTCGTATGCGTAGCAAACTTCTTCAGGCTGGGTGTACAATTTCGAGCTGTCAACATCGGTGTTGTCCACGCCATCTTCTTCGCCGCCAGTGATGCCAAGCTCAATTTCGAGCGTCATACCTATTTTGCTCATGCGCTCCAGGTATTTTTTACTGATTTCGATGTTCTCTTCCAGCGGTTCTTCCGAAAGGTCGAGCATGTGTGAACTGAACAGCGGTTTCCCGGTTTCTTCGAAATGCTTTTCTCCGGCATCCAGGAGACCGTCAATCCATGGCAGCAGTTTTTTGGCTGCATGGTCGGTATGAAGAACAACCCTTACTCCATAAGCCTCGGCCAGCGTATGAATATGTTTGGCGCCGGCAACAGCTCCCAAAATGGCAGCTTGCTGGCCTTCCAGTTTCAAACCTTTTCCGGCATTAAACACTGCACCTCCGTTGGAGAACTGAATCATTACCGGCGCATTGGCCGCTTTGGCTGCTTCCATTACTGCATTTGTCGAAGAGGAACTAACCACATTCACTGCAGGAAGCGCAAATTTATTCTTCTGTGCTACTTTAAAAATATATTGCAAGTCGGAGCCTGTTACAACTCCCGGTTTAACAACATCAGCTATTCTTTTCATAATCAATCCTTTTTTAACTTTTTAAATTAGAGTTACTTATTTAACACAAATTTACGCTTTCGGTTTATGGCTTGCAACAATTGTCTGTTAAGGAAAATTAAATTTTGTTTGCATCTCTTCCTTTTTTACCTGAACTTTTAGGTTAAATATGGTTAGGCAGTTGGATAAAATTCAGCTGTTTAGTGAATTTTATTTATTTTCACGGCAGAAAAAATCAAAAATCAATTAACTCAATTTAAAATGGCAATAAGTTATAAGGATTTAGGCCTGGTAAACAGCAAAAATTTATTTGAAAAAGCTGTTAAAGGCGGCTACGCCATTCCGGCGTACAATTTTAACAATCTCGAGCAGCTGCAGGCGATTCTGCAGGCATGTGTGGAAACAAAATCACCGGTAATTTTACAGGTTTCTTCGGGCGCACGCAAGTATGCCAACGCAACCTTGCTGCGCAACATGGCCAAAGGTGCTGTTGAATATGTGAAAGAGCTGGGATATGAAATTCCGATTGTGCTTCATCTCGACCACGGCGATACATTTGAGTTGTGCAAAGACTGTATCGACAATGGTTTTTCTTCGGTAATGATTGACGGCTCGCATCACTCTTACGATGACAATGTGGCTTTGACCAAAAAAGTAGTGGAATATGCCCATCAGTTCGATGTTACAGTTGAAGGCGAACTGGGTGTTTTGGCCGGCGTGGAAGACGACGTGGTTGCCGAAAAATCGACTTACACCCAGCCCGACGAAGTGGAAGATTTTGTGAAAAAAACCGGTGTGGATTCACTGGCTATTTCCATCGGAACTTCGCATGGCGCCAATAAATTTACTCCTGAACAATGCACCCGCAACGAAGATGGTGTGTTGATTCCGCCCATGCTGCGTTTCGACATTCTGGAGGAAATTGAAAAACGCATTCCGGGATTTCCAATTGTGCTTCACGGTTCTTCTTCTGTTCCGCAGGATCAGGTGGAGATGATCAACAAATACGGCGGCGCCATTAAAGATGCCGTTGGTATTCCGGAAGAGTGGCTGCGCAGGGCTGCAAAATCGGCGGTTTGCAAAATCAACATCGATTCCGACGGTCGTTTGGCAATGACTGCTGCTATTCGGAAAACCATGGCTGAAAAGCCGGGTGAATTCGACCCGAGAAAATATCTGGGACCAGCCCGCGACTCGTTGAAAGAATTGTACATGCACAAAAATGAAAATGTGCTGGGTTCGGCTGGGAAAGCTTAAAAAAAAACGAACGAACAACAAAAGGATGGCTGAACGGCTGTCCTTTTTTTGTGGATTAAAATCATTGGATTTTAGGCGCAAACCGCTTATTTTTGAGTCGGGTTACACTGTTTTTTAATTTAAATGGAATAGAATGAAAAGGTTACTGAGTTATGTTTTTCTGCTGGCATTTTTTGGCGCCTGCCAGGAAACAGCAAAAGAAGTGTCAACAATGGAAATGATAATTACTGAAAATGAGGCCGGTGATGCCATCCGTGCAGTTGCGGATAAACACCCCGGGGCCGACAGGCAACATATTGAAAAAGGAGTGAACCATGCGGCCTCGCTTTGGAGACAAACCGACGGAACACCGGAGGAGTTTGTGGCTTTTTGTGAGGAAAACTACATTGGCAATGAGGCAGAAAAACAGGCTGTTTTTGAAAAAATATCGGGTTATTACGAGTCGCTATACGGCCATCTTAACCGGTTAAGTATCGATTTAAGGTGGCATACTGATTTGCAAACCGGCGACCTGCATCCGGTGGACCACATGTTTTCGGCCTACAGTGCAGGCGCGCATCTGAGCAACGATTTTTACAACAACAAAATTGCTTTTCTTGTGGCATTGAATTTTCCGTTTTATTCCACCGAAGAAAAAAATGAACAGGGAAAAAACTGGACTGACAGGGAATGGGCGCATGCGCGCATGGGCGATATTTTCAGTTCCAGAGCACCTTCGGAGCTGAATCAGAAAAGAGCCACTGTTTCGGCGCAGGCAGAGGCTTACATTGCCGAATACAATATTTACATGGGAAAACTGTTGGGTAAAGGCGGAGAAACCTTTTTCCCCGAAAACATGGTTTTGCTGAGTCACTGGAACCTGCGCGACGAAATTAAAGCCAATTATGCCAACCAGGAAAACGGGTTGGAAAAACAGGAAATTATTTATCGGGTGATGCAACGAATTATTGACCAGTCAATTCCTAAGGTAGTAATTAACTCAGGTGAAGTTAGCTGGAATCCTTACGAGAACCAGGTTTCAAAAAACGGCGAAACTATGGCTGCTGATCCGGAATCAACCGGGAGGTATCAGCAAATCGTCAATAATTTTCATGCGCTCAAAGCGTACGATCCTTATCATCCGGTATTGAACACAGCCATTAAACGGTCGTTTTCAGGCAATATGCAAATTCCACAGGAAGAGGTGGAAACCCTTTTCGATGCGTTTTTAAGTGCGCCTCAGCTCAAACAGGTTGGCGAAATCATTGAAAAGCGGTTGGGACGTAAGCTTCAGCCGTGGGACATCTGGTACGATGGGTTCAAAGCCCGCAGCTCCATTTCGGAAGAAAAACTGAATGCCATTACTCGTGCCAAATATCCCGACGCTAAAGCGCTGGAAAATGATTTGGGAAACATTTTGAAAAAGTTGGGATTTGAAAATGAAAGGGCGGAATTTCTGGCGTCGAAAATTGCGGTTGATCCTGCTCGTGGCTCGGGCCATGCCTGGGGCGCTTCCATGAAAGAGGAGAAAGCGCGTCTGCGCACCCGAATTCCCGAAGGCGGCCTGGATTACAAAGGCTACAACATTGCCATTCACGAATTTGGTCACAATGTGGAACAAACCATCTCGCTGCATGATGTCCCGTATTACATCATGAACGGCGTGCCCAATACGGCATTTACCGAAGCGCTGGCTTTTATATTTCAGGACAGGGATTTGTATTTGCTCGGCATGAAAGATGAAAACCCCGATGCAGGGCACCTGAAAACACTGGATATTCTATGGTCGGTGTATGAAATTATGGGTGTTTCCATGGTGGATATGCAGATGTGGAAATGGATGTATGAACATCCGGATTGCAACGCTGCCGAATTGAGAGATGCTGTTGTGAACATCAGCAAAAAGGTGTGGAACAACTATTTTGCTCCGGTTTTCGGAATGGAGGACCAGACCATTCTGGCTGTTTATTCGCACATGATTAATGCCCCGATGTACCTGCCCAACTATGCATTCGGGCATTTAATCCATTTTCAACTCGAAGAACATTTTAAAACCCATCCGCTGGCGCCCGAGGTGGAACGGATTTTTGCCCTGGGACAGCTAACGCCCGACGAGTGGATGCAGCAAGCCGTTGGACAATCGCTTTCCAACGAACCCATTTTAAAAGCTGCCGACGAAGCTATCCTTCATCTGAATTGATTTTTAGTTTTCAGCGTGAGTAACTGAAGTCAAAAAAATGGCGTCCGGATTTTTCGGACGCCATTTTTTTAGTTCAGACCTTTCAGCTACGAAAGGAAAATTTTCATGTCTTCTTCCACCGTGGTAATACCGGCAATTCCGAATTGCTCAACCAGCACGTTGGCTACATTGGGTGAGAGAAATGCGGGCAGTGTCGGTCCCAGGTGAATTTTTTTCACGCCCAGAAACAGCAGAGCCAGCAATACTATCACTGCTTTTTGCTCGTACCATGCAATGTTGTAGGCAATGGGCAGTTCGTTGATGTCATTCAGTTCGAAAACTTCTTTCAGCTTCAGGGCAATCACTGCCAGTGAATACGAGTCGTTGCACTGTCCGGCATCGATAACGCGCGGAATTCCGCCAATGTCGCCCAGCGGGAGTTTGTTATAGCGGTATTTGGCACAACCGGCGGTTAAAATTACGGTGTCTTCGGGCAGTTGTTCAGCAAATTCGGTGTAATAGTCGCGGCTCTTCATGCGTCCGTCGCAGCCGGCCATCACAAAGAATTTTTTGATGGCGCCCGTTTTTACTGCATCCACAATTTTATCGGCCAGGGCAAATACCTGTGCGTGGGCAAATCCGCCGGTAATTTCTCCGGTTTCAATTTCCTGTGGCGGGTCGCATTTTTTGGCGTGTTCAATTATAGCGCTGAAATCTTTCATTTCACCGTTTTTCCGGTCGGGAAAATGCATGCTGCCTTCCAGCCCGGATGCGCCGGTAGTATAAATGCGATCTTTGTAGCCGGCATTTTTCATTGGTGGAACAATGCAGTTGGTGGTGAAGAGGATAGGACCGTTAAAGGTTTCAAATTCTTCTTTCTGTTTCCACCAGGCATTTCCATAGTTTCCCACCAGGTGCTTGTATTTTTTGAAAGCAGGGTAATAGTGTGCCGGCAGCATTTCGCTGTGGGTGTAAACATCCACGCCGGTGCCTTCGGTTTGTTTCAGCAGGTCATCCATGTCGCGCATGTCGTGGCCCGAAATGAGGATTCCCGGGTTGTTGCGCACGCCAAGGTTCACCTGTGTGGCTTCAGGATTTCCGTAGGCTGTGGTATTGGCAGCATCGAGCAGCGCCATCACTTCCACACCGTATTTCCCGGTTTCCAGCACCAGATCGACTAATTCGGAAACTGGCAAATCTTCAGTAGTGGCAACAAGCGCCCGTTGCATAAAGGCAAAAATTTCATCCTTTTTATGGTTCAGGTTCCAGGCATGTTCGGCATAAGCTGCAATTCCTTTAACACCATAAATGACCAGTTCGCGCAACGAACGTACGTCTTCGTCTTCGGTGCTCAGCACACCCACCTCGATGGCTTTTCGTTCGAATTCCTCAGCGGTTGAACCACTCCAGGTAGCAAAGTCGGGCAATTCGGCCGGCAGTTCAATTCCTGCTTCCATACATTTTTGGTGCAGTTCGTCACGCACCTGAATCGATGCATTGATACGTTCCACAAAACTGGTTCTGTCGAAATTGGCATTGGTAATAGTGCTGAAAAGGCCATCGAAAACAACCTTGTCCGCTTTTGCCGGATTCAGTTTTTTGGCCCGCAATTTTTCATTGAACCAGCTAATTCCTTTCAGTACATACATTAACGTATCCTGAAGGTTGGCCACATCGTCGGTTTTTCCGCAAACTCCTTTTACTGTGCAGCCTGTTCCTTTGGCTGCTTCCTGACATTGAAAACAAAACATACTCATAGTTATCGTTTTTTAATTGATTTATAAAATTTTAAACAGCCCGTGCCATCGGAATCCACTCCTCGGAGAGTATCTGGCCCCGGGTGCTGATTACCACTACTTTCACCGGCACGTTTCTTTCGGCGTGCGAAAGTGCAGTTTGTATCATGCTTATCAACCCGCCGCAACAGGGTACCTCCATTATGGCAACGGTGATGGTGTTCACTTTTGATTCGTTGATTAACCGTACGAATTTCCCGATGTAAATGTTTTGCCCCTGGTCGAGCTTGGGGCAGGCAATTACCATTTTTCTGCCGGCAACAAATTTCCGGTGAAAATCGCCGTATGCAAAAGCAGTGCAATCGGCTGCAATCAGTAAATCGGCCCCGTGAAAATACGATGCCTCCGGGTTGATGAGATGCAGCTGCACCGGCCAGTGGGTAAGTTCAGAAGCCATATCTTCTTTTGGTTGCGCCATGGTAAAACCGGCTGCACTGAACGAGGCAGGTGCTGAACCCGGACAACCAGATGAAGCAGTTTTCTGCGTGCTTTTCTGATTTTTTCCGTGAAGCAGTTCGTGCACCTCCTCAATGGAAAATGGCATTGCCTCGCGGTTGGCTTTGATGAACTCCAGCGCCTGTTTCAGATAGCCCGTTTCGTTGTGGTCCTGTAAATGTTTCAGGTGGGCAAATACCGTATTTTTCCCCTGGGTAACCATGAACTCCATGGTTTTCACTTCGTCGTAAGCTTCGGCTTCTCTTTTTTCGATGGTTATGGCGCCTTGGGGACAATGCCCGATGCAGGCTCCCAGTCCGTCGCACATCAGTTCGCTTATTAAACGGGCCTTGCCATCAATTATCTGCAAAGCTCCTTCGTGGCAGTTCGGTACACACAGTCCGCATCCGTCACACAAATCTTCGTCTATTTTAACTATTTCCCTTATCATTGTTTTCCATTATTTTCGTAAACAAAATTATGGAACTGGCGTTAGTAAAAATGTACCAATTGTTACAAAATCTGCACAAATGATCGATTACAAACTATTGGAGAAGTGTCCTGTTTTTAAAGGCCTTTCTGAGAATGAATCAAAGAAATTACTCGGAGAAATTCATTATCAGATAAAAAACTTTAAAAAGGGCGATTTGGTTGCCATTGCCGGCGAGCCAACCATCAACCTGTACATTATTCTTTCGGGGAGTGTGCGTGGCGAAATGATGGATTACTCGGGGAAAACCATTAAAATTGAGGACATCGAAGCGCCGCGTCCTTTGGCTACCGCATTTTTGTTTGGCAATAATAACCGGTTTCCGGTGACTGTAACCGCCAATACCGCTGTAAAAATTCTTTCCATTCCGGTAACAGAATTTTTGAAGTTGTTGCAAAGAAACGCCCAGGTATTAAAAAACTACCTGAACAGTATCTCCTCGCGCAGCCAGTTTCTTTCGGAAAAGCTCCGGTTTTTGAGCTTTAAAACCATTCGGGAAAAGGTGGCCCATTTTTTATTGCAGCAGGCGGGCGACAGGCTTCATTCCATCGAACTGAAATCAACCCAGCAGCAATTGTCGGAGTTGTTTGGTGTTACCCGTCCTTCGCTGAGCCGTGTGCTGGGTGAAATGCAGCGCGAAAAACTGATAATAATGGAGAAGAAAACAGTAACACTGCTTAACCGGCAAAAGTTACACGAAATTTTAAGGAATGGATAGCAATCTTTTACCATACAAGCTATTGAACAAGTTTGCAGGGGTAAAAGCATTCACCACCACGCGTCAAAGCTTAATGGGAAAAACCGCACCCCGTTTTTCGGGAAATCCTGTTTCTGAAACATTGAAGAACAGGGAAAAGCTGGCAGAGATACTTGGAATATCATCCAATCAACTGATTTTTCCCCGTCAAACTCACACCAGTTGTGTGGCCGAAATTCGGGGACTCCCGGAAGAAGAGCTTGAAGAAACCGATGCCCTGGTGACCAATCAGCCGGGAATTTGTTTATGCGTTCAAACAGCCGACTGTGTTCCTATCCTGTTGTTCGATCCCAAACAGAAAGCTGTAGCAGCCATTCACGCCGGATGGCGTGGTACGGTAAAAAAAATTGCTGCTGAAACCATTCAAAAAATGAAATCCTCCTTTCATTCCTCTTCTGAAAATATTCTTGCAGCAATCGGGCCGTCAATTGGCCCCGAAGTTTACGAAGTGGGCGACGAGGTGGTAGAGGCGGTCCGGAAAAGTATTCCGAATGCTGAATTAACGTTATACAAAAAACTTTCGGGAAAATTTCATTTTAATCTTTGGGAAGCCAACCGGCAGATATTATTTGCCAGCGGTATTCGTTCCGAAAACTTAGAAACTTTGGGTGAATGCACTTTCCGTAATCCGGCCAAATATTTTTCCGCGCGGCGTGAAGGAATTGATACGGGCAGACTGGTATCGGGAATTATGCTGAAAGGTTGATCCGGTTTTTAATTTTTCTTAAAATGCATTTCTAATCTTTCTGTTTATCACAAAACCACTATCTTCGCATCAATTAACCGTTTACAATTGTTTTGGAAGAAAGAAAACAGAATCAAATGAAAGAATATAAGCTGATTAACAAGGTGACAGGCTGGGTGGTGTTTCTCATTTCAGCCGTTGTTTATTTAATGACCATTGAGCCTACCACCAGTTTTTGGGATTGCGGCGAATTTATTACCACCGCTTACAGATTTGAAGTGGGACACCCCCCGGGAGCTCCTGTTTTTATGATTTTCGGACGGTTTTTCACTCTATTTGGGGGACCCGAAAGCGCTGCTGTACTGGTAAATGCCATGTCGGCGCTGGCAAGTGCTTTCACCATTTTATTCCTGTTCTGGAGCATAACCCACCTGGCGCTTAAACTTGTTGCCAGTGGTGAAAATGTTACCACCGGAAACACAGCTTCGGTTATGGCAGCGGGTGTTGTGGGAGCGCTGGCATACACCTTCTCCGATACATTCTGGTTTTCGGCGGTGGAAGGAGAGGTTTACGCCTTTTCGTCCATGCTTACGGCAATTGTTTTCTGGGCCATTCTGAAGTGGGAAAACATTGCCGACAAGCCCCATGCCAACCGCTGGCTGATTTTCATTGCCTATATGATCGGTTTGTCGATTGGTGTCCACCTGCTTAACCTGCTGGCTATTCCTGCCATTGTTTTTGTTTATTATTTCAGAAAATATGAATCCACACGCAATGGTTTTATTGGCGCCCTGATTGTTTCGGTGGTGCTGCTTGCTTTACTCATGTGGGGAATCATCCCCGGTGTTGTAACTGTGGCTTCGTGGTTTGAACTGTTGTTTGTTAACACGTTTGGACTACCCATAAAATCGGGTGTTTTTGTTTATTTGATGCTGATTATTGCAGCCATTGTTTACGGCATAAGATATACAGTTAAAAAGAAGATGGTACTGTGGAATACAGTAATCGTTGGAATAACCGTTGTTCTTATCGGATATTCTTCTTTTGGCCTGATTGTCATTCGTTCGGCTGCACAACCCCCAATGGATCAAAACAGCCCGAAGGATATGTTTTCGTTTTTAAGTTATCTGAACCGGGAACAGTATGGAAACCGCCCGTTGTTTTACGGCCAATACTATAATTCACCGCTCAATCCACAGGAGCGTTATAAGGAAGGCAAACCCGTTTATTCCCAAATCGACGGGAAATATGTAATTACCGATCACAGGGTAATCCCCAATTATGACGATAAGTTTAAAACCATTTTCCCGCGCATGTACAGCAGCGTAGATCCGGCTCATGCACAGGCATACCAGGATTGGGGAAGGGTAAGAGGAAGACGCATTCAGCACCGCAACGAATCGGGGCAGGTTGAAACCATTATGAAGCCTGCTTTTGCTGAAAACATGCGGTTTTTCTTCCGCTACCAGGTGGGGCACATGTACTTCCGCTACTTTATGTGGAACTTTGCAGGCCGCCAAAACGATATTCAGGGGCACGGCGGACCACTTTACGGGAACTGGCTGAGCGGTATAAATTTCATAGACGAAATGCGCCTGGGAAGCCAGGATGACCTGCCCGACCGATTTGCAAACAACAAAGCCAGAAATACGTACTATTTCCTTCCGCTGTTGCTTGGCTTGCTTGGCATTTTCTTTCAATACAACAAGGGAGCCGAGGGCAAAAAAGGACTGTGGGTGGTTTTCCTGCTGTTTTTTATGACCGGGCTGGCCATTGTCATTTACCTGAACCAATACCCAAATCAGCCCCGTGAGCGGGATTATGCCTACGCCGGATCGTTTTATGCTTTTGCAATATGGATTGGGCTCGGGGTGCTCGCCATTTCCGAAACTCTGAAAAAATACATGAAAGAACCGCTGGCCGGAGGAATTGCAGGCCTGGCAACCCTGATTCTGGTACCCGGAATTATGGCTGCTGAAAACTGGGACGACCACGATCGTTCAGGCCGTTATACTGCACGCGACCTTGGAGCAAATTACCTGAAAACATGCCAACCCAACGGAATTATTTTTACCAACGGCGATAACGACACTTTCCCGCTGTGGTACAACCAGGATGTGGAGGGAGTGCGTACCGACGTTCGGGTTTGCAACCTCAGCTACCTGCAAACCGACTGGTACATCAATCAAATGAAACGAAAGGCCTACGAATCGGATCCGCTGCCATTCTCAATGACCGAAGATCAGTATCGACAGGGAACCCGCGATGTGGTTTACCTCATGGATAACCCGAGAATTCAACGCGAATCCATCGGGTTAAAAGAGGCTGTAGATTTTATTGCCGACGATAATCCGGCAACAAAACTAAGGCAGGCCGATAATGCCGCATACCTGCCCAAAAAAGTGCTCACTTTCCATATTGATAAGGAAGCGGTTATTCGGCACAATGCCGTGAGACCACAGGATTACGATAAAATTGTGGACACTATTACCATCGATTTGTCGGACCGGAACCACATTCCGAAAGATGAAATGATGATACTCGACCTGTTGGCAACCAACAACTGGGAACGCCCCATTTACTGGGCCATTACCGTAGGGCGCAATAAATATATGAACCTCCAGGATTATTTCCAGGTGGAAGGTTTTGGCTACCGGTTTGTTCCCATAAAAGGTGAATCATCGCCCGACCGGCTTTCTTTTGGCACCGTGGCCACCGATTTGATGTACGACAATCTGATGAACAAATTTGAGTACGGAAACATGAACGATCCGGATGTTTATATCGACGAAAACAATGCCCGAATGATGACCAACATTCGCAACACCTTTAACCGGTTGGCCGTTGGTTTGATTGAAGAAGGCAAAAAAGATTCGGCCATTGCAGTAATCGACCGTTGCTTTGAACTGGTGCCTAATAAGATTGTTCCCTACGAATATTTTTCTCTGGAACTGGCCGAAAGTTACTACCGCGCAGGCGCCACTGAAAAAGGCAGAATGATTTTGGAAGAAGCACATGATATGTTTGACCATGAACTTGGGTACTTCCTTTCCCTTGGGCGGAAGTTTTTGAATTCCCAGTCGATTAATGAGGAAATACAGCGAAACCTGTTTTATATGCAGCGTATGGAGCGCACGGCACGCACACATGGCGATACCGAGTTTTCGCAAAAACTGGGCGGATCGCTGCAACGGCATTTTGAAACATATAATTCAATTTAAAAATGAATATTCTGGTAATTGGTTCGGGTGGAAGAGAACACGCCATGGGCTGGAAACTGGTACAAAGCAAAAAAACGGAAAAACTCTTTTTTGCACCCGGAAATGCCGGCACTTCAGAACTGGGAACCAACCTTGACATTGGGGTAACCGATTTTCAGCAACTGAAAAGGGCAGTGCTTAAAAATCAAATAAACCTGGTAGTGGTTGGTCCGGAAGTGCCGTTAGTGGAGGGAATTCATGATTTTTTTGCTGCCGATTCTGAGCTTCGCGAAGTTAAGGTTGCAGGTCCCAAAAAGGCCGGCGCCCAACTGGAAGGCAGTAAGGATTTTGCAAAGGAATTTATGATGCGCCACAATATTCCTACCGCAAAATACAAAACCGTTACCAAAAAAAACCTGAACGAAGGCCTTGCTTTTCTGGAGTCGGTGTCGGCACCTTACGTTTTAAAAGCAGACGGGCTTGCCGCCGGAAAAGGTGTGCTGATAATTGAAAAACTGGAAGAAGCCAAAAATGCTTTAAACGAAATGCTGGGCGGGAAATTCGGGGAGGCCAGTAATAAAGTGGTTATCGAGGAATTTCTCAGCGGTGTGGAAGTGTCGGTGTTTGTAATTACCGATGGCAAGGATTATAAAATTCTGCCCGAAGCAAAGGATTACAAGCGTATTGGCAAAGGCGACACCGGACTGAATACCGGCGGAATGGGGGCAATTTCACCGGTTCCGTTTGCCAACGAAGAGTTCATGAGCAAGGTGGAGTCGCGCATCATAAGGCCAACGGTAAACGGGTTGCGGATGAGCGAAATTGAATACAACGGTTTTATTTTCTTTGGATTGATAAATGTGAAAGGCAATCCGTATGTTATTGAGTACAACGTACGGCTGGGCGACCCGGAAACCGAAGCTGTTTTGCTTCGTGTGAAATCGGATTTTGCAGAGTTGCTGGAAGCTGCTGCCAGTGGGACCCTCGCCGAAAAGGAAATCGAATTTGACAATCGAACCGCAGCTACTGTGATGCTGGTTGCCGGTGGGTACCCCGGAAGCTATGAAAAAGGGAAGGTCATCTCGGGACTGGAGAAAGTGTCGGGCAGTATTGTTTTTCATGCAGGCACAACCAGAGAAAACGATACTTTGGTAACAAACGGCGGCAGGGTATTGACTGTGAGCTCGCTGGGAAACAACAAAATTGAGGCTTTAACCACTTCATACCGCAATGCCGGTATCATTCAGTTTGAAAAAAAATATTTTAGAAATGATTTAGGTTTCGACCTGTAATATGTTACTTAAAACGTTCAAATCGAACCGTACAGGCAATTTCCTGCTGTTTCCCCTGGCAGCACTTCTTCTTTGGCTGAAAAGCCTGGTTTCACCACAGACATACCCGTTTTATCCGGAGGAATCAGAAAACCTTCTGTTCAAACCAGTGTATAACCTGCTGGCAGGGTTGCCGCTAATGCAGGTAGTTTTGGCTCTCGTCTTTTTTTTGCTTCTGGCCATTCAGATGATGCAAATCAACAACCGGTACAATTTTCTCAGGAGAAGAACCATGCTTCCGGCCCCGCTTTTTATCGTTATGGCAAGCGGCTTTACCGGATTACAAACGCTGCATCCGGTCTGGTTCGGCGCCTTGTTTGTTCTTTTGGCCATCCTCCGCCTGTTTAGCGCCTTCGATAATACACGTTGTTACTCTGCTGCCTTCGACACCGGATTTTTTCTGGCCATCGGCTCTCTGTTCTACTTTAACCTGATCGTTTTGTTTCCCGCTTTCTTTTTGGGAATCGGTATTCTGACACGTGAAACCCGATGGAGGGAATTTGCCGTCTTTCTCACCGGGTTTATGCTGCCCTTCATTTTTGCCTTCAGCTATTTGTTTTTCACCGGTACCACCGGGGCGTATCTGAACACACTGGAAATGAATATTATGACCATCAACAATCATTTCTCAGATAATCTTCCCCAAAAAATTTATGCTGCTTTTTTGGCTTTTATCACCTTCCTGGGTAGTGCCGATATTGTTCGAAATTACGATACAAAGAAGGTGAGTACGAGGAAATTCTTTACCGTGTTTTTTCTGATTTTCGTCTTTTCTCTGGCAGGACTGGTTTTTATTCCCGCTTCTTCACACGAAATGCTGGTAATCACCATCATTCCCATTACATTTTTGTCGGCCAATTTTTTTGTTTTCATGAAGAAACGGTTTTGGGGAGAATTGTGGTTTGCCCTGCTTTTTGTTTTTGCAATGGCTATGCAATTTTTAAACTGAACCGGCATGGACAGAAACAAACCCACGCTTGCTGTTTACGGAATTCAGGACCGCGAAGAATATGCGCATCCTTTTTATGTGCACGACCATAACCTGGCCTTCATGCAAAACGGTGAGGTTAAATGGTTTTTGCAGCAGGAACGCATTTCGCGCAGGAAGCGTGACAATACCTTTCACCTTCATTTAAAAGAAATTCTGAAGGAAAAGAAACTTTTAGCCGCCGATTACGATTTGGTGTTTGTTGACAATGTGGTAGGCCGCACATTTCTCACCCGGCAGGGCGATGCCCGTTTTGAGGGGCCTTTGAATTCCCGTTTGCAAACCGATTTGGAGAAAGGTAGATGCTGGTGGTTTGGCCGTGAAAAAGAGGCTTACGTGCTGAATCACGAGCTGGCTCATTTGTTTTCGTGCCTTCCGTTTTTTGGCAATTTCAAAGAAAACAGCCTGCTTGTTCATTTCGACGGAGGCGCCAGTATAAGCAATTTTTCGGCAGCCATTTTCAGGAACAATAAGTTGGAATGGCTTGAATACCACTGGGATTTGAAACCTTTCAGTACCATCTACAATGCCAACGCGCTGGTTTTTGCCATTCTTGGCGCAAAACTTCCCGAGCAAAACACCGTGCCCGGAAAATTTATGGGATTTGCCGGTTGGGGAGTTCCCCGGCAGGAATTGAAAGCGTGGCTAAATCAAAACCGTTTTTTTCAGAATATCTGGGGAAAAACTTCTGTTTTTTTTGAACAGGCAAAACAAGATTTTGGTGTTGAGCTGAAATCGTTCGACCAGAAAAATCCGTTTATTCAGGATGTGGCTGCTTCGCTCCAGGAGATTTTTATTGAGCAGATTCTGAACAAACTACAGGAACTGGCGGAAAAAACAGGTGCTAAAAACCTGTATTACACCGGGGGCTCGGCGCTAAACATTGTGGCCAACACACGTATTGTGGAAAGCGGCCTTTTCAGGCAGGTATTTATTCCGCCGTGTACCGAAGACAGCGGACTGGCTTTGGGGGCCGCCGCTTTTGCCGAATGGAAAAAACACGGTTCGGTACGGGTGCACAACAGCTACCTGAACAACTGGAACATTGAGGATTATCAGTCTGATTTCAGTTCGGAAACCATTCGGCAAGTCGCTCAAATGCTGGCTGATGGTAAAATAATTGGGGTGTGCAACGGCTACGGCGAGGCCGGACCGCGAGCGCTGGGCAACCGGAGCATTCTGGCGTTGGCCGGTTCCAAAAGGCTGGCCAAAGAAATAAGCATCAATAAAAAAGGCCGCGAATGGTACCGTCCACTGGCCCCGGTGGCGCTGGAAAAGAACACCCGTTATTTTACCGGAAAAACAGATATTCACCCGTTATCGAGATTTATGCTGCTCGATTTTAAGATTCTTCCGGAAAGAAGAGAAGAAATGGCCGGAGTTGTTCATGCCGATGGCACAGCCCGTTTTCAAACCGTTTTCAGCCATGAAGAAAATCCGTTTCTATATGACTTGCTGGAACAACTCGACTGCGAACATGGTGTAAAAGCGTTAATCAATACCTCTTTTAACTGCGGGGGAGAACCCATTGTACATACTGCCGAAGATGCACTCAGGAGTGCCACGAAAATGCAACTGGATGCGGTGGTGCTTAACGGCATTTTACACATGTTGGGGAATGAAAAAGCAGGAAATACAGGACAATAGGAGACAGCCCGGAATTTGAAAAACGCATTTCAAATTTGTGAGTAAAATTAAAATTCACCCGGCAACTTTGGGTCACCGGGTGAAAAAGGTCCTGTTTTCTGTTAGTTGAATTCCACCGGAAGTAAATAAGTAACCGGTACCGGTTTTCCGCGCTGCTTTCCGGGCTTCCAGTCTTTCATGTTTACCGCAATTGAAGCGGCAGCCCAGCCAGTCTCCTCGCTGTCCTGCTCCACAATTCTCACGTTGGTAACTTTGCCGGTTTCTGAAACCGTAAAGGCAACTTTACTTTTCCCCGACAAGTTGTTCGATTGCACAAATTTGTTTTGCATTTCAGTAACATATTCACCCAGGGCATAGAAACCACCAGGGTACTCAGGCATCTCTTCCACAACAATAAAAAGTTCTTCGCTATTATTGACTGGTGGCGGTGGCGGAGGTGGCGCCTGAATATTGTTGTCCTGATTTACCGGTGGTGGCGGCGGTGGTGGCGGTGGTGCCAAAAAATCATTCGAATCAATAACAACAATACCTTCCTTCATTTTGATATCCAGAAATGTAATTTCCAATTCATTTTCAACCGAAGAGACAGTTATGAGTCTTGTTTCCCGGCCTACATAAGAGACCACCACATCGGTAAAATATCCTCCGTTTTCCCCTTTTTTCGGATTAGGATCGGTCAGGGTGAAGTTTCCGTTTTCATCAGAAATGGTTCCAACGGTAGTTCCCTTTACAATTACCGAAGCGCCATGCAATGGTTTTCCGGTTTCATCCTGAACCACTTTCCCTTTTATTACAAACTCTTTTTTCCCTTTCTGCAGAGTGGAAACAGAATTTTCAGTTTCCGGGTTGTTCACCTTGTAAACCGGTTCGGCAAAAGCAAACAACAGCAGCGCAACTGCGGGCAATGCCCACAGAAATTTTACCCCGCTGAAGCGGGACGTTTTCGTTTTCGTCATCATTTTTAATCGATTTGTGTTAAGGGCAAAATTCAGGTTGTTGGTTACTCCAATAATCTGCATGCCCATTAACTGGTTAATTAATAAAGCCTGGTACCGTCCAACGTGGTGTCCCTGCGCAAGAACACCTTTGTCGGCCAGGTACTCGTGATTTTGTTTGATCGACCGTTCGAAAAACCAGATGAACGGATTGAACCAGAAGATGACTGTTAACAGTTCTATGAAAAGCAGGTCGAACCAGTGATTCTCACGAATGTGCACTTTTTCGTGAGCCAGAATTTCCGGCAGGTTCTCCTGTTTGTGAAATTTCGGATTGATAAAAACTACGTTGAAAAAAGAGAATGGCAGTCCGTATTTTTCATTTTCAACAATACGGATTCCTTCCAGCGATTTTATCCGGTACTTTATCATTAACTGAACCAGAATAATGGTTTGGGTTAACAAACGCAGCATAAAAATGGCCGCACCGGTAAAATAAACCAGCAAAATTGCCTGCTGCCAGTTGAATGAACCTGCAACGGGCTCCTGACCGGTAACTACCGGAATGTGTTTAAACGTATCGGGGATGGAAACGAACAGGTTGGTATTGTTTCCCTGTTCCATCAGCAAGGTATAGTGAACAGGGAAAAACGGCAGCAAAACCGAAGTGAAAAGCGCTGCCAGCAAAAACCAGCGGTTGGCGTTGTGGTAGGTTTCCTTTCGCAGGAAGAACCAGTAAACCAGGTAGAACAGAATAACTCCGGCAGAAGATTTTACTAAAAACGAAATAAGTGCTTCCATGACTATTCTTTGTTATCGTCCTTTTTTAATTCGCTCTCCGTAATTTTCAGCATCTCTTCCAGTTCAGCTATGCTGAGGTTATTTTCTTTGGCAAAAAAGGTAGCCAGCTTCGGAAAAGAACCGTTGAAATAATCTTTCAGCAAGGAGCCAAATTGCAACCGTGCATACTCGTGTTTTTTTACCTCAGGAAAGAAAAGGTTGGTGTTTCCAATCTTCCGGCACGATACAAATCCTTTGTTCTCCAGCACCTTTAAAACGGTGGCTACGGTTGTGTATGCCGGCCGGGGTTCTTCAAACTGTTCCACCACATCTTTTACCACACCTTCTTTCAAATTCCAAAGAATTTGCATGATTTGCTCTTCTGCTTTTGTCAATGTTTTCATTCCCATAATCGATTTTCGATTTTAACTACTACAAATATAGTACTAAGAAATTGAAAATAAAACTATTTTCGTAATAAATTTACTACAAAAATAGTAAATATTATTTAACCAATTGGTATTTAGAATATTGTGTGTTTATCAAATTGGATGTGGAAAAGAAAAATCAGCAACTTTTCATATTGATTGAAAAAAATTGCTTTGGGTTTTTTACTGTCCCCAGGTAATTTCTTTTTCGGCAATGGCAATTTCTCCGATATTGTAGATGTTGTCAGCCAAAGTTGCATCCGAGTCGTAAATAAATGACTGTACGTGAAGCAGCACTTCTTCTCCTGCATAAATCTGGTTCATCCAGTTTCCGGAGGAAGGACTGACATTGAATTCAGACGTAGAGGGGGTGAGTGCAAAGCTGATAAAAACAATTTTTCCATCGGGGTACAGCAGTTTAACTACATATCCGTCGGCATCTTCAACCGTTAACCACTTCACGTTCAGCGAAGAACTTCCTGATTGATATGCCGCAGAGGTTATTTGCGGCATCTGAAGGTTGAAGATTTCCAGTTCGTCCATCTGTTGAATTTTGACACCTTCACTGCTTTCCACGTCGAATTGGTAAATTCCTGCAGTCGGCGACTGAACTTTGAAGTCTGCCGGCGAAGGTTCTTTGAAAAAAGTAAAGCTTGAACCCTCGCTTTTCCCCAATTCAATCGGGTCGCCGCCGCTTGTGGGCGGGGTAACCGTTGCCGACGAGATGCCCTGGTTGGCATACACATAAAATGCGGCCGCCGATTTTACTTCCCCGTCAATATTTTTCCTGATGATGTACGCGTCAGAATTTACCTCGAATTTGGACTCAGTATCTTTGTTGCATCCCAAAAAAAGAAAAGGCACAGCTGCTGTAAGCAAAAGTATTTTGTTCCATTGTTTTTTCATGACAGATGTATTTTTATCACGACAAAAATAATAAAAACACAACGAACCCAAATTTCTGCATGTGTCAAACTGAAAAAGTTCTCCAACTAAAGATTTTTCTACCTTTGCAGCATCAAAATGCACTCAAATGAAGAATGGAAACAGTGCCGCCTGGCATGTTAAATCATATAATGAAGTTATTGATTCCGTTGGAAGTTCAGAAAAGGGACTGACCACCGAAGTTGCAAGAAACAGATTTCAAAAGTACGGCCCGAATCACATTAAAAGAAAACAGAAAGACGGGCCCTTAACCGTATTATGGCGTCAAATCAACAATCCGCTTATTTGGGTTTTAATCGGTTCGGGTACACTGGCTGTTTTGCTGGGAAAAATTACCGACGGTCTGGTGGTTTTGGCTGTTGTGGTTATTAATACGATAATCGGTTTTATTCAGGAATTTAAAGCCGGAAAAGCCATTGAAGCACTTAGCGACATGATTCCTGAAAATGCCACGGTTTACCGCGATGGCCGAAAAGTTTCCATCCCGGTTTCTGAAATTGTACCGGGCGATGTGGTGGAACTGGAAGCGGGTGAGCGGGTTCCGGCCGACATGCGGCTGGTTCGGCAGAAAAACCTGACTGTGGAAGAGGCTGCCCTCACCGGTGAATCGGTGCCTTCCCAAAAATCAGTCAATCCGGTTGAAGCCGAGGCCTCACTTGGCGACCGGAAATGTATGGTTTACAGCGGAACCCTTGTTTCAACCGGAACAGCAACAGCAGTGGTCGTTGGAACCGGAATGAACACGGAGCTGGGCAAAATCTCGGACATGCTTAGCGAAACCACCGATTTGGAAACGCCTCTCACCCATAAACTTGCCGTAGTAGGGAAATACCTGACCATAGGAATTGTGGCAATTACAGTTGTTATAATGGTTATTGGAACCATTCGTGCCACCAGTCAGGGAATTTTGCTGGGCGCCGCTCTAAAAGACAGTCTGATATTTGCCATTGCACTGGCCGTTGGAGCCATTCCCGAAGGTTTGCCGGCAGTTGTTACCATTGCTTTGGCCATTGGCGTGCAACGAATGGCCCGCAGAAAAGCCATCATCCGGAAACTTCCGGCCGTGGAAACGCTGGGAAGTACAACCGTTATTTGCTCCGATAAAACAGGAACGCTTACCCGCAATGAAATGACTGTAAATGAATTATGGACGGGTGAACAGGATATTCAGGTTACAGGAGTTGGGTACAATACCGAAGGAGTTTTTATGCAGAACGGTATTGAATTAAAGGAACTGCCCAATGATATTAAAATATTACTTAAAAATGCAGTATTGTGCAGCGATGCCGGTTTTAAATCTGATGGGAATAGCTTTAGCATTACCGGAGATCCTACCGAGGTGGCATTGGTTGTGGCTGCAGCCAAGGCAAATCTGAATGTGGATCAGGTTCGGAATAATCACCCCCGGATGGATGAGATTCCCTTTGATTCAGAATCGAAATTTATGACGACGTTGAATCAGAATGAAGAACAGCGCATTATTATAAAAGGTGCACCAGAGGTTATTCTGAAAAGATGCAGCAGTCATTTGGGCGGTGCAAAACTGGAAACAGAACCTGTTGTTGCCCAATTAGAGCGACTGGGAGCCCGGGGGATGCGGGTAATTGCGGTTGCGCAAAAAATCAGGAATATTAGCGGAAATACTGAATTGCAAGCCTCCGAAGCGGAAAATGATTTTCAGTTTGTGGGGCTTTTGGGAATGATTGATCCGCCGCGCGCTGAGGCTATTGAGGCGATTAAAGCCTGTCACAATGCCGGAATTATCGTAAAAATGATTACCGGCGACCATCAGGCCACAGCCCGTTCCATTGGCATGGATTTAGGCCTTTCGAAAACCGGAAAAACCGTAACCGGTGTTGAACTGGCCAAAATGAATAACGAAACACTGGCAGAAATTGTTAGTAGCACCAACATTTTTGCACGGGTAGCCCCGGAACACAAACTCAGGCTGGTGAAAGCGCTGCAGGCCGATAACCAGATTGTGGCCATGACCGGCGACGGCGTGAATGATGCTCCCTCGCTCAAACAGTCGAACATTGGAGTAGCAATGGGCATTACCGGAACATCCGTTTCAAAGGAATCTTCCGATATTGTGCTGGCTGACGACAATTTTGCAAGTATCAGCGCAGCAGTTGAGGAAGGCCGCCGGGTGTACGATAACCTGCTGAAATCGCTTGCCTTTCTGTTGCCCACCAATCTGGGACTCGCATTCATTCTGATATACGGAATTATGTTTTTCCCGTTCAACCTGATTACCAACGAACTTTTGCTACCCATGCTGCCCACCCAGCTTTTGTGGATTAACCTGGTGGCTGCCGTGGCGCTGGCCCTTCCGCTGGCCTACGAGGTAAAGGAGCCCAACGTGATGAAACGTCCGCCCCGCAAACCCGATGCGCCGCTGTTCAACAAGTTCGTGACCTTTAGGGTGGTTTTTGTTTCTTTATTTATGACTGCGGGAACGATTATACTTTTCAATCTGCACTATTCCCACAGCCTGGAAAACGGGCTGGACCCTGCTTTTGCGCAGGCAAAAGCGCAAACCACTTCGGTAACTTTTGTCATTCTCTTCCAGATTTTTTACATGCTTAACTGCCGTTCGCTTCATGATTCTTTGATGAAAATCGGGTTTTTCAGCAATCCCACAGTTTTTCTGGGAATCGGTATTGTGCTGGGTTTGCAGGCTGTATTTATTTATGCGCCGTTTATGCAAGCCATTTTTAATACGGTGCCACTCACTCTTGCAGAAGTTCTTTTCGCTGCACTGTTCGGCTTTGCCATTTTCCCGGTTATCGGAATTGAAAAGTGGATTCATTCCCTGTTAACCCGGGAAAAATAGCTTTACAGACTTTTCGGATTGGTAATTACCACCTCTTTTACACAGGCACCCGGCGATAATTCCAGCAGCCAGTGAATGGTTTTGAACATATCATTCGGCTGAATCATATCATCCGGCTGAAGCGGGGTGCCGGCTTCCTGTGCCATACTGGTATTTACCCATGCCGGGCACAGTGCAGTTACTTTTATTCCCTGTGGGGTGAGTTCGCGGTAAAGGGATTCATTCAGGCCCAGCAATCCGAATTTGGAGGCACAGTAACCGCCGCTACCGGCAAAACCTACTTTGGCAGAACGGGATGCCACATTGAAAATATATCCTGCCTTTTGTTTTTTCATCACCGGAACTACTTCCTGCAGCATCACAAACTGTGCTGTGAGATTGGTGTCAAGCATTTTTTTGAAATCCGGTTCAGGCAATTCCAGTGTGCCGCTAAAATGAATACCGGCGTTGTTCACCAGAATATCTATGCGGCAAAATTCCTGTATAATCTCGGCCACCGTTTCTTTTACTTTTTCTGAATCGGTGATATCAACTGAAAATAAAACAGGTTTTGGGCCACCGGCTTTTATTATTTCACCGGCAACTTTGTTCAAATCATCTCTGTTCCGGCCAATTAAAATGGTTTGGTACCCCAATTCCGCCAAACCAATGGCAATGGCTTTTCCAATTCCTTTTGAGGCTCCGGTGATTAGTGCGATTCTGACATGTGTTCCCATTATTTATTTTTTTGAACTTTAAATCCGATGGGTTTTCTTTCACTCAATTTGGGTTTGACCAACTCTTCTATGATTTGATAGATGCGGGCAATATGATGGTTTTGCTCCGATTCCGATTTCTGTAATTCTTCAATTTTTTTTACCAATTCAGAATAATTGGCTGCCCATTTTCGCATTTTTACAAAAACCCGCATAATTGAAATATTTACCTGTATGGCTTGAGGACTGTTAAGAACAGATGATAACATAGCGATACCCTGTTCAGTGAAAACAAATGGAGGATATTTACTATGTTTTCCCCTAAGGTTTTCGTTTAAGATCACGGTTTGTGATCTTAATGATTTTTTCAATTGCTGCCATTCTTCATGATTCAGTTCAAACATGAAATCTTTGGGAAATCGATCGATATTTCTCCGTACAGCTTGTTTCAAAATACGGGTTTCAACACCGTACATCTCCGACAAGTCGCTGTCTGTCATTACTTTTTGGTCGCGGATTAGAAATATTGCTTTTGCAATTTGTTCTTCAATTATTGCTGGTTCATCAGTCATTGGCTGTTTGGTTACATGTAATTCGTTTTACTGTATAATTCAAATTAATTTTCGTTTTTGAGTGATTTAAAACTAAACAAGTTTGAATTAAAACACAAGAATATCGGAAAAAATGTCAAATACAGACTATCAGGATTTATCCTTTTTGCAATTGGGTTACTGGTAATTTCATAATATACTTATTTGTAATTACCCGTTTTTCACTTCCAGTATAAACCCGCTTCCATGAATATTTTTGATTTCGATATTTGGGTCGGATGAAAGGTATTTTCTCAGTTTCGTAATAAAAACATCCATGCTGCGTGTAGTAAAGTAGCCATCTTCGCCCCAGATTTTGTTCAGGGCCGTTTCGCGGGCCAGCAGTTCGTTTTGGTTCTGACAAAGGAGTTTCAGCAGTTCGGCTTCTTTGGGCGACAGGCTTTGATGTTCATCGCCGCAGCTAATTGTACGTTTTTTGGGATAAAACCGGTAAGTTCCTATTTCGTAACTTTCTTTTTCTGAATGATCTTCAAGACCTTTCCGGTTGAGGATGGCTTTTATTTTGCACAGCAGCACTTCGGTGTCAAATGGTTTGGTAATGTAATCGTCAGCGCCCACATTGTATCCTTTCAAAATATCTTCCTTCAGCGTTTTAGCCGTAAGAAAAACCAGCGGGATGTGTGCGTCGGTTTTCCTGATTTGGCCGGCAATGGTAAAACCGTCGGTGTGCGGGAGCATTACATCGAGAATACAAATGTTGAATTGCCCGTTTTTAAAACGCTCATAAGCAAAGCGGCCATTGTCCACCCAGGTTACCTCGTAATCATTCAGTTCGAGGTACGATTTCAGCACCGCCCCGAAACTGAGGTCATCTTCCACAAGAAAAATATGTTGCCTGTTATTCATTCCCTTACAAATGGTAAAAACACACCAAACTTACTTCCTTTTCCCGGTTCGCTTTGTACCGAAATGGCTCCCCTGTTGGCTTCAATTACAGCTTTCGCATAACTCAAGCCAAGCCCGAAACCCTTCACATTGTGCACGTTACCGCTTTCCAGCCGGTAAAACTTTTCAAATATTTTGCTTTGTACACTTTTGTTCATTCCAATACCCTTATCCTCAAACGAAACCAGCACACCTTTCGGTTTGTTTTGGGTTGAAATGGTTATTTGGGGTTGCCCAGCCGAATATTTAATGGCATTGTCGAGCAAATTATAAAACACGTTGGTGCAGTGGTTTTTATCGGTAGTTACAGAAGAATTTGAAGCATCAAATTGAGTTGCAATCTTCCCATCGCGCTTTTCAATCTGAATGGCAATTCCCTGCATGGCATCTTTTAGTAATTCATGCACATCGATGGTTTCCCACATAAATTCGAACTCCTTTTTATCGAGCCGGGCAATGGTTAAAATATCTTCCACCTGCTGGTTCATGCGGGCGTTTTCCTTTTTAATCATCCCGGTGAAATAGCGCACTTTTTCAGCATTTGAAATCACTTTGTTGTTGTTGATGGAATCGGCAGCCACCGAGATGGTTGCAATGGGCGTTTTAAATTCATGCGTCATGTTATTGATAAAATCCGATTTCATTTCCGAGATTTTTTTCTGCCTTAAAATATAATAAATGCTGCCGGCAAAAGCCACCAGAATAAACAGTGAAAACAAAAAGGAAGCCACCAGCAGCCAGTTCAGTGAACGGTAAATAAAACCATCCCGGCCGGGAAAAACCACGGCCAGCTTCAGGTTGCGGCTAAAAATGGCATTCGGGTACAAATTTACCTGGTATTCAGAGGTTACCAACCTTGCAGAATCGGCATCACCTGAAAAAACCTTCAATTCATTTTCATTCAGAATGCCAAAATCGAACCGGATGGGGATGTTCCTGTTTTCCAGTTCCTCCTTTAATACGGGTAATATTTCAGCCGTATCCGGTTGTATCCCGTCCCATGCAACAATTTCAGTAAACACCTGACTGGCAACCTGTTTTAAGTTTCCGGCCCTTTGTCTTACCCGTGAAGTAAGTTCGGGAGCAATAATAACAGTGGAGTCGATTCGGCTTAACATGGAATCGATTTTTACCATGCTTACCGAAAAAAAAGAATCGGCATTTAAAATGAGAGTATCGCGTAAAACGGTTAAAGAATCGGATGAACCTGAATTTTGAAATTGATACACAAACCCGTTATTATGGTTTCTTTTTAAAGAATCTGACAGTAAGCGAATTTTATTTTTTGAGTTCATCAATTGTTTTTCAACCCTGACTTCCACATTTTTTTCGTTTGGCTTTGGCGCCCGTTTCCTGATAATTTGCACAGGTCCCGGAGGAAATTTAGAAGAATCAGCTCCATGCGGGGGTGCCGTCAAGGTTTCAAAACGAAAATCATAATTCTCCCTGTTGCTGTGCCATTCAAGTGAATCGCTGAAAATCATCCGGTTTACCACATTCAGATTCTGCCGGTCCTCCAGTTTTTTTGCCGTGCTGTTCAGCGCATCGTTTACACTCCGGCTGAATAATTCATTTTTAACCTGTATGGCATTATTCATCCAAATTAATTGTACTGCGATGATTCCCAAAATAGAAATCGCCATAAATACAACCAGTCCGGTGAAAATCTTTTTGTTCATGGTTCAAATATAGGCATTTCAAAAAGCCGTTTTCACATTTTAACTTTTCCTTAACTCATTTTAACCGGGCTTTAACTGACTGATAGCTTGCATTTAATCTATCTTTGTTGAGTTGGTTTTTAAGAATTTAAAATCGAAAATTATGAAGCAAGTAATGTTTATTATCGGATTCCTCCTCGGCTCTTTCCTCCTTTTTACCTCTTTTTCATTGAGAGAAACTCCGCAGGAGCCGCCACGCGGGGAAAAAGGAGAAAAGGCAAAGCGCCACATTCGCTTGGAAAAAATCGCAGATGGAGAAAAAACGGTCCTTGATACCGTAATTGAAGGCAACCGGGTTTTTGTATGGAACGGAGATACCATTGATTCTGCCAGTAAATTTAAATGGGGCGGAATGGAAAATTTCGAAATGGACTCCATCCATAAAAACTTTGAATTTCGCTTTTTGGAATCTGACGGGCCCGGCGACAACAGGTTCATTTTTGCACCACATCCTCCCAACGTACCCAGGATGCCTCATGCAGTCAGACTACAAAAGAATTTGAGAGGGAATGTCATTGATTTAAGCGATCCCGGCATCATTTCGTATAAGAAAAAGAAACTGAGGGGCGGCAGGGAAAAAATTACCATAATCAGAAATGAACCCACAGAAGAAGAGGACGGGAAGGTGATTATTATTCGCAAAAAGATAAAAGAGGATTCTGAGGAAGTTGAGATTGAAATGGAAGAAAAGGATATGCCTGAGAACAATTAAACAGCGATTTTGAAACAGCAAATGGAAGTCGGAATGCATTTGTGTTCCGGCTTTTTTCAATCTGGTGCACAGTTGGGTAGTTTTCAGAAGAACTTTTTTCAATTTTATTTGCTGAGTGAAGGGGCGTTTTTTAAAAAGTAACCTTTTCGGGTCATTCAGATAGCCATGAATTTCGTATTTTCGCAACGAAAAAATAATACGAATATGTCGTTAAAAACAAACATGTTGATTATTATGGCAATTTCCCTGCTGGTTTCGTGGGGCTGCCAACAGGAAAAAAAAGACCCGAACCTTATGATTCAAAAAGAGATACACGAGGGCTGGACTTTCCGCCAGGCAAATGAAGGCCAATGGCTGCCGGCTACGGTTCCCGGAACTGTACACACCGATTTACTGGATAACGGCGTAATTGACGACCCGTACTACAGGCTAAACGAACTCGATTTGCAGTGGATTGATAAGGTGGACTGGGAATACAAAACCACTTTTGAAGTGGATGCAGAATTTCTCGGCCGCGACCGTGTTCAACTCGATTTTAAAGGGCTTGACACCTATGCCGATGTTTTTTTAAACGGAGAGCAGATTTTGGCTGCAAACAACATGTTTCGTGAATGGCAGGTTGATGTAAAAGAGGTTTTGAACGAAGGAGAAAACGAACTGCACATCCGGTTTCGTTCGCCCATTGTTGAAGGACTGAAAAAATACGATGCCAACGAATTTGTTTACCCGGGCGCTGAAAACGATCAGGCGGAACGGGGCGAGGTGGAAGATGCCAAACGCGTGAGCATTTACACCCGCAAAGCCGGTTACCACTATGGCTGGGACTGGGGACCGCGGCTGGTCACCAGCGGAATCTGGCGACCGGTTTCGTTGAAAGCATGGGACGATGCCCGCATTGAAAACCTTCAGATAGTACAGCACGAAGTTTCGGAAGAGAAGGCCTCATTTACAGCGGTTTTTGAGGTTGAAGCTGAAAAGAACGGAAAAGCAACAATTACCGTGAAAAACGATGGTACAAATTTGGCCACTGCCTCTGTGCACCTTCGGGATGGTATTGAAAAATACCAATTGGATTTCGAAATTCAGAACCCGCAACTTTGGTGGACCAATGGTTTGGGCGAAGCACACCTTTATAACATCACCGGTGAATTGCAGACAGGCGAACGAAAAATTTCAGAAGAAACCCGAATTGGAATCCGTACACTGGAGCTGGTGCGCGAAGAGGATGAACACGGTACTTCCTTCTATTTCAATCTGAACGGACATCCGGTATTTATGAAAGGCGCCAACATTATTCCCAACGACATGTTTATACCACGGGTAACCGACGAAAACTACCGCACCATGATTGAAACCGCCAAAAATTCGAACATGAACATGCTGCGCGTGTGGGGCGGTGGCATATATGAAGAAGATATTTTTTACGACCTGTGCAACGAAAATGGCATTCTGGTCTGGCAGGATTTTATGTTTGCCTGTGCCATGTTTCCAAACGATGAACTGTTTCTTGAAAACGTAAGGCAGGAAGCCATCGACAATGTAAAACGACTGCGCAACCACCCAAGCATTGCCCTTTGGTGCGGCAACAACGAAATTCTCACGGCCTGGAACAACTGGGGCTGGAAGGGAATTGCCGAGAGACAGGGGAGCGATGTTCCCGACAAAGTGTGGCAGGCGTATGTGGACATTTTCCACAAAACCCTGCCTGAAGTGGTGGAAGAATTCGATCCTTCACGCAGTTACTGGGGTTCAAGTCCTTCGTCCGGTCTGGGAATTGAGGCCGATATGGTCAATGGCGATGAACACTACTGGGGCGTTTGGTGGGGCAAAGAGCCGTTTGAAACTTACGCCACCCACCTGGCCCGGTTCATGAGCGAATACGGTTTTCAGTCGTTCCCCGAAATGTCAACCGTTAGAAAATATGCCGAACCTGAAGATTACGATATCTATTCCGAAGTGATGAAATCGCACCAGCGGTCGTCCATCGGCAACGAAACCATAGAATTTTATATGCTGAAAGAGTATAAAAAGCCAAAGGATTTTCCGTCGTTCCTTTATGTAAATCATGTATTGCAGGCCGAAGGAATCAAGTTTGCACTGGAAGGTCACCGCCGCGCCATGCCGTTTACCATGGGCACCCTCTACTGGCAGCTTAATGACGTGTGGCCGGTGGCTTCGTGGAGTTCCACCGATTACTACCAAAAATGGAAAGCGTTGCAATATTACGTGAAAAAAGGGTTTGAGCAGGTTTTGGTCAGTCCGTACGAAGATGAAATGAGGTTTAAAGTGGGCATTGTAAACGACCGTTTGGAACAGGTGAACGCCCAGCTCATACTGAAAATGATGGATTTCGACGGGCGTGTGCTTTGGGAAACAGCATCTCTCGTTGACATTCCGGCCAATTCGAGCCGTGATTATTTCAACGAAAATAAGAACGAGTTTTTATACCGGAAAGATCTTCGCAATTTGTTGTTCTCTGCCGAACTCATAGATAACGGGAAAACCCTTTCACGGAATTTATTCTTTTTCAGGCCGTTTAAAGAACTGGACATTCCTACCCCGAAGGTGGAATATACCATCATTTCAACCGATTCGGGATTCGATATTGAACTGAGAACCGACAAACTGGCCAAAAATGTGTATCTGCAGATTGAAGATGAGGAAGGTTTTTTCTCCGACAATTATTTCGATATGCTGCCGGGCGAAAAAGTAACGGTGCACCTGGAAACCGATATTACGGAAATAAAACTGAAGGGAGTGCTGACCATTCGCACACTTGACGATGCGTTTTAGATTCGTTTAAAATCTTATTTTTACAGGAAAACCTGATACGATGACCAAAAAACTTTCGCTCGATAAAAAATACATCAAAGTTCTTTTGCTGGAAGGAATTCATCCCTCATCTGAAAAAAGTTTTGAAACCGCCGGTTACACCAATGTGGAATACCTGAAAACCGCGCTGGACGGCGAAGAGCTCGAACAGAAACTCAAAGATGCTCACATTCTGGGAATCCGTTCGCGTACCCGGCTCACCCCGCAGGTTTTAAAAAAGGCAAAAAAACTTTTTGCAGTAGGCTGTTTCAGTATTGGCACCAATCAGGTTGACCTGATGGCAGCCAAACAACAAGGCATTCCGGTGTTTAATGCCCCGTTTTCCAATACACGGTCGGTGGCCGAGCTGGTAATTGCTGAAATCATCATGCTGATGCGTGAAGTACCTGCAAGAAATGCGGCTGCACACCGGGGTGACTGGCTGAAAGCGGTTGGAAATTCGGTTGAAGTCCGTGGCAAGAATCTGGGCATTGTGGGGTACGGACACATCGGTTCACAAGTTTCCATACTTGCCGAAGCCATGGGAATGAATGTACTTTATTTCGACATTGAAAAAAAACTGAGCCTGGGAAAAGCCTTTGTGTGCGAGTCGCTCAATGAACTGTTGCAAAAATCGGATGTGGTAACCTTACATGTGCCTGAAACTCCTGATACACGGAACATGATTTCGGATGAACAACTTTCACAAATGAAAAAAGGTTCTCTGCTCATCAACGCCTCCCGCGGCTCGGTAGTGGATTATGATGCCCTGACCGAATTTCTGAAAAACGGCCATCTGGCAGGCGCGGCAGCCGATGTATTTCCCACAGAGCCGGCCTCAAACACCGAAAAATTCAGCTCGCCGTTGCAGGATTTCGATAACGTGCTGCTCACGCCGCACATTGGTGGAAGCACCCAGGAAGCCCAGGAAAATATCGGGCTGGAAGTGGCTGAAAAACTTATAAAATACAGCGACAACGGCTCCACTGTGGGGGCGGTCAATTTCCCGCAGGTTTCCATTCAGCCCAACTACGACAAGCAACGGTTTTTGCACATTCACAAAAACATGCCCGGTTTGCTGAAAGACATCAACTACGTTTTTACCAACAAAGGCATAAACATTGCCGCGCAATACCTGCAAACCGATGCCGAAATAGGCTATGTGATTATTGATGCCGAATGCACCAACTGCGATAAAATTCTGAAAGAACTGAAAGCCATTCCGCATACGATAAGGGCGAGGATGTTGTATTGATTGAAGGATGGCATCCCTTGCTGTTCCCAAGGATAGCATCCCTTACTGTTTCTTGCAACAACCTTGAAATAAAATGAAGGGATGCTATCCATAAGTCTTTTGGAAGATTCCCGTTAGCTTTTATAACAAATTAAGGATAGCATCGTCCATAAGCGATGCCATCCGGCGCCCGGAAGGATGACATCCCTTGTTGTTTCTTGCAACAGCCTTGAAATGAATTGAAGGTTTGCTATCCTTATTTTCAAATACTTTTCTACCTTTAAAGCAAAAATGCCTGCAAATAAAACCATAATGCCACTTTTAGGCGGAGCCTATTTCCACATTTTCAATCGGGGTATCAACAGAAGCACGATTTTTTTCAAACCTGAGAATTATGTTTATTTCCTGTATCTCTGGACGAAATATCTGAATGATTATATTGATGTGCTTGCCTATTGTTTGCTGCCCAACCATTTTCATTTTCTTGTAAAATTACCTGAAATAGTTGTAGTAGAAAATCCGGATAACAATGAGACAGAGGAGTTAACCAGTGAATCGGAAGTTGGAGCCTTTATTTCAGAAAGATTACGGAGGTTGTTTATTACCTATTCGCAGGCTATTAATATTCAGGAAAACAGAACCGGAAGTTTGTTTACAAGAAATTTTAAACGTTTAATGATTGAGGAGGATGAGCATTTGAGGTATTTGTTTTTTTACATCCATTATAATCCTGTTAAACATGGAATTACAAATGACTTTAAAAATTACAGATATAGTTCTTATCAGGCTTATATTAGCAATAAACCAACAAAAATTTCCAAAGAATTAGGGCTTGAGCTTTTTGATGGTCTGGAGAATTTTTTGAATTTCCATAATTATTTGCACGAAGAAAAAGATATTTTGAATCTGGAGTAAATGGCCTTAAAGGATGGCATCCCTTGCTGTTTTTTGTAAGAACCTTGAACTGAAGGAAGGGATGCTATCCGTATCCGTTCAGAGTTTTAATTGTATTCTCCTAAAGCAAGTTATGGATAGCATCGCCCCATAAGCGATGCCATCCGGCTCCCGGAAGGATGGCATCCCTTACCGCTTTCTTGCAATGGTTTTAAATAAAATGATGGGATGCTATCCATAAACATTCATGAAGTTTTTTTTGTAGATTTTCAAAATAAGTTATGGATAGCATCGCCCCATAAGCGATGCCATCCGGCTCCCCGAAAAATGGTTGCCGTTTACCCAGTCGATGTTCGCTGCCGAACCGTTTGCAGGAGCAATAATGGCAGGCAGGAAAATCAGATTTTACTCAAATACCAAATAGTGATAAGTACCTCCAATGGATATCTTAAGCTGAACATTATCGGACGAAGTAATACTTACATTGGGTGTGAAAGAAACTGTGATCATTGAGCTTTTACTGCCGGAAGTAATATCTGTAAAGACATTTTGAATAAGACTGACCATTTGGTTCGTAGATTGCTGAACGTCGGCAGCAAATTCATTTGTGCCCTGGGGATCTGTACTACAGTTACCTAAATTGACGCTCTGGCGTGCTCCTACCTTTATGGAAAAATCTTTCAACACTACTGCTTCTCCTTCTGGTGCTTCCATCTGACTTAATCCCGATATTTCGAGATAACTGCTGGCCATTTGCATTTGTGCATTTTCCAGGTTTTTTGCAGGGTCAACTCCAATAATATCAGCCAGTTTAATTTCAGTAGCCTGAAGCTCTCCTTTAACTTCAGCCGTACCCACTAATGTTTGACTGAATGTGTAAGTTTTGGTTGTCTGCCGGGGTGTTCCTTCGTCTTCTTTTTTACAAGATGCAATCAGAACTGCGGCAACTAAAAGGATTGCAAAAAAATTTAATGTTTTCATTTTTTCTTGTTAATTGATTTTTATGCTATTAATAACGTTTTTTCCTCTAAAATGTTTTGGCAAT
>CAZLGT010000006.1:0-121558 GCA_964559175.1 uncultured Mariniphaga sp. | reverse complement strand
TTACGGTAGTTGCAGTATCCGTAATTTATCCCGTTCTTTTTATACAATCATTTAAGGCAACAGGTTTTTTAAAAAACCAGTCAATCATTTTAAACCTGAAAACAAGAAAACAGCACACCCTTGTCAGGGGTTCTCTGGTCACTTTCCAGTTGGTGATAGCTACTTCGCTTATTGCTTCAGCAATATTAATCAGCAAACAACTTCAACTGGTAATGAAAACTAAAACGGGGTTCGATCAGGAAAATACGCTGGTCGTTATAAATCCATACAGCGAAACAATGAATCAACGGTATGACCTGTTCAAGCAAAAACTGGCTTCTGTTCCAATGGTTAAGGACGTGGGGGTAACAGAAAATGCCCCGGCCGGTTCTATTAATAATTACACTCCCGTTTGGCTCTCCGGCAAAGAGTATGAGCTTAAAGCCGATCTGGGGCAAATTACAGTGGACAATGATTTTTTCCCGGCTATTGGCGCAAAAATCGTGCAGGGTAAAAATTTCGATAAAAATATTCTGCATGACGAACAAATGGGAGTAGTTATCAACGAATCGGCAGTTAAAGCGCTCAACCTTACCAACCCAATCGGGCAAAAGGTGGTGGTGCAAAATAATGCCTACACGCCCAATAACGAAATGGAAATAATAGGGGTAACTGAAGACATGCAATACTTTACCTTAAAGGAAGCTTCAAAACCGGTAATGTACTTTATTCGGCCCTGGGGAAAACACAATATCATAGTAAAACTTGAATCTGGTAACTACAGCCATGCCCTTAAGCAAATTCAGAATGTGTGGAAGGAGGTTGAGCCAAATCTACCCTTTACTTATCAGTTTATGGATGACCGGATAAGTTCCAATTATACATCGGAAGTAAATACAGCAAGCATTATTGGAATTTTATCGGGCATTGCCATATTTCTTTCGGTGCTCGGCGTGTTGGGTATGATTGGTTTTACGGTTCAGCAAAGGATTAAAGAAATCGGCATTCGAAAAGTAAACGGAGCGCGTATTTCCGAAGTTATGGCTTTGCTGAACAGAGACTTTTTAAAATGGGTAATAATAGCAATTGTATTTGCTACACCCATTGCCTGGTACGCCATGCACAAATGGCTCGAAAACTTTGCGTACAAAACCGACTTGAGCTGGTGGATTTTTGCCCTGGCAGGTTTGCTGGCGCTGGGAATTGCGTTGCTGACGGTGAGCTTGCAAAGCTGGCGGGCAGCAAGAAGAAACCCGGTGGAGGCTTTAAGGTATGAATAAAATGGAAGAAAGATATTAACTAAATGAGTGTTAAAATGCCATTGGTGGAATCTAAAATAAAAGCTTTAATCTTATCGATATTGAAACTGAGCAATTCTTTGATGTCACTCGTTGAACAATTGCCCCGGCGAATCCAGATTACTTTTGGTGGGAATCCCCAAAAAGCAACAAGATTGTTAAAATCATTGTCTTTGGTTACGATTGTGAATTCATTTGATTTAGCAAATTCCCAAACTGAGGTATCCGACGATTTATCAAGCTTCAGGCTTTGTAAATGTTGTGATCCCGCAAATGAACTGTTAAAATATTCTGCGAGTTTTGGTGAAAGGTTTTGGTCGAATAGTAACTTCATTATGCGCAAAGTTCAATTTTTTCCTTATTTGCGGCATAACTTAAACATGCCAGAATATCTTCACGCTCAAGGTAAGGGAAATCATCAAGGATTTCCTCAAAACTCATCCCGGATGCCAAATACCCCAGAACATCAGCCACGGTTATCCGCATGCCCCTTACGCAAGGTTTACCACTTCGTTTCCCCGGCTCAAGTGTTATTCTCTCATTCCATAACATGCCTAATAATTTTTAGTCAAAATTACAAAAAAATGAAGACATATTACCTGGGCAGTCCACATTCCCAAATCGATATCCGTAAAGTAAACGGAGCGCGTAATTCCAAAGTTATGGCCTTGCTAAATAAAGACTTTGTAAAGTGGGTAGTAATTGCTTTTGTTATTGCTACACCCGTGGCCTGGTATGCTATGAATACATGGCTCGAAAATTTTGCGTACAAAACCGAACTAAGCTGGTGGATTTTCGTGCTGGCCGGGTTGCTGGCGCTGGGAATTGCGCTGCTGACAGTGAGCTGGCAGAGTTGGAAAGCGGCAACGAAGAACCCGGTGGAGGCACTCAGGTATGAATAATAACGTCAAAAAATCATACACTTTTTGTCAAATTTTTTGACACTTTCTCAATAAGCAATCTCTATGTTGCTGATTAGATGCAATTTGAATAAAAGGCACCGGATTTGATTGTTTTAACCACACTTAAAACTGTACTTCAATGAGACTGAAAACCATTTGGAGAAATTTGTACAGACACAAGCTAAATTCTTCAATAATTATTATTAGCCTGGCAATTGGAATTGCGTGCATGAATCTCATAACCATCTTTGTTACCAGGGAGTTTAATGCTGAAGGTTTTCAGACAGATAGAAACAGGATTTTTGCACTTCAGGCTGACGACCCTTTTCGCGAAGGCCAAAGAATGTATTTTATCCGCGAAGGTGCAGCCGAATACATGAAAGATAATTTTGCTGAAGTCCAGGATTTCTGCCGGATACGAAACGTATCTCCCCGGAAAGTTACGGTTGGTAACCACGACTATTTCGATGGGAAGAGAGCAATTGGCACCTCTCCCAATTTTTTCAGTTTTTTTTCTTACGAACTTTTATTTGGAAATCCGCAAAAAGTGCTTGAGACCGAACAGGACGTCGTGATTTCTGAAGAACTGGCACAGAAATATTTTGGCAAAACAAACGCAGTCGGCGAACGACTTACTTTTCACCATCGCGATGGGAAGGAAGAGATGATTGTTTCGGGCGTATTTATAAAGCCGGCAGAAAGTACGCAACTGGAATTTGATATGGTAAAGTCAATTGGGAACGAAGATGCCCGTGCTTATTTGCTTTTAGCCGAAAACGTCAATATTCAGGAATTCGAAACAAAATTTGCTGAAAATAAGGAAACAATTCCGATTGTTCATGACGGCACTCCCGGAACGCATTACCTGAAAAGTTTTAAGTCGGCTTATTTCGATACTACCCGGCAACAGACCATTGAAAATTATCGCGACAAATCGGATTTGTACATTGCCCTTGTTATCGGACTGATGATTTTGGGAGTGGCAGTCTTTAACTTTCTGGGTCTTATTAATAACCGGTTGCAGGAGAAGGCCGGGGAACATTCTATCAGGCGTGTAAACGGTGGTTCCAAAGCCAATCTCGTTACAGGATTTTTGAGTGAAACCTTTGTTTTAGTAGTAATTGCATTCGTTTTGAGTGTTGTCCTGCTCGTTTGGGGTATCCCGTTTTTTAACAACCTGACATCAGCAAATATTACAACAGCCTGGTTATTCAGCATTGAAAATGTTTTACTGCTGACAGGAATTCCGGCCCTGGTAATGCTGGCAACCGCAATCTTTTCGTTTTTACGTATTGAAAATGGCGTTCGGGCGGAAACGTTAAAACCCGGCAGGTTTCGTCCAAAAGGCAAGTTGCAGATTCCGGCATTGAATATAACCCAACTGGCTGTTTCTGTGGCGTTAATTATGGCGTCGATAATAATTATTAAACAGATCAATTTGATTACGAATAAAGATATTGGCATCAACCGTGAAGTAATTGAAGTAAAAATTCCGGGGCATCATAAAAACCAGGCCGGTTTGTTTAAAAATGAGTTGGAAAAGCAGTCGTCTGTTGAAATGGTTTCAATTGCGAATGCATCACCTGTGCTCGAGCATTTTATGATTCTGTTGCATTACGATGACAACGGGGAGGAAAAAGAATATACACCTGCTGTATTTGTGGGCGATGAAAATTTCAGCAGGGTTTTGGGAGTCGAGATTATTGAAGGTGAAAATTTTTCGGAACATGCCGAATCGAACAAAGATAAGTGTATTATTAACCAGTCGCTTGCCCGACTTTTTCCTGATCAGGATTTGATTGGAAAAATTCTTCCCGGAACAGAAAATACTGTGGTAACAGGTATTTCAGAAGATTTTCATTACAGCAGTTTGAAGGAGTATGTTGAACCCGGCTACATTACCTACGGAACAGAGGGATTCTATCTGATGGTAAAACCAGCGCCCAACCAGATTGCTCAGACCCGGGCTGAAATTTCAAAAATTTGGGATAAACTGATAACCGATTATCCGTTAAATATGGAGTCGGTTGACGACCGTTACAAATGGATGCACCGCGAAAACACCAACTATGCAAAATTGATTGGTGCATGTTGTGTAATCAGTGTGTTCCTCTCGATGATTGGTTTGTTTGCCGTGTCGTTTCATGCCAGCCGCCGGCGGATTAAAGAAATTGGCATACGAAAAGTAAACGGCGCCAAAATTACAGAGATTCTAACGCTGCTGAATACAAATTTTATAAAATGGGTATTTATAGCATATCTGATTGGAATGCCGGTTGCCTGGTTCGTCATGCACAAATGGCTCGAAAACTTTGCCTACAAAACCACTTTAAGCTGGTGGGTTTTTGCGCTGGCCGGTTTACTGGCACTGGGAATTGCGTTGCTAACGGTAAGCTGGCAGAGTTGGCGGGCTGCTACGAGGAACCCGGTGGAAAGTTTGAGGTATGAATGATTATTCACCCCAAACCCCTGAAGGGGCTTAAAGAGATGAGCTATAGATGAATAAAAATGTGTATGTTATTAATTTTGAAAATAAGTGCAATCAATATTAATTTCCGCAAATCGGAGCTTCCTCAAAGTCCCCTTCAGGGGATTTAGGGGTAAAAACAGATTGAGAAACTTAAAGAAAACAGCATGAGTATAAGTGATAAAGTATCGATGTTCTATAATGCAAAACCACACATTTTTGAGAAAGCAAAAATGCTGAGAAAAAATATGACAAAGGCAGAACTAAAGTTATGGGAAAAACTAAAAGGCAAAAAGATGCTGGGATTAAGATTTCGTCCACAACATCCCATTGACATATTTATTGCCGACTTTTATTGTCATCCTTTAAAATTAATTCTTGAAGTTGATGGAGGAATTCATAAATCGAAAGAACAAAAAGAATATGATATAGGCAGGGAGGGTGAATTGGAGAACTGGGGTATGAAAGTAATCCGGTTTACCAATGAAGAAATTGAAAATGAAATTGACCTGGTTATGATAGAGATAAAACAGATTTGTGAAAAACGCAAATCGGAGCTTCCTCAAAGTCCCCTATAGGGGATTTAGGGGTGGATTTAAGATGCCGGGCTGCAACGAAAAATCCTGTTGAAAGGAGATGAATAAAAATAAAATGTCATGATAAATCAATTTAAAATTGCTTTTCGTTTTTTAAGAAATAACGGAATATTTACAGCCCTGAACATCATTGGTTTGGCCTTTGGATTTACCTGTGCCATTCTTATTATGATGCATGTTGGTAAAGAAGAATCATACAATACATCGATACTGGAGCACGAGCGTGTTTTTTATCTGGTTCAAAAAAGCCCCGATTCTCCGCTGGGAAACACAACTATCAGTTACGCCCTTCCTCCGTTGTTGTCGGAGTATTTCCCTGAAATCGAATATTTTGCCCGTACCGAAAACTTTAGTCAGTTCAGTAATTGTATTGTTTCATACCAACCTGCGGGAGAAAACGAATTGCTGAGTTTTAACGAGCGCAACTTTTACCTGGCCGATACCGATCTTTTTCAAATTGTACAATATCCGTTTTTGGAAGGGTCGCGGGAGTCAGCTTTGAAAGAACTCAATTCCATTGTATTATCGAAAGAAACAGCCGCAAAATATTTTGGAGACAAACCTGCTTTAGGAAAAACACTGGTGTTAAACAACGAAAAATTTTTTACCGTTTCGGGCGTGGTCGATATTCCCAAATATGTCACCTTCGATTTTTCAATGATAGCCCCCATAAAGTCATTGCGCGACGAATCAAAACTTGCAGGTTGGGACAGCAACGGGCAACCGCTTTTCAAACTTTATAAAAACACTGATTATAAATCCTTTAGTCAGAAGATCAAAAACTTTTATTCTGAATTAAAGCTTGATAACATCCGCGATCCTGAACGTTTGACGCTTGCGCTGATTCCCTCGGCTGAACGCAGGTTATATTACAACAAAAATCCGCTTTATCTTCTGATTTTCATCGGCATTGTAGTTTTGGCAGTTAGTGTGCTGAACTATGTAAATCTATCAACTTCGCTGGTACAGAAACGCACATCCGAAATTGCCATGCGAAAAATTTCGGGTGCTGGAAAGTGGCTTATCGGGCAACAATTTATCAGGGAAACTGCCATAATCAGTTTTCTGGCTGTTATTTTGGGAGCTTTGCTGGCCAAAACAGGATTGCCGGTTTTTAAATCACTTACCGGGTCTGATGTCAAATTTTATCTCGATAGCCACCTCGGGTTATTCATCGGTGGAAGTTTATTGCTCTGGCTGATTGTAACACTGTCGGCAAGTTTTTATCCTGCAATGATTCTTTCGGGTGTCCGGCCACTTTCAGTTTTCAAAAAGGAAAAATATTCAGGAGTAGGAATCCGAAGCAAAAATGTATTAATCACTTTTCAGTTTATAATTTCCATAATGCTGGTTATCATTACACTTATGGTAAACAAGCAATACCGGTTTATGTCTAACATGCCGTTAGGTTTCGACAACAAAATGGTGATGCAGATTCCGCTAACCAATACTCTGAAAGAAAATTACCAGAGTTTAAAAAGCGAACTCAATAAATTTGCCGAAGTAAAAAGTTTGTGTGCTGCCTCGTCAATGCCGGCAGGTATTCCCAATCATTCGGGAGTTACATGGACCGACGACATCGGGGAAAAACACGATGAATCGTTTGCCTTTGCCATTGTGTCTGACGGATATACCCAAACCTTTGATATGAAAATGGTGGTGGGTGATGAATTTGTAGCCGAAAAACCCAACGAGTTAAAAGGAGTTCTTATTAACGAAGCCGCTGCAAAACAGTTGGGTTTTGAATATCCGGTCGGTAAACAAATTCAATTTTGGGGAAAAGAAAGTACCGTTATAGGAGTTGTCAGCGATTTTCAAAATAATTTCCTGTTTAACCGGGTAAAACCGATGGTCATGTCGGCACACCCCGACAATCAGGGCTTTACGAAATTTTTGTTTGTCAGCATATTGCCGGGTAACATCGAAAATACAATAGGGAATATTGAAAAAACAATCAAGGAAATTTCGCCTGATTTTCCGTTCGAATACAGTTTTACCAGTGCTGAAGTTGCTGCTTACATCGACGAAATAAAACAGATAAACAGTACTTTCCGGTTTGCCAGTATTATTTCCATTGTGCTGGCGATTGTCGGGCTGATTGCATTAACTTTCCATGCAACTCAGGCAAGAACCAAAGAAATTGGCGTACGAAAAGTAAACGGGGCCCGCAACATCGAAATCATGGCTCTTCTGAACAGGGCATTTGTGCGGAACATTATAATAGCGTATGCCATTGCCTGCCCAATTGCCTGGATGATTGTTTACCGTTTGTTACAGGGCATCGGCAACAAAACTACAATAACAGTCGGAATTTTTCTGATAGCCGGGTTTGTTGTGGGACTTATTGCGTTGCTCACGGTTTCTTTTCAAAGCTGGAAAGCGGCAACGAGGAATCCTGTTGAGGCGTTGAGATATGAATAAAAAACCAAAACAATTATGATATTGATAAACAATCTTCTCCGCATAATCAGGAAAAACAAGCTTGACTTTTTTCTGAACCTGACCGGACTTTCTGCAGCCATGGTAATTTTCATTTTTATTTCGCTTTATGTTGAAAATGAAATGACCTACGACAATTATCATCCCGATGCAGATCGGATTTTCAGGCTCACCACGTCACTCACTTCACCTGCCGGGCAAAACACCCATATGGCTTTGGCGAACCCGCCTTTTGCCCACATATTGAAAAACCGGTGCCCCGAAATCGGGGAGTATGTTTGTATTGGCGCTGAAGGCGGAGCAACCCTAACCTTTGAAGGCAATGAATTTAAAAAAACAGACTTGCGTGCAGCCAATTCATCCATATTCAATGTATTCTCCTATCCGGCTGTTTTAGGAAATCCTTCTGAATTTTTGAAATCGCCCAATACTATTGTTTTAACGGAAACACTTGCCAAAAACATTTTTGGCAATTCACCTCCGCTGGGGCAAAAAATTACCATCGACAAAAAAGATTACGAAGTTACCGGGGTTATTAAGGATTTGCCCACAAATACCGATCTGCAGTTTTCAGCACTCATTCCATCTGATTTTGATGGAACAGGAGAACTGGTTGACTGGGGCGATTACTATGTTTATCTGAAAACCACAACCTCTGACATCTCTGAATTAAAAAATAAAATAGACCTGTTGACTACTGAAAAATATTCTGATTTACAAAAAACTCTCGGAGAGTTTCAATTGGTACACCGCCTGCAACCATTGCAAAGTATTCATTTCGATAACAGTTTACTTGCCGACTCTCCCAAAGGCAACAAAACCATGGTTTATACTTTTTCGGTGGCGGGTCTGCTTATCCTGATAATTGCCGGCATTAATTATAACAACCTGACAATTGCCCAGCTCGAAAAAAGGCAAAAAGAATTTTCAATCAGAAAAACCATTGGATGTGGCAAAAACAGGATAATTTACAATATTATTGGAGAATCTGTTTTAAATATCATATTGGCTGGCGCTGTTTCAGTTTTAATGGTAACTCTGTTGTTTCAAAGCTTTAATGCCTTATTCGATAAGGCTTTTCATCTTCTTTCCATCCTTAGGCTTCTTCCTGCAATGTTATTTGTTTTTATAATTCTGGGTATTTTTTCGGGTTTATATCCGGCCTTCAATACCATAAAAAGTTCTTTAATTAAAAAGAGTGGTTTCAGTAGGTTCGGGAAGTCATTGGTTATATTTCAGAATGTAGTTGCCATTATAATGATTGCCGGATTATTTATAATCTGGAACCAGACTCATTTTATGAAAAATGCTGAACTGGGGTTCGATAAAGAACAGCTTATTGTTGTTGAAATTCCCCCTGAACCTGAAAAATTTCCCGGAAAAGAAGTTTTACGGCAGGAATTTTCAACCTTACCCGGGATAGAGAATTTTGCATTTGGCAGTGGAGGAACCAACCTTGGTTCAACAGCTAATTGGATGAAAGCAATTATGGCGGTTAAGGACGATGAGGGGAATGATGTTCAATTTGTTTTGAATCAACCGCAGATTGATGAAAATTATATTGGCTTGTTGGGCATTGAAATAGTTGAAGGCCGTAATTTTTCAGGAAATAATCCCGGTGATGCTGATAAATCGGCAATCATAAATGAAACTTATGCCAGGATCATGGGATGGAACGAACCACTTGGGAAAATCCTTGATGAAACGCCTCCCCAAAAAATTATCGGCGTGGTTAAAGATTTTCATTTCAATGCGTTGAATAATCCTATTGAACCTTTAAAATTTACGATGCTTAGCAGACAACCTTCCTATATTTTTTTAAAGGCACAACCGGAAAATTTGAAGTTAATTCAGCAAAAGTGGGAAAGTATTTATCCTGATGAACCTTTTGAATTTCAATTTATGGATCAACACATGGCAGGTTTGTATAAGAAAAATGAAAAAGAAATGGCCATTTTTTCATATTTAACAATCATCGCAATTATTATTTCTTGTCTGGGGCTTTACGGGCTTGCATCACATTTTATGATTAGACGTACCAAAGAGGTTGGGATCAGAAAAGTAAATGGAGCAACTGTTAGGGAAGTGGTTAAATTATTAAACCAGGGATTTGTTCAGTGGGTTTTAATAGCCTTTGTAATTGCCACTCCCATTGCGTACTACGCCATGAATAATTGGCTCGAAAACTTTGCGTACAAAACAGATTTACGTTGGTGGATTTTTGCGCTTGCGGGATTGCTGGCGCTGGGAATTGCGTTGCTGACGGTTTCATTTCAAAGTTATAAAGCAGCAACTAAGAATCCAATAGAAAGTTTAAGATATGAATAGAAGCAAAGGGCAAATAGAAAAGGACAGAGGGCAAAAGGCAGGGGCAAAGACCTGACAGCGTTTGAAAAATAAAAGAAAAATATAACTAAAATTTCAAAAAATGATCAAATTAAAAAACATCGACAAGTATTACGATTCGCGGTTTCAGCGGACATTTATTTTGAAGGGAGTTGACCTTGAAGTAAAACAAGGTGAGTTTGTAACCATTATGGGGCCCAGTGGTGCCGGTAAATCTACATTACTCAATATTATCGGTTTGCTGGATGAACCCAGTGCCGGCGAGTATTATTTCTGGGATGAGCCTGCTCACCAAATTAAAGAAAAGCAAAAAGTGCAGTATCATCGCAGCCACATCGGGTTTATTTTTCAGGCTTTTCACCTCATCGATGAGTTGAATGTGTATGAAAACATTGAAACCCCACTGGTTTATCGCAGTGTGAAGGGAAAAGAACGAAAAGCACTGGTGGCCGACCTGCTCGACCGGTTTAACATGGTGGCCAAAAAAGATTTGTTCCCCAACCAGCTTTCGGGAGGACAGCAGCAACTGGTAGCTATCGCCCGCGCCATAATCGGGAACCCTAAACTGCTGCTCGCCGACGAACCAACCGGAAATCTGCATTCGGAACAGGGCGAAATGATTATGAAACTGTTGAAAAAGCTGAACGAGGAAGGAATGACAATCATTCAGGTTACCCACAATGAAAATTATGCCGGTTACGGAACTCGTATTGTAAAACTAATTGACGGTGTCATCGAGGAAGATTTTCAGGTGTAAAGCTTTCTAAATCCAACAAAATGTTACTGAAATTTGTATTCAGAAATATTCGGAAGCGCCCATTCCTTAACTTCATTAAAGTATTTGGATTGGCGTTGGGTTTAAGTGGAATATTATTTATAACGCTATTCCTGAAAAACGAACTATCCTACGATGCCTGGCACAAAAAATCGGATCGGATTTACCGTTTTACCACTAAAAATCCTGCTTTTCTGAATGACAGCCACTTCGCGCGGGAAATAAATTCATGGCAGGTATTGCAAATGACTGACTATTTTTCCGAAATAGAAAATTATACCCGGCTGGCTCCTTTGCGGGAAAGTATAATGTTTTACGACCAAAAATATTACGACGTAAACCAGGCTTTTATATGTGACAGTACTTTCTTTGAAATTTTTGATGCTGAGTTGTTAATAGGAAATCGCGAAACGATTCTCGATGATCCCGGCGTGATGGTTGTTTCAGAATCTTTTGCAAAGAAGGTATTCGGGAATTCCAATCCCATCGGGCAAATCATGTCACTTCCGCCCGGCCAGTTTAATGCTGAAAAATCGGATTTTACTATCAAAGGCGTAATGAAGGATTTTCCGCAAAACAGCCATTTTCATCCCGATTTTATTGCTACTCCCGTTCAGGGTGAAATTCAGGGCTGGGCCTGGAGTTATCTGCTTCTGTCCGAAAATGCCAATCCTGAAAATATTACCAAACAATACCGGCAGTTTCTGGCAGATAACTCGGAGCAAACCATCGAAGAAATTCAAACGACAGCTTATTTGCAGAAGATTACCGACATCCATTTGCACTCCGATAAACTGCGCGAAATTGAAACCAACGGAAACATCACCAACATTTATGTGCTTGCAATTGCAGCACTCATTTTGTTGCTGATTTCAATGAGCAACTACGCCAGCCTCAACCTTGGAATGGCGGGTTTCAGCAGCAAATTTATGGCAATCAACCAGGTGTTGGGATCTTCTAAAAATACGAACCTAAAGTATTTTCTTACAGAAAGTTTGATCGTCGTTTCTCTTTCTATTCTGCTTTTTATAATTTTCTCCATTCCGGTTCAATCCATCATAAAAAGCAGTTTTAATCTTAATCTGATGGAGGGAAATTTTTTGCTGATAGTTACAATTGTTTTTCTATTCAGTTTGATGGGAATTTTCTCGGGAATCCAGCCCGTTCTCAAACAAAGATCCGGCAGGTTAAATTCTGGTGTCGGAAAATTCGAAGCGCTGAAAACCAGTAGTATTGCCGCGAACAAAGGCATCATTGTTTTTCAATACACTTTTGCCATTATTTTGATTGCCGCCGTTCTGGTTATTTCGCGGCAAACCAATTATGCGTTGAACAGTTCGATGGGAGTGACGGAAGACAACGTTATCTGTTTTGAATCGGTGCATGCCAGCATCCAGCAAAAATTTGATGTTTTTAAGTCGGAGTTACTCAAATATCAAACTGTTGAATCGGTTTCGGCCATGCTTGATCCGCCGGGTGGCGAGGCGAATGATATGTTTCCGTTTGAGATGGAAGGTTACCAACAGGAAGAATCTTCCCAGGAACGGCTGGGTGTGTTGCCCTGTGATTATTCATTTGCCGATCTTTTTAAGTTGAATTTTTTAAGCGGAAACAATTTCTCGGAAAAGTATGAAGACAACGAAGGTTCAGGCGAATACATTATCAACGAGGCAGCTTTGTTTCAATTAAATTATTCAGACCCGGATTCGATTGTGGGCAAGCAATTTCAGCTCATTTCGCCGGTACAGGGAATTGAAATCCCGAAAGGAAAAATAATTGGCGTTGTAAAGGATTTTCATCTTTCGAGTATCAAAAAGAAAGTGCGTCCGCTGGTATTGTTTAAACGAAAAAACCTGTGGATGATAAATTTTGTGATTTCTTATAAAGACGGGATGAGACAAGAGGCGATTGACGATATCCGAGCCGTTTGGAATGAAATTTTTCCTGCATATCCTTTTAACTACGAACATGTAAGTACCATGTACCGGCAGGTGTATAAAACCGAAATACTGCAGGCCCGGCTTTTGTCGGTATTTACGCTGCTTTCGGTTTTTATTTGTTCCATGGGATTGCTGGGGCTTTCGCTTTTAATCAGCCGGCAACGAACCAAAGAAATCGGCATGCGGAAAGTGAACGGCGCCCGCGTATCCGAAATTTTATCGATGCTGAACAGGGATTTCGTGAAATGGGTAATCGTGGCATTTATTATTGCTACCCCGGTGGCCTGGTTTGCTATGACCCGCTGGCTCGAAAACTTTGCCTACAAAACCAATTTGAATTGGTGGATATTTGCGCTGGCCGGTTTGCTGGCGCTGGGCATTGCGTTGCTGACGGTGAGCTGGCAAAGCTGGAAAGCTGCGACAAGGAACCCGGTGGAGAGCTTGAGGTATGAATAAAAGTGTCTGAACCATGATTAAAGAGGAAAAAGAAAAATCAAAGTCCATCACAGAAATCAGGTGAATCACGGTTCAGACAAGATGAAACAGCATAAAACAACGAAAAATGATTTGGTACAACATTAAATTAATCGCCCGCAGAATATTTAAAGACAAAGCCTTTTCGTCCATTAACGTTATTGGATTGGTTGTCGGAATCGTATCATTTCTAATCCTGTTTCTGTATGTTGCAAACGAAAAAAGTTTCGACAAGCATTTTGCTGACCACAATCGAATTTACCGGGTGACTTCCATTCCCGAAGGCCGGGAAGAAACTCCCTGGGCGCGAAGCCTGGGAATAATTCATCCCGCTACTGCAACAATTCCGGAAATTGAACAAGCCACTCAGTTTTCGCACTGCGAAGTGGGAACCATAAAAATGGGTGAGCAATCGTTTCAGCAAAAAGATATTTTGTCGGTAGATGAAAGTTTTATTGAAATGTTTTCGGTACAATCAAAAGTGGGAGATTTATCTGAAATTTCGAAACCCAACACCGTGTTTGTTACCGAGGATTTTGCAGGCAAATATTTTAAAAACGAAAATCCGGTTGGGAAAACAATTACCATTGAAGCTTTGCAATATGCCCGAAATGTTGGCGATTACGAAATTCGTGGGATTATACAAAATACGCATCCAAAAACCCATTTTAACTACGAGCTGCTGCTTTCGCAAAAAGGCGGTTTGCAGGAGAGATACGAAGCACAGCCCAATCAGAAAACACAGTGGGTGTACAACTACATAAAATTGAAAAAGGGAGCTTTACCCGGTTACGTTGAAAATAAATTATTAAGCTTCTACAATGCCAGTAGCGTGAAACAAACGCGGGGGCCAAAAAAGTATCAGTTTCAATTAGCACCGATGGACGATATTCATTTAAAATCGAATTTTCGGTTTGAACTAAAAGAGAGTTCGAGCAAAATAAACATTGGATTATTTGTAATCATTTCGTTTGTAATTTTACTGGTTTCGTTGCTCAATTTTGTCAATCTCACCATTGCCAAATTGATAAAACGGTCGAAAGAACTGGGGTTGAAGAAATCAATTGGCGCCACGCAAAGCCAATTAACCGTTCAGGTTTTATCGGAAGTATTTCTGTTTTGTTTGGTTTCCATACTACTTGCATTCGGCGCTATCGAAATACTAAAACCTCTTATAAACCAGTTTTTTGAAATCGACTTTAACATTTATTATTCCGAACCTGCAGTTTACCTGAGTGTAATTCTGATTTTGGTTTTCTGTCTCGGGTTAACCGCCATTTTTGTTGGTTTCTTTCTTATGGGAAAAACTTCTGCCATTGATATTCTTTCCGAAAAAATAAATTATTCGGGAAATCATATTTTAAAATCGCTACTGGTTTTACAAATTACCATCGTAATTATTATCATGTCGGCAACTTTTTTGGTGAACAAACAAATCAACTTCATATTGAACCAACCGCTGGGTTTCGACAAGGAAAATGTGGTTGTTCTCAATCTGAAGGATTTTTCGAAAGACCCGGCAGTTTTTGCACGCGAACTGGAAAAACAAAGCCAGGTGGCATCGGTTGGTTTTACCATGCAACACTTTGGTTACCCTGCACAAGGTTTACCTCTCGACGGTTTGGGAATCGACGGAACAGCCGAAATGGTTTTTGCCAATTACAACTACCTGAAAACCATGAATATTCAGCTTCTGGAAAACTGGATTAGCCCGTCGGCAGATACGGTACGCGGGATGGTAATCAACAATCACTTATACAAACGGCTGCTGGCAAAACACGGAAGTATGGAAGCGTTAAAAGCTTTTAATGAGTCGCAGCCACTGGCGCCTGACCAGACCCGCATTCATTTTATTGGCGTGGCCAAAGATTTTAATTACAGTTCGGCTCACCAATTTGTTGGCGACTTTTCATTTTGGCTTGATGAATCAAATAACCGGGCGCGGTTTATCCATGTGCGTTTAAATCCCGGAAATCTTCGTGCTGGTATTCAAAAAATTAATGAAACCTGGAACACGCATTACCCGGGGCAGGAATTCGACTATTTCTTTATGGATGAAACGATTGCCATGCAGTACAAAGCGGAAACCATTTTAAGCAGGATACTTCTCGCATTTTCTATCATCGGGATTTTAATCAGCACGCTTGGAATCAGTGCACTGGCGTTATTTATTTCGCAGCAACGCACCAAAGAAATCGGCATCCGAAAAGTAAACGGCGCCCGCGTTTCCGAAATACTGACCTTGCTCAACAAAGACTTTGTGAAATGGGTTGCCATTGCTTTTGTAATTGCCACACCCATTGCGTACTTCGCCATGAACAAATGGCTGGAGAATTTTGCCTATAAAACCACGCTGAGCTGGTGGATATTTGTAATGGCAGGATTGCTGGCTCTGGGAATTGCGTTGCTCACGGTGAGCTGGCAAAGCTGGCGGGCGGCAACCAGGAACCCGGTTGAGGCACTCAGGTATGAATAGAGGAGAGCGGAGATCCCGGGAACGAAATGACTCGGGATGGAAGAGTTGAGATACGAATAAGAAAACGAAAAAAAATAAATCATCATGTTCAATAATTATCTAACATCCGCACTCCGATTTCTAAAGCGAAACAAGCTTTTTGCTGGAATCAACATCCTGGGGCTTTCACTTGCCCTGGCAGCTTCGTTCATTATATTATTGTTTGTTATCAATGAACTGAGCTACAACAGTTTCTTTAAAACCCGGAAGCAAATATATCGCGTTTTAAATTATTATGTGGAAAGTAAGGGAACTGGCGATAGAACTCCCTATGTGTTGTCAAAAAGTATAAAGGACGAATTCCCGCAGGCAAAATATGTAGCCCCCACCAGTAACTTACGGGAATTCAGCATTAAATTAAAAGAAGAATTTGTACCAGTTCATAATGTTGTTGGCACCAATTCAGATATTTTCAAAATTTTTAATATTCCGGTTACCGGCCAACAGGAGAATATGCTTGACGCCCCAAATTCTATTGTACTTTCCCAAATGCAAAGTCAAAAATTCTTTCCAAAGGAAGATCCGATTGGCAAAAAATTAATCGTAAAAATAAACGATAAAGAAGAAGTGTTTGTGGTTAACGGAGTTTTTGATGATATCCCGGTTAACTCAACTTTTAGTGCCAATTGTTTTATCCATTCAAAATGGCCAATGGAGCAACTTAACGAGAGATTTAAAGACGAAAATATTGAAACAAACTGGCATTCCAATTTTTGGCAAACCTGGCTGTTATTGGATAAAAATGCCGATGTCGCTTTACTTGATGAACAGTTCAACGCGCTGGAAAAAAAGGCTTTTGGTGAAGAGGTTCGAAATAATTATTCCGTTCAGAATTTACCCGACGTATATCTCGGCTCGCAGGAAATTAATAGTGGAGCTCCGAAGGGAAGCAAAAAAAACATCCGTATTTTTTCAGCAATTGCCATACTCATTATTATTGTGGCAGCATTTAACTACATTATACTTTCTACTGCCGTATCAACAAACCGGACGAAAGAAATCGGGATACGGAAAACAAATGGCGCCAGTATCCAATCCATTCGAAACCAATTGCTAAGCGAATCAGTAGTATTGGCCATATTGGTTTTACCCATTGCCCTGTATTTAGCCTGGCTGGGAAAACCTTATGCCGAAGATTTATTTCAAACCAAACTATTGATTATCAAATCAAATATTGCCATTTATGTAATTATTTATGTGGCACTTACCTTATTTATCGGGTTGGCGTCAGGGCTTTACACGTCATCATTTTTATCGAAGTTAAATGTAATCAGCATTTTCAATAATCCGTTACAAATCGGAAAACGAAAATCGCGCGTTCGGTTTGCACTGATTGTAGTCCAATTGGTCATTTTTTGCTCTTTTGTATCGAGTACTTTGATTATTCGTTCGCAATACAAATATGCCCTCGAAAAAGACCCTGGCTATCGCAACAAAGATATTTTGTTTATCAATGTGGAAAAGATTCCTCAAAATTCCGCAGCATTTATATCCAACATTAAAGCGTATTCGAATGTGATTTCAGCCGGTGGAGCGGTGAGAGCTTTGCCAATGCCTGACCAAATGGTTTATAACATTGAACTCCCTGATGATAAATCGAAAAAAGTACCTATTGAGCTTTTGGCGGTTGACTATGATTTTGTTGAAACCATGGGCATACAAGTGCTTGAAGGAAGAAGTTTTTCGCGTGAGTTTGGCAGCGATGAGGAAAGCTCCTATTTGCTAAACGAAAAAGCGGTAGAGGCACTTGGATTAACCAACCCGATTGGGAAAAAAATAGACGTAGAAGAAGGAACAGTAATTGGAGTGGTGAAAGATTTTAATTTACACTCCTTCCACAGCGATATCCCGCCGTTACTGATAGTTGCGTCAGATGCATATGTGATGGAAGTGGCTGTTCACTACCAACCTGGCACCCTGGGAAATCTTCTGCCTTTAATCAAAACTGAATGGGAAAAAATGGCTCCCGACCAACCTTTTAATTATAAAACCATTGAAGAGTTTAAAAAAGATGTTTATACTGAAGAGAAAAACCTGAGTGTGATAATCTCAATTTCTGCGCTTTTCTCTTTACTAATTGCATCATTCGGATTATTTGGCCTGACTCTTTTTATGGTGAAATCTCAAACCAAAGAAATCGGGGTAAAAAAGGTTTTCGGAAGTTCGGAAAAAGCAATTGTATTCTCTTTCCTGAGAAAGAATTTTGTGATGGTAGCCATTGCCACTATCCTTTCAATTCCACCTACAATTTTGGTAATGAATAGCTGGCTCACCAACTTTTCTTATAAAATCGATATTGAATGGTGGGTATTTGCCCTGGCTTTTATGATTGCGGCACTTGTGGTATTAATCACTGTACTTTACCATTCGTTCAGAGCTTCGCGGATTAATCCGATAGCAGCATTGCGGTATGAGTAGAATCAGGTAAAAACAGGAGTTGGTGTCAGAAATACCGCCCCACCTTTTTCCGGTATTTCCGGTACGCTTCGCCGTAAAATCTCAACAGAAATTTCTCTTCTTTAAGAATGAAAAAATGAATGCTGATTACGGTCAGCAGGGCCATCAGAATAAAAAACAAACTGGGATGCATCAGTGCCAAACCTGAAAAATAAAGGATGATGGACAGAAAAAACGGATTTCGCGAAACGGAAAAAATCCCTTTTGTGATAAGCTGACCCTGGTTATTTTCATCGAGGCCAAAACGCAGCGAATCATGAAAGTGCAGCAATGTCAGCAGCAGGATTACAAGTGCCGCCAGAATAACGACTCCACCGGCAGTTTGCAGCAAATTACTGCCTGACAATGGCGCCGTAAACCAATCTGGCAAAATGCCCGAAGGCCAGCCAAATGCAAGCCGTACCAGTTCGCCCAGCCAGACAAGCAACAACACTCCGAAAACCGGATAAAGGAAAAGCAGGCGCGGCGGTTTCCCCGCAGCTTTTGAACTTACCCTGATTCCTTTTTTTTGCAAAACAAGTATGCGCCCTGCAAGGGCTGCTGCGATAAAAAGAAAGCCTGCCAAAGGGAAAATGCTCAAAAACTTCATAGCTGGTTTTTGAGCATTAAAAGTAACGGAAATTTTTCAAATATTGGGGAACGAAAACCCAAAGGTAACCGGATAAAGCTCCGGCCCGCGACCATCTTTAAAAAGCGGTGTCATGCCGTAATTCACAAACACGGTAAAATCGCCGAATCCGATTCGCCCGGTGAGGTCGTATTTAAACGGGCTAAGGTTAAAATTGCTGCGTAGTTTTTCCTTGTCGTTCCGGTATTTGAATTTGGTGTGCGATCCAATGTTCACTCCGCCAATTACCCCGCCGGCCAGATAAAGTCGCGAGCTCCCCATCCGTAGCGGAGTTTTTATTTCAATCATCAGCGGTGCAGTCAGGTAGGTCACATTGAGCTTGGTTTTTTTCAGACCGTTGGGGTCAAGTCCAACAGGCATAATGATTCCGTCGCCGCCGGCCTTCTCAATGGTAATGGGCTGGTCGAAGGTAAAATCCATAAAACTGAAACCAAGGCCGGTTACCAGTGCGAAATTGTTGGCTTCATTTTTAAAAGCCCATTCAGCAAAATTCAGGTTAACGGTTATGGATTTCCCATAGTGCAGGTCCATAAAATCCTGCGGCACTTCCTGGTTGTAATACAAGGAATAATCAGACTGGTGGAACATATTCATTCCAAACTCCAGCCCGGCCCAGTGCGGATTAAAACTGCCGGTCCAGTTTTTTTGCCGTTCTTCCTTGTCAAATCTTACGTAGGTGCCGTTTCCGCCTTCAATTACTCTAAAAGTACGTCGGCCAATACGCACATGGGTGGTATCGCCCCAATCGTCGGTAATCACTTCCACACCCCTTTCGTTTCCCACTTTTACCTGAACCTTTTCGCCATCTTCAATGACGGTAACAACGTTCTTGTTTTTTGTACCAACCTTAGTTGTATCGGTTTGTGCAGAAAGGTTTACTGCCAGTATGCTGCACAAAATAATGCTGATTAATCGTTTCATTTTTTCTGTTTTAAATGTTCTGCTGCTCAGACGAACAGGGTAAACGGAAAGTTACAGGAAGAAGAAATTTTTAATGCATGAATGGAAAAACTGTTAAATTGCCAATTTACTTTTCAGGCTATTGTAGTTTGAGACGGTATGTTTTGTTTCTGGTTTTCAATCGTTTTTTGTGGGAATGGTGAAAGCCAACAATCGTGAATCATAATTCAATTCGGTGATTTCGCCGCTGGCATTGGTTTCAAAATTGAATTTTTCACCGGAGACACTTGAAACCAGGCCCAGACCGGCTTTGGCCACTTGAGCCAGGGAAAAGTTACTGAGCCCCGTTTTTTCTCTGACCACATCGGCAAGCAGGCGTTCCTCATTTGGCTGGGAGGGTGTTTCCGGCAGGGTAATTTTCATTGGCGCCATCGCCACTTCCGGTTGCTGAATGGCAAATGAAGCATTGCGTCGCGATAATTTTTCCGGAATCTCAACCGGTATTCTCACTTCTGCAATCCTTTCGTGGTCCATTCTGCCTTTTGTGGTTTCGCGCAGGCTTTTGGCGGGTTCCGTTTTTGGGTTGACCTTTTTTACCGGTTTTTTATCAGCCGGTACCGGATCATCCTCCGGTTCATTGGGTTTTACAGGAGCTTCTGCCGGTTCGGTATTCGTTATAATTTCCGTTATAGCAACCTGATTTTCTGGCAAATCATTTTGAGTTAAAAAGTTATCAGCTGCCCGGTAAACCATGAAGGCAAGAACCAAAACTGCGGCTACCCGGGTTGACCAAAGCAAAATGGTTTTCCCTGCCCGGTAATGGTAAAGTTTGTTTTTCTTTTTGAAAATAATGGATTCATCGGCCTTCAACCTGGTTTTCTCAAACAGAGCGGCTTCCTTCTGTTTTTCCGGGTGCCTGGCAAGATATTTTTCAAATTCAGCTATTTCGCTTTTCTGAAGATCGCCTTCCAAACGGGCAACAGCAGCCCGGTTGAATTCCGGTACCAGATCAAATTTTTCCTTATAAAGTTTTTCTTTATTCCCAAAGAAAATGTTGTCCATCTCCACTTTTACTGGTCCGGCCATTTCCAGTTCGGCTTTTAGATCAGGATTTTCCCGGAGGAAATCGATAAACTCGTCCACCAGGTTTTCATCCAGATTTCCTTCCAGGTAATCGAGGAAATATATTTCGTAATTTTCTCTTGTAATTTTCATCTTACACCACCGTTTCCATTTTTCCAATGTAATTCTTCAAAAATACCCTCGCCCGGTAAATGTAAACTTTCACCTGCGATTCGTTTAAGTTGGCCATTTCGCCAATTTCATTGTACGAATAGCCTTCGTAGTCGCGCAGCAACAGCACCATGCGCTGAATTTCGGGCAGCCGGTTAACGGCTTCTTTCAGTATTTCGCCCAAATCGGAATAATTGTTTTCATGGCCTTCTTCGGGCAGGTTGAGTTCTTCTGAATAGGCCGAACGTTTTTCTTTGCGAATACGGTCAATCATGGTATGATATGCCGTGGTAAACAGGTACGATTTTACTTTGGCGCCATCCACGTTCTCCACATTTTTCCACAATTTCTCGTAACTGTCCTGCACAATATCCTCGGCCTTATGCGTATCCCTGATACTTTTCAGCACAAACCTGAAAAGCCGGTCAGAGTACTGGTCCACTGCTTCATTGTATTCGTTTACTGTCATTGGCTATTAGCGAACATTATTCATTGAATAGGACGAACAAGTGGCGGAGATGTTACAGATAGACATTAAAAAAGCCCCGGATTATTTCCGAAGCTTTTTCTTGTAGGGGAGGATTGGAGGGGCTTCTATTCCACAATCTCCACCCAGCCGTATTTGTCCTCTTCATCGCCATACTGAATAGCGCGCAGTTTGTTGTACAGTTTGGTTGACCATTCGCCGGCTTCTTTCTGGTTGCCGTATTTAAACCACTTGTCGTTGTCGGCATCGTAAACCCCTTTTATGGGTGAAATTACAGCGGCTGTACCACAGGCGCCCACTTCCTCAAATTCGTTCAGCTCCTCGTAAGGAACTTTACGGCGTTCCACACTCAGTCCCATCTCTTCAGCCAGCACCATCAGACTTTTGTTGGTAATGGAAGGCAGAATGGAATCGGATTGCGGGGTTACAAACGTATTGTTTTTAATTCCGAAGAAATTGGCAGGTCCACATTCGTCGAGGTATTTCTTTTCCTTTGAGTCGAGATAAAGCACTGCCGAAAATCCCTGTTCTTTGGCCAGTTTCCCTGCGCCCATGCTTGCAGCATAGTTTCCACCCACTTTGAATTTGCCGGTTCCCTGCGGAGCTGCGCGGTCGTATTTACGCATAATAACCAAATCAGTAGGTTTAAATCCTTCAGGAAAATAAGGGCCAACCGGCATTACAAATACCATAAACAAGAATTCGGTGGCGGGTTTTACCCCAATTTCGGGGCCGGTGCCAATCAGCAAAGGGCGAATGTACAAGGCAGCTCCGCTTTCGTAAGGCGGAACAAAACGTTCGTTCATTTTCACTGCCCGGCGAACGGCTTCCACAAATTTTTCCACCGGCAGTTTGGCCATAAGAATGCCGTCGCTGGAATTCTGCATTCGTTTGGCATTTTCATCCATTCTGAAAATACGAATTTTACCGTCTTTCCCTTTAAAGGCTTTCAATCCTTCAAATGCTTCTTGCCCGTAATGCAGCGCAGTGGCTGCCATATGAATGTTTATCTGGTTCGACGAACTGATTTCCAGTTCTCCCCATTTCCCGTTGCGGTAATAACAACGAATATTGTAGTCGGTATCGCGATAACCGAAGCCTAAATTTTGCCAGTCTAATTTTTCCATGCTATTGTAATTTTTTTGTTTTGTTCCGGCGGAACCCTTAAATACTTTTCTGTTAGCAAATAAAGCAAATTTTATCGGGGCGAAATAAGAGAAAAGTCAAATTCTCGGTAATTTTGGTTTATTTTGTTCCGGTAATTAATGCAGATAACTTTCTCCGGGCCCTGTATGCAAAACCGGAACAAAATGCAATACAATTTTCCCGGAAAGATAAAGCATATTAAGCAGTAAACATGAAATACGATGTAAACGAAAAAGGATATTACGGCGAGTTTGGCGGGGCGTGGATTCCCGAAATGATGTTTGCCAACATCGATGAACTGAGGCGCCGTTACCTGGAAATCATTGAATCTTCGGAATTTAAAAAAGAGTTCGGCCAGTTGCTGAAAGACTATGTGGGCCGGCCATCGCCGTTGTATTTTGCCGGTAGGTTGTCGGAACATTACGGCACAAGAATTTACCTGAAGCGCGAAGATTTAAACCATACCGGTTCGCACAAGCTGAACAACACCGTTGGACAGATACTTTTGGCCCAAAAACTGGGGAAAACCCGTATTATTGCCGAAACCGGCGCCGGACAGCATGGGGTGGCCACCGCAACGGTTTGTGCGCTGAAAGGATTGAAATGCGTAGTTTACATGGGTGCGCTCGATGTGCAGCGACAGGCGCCCAACGTGAAAAAAATGAAAATGCTGGGCGCCGAAGTTATTCCGGTGCACAGCGGCAACAAAACGCTGAAAGACGCTACCAACGAGGCCATGCGCGATTGGATTAACAATCCGGAAGACACACATTACATCATTGGTTCGGTAGTTGGGCCGCACCCCTTCCCCGATATGGTAGCGCGGTTTCAGTCGGTCATCAGCAAAGAGATGAAAAGCCAGCTGCTGGAGCAAACCGGAAGTGAATTTCCAACACGCATTCTGGCCTGCGTGGGTGGCGGAAGCAATGCCGCCGGGGCTTTTTATCATTACCTGAATGATGAGCAGGTGGAACTGATTGGTGTGGAAGCCGCCGGAAAGGGTGTGGAAACCACAGAAACAGCAGCTACTTTACTGGTGGGTTCTCCGGGAGTTCTGCATTCGTGCCGCACCATGCTCATGCAAAATACCGACGGGCAAATTACCGAACCCTATTCCATTTCTGCCGGGCTCGATTACCCCGGAATAGGGCCTTTGCAGGCACATCTGTTTAAAACCGGACGGGCAAAATTTCTGGCAGCAACAGACGAGGAAGTGCTGAAAGCCGCGTTGTTTCTTACGCAAAAAGAAGGTATCATACCTGCACTGGAGTCGGCACATGCACTGGCTGCTCTCGATAAAATTCAAATGAAACCGAACGATGTGAACGTCATCAACCTGTCAGGCAGTGGAAACAAAGACATGGAAACGTATCTGGAATATTTTGGATATTAAAATGAAGAAAATGAAGAACAGGATCAACCAGCTTTTCGAAACGAAAAAAGAAAACATACTATCGATCTATTTTACAGCCGGATACCCCCACCTGAACGATACGGTGAAAATCATTCAGGAGCTGGAGAGAAACGGCGTTGACCTCATCGAAATCGGCATCCCCTTTTCCGACCCTACAGCCGACGGGCCAACCATTCAGCGCAGCAGCGAAACAGCACTGAAAAACGGCATGTCGCTGAAATTGCTTTTCAACCAGCTCAAAAATATCCGGCAATCGGTAAACATCCCCCTGGTTTTAATGGGTTATGTCAATCCGGTTATTCAATTTGGGGTGGAGGAGTTTTGCAAAAAATGCAGTGAAACCGGAATCGACGGCATCATTCTACCAGACCTGCCGCTGGAAGAATTCAATGAGCACTACAAAAAACATTTGGCCAAACACAACCTGCACAACATTTTACTGATTACTCCACAAACCCCGGAAGAACGCATCCGTCAAATCGATGAAGCTTCCGAAAGTTTTATTTATATGGTTTCTTCTTCATCAACCACCGGGGCAGGCAAAAAAGTGGAAGATTTCCGGCGCGATTATTTTGAACGCATTCAAAAAATGAACCTGAAAAATCCCCGGCTGATTGGGTTTGGAATTTCCGACCATGCCACCTTCGCAAATGCCTGTAAATACGCTGGCGGAGCCATTATTGGCAGTGCATTTGTAAAAGCGGTTCAGCAGGAAGAACCCCTGGAAAAAAGTATTAAAAAGTTTGTGGAAAATATACTTCACGGATAAAACATCAGAAACCGGGTCAATCAAACAGTGTTAATATTTTAAAAAATTCTTTTCTGAAAACTTCAATAATCCTCAAGCATACAACCAGATAATAAAAGACAAAAAAGTATGTTATTGTTAACAAATGTTAAAGCATATTATATAACATACCCAAATTGGTTTTTAGCGGTTATATTACTGACGGATTTAGTAAAACTTAAAATTACAAGCCATGCTCGATTACGCTAAAGTAATTTTACCAAAAGTAAGTTTCAGCAAACAGTTGTTCAGAAAAGAACTGACCAAGTGCCTTCAATGGGTTGAGCCATCTGAAGTACAGGAACTGCACGACTGGTGCTATGCGAATTTTAAAGATAAATATCCCGATGTTCTGGAGGAGGTTTTCTCCTGCATCGCGGCGTAAAAAACCACAGGGCGCATAAAAAAATGCGCCCTTTTTTATGTCCAAACGCCATTCAAAACCCACCAACAACCCCAAACAGTCAGTAAACTGCAGGTTACTGCCCCACCAAATCGGTTTCCGGTAAAATCCCGTCATTCACCTCTCGTTTAACTCCTCTGATTGACTTTTTTTATCAACTGAAATTCAATTGCTTATGTTTGATTCTGAAATTTTTTTTTCAATACGGGGAACAGTACATAAAAAATAAAACTGACACCGCAATTTTCATAGAAATAGTTAAACAGCATTTAAAAATTGCATGTGTTGAATTACCGAAGGGTAAATTAGTAAAGCTCCTGTTTCCCCGGCAGGGGCTTTTTTTTGGTTTGAGGATTTATTCCAAAAAATAACACAAAAATTAACTTTTATGAAGAAACTACTTTTAATCAGTTTGATTTTGTGTCTCGGGGCAACAGTCCTGTATGCACAAACAAAACAAATTACGGGGAAGGTAACCTCCAAAGATGATGGGGCGCCAATCCCAGGTGTTTCGGTAGTTGTTAGCGGTACTTCAACCGGCACAATTACCGATACTGACGGGAACTTTACACTCAGGGTTCCCGAAAATGAAACACTGTTATTCTCCTTTGTGGGATTAAAAACGGTTGAGGTTCCTGTTACTTCAGCCACAATTTACAATGTGGTAATGGAGCAGGAAATTATTGGCATGGATGAGGTGATGGTGGTGGCTTATGGTGTGGCAAAAAAGGAATCCTTTACTGGTTCTGCCGGTGTGATTGACAATGAGATGTTGCAAAAAAGGTCTGTGGCCAACATTTCAAAAGCGCTGGAAGGGCAGGTTGCGGGTGTTCAAACCACTTCGGGCACCGGGCAGCCGGGTGAGGGCGCCGACATTATTATCCGCGGTTTTGGTTCCATTAACTCGGATAACAGCCCGTTGTATGTTGTTGACGGAGTTCCCTACGACGGGAACCTGAATTCCATTAACCCGGGCGACATCGAGTCGATGACTATTCTGAAAGATGCCTCGGCAGGCGCTCTTTACGGCTCGAGGGGAGCAAACGGCGTGGTTGTAATTACAACCAAAAAAGGAAAAGCCGAACAACTGTCGGTGGAGCTTAAAGCGTCGTACGGTGTTACCAACAGGGCAATTAAACCCTACAAAACATTGAACACTGCCGATTTTATTGAAGCCTCCTTTCAGGGATATAAAAATGAATTGATTTACAGAGATGGTGTTCATCCCGATTTGGCAGGACAGATGGCCGTTGAAGCGATGAAAGGCAGCAACGGAATTTTCGGAGCCAACGAAATGTATAATCCGTACAACATGTCTGTTTCTGAACTGATTGACCCGGTTACGGGGAGGGTAAATCCTTCTGCAAAACTTTTGTATCAGGCTAACTGGCTGGAAGAAATTACCAACGAAAATGCACCTCGCCAGGAGTACCAATTGTATTTTAACGGTGGTTCTGAAAATTCGAAAATTTTTGCTTCACTGGCTTATCTGAATGAAGAAGGATTGCTGGAGACAACAGATTTTGAACGAATTTCAGGAAGAATCGGAGCAGAATTAACACCAAAAGACTGGCTGAATTACGGCGGGAATGTAAATTTCTCAAAAACTGAAAGTTCATACCTGGAATGGGGCGGAACTTCTGCAACTTCCAACGTTTGGTATTCGGCCCAGTTTCTGGCGCCCATTTATCCGGTTTATGTCCAGGACGAACAAGGAAATCCCGTTCTTTCAGAAACCGGGGAAAAACAATTCGATTACGGTTTAACCCGGCCATCGGGTGCCAATCCGAACTACAACCCGGCAGCTACTTTATATGAAGACGATTTTTATACCACAACCGATAATTTGTCGGGAAGATTTCACCTCAATATTTTGGGCAAAGGGCTAAACACAGCCATTGAAGGATTATCCCTTTCAGCAAACGTTGGGTTTGATTATGCCACCAGCCGCCGGGTTCAATACAATAACCCCGAATTTGGCGATGGTGCAACGGTGAGCGGCAGATTAAACCTGCTGAACAACCGAAACCTTTCATTTACCGTGAACCAGCTTCTGAGGTATGAAAAAAGTTTTGGAAAACACAGCATTAATTTACTTGCCGGACATGAATTCTATAAACTGGTTATCAATGAACTGGAAGCTGAAAAAACCGGTTTTCCCTATTCCGGAATAAAAGAGCTTGCACCGGGTTCAACAACTTCGTTGCTTACTTCTTTTGAAGACAACTATGCCATTGAATCGGTTTTAAGCAATCTTACCTACGATTTTGCCGACCGGTATTATTTGTCAGCAAGTTTCCGTACCGACGGTTCATCCCGTTTTCACAAAGATTACCGGTGGGGAAAATTCTGGTCATTGGGAGCATCCTGGAGAATCAGTGAAGAACGTTTTCTTGAAAGTGCCAATTTTATCGATAATCTGAAACTGAAGGCCAGTTACGGAAAACAGGGAAACGACCGGATTGGAACATACTACGGATGGCAGTCGCTTTACGATTTGGACTGGGCCAATGCCAATCTAAACGGCGCCCTGCTCTCTTCGCTCGAAAATACCTCCATAAAGTGGGAAGAAAACAACAACCTGAATGTGGGGTTCGATGCAGTACTCTTGAAAGGCCTGGAGTTTTCATTTGAATATTATCAGCGAAGAACTGTAGATATGCTCATGGAAAAACCCATGGCCACTTCGCTTGGTTTCGACAGCTACTGGGCCAATGTTGGCGAAATGCTGAATTCCGGTATCGAGTTGAATACCAACCTGAATATTATAAGGGCAAACAACTTTGTTTGGAATGCCAATTTGAACCTGACAACTTTGAAAAATGAAATTGTAGAGTTGGACGGGGAAGCTGATCAGATAGTTGACGGGAACCGGATTCAACGCAAAGGAGAGGAGATAAACTCATTTTACCTGAGCCGTTCTGCAGGTGTGGATATTACTACAGGTTCTCAGCTTTACTGGGTATTCGACCGCGACGAAGAGGGAAATCCCGGAGAACCGTATATTTCTGACGACTACCAGAAAGCAACTCAAAGCAAGGTAATTGCCGGAAGTCGTATTCCCGATTTTTACGGAGCTTTCGGAAGCAATTTTATCGTTTACAAAAACTTCGATTTGTCTTTTATGACCACTTTTTCAGTAGGCGGCAAAATATTGGATGGCGTTTACCGGGGACTGCTGAATCCAACATATATCGGTACCAACTATGCAGTTAATATAGAAAGAGCATGGAGAAAACCCGGAGATGTAACCGATATTCCGCGAATTCAAAATGGTACGGCTTTTTCACGACCGGCTACCGACAACCTGTTGATTGATGCCTCTTATTTTGCCATCAAAAATTTAACGTTTGGATATACCCTGCCCGGAAATATGCTCAGAACTGTTGGCATTGAAAGATTAAGGGCTTATGTATCGTTCGACAATCTGGCTTTGTTTTCGCATTTGGAAGGTATGAACCCGCAGCACAATTTTACCGGAGGAACCGATTTTACTTATACACCGGTAGGAACCAGCCTGCTGGGAATCGAATTAAAATTTTAAAATAAAATTATTATGAAAACATATAAGATTCTTTTAGCACTTATTGTTTCTGTAGTTTTTGTCTCCTGTTTGGATGAACTGGATACAAATCCTACTGACAGCACATCCGGCGATGTTTTATTCTCGGATGTAACAAAAGCCAATGTCGCCCTGAATGGTATTTACAGGGCCATGTATGTGGCTGAGGAATGGTCTGAAGGCTGGTTTTTTGAAGAATTCGGAGTTACTGCATTTGTTTTAACCTGGGACCTTATGGCAGAAGATATGGTACAGCACGAAGGCGGAAACGGCTGGTTCTGGTTCGATTACCGGTACAACGTCAAGTCTGACTATACCCATAAAGATGGCCGTCCTTACTCGGTCTGGTATTTTTATTACACCCTTATTTCCAATGTAAATGCCATAATTGCTGCAGAAGAAGGCATGGAAGGATCCCCTTCCGAAATCAGCAGCATAATTGGGCAGGCTTATACATTAAGGGCTTATGCCTACTTTAACCTCATTCGGTTCTATCAGCAAACTTATATCGGTAACGAGAATGCTCCGGGAGTGCCCATATACACCGAGCCTACTACAAACACTTCTGAAGGAAAACCACGGGGAACAGTGGCGGAAGTGTATGCACAAATCGATGCCGACATGGAAGAGGCACTCCGTTTACTAGATCCTGATGTGGCTGCACCACGAACTCATCCGTCGCATATCGATTTTTATGTGGCAAACGGAATAAAAGCAAATATTGCACTCGAAAAAAATGACTGGGTAACAGCCGAAGCGGCAGCAAAAACGGCCATGAGCGGTGGAACATCCATGCTGACCCTGGAACAGTTGAACAAAGGTTTTGCATTTAATGATGCTACAGCCCAAACCGTTCTTTGGGGCTTACGAATTGTGGCTGACCAGTCAACCAGTTACGCATCGTTCTTTTCACACATGGATGCCAGCACTGAATTTTATGCACAATCATCAAGGAAATGTGTCAGTTCTTGGTTATATAATCAGATGCCCGATACCGATGTACGCAAAAACAACTGGTGGTATGGCCCAATTGAAAATGAGTCGGAGCTGGGAACCGAAGTCAGTTACAACCAGTTCAAATTCCGGTTTTCTGATGCGAACAATGCACTGGGCGATTACATTCTGATGCGCCACGAGGAAATGATGCTCCTTGCAGCAGAAGCCATGTGCATGCAGGGGAAATATGGCGAGGCAAGAGCTATGCTTGAAGATTTGATGGCCGAACGCAATCCGGATTACAACATCGCATCGCGTACCAATGCCAACACCTTAACAACCACCGATGCCAACGGACCAACAACACCTGCCGGCGGACCGGTGACTTTGCTCGATGAAATCATTTTACAGCGCAGGATTGAATTGTGGGGCGAAGTTGGCCGCATTATGGATATCAAACGGCTGAAAACCGGCTTTACGCGCGATTTTGAAGGCAGCAACCATCCCGATAAACTGGTTACCCGAAATACACTGGATCCGGAATATCCCGATTTTGTGATGGCTATTCCGCAATCTGAATTCGACGGGAATAAAAACATGGACGAAACGGCCGACCAAAATCCGTTCGCCAGCAATTAATCTTAAAAACAATCATTATGAAACATACATATTTAATACTGATACTTTTTGCAGTGTCTCTATTTTCCTGCGACCAGGAAAACATGGGTACGTTGTACGAACCGGATGCGCCTTATGTGGCGTTCAGTTCACCTGTAGTTTCCGGGAATGTTTTATCTGCCGAAAATGATTTTTCAGTTCTTGTTCAGTTAGTTCGTTCAGATTTGTCTGCCACGACAACTGCCAGCGTTGAACTGGAAATGAACGAAGATATAGAAGGTGTTTTTGATTTGGAAAGCAATTCGGTTGCATTTGAAGATGGAGAAGGTTCTGCCAATTTAAAAATAGTTCCACTGGTTGAACCCGGCCAAATAGATCCCACCAAGACCTATGTTTTTAACCTCACGCTAACAAGCGATAATGCTTCGGAGCTGTACAATAAAACTTCCTACCGGGCATCTTTCAGATACACGCCGATCGGAACAGGAACTTTCACTTCGGTATTTTTTGAAGATGAATGGACTGTGGATATTGAAAAGCTGGAAGTAGGCAGTTTAACGCTGTACAAAGCCAAAGGACTGTACGAGGCCGGCTACGACATTACCATAGTTGTGGAAGGTGAGAATGTGACTGTTGAAGAACAGGCAGCCTGGTACAGTAACGATTACGGCGATGTTTTTGTCACCGGAAGCGGCACCGCCAGCGGAAAAGTACTGACCATGAGCCTGGAACACTTTGTTCCCGGACTTGGAGGCTGGGATCCTGAAACGGAGGTTTTAACACTACCATAAATAAGTTAGTCTCTCTTGTTTAAAATGGCCTTTCGGGGCCATTTTTTATTTTGCTCTTTTAACTGAAAGAATCTGCACCGGATTTTTAAAGTACTGATTTTCATCTGGTAACTTCTGAATTTCTCTTACAACATCCATTCCTTCAATCACCCTTCCAAACGCGGCAAATCCCTGCCCGTCAGAATTGCGTTTGCCGCCAAAATCCAGTTCGGGCTGGTTGCCAATGCAAATAAAAAACTCGGTGGAAGCTGTACCCGGTTCGTTTCGTGCCATTGAAATTGTTCCGTCTAGGTGCTTTAAACCGGTTTCTTTTGTGGTTTCGTGCCGTATTCCCGGGTGTTTTTCAATTTCTGCATCTGCAAATAATCCACCCTGAATGACCTCAATTTTAATTTCATTATTTGGCTGATTATCTAATCGGACTGTGCGATAGAAAACAGCATTATTAAAAGTTCCTTTTTCAACGTGTTCCAGAAAGTTTTTGGCTGTTACCGGCGCATGAATGGTGTCAATTTCCACAACAATTTTTCCCGTTGAAGTTTGAAATTCAACATTGGGGAGAGGTTGGCTAAACATTGAGTAATTTTGAACAAGTACAAAAAACAAAACGAAAAAAACGCGCATAACTTATAATTGAATTGTTTATGCGAATGTAAAGATTTTATTTCCTTTTTCGTTAGAAATTAAAATGAACTAAGGTTCTTTAATTAATTGTCTGAATTGTTTTTTATTTTTGGAATCATGAACTACGAATGTTTGATTTGCCAGGTAAAAGCACTGCAGCAGCGACTCGAAAAATATCAAATCCCGGAAGAAAAACGAGACCACGTTGTAGGCGAATTACTGAAAGAAATTGCCTCAATTGATTTGAAAAATAGCTTTTCACCCGAAATCACCCGCAATTTGCTGGCGCGGTTGAAAAACTATTCAATCGTGGAAGATCCTTACCGCAAGGAAAAACAGGAAGGCAACCGCCTCATGCTCGAACGTTACAATGAATTCCGCGAAATGGTTCGCAATTCAAAAAATCCGATCGATACGGCACTGCGGCTGGCCATTGCAGGTAACATCATCGATTTTGGCCCCACAAACCATTTCGATGTGGAAGGAACCATTGAAAAAGTATTGAATTCAGCTTTTGCCATAGATCATTCTCAACAACTTCAATATGAAATAAGCAAGGCAAAAACCATTTTATACCTGGGCGACAATTGCGGCGAAATTGTTCTGGATAGGCTGTTTCTCGAAACCATTAATCACCCGGATGTTTGGTTTGCCGTGCGCGAAAAGCCGGTATTGAACGATGCAACTGAAAAGGAAGCCCGCGAGGTGGGAATTCAACATGTGGCAAAAATCATCTCCAATGGCGACGATGCCCCCTCTACATTGCTGCAACGTGTGAGCACGGAGTTTCAGAAAATTTACCAAGAGGCCGATCTCATCATCTCAAAAGGAATGGGCAACTACGAAGGACTGATGTTTGAATCAGACCCGCGGCTTTTCTTTTTGCTCATGATTAAATGCCCGGTTATTGGCCGGAAAATTGGCGCTGAAAAGGGAGATTTTGTGGTAAAAAGGAGTGTTGCTCCTGCTACCCTTTCGGCACCATCGTAACCAGAGGAATAATCATTTCTTCCAGCGAAATTCCGCCATGCTGGAACGTGTCTTTGTAATAGTTTGCGTAGTAATTATAATTATTCGGATAGGCAAAAAAGTCGCTGTTGTGGGCAAAAATATAGCTGGTACTCACGTTACGCGAGGGCAGGTAAGCCAGCCTCGGGTCGCGCACTTCAAATACATGTTTCGATTTGTAATTCAGGTTTTTGCCCAACTTGTACCGCAGGTTGGTGTTGGTTTCGCGGTCGCCGATAACCTTTACTGCATTATCAACCCTAATGGCGCCATGGTCGGTAGTTACCACCAGTTTAATGTTATTGCCGGCCAGACTGCGAATAAGGTCGCGTAACGACGAGTGGTTAAACCAGCTCAGGGTAAGCGACCGGTAAGCCTTTTCATTATTTGCCAGTTCACGAATCATATCCATTTCGGTACGTGCATGCGAAATCATATCCACAAAGTTGAAAACCATTACCGAAAGGTCGCTGTCCAGAATATTGTTCAGGCTTTCAGACGTCTGCCGGTCGCGTCGAATTCCCGAAACTTTTTCGAAATAGAGCTTTTCTTTCCGGCCATGACGTTTTAGTTGATTACGTAACAACTGTTCTTCGTGCCGGTTTTTATGTCCTTCGTTGTCATCGTCTTCCCACAAGTCGGGATAAACCCTTTCGATTTCTGCCGGCAACATGCCGGCAAACATGGCATTTCGGGCATACATAGTGGCCGTAGGCAGAATACTCAGGTATAGCTCATCAGTATCTACACGGAAATATTCTTCGAAAACCGGACTTATGGTTCGCCACTGGTCAAACCGGAGGTTGTCGATAACCAAAACAAATACTTTATCACCTGCATCAAGCAAGGGAAATACTTTTTCCTGAAATACATCCTGCGAAAGCTGCGGTCTTTCGCTCCTGTCCTTGTTCAGCCATTCCAGGTAATTTTCTTTGATGAACTTAAAAAAAGCCTTGTTGGCATCCTCCTTTTGCATGGTTAGCACCTGGTCCATGGCGGCATCTTCCGATGCACCCAATTCAATTTCCCAGTGAACCAGCTTTTTATAAATATCAACCCATTCGTTGTAATTCAACCGGTCGTTTATACGCATGCCAATTTGTGAAAATTGTGTTTGATAGGCCGACGTGGTTTGCTGTGTCACCAGCCGTTTCTGGTCTATATTTTTTTTCAGTGAAAGCAAAATTTGTTTGGGATTCACTGGTTTAATAAGGTAATCGGCAATTTTTGAGCCGATAGCCTCGTCCATAATATTTTCTTCTTCGCTTTTGGTAATCATCACCACGGGCACATTGGGCGAAACCGATTTTATTTCGTTCAGCGTTTCCAGGCCGGACATTCCCGGCATGTTTTCATCCAGAAAAATGATGTCGAAAAATTTAGCTTTAACCTCTTCGATGGCATCCAGCCCGTTATTGGCAGTTTCAACTTCATAATCCTTGCTTTCCAGAAAAATGATGTGTGCACGCAGCACGTCTATTTCGTCGTCAACCCAAAGTATTCTTGGTTTTCTCATATTCTCTTCTCCTAAATTGTTTTCATTGAAGGTAAAGGTACAAACAAAAAAAGTGCCGGGGTGGTGCTTAACAAACTTTAACCCGGTTATTCACCGAGGTAAATGAGTTTGTAAAAATCCATGTAGGCGTTGATGTTCTTCTCCTGCAAAAAAATGTCGAAGTTTTCTTCGGAAATCAGGAAATTGCGGTAGTTGGCCTGCCCCAACGGCGTATAAAGATCGCGGTTTTGTACCACCGTGCGCGAATAGCGTGTGGCAGCTTCCTTGTCGGGCAATCCGGAAATAATCACAGCAACCCTGAAATCATCGATGGCCGTCTCTTCAATAACCATCCTCTCTTCGCCGCTGGCCTGGTTGAACTGCTCAATCCCGTCAACAAACCTGGCCCTGTCAACTCCTTCCAAAGGAATAACAAAAACAAAATAATGCGGTTTTTCTATTTCTGTGCTGTACGGTCCGGAATAGGTTTCGGGGCTAACCGGCTGAGCATCCTCCGGCTGTTCGGCGCCGGTTTGTGGTGCTTGCTGCGCAGGCGGGGCAGGAGTTGTTTGCTGTTGTTGTGCCGGGCTACGCTGTATGTAGTTGTTGCGAAAAAAATCGATGTAATCTTCCACCTTGTTTTCCTCAATCAGAGTTTCAAGGTTTTCGGTCGTAATCAGGAAGTTCCGGTAAGTAGCCTGCCCCAGCGGCTCGAACAGACTACGCGTAATAACCACGGTGCGGAAATACGACATAGCCTCGTTCAGCGAAGGAATTCCCTGAACCACCAAAAGCTGATATTCACCTGTTTGCCTCTGCTGAGTGGCCAGATTCCAGCCACGAAACTCGTCGCGGTTGAACTGGGCGAATCCGTTCAGGGTTTGCCGCATCGACATTCGGGTATCTTTTACCGCGAGCACAAAATTCTGGGTGGTATCGATGGCTGTTGAGAACAAAGGAGCACCCCCGGTTTCAACCACCCTGAACTCACCCCGATCACGTAACATCTGCTCCTCTTCGCGCGCCCGGGCCATCAGTTCTTCCGGAGAAATTTCAAATTCTTCGTCGCTAAAGTCGGGGCCAATATAGCGACTGTAATTTTTCACAAAAAACTTCAGGTAATCGGCAATGGATTTTTCCGAAAGGATTTGCCTGTAGTTGGTTGATGAAATGGCAAAGTTTACATAGTCAATGCCACTCAATGTATTGAAAACCGGAGCCCTGCGAATAATGGCACGGTGGTAAATTACACCGTCTTCCTTGTTGCTTAATGCCCTTACCACAACCAGGTTTGTCCGTTCGTTCAGCGATTCTGTTTCAATGTCGAAATCAATTTTGGTGTAGTGATCGATGTTGTAATTGGCAATATCGAATTTCAGCCGGTTTAAATCTACTTTTACAGTATTGGGATATGCAATGACAAAATAGTGCAGCAAATCATCGTCATACGAAAATCTTCCGCCAAATTCATCGTTTTCTCTTTGACCGGCCAGTAAAATTTCTTCATTCTGAATTTCTTCATTGATGTAGCCCATGTCCACCAGTTTTTGGTAATCAGCCAGGGTACTGTCCTGTATAAGCGTTAGAATTTCATTGGCCAGAGGGGTAGGATCGGCTGAAGGCCAGGTTTCGACGTACCCTTTCAGCAGGCTTTCAAACTGATGAATATCGGTTTGCGTTCCCTGTGCTATGGTTTCCATAAAATATAGCTTTGGAAGCATCAGGCTGTCGGGGTTCATTTTCCTCATTTCGTCTGTCAGGGTTATCACATTTCTGTAGTTGCCCGAGCGGTAGTTTCTGAATGTTTCCTCGTACATGCGGTTCAGGCTGTCGGTACGGGCCTGCATTTCAACAAAAAAGTTCGGATTAATAAGGTATTGCGCATATTTACTTTCGGGGAACCTCGAAATGATGAGGTTTCGGTAGTAATCCGATTTTTCCCTGTCTCCCATCAGTTCATAGAGGTCGTATAAATCGAAGTATGCCGAAAGCTGGTAAATGTTGTTTGGGTAGCGCCTCATCAGCTCCTCGAACGACTCGGCAGAGCGCTGGTAGTTTGAAAACTCCGATTTATATATTTTCCCGGCATTGTACAAGGCATCCCTTATGCGGTCGTGCGACAGGGCCATCAGTGAATCGGTCAGGGGTAAATCCTGCGTATAAAAATCTTTTTGCAACGGGTCCTCCACCCGAACAACAATCTGCGAAGAATCGATTATTTCAGCCATTTCGTCCATCTCATCCATTGAAACGGTGCTTTTGTTGGATCGCCGCCAGTTATCTTCGAGCTGGCGCTGGCCCCAGCGTTGCTGGAATGTAACCTGACCATAAGCCACCGTTTGCGGATTATAAAAATACCATCCGGCACCCTGTTGCCCGCTCCCCATTCCCATGCGGTAACGGTTTGAGCGGTAATACCCCTGATCGCGCTGCCCCTGCATTGCCAGGCTTTCAGCATCGCGCTGGCGTTCCTGTTCTTCACGCATCAATCTGGCAATAAATGCATCACGTTCATTATCCGGCATTTGTGCAATGCGCTGCAGGCTATCTTCACGTTCTACCATAAACAGGTTTTCAACCAGGTTGGACAAACTTCGGTATTGCGAAGAAAGTTTTTCATAGTTGGGATACGTTTCGTCGATTATGATCATGGCGCTGTCGTAGTAGGCCTGGGCATCCCGGTAATTTTGCAAATCGAAGTAAATATCGGCAACGGTAATGGACGACTGTGCGCGCTGAAACTGGTTGTTGTAACTGCTGGCCACTGATTTACGGTAATTGTCGATGGCCACATCGCGGTTTCCTTCCCTGAAGAAAATATTCCCAAGGGCATAATAAATCTGGTCGCGAAACTCCACGTTCTTTTTATCGCGGAGCATTTTGTTCAACTCTTTTTTCGTTTTTTCGGCATCTCCTTCTCCTGAAAACATACCGGCAGCATTGATTTTTGCATTGAAAGCCATCCGGTAATCGGGGTTCATGCGGGTAACTTTCTGGTATGCTTCGGCTGCAAGCATGGATTTGCCAAGCTCTTCATACAGCTGGGCCTCGATGTACTGAAGCCGGGCTTTCTGTTTTCGCCAAAAGGTTTTTCCCAGGGCAATATCAATAAACTTGATGGCTTCATCGTAATCATATTGCTTCATGTAAAAATCAGCCGTGGCAATGGCAAGTTCGCGTTCCAGCTTTCGGGGAAAACTCCGGTCGTTTTGAACGGCCTGAATTACTTCCGAGGCTTCGGCAAACCGTTCCAGCTCGGCATAACTCCGCAAAAGCCAGATTTGGGTCTCGTGACGGGCTTCGCCATCGGGATATTTCCGCAATACGTAAGACAAATTATCGATGGCAGCCATAAAGTTGTGCTGGTAAAAATAGGCTTTGCCAATCAGCAGGTAACTTTGGTCAATCCACGGGTTAAATTCTTCCTGGCTTGCAAACTCCTGATAACGGCGTGTACGGCGGCGGCGGCGTTTGGGCTTTTCGGTAATAGAATGAAGTTCAATGAGCTTGGATGCCTTCAAAACGGCATAGTCCATATCCGATTTAACCATATTGGCTGCAGCAGGGTCGCTCTCCTTGTAAATGGGCAACAACCGCGTAAAATCATCTTCAAGGTCCGATTCTATTCTTTCCAGGCCCGATTCAAAGCTTTCACTGGCATTGAAATATACGTTGTATTTCGAGGTAACGCGGTGGTATGTACGCGAGGCAAAGGTATTCTTTTCGGTAGAACACCCCTGATATAGCGGCATGAGCAGCAATAACCCGACAATATGTAGTAAAAATCGCTTCAAAAACAGTTTTTAAATAGCTTTAGGAATAAACTCTGAATTTGGCAGATTATTGTAACAAAAAGCCCCGATTTTATTCCGTTGGCAAAGGCACAAAAATATAAAATTTTAAACCGCTGCTGCCTCAATTATCCAGCATCTTCCCACAGGGGAAATTTTGGGCTATTTTCGGGTAATCTTTACTTTTTTGGTTGGCGCCCGTTCAATGTTGCGTAAATGTACCTGATGAGCCACATTTTTAGCCACTTCGGCAAAAGCCATTCCCGTTACCGTACCGGCATTCAGGGCGGTGGGAACTCCCTCGTCGCCACCTTCGCGAATGCTTTGCACAATTGGAATCTGTCCCAGCAGTTTCAGTCCCAGTTTGTCGGCCAGCTCTTTTCCGCCGTTTTGCCCGAAAATGTAATACCGGTTGTTGGGCAGTTCGGCAGGTGTAAACCAGGCCATATTTTCGACGAGCCCCAAAACAGGCACATCGATGGATTTGCTCTGGAACATACTGGCGCCCCTGATTACATCGGCCAGGGCAACGGCCTGCGGTGTGGTAACAATTACTGCACCGGTAACCGGAAGGGTTTGTACCAGGGTGAGGTGAATGTCGCTGGTGCCCGGAGGCAGGTCGATGAGCATGTAATCCAACTCTCCCCAGTTGGCATCCATTATGAGTTGTTTCAACGCGTTGGAGGCCATGGGCCCACGCCAGATAATGGCATTTTCGGCATCCACAAAAAAGCCGATGGACAAAAACTTAACCCCGTATTTTTCTACCGGGTTGATCATGTCGCGCCCATCGATTTTTTCTCCGGTGGGCCGTGTATCTTCAGCGCCAAACATTTTGGGTACCGACGGGCCGAAAATATCGGCGTCAATCAATCCTACCCTTGCGCCGGCTTTGGCAAGTGCTACTGCCAGGTTCACCGCAACGGTTGATTTGCCCACTCCGCCCTTGCCCGAAGCCACAGCAATAATGTTTTTCACACCCGGCAATACAGGCCTTTCCATGTTATGCAGAAACTTTACGGTAATGTTGTCTTCTATTTCAACTTCATCACCCAGGTATTCTTTAATGGCTTTTTCGCAGGCAAGCACCAGGGCTTCAATGTTCGGGTCGTCGCTTTTTTGAAAAACCAGTGAAAAACTCACTCGCTGTCCGGCAATTCTGACTTCCTGAACCATATCCAGCGAAACAACATCTTCAACGCTTCCCGGGTATTTCACTATGCGCAATGCATCGGTTACATTTTTGGGAACAATTAACTTACGAGGTATATCAGTCATACTATTTCTGTTTAAAATAAACCACAAAACTAAAAAATATCTGAAAGTATTTTAACCTATTTTTTTGTTTAATTTGTTTGTTGAAAAGTCAGGATTAACAGAAGCAAAGAAGTTTGACCATGGATAACAATCAGTTTGCAAAACATTTCTCGGAAGAATCGCTTTGGAAGAAAATCAAACAGTTTTCAACAGCGGCAGGAATTAAGGTGGTTTATGCAGCCTTACTTTTGTATTATGTAATGAACGACAAGCAGGTAGGGCTGAAAACCAAATTGACCATTGCAGCTGCTTTGGGGTATTTCATTCTACCTACCGACGCCATATTCGATTTTACACCGCTGATTGGATATACCGACGATTTGGGCGTGTTGTTGTTTGCGCTCACGCAGGTATCGTCGAATATAACCCCGGAAATTAAAGCGAAAGCAAGAAAAAAACTGAGAGACTGGTTTGGCGAAATAAATGAAGAGGAGCTGAAAGAGCTGGAAAGTAAAATCATTTAAGCCGTTGCCTGCCCCGATGTTTTCTTATACCTTTGCCGCCTGAAAATCCAACAAAAATGATTGAATTCTCACTGCTTCAGTGGCTTTTGCTGTTTTTTTGTGCCATGCTCATCGGCATGTCGAAGGTGGGTGTACCCGGTGTTTCCATGTTTGTTGTGCCGGTAATGGCTATCATTTTTGGCGGAAAAGCTTCCACAGGCATATTGCTACCCATTTTAATGATGGCCGACTGGTTTGGAGTAGGATATTACCACCGCCATGCCCGCTGGCATTTTCTTTGGAAACTTTTTCCGTGGGCGTTTGCCGGCATTGGCATTGCCCTTTGGGTAGGAGAAGTGGTGAATGATGAATGGTTTAAAAACATCATTGCCATTCTGGTTTTTTTATGCATTGGGCTGATGCTTTGGAAAGACCGGCAGAAAAGCCGGCAATTTTTTCCCGATACCTGGTGGTTTGCAGCATCAATGGGAGTTTTGGGCGGTTTTGCCACCATGATTGGCAACGTTGCCGGACCCATTTTTGCCATTTACCTGCTGGCTATGCACCTGCCTAAAAACAACTTCATTGGCACCGGCGCCTGGTTCTTTCTTATCATCAATCTCATTAAGTTTCCTCTGCACATTTTTGTGTGGGAAACCATTACCCGGGAAACGCTGAAACTGGATTTGATTTTGTTGCCAGGAATTGCAGCCGGCGCAATCGGGGGCATCTGGCTCGTGAAAAAAATACCCGATAAAACTTATCGTGCTTTTGTCATTATTGTTACCGCCCTTTCGGCCCTGCTTTTGCTGATTTAAATTAGTATTGCGAAGCCATTTTCATGGATTTTGTACATTTGCAGCCTCGGGGCCATAAACATATTACGAAAATTAAACAGGATTTCCAAAAGCATGGAACCACTCATAAACTATTTTAAAGATATAAAATCCCGAAGTGTGCTTGATGTGGGCACAGGAAAAGGGGGATTTCTGAATGTGTTGAAAAAAACGTTTCCCGGCGCAAAAATAACCGGTATCGACCCACATGATGAATCGCTGAAAGTAGCACGGAAATATCATCCCGATGTGACATTCATGGAAATGGAAGCAGAAAAGCTCGGTTTTGAAGACAACTCATTCGATGTGGTCAGCATTTCCATGGCGTTGCATCATTTGCCAAAAATTAAAAAGGGACTAAAAGAGATAAAACGGGTAACGAAACCCGGAGGCTTCATCATCATTAACGAAACCATCAGCAATAATCTGAACCCGGCTCAGGAAGTGCATAAAATGTATCATCATTTTCGCAGCCGCATCGACCGTTTGCAGGGCCGTTTTCACCGGAAAACCTTTACAAAGGACGCCATTTTACACATGCTGAAACAGGCTGAATTACCGGTGCAGTTTTTCTTTGAGCAAAAGCGGAACGTGAACCTGGTGGAAGATGAGGCAGAATTGGAGCTCAGGGTAGAAAAAATGAAGCAGATGCTGGAAAAAATTAAAGGTAGAAAAGAATATGAAACCCTTTTGCCACAGGTGGAAGAATTCAGAAACAATGCCATGAAATTTGGGTTTCAGCCGGCTACCAACCTCATCATTGTAATCAGAAAAATAGAAACCGGTTAACCCCTCAGTGCCTCGGCGCCGCCAACAATTTCAAGAATTTCATTGGTGATGGATGCCTGCCGGAGCTTGTTATACTGCAAACTCAAATCCTTAAGCAATTCGGTGGCATTATCGGTAGCCTGGTGCATGGCAGTCATTCGTGCGCCATGTTCTGCTGCATGCGAATCGAGCATGGCCTTATAAAACTGAATTTTCAAACTTCGCGGAATTAATTCTTTTACAATATATTCCTTTGTGGGTTCAAAAATATAGTCGTAATATTCTTTCAGCCCCTTTTTCTCTTCAATTTCAACAGGAAGAAACTGCTCGGCTACATTGTTTTGAATGGCAGCATTCAAAAACTGGTTGTAAACCAGTTCCACCCGGTCGTATTTACCATCGACAAACCACTTCATTATTTTTTCTGCCATTTCAAACACATGATCCTTATCGAAATGATCGTACAAATCGTGGTAACTTTCGACTACATGCATGCCTCTTGTTTTCACTTGCCGCTCGCCCTGTTTCCCGATGCAAATAATGTCCAGCTCCTCCAACTGGTTCTGAAGGCTGTATTTGGTATTTACCAGTTCCACAGCCTTTTTGGCAATATTCAGATTAAATCCACCGCACAATCCGCGGTTTGATGAAATAAGCACCACCAGTATTTTTTCGGGTTCGCGCGGTTTTGCATAAACCGAATCATTTGAATCGCTGAGGCTGGCACTTAACGAGGTTAAAATATTTTGCAACTTTTCGGCATAAGGTCTTATTCGCAGGATGGCATCCTGGGCTTTCTTCAGCCTCGATGCCGAAACCATTTTCATTGCACTGGTTACCTGCCGGGTGGTTTTAACCGATACAATGCGTGTTCTTATTTCCTTTAACCCTGCCATTCAACTCTTTTTCTTAAATCTCCGCTTCCTTTTTCATTTTTTTGGCCGCTTCGGCAGCAACCTGCCTGAGCACAGTCTCTATTTTTTCAGTCAGGTACCCCTCTTTAATAGAGTCCAGAATATCGCGGTGCTCCATTTCCATCAGTTCCAGAAAAGTATTTTCAAAGTTTTTTATTTGATTGATTGGTAAGCTACGCAAGAATTCATTCACCCCGCAGTAAATAATGGCAACCTGATGCTCCACCTTCATGGGTGAATATTGATTTTGCTTCAGTATTTCCATATTTTTTCTTCCCTTGTCGAGTACCCTCAGGGTAGCTGCATCGAGGTCGGAGCCGAATTTGGAAAAAGCCTCCAGTTCGCGGTACTGTGCCTGGTCGAGTTTCAATGTACCGGCAATTTTTTTCATCGGTTTAATCTGGGCATTGCCTCCAACCCTCGAAACAGAAATTCCCACGTTAATTGCAGGCCTGAACCCGGAATTAAACAGATTCGACTCCAGAAAAATCTGCCCGTCGGTAATGGAAATTACGTTGGTTGGAATATAGGCTGAAACGTCGCCTGCCTGGGTTTCAATAATGGGAAGTGCAGTGAGCGAACCCCCACCTTTCACTTTTCTTTTTAAGCCTTCGGGCAGGTCGTTCATTTGGGCTGCTATTTCGTCCGACTCAATGATTTTTGCCGCCCGCTCGAGCAGCCTCGAGTGCAGGTAAAAAACATCGCCCGGGAATGCCTCGCGCCCCGGTGGGCGCCTCAAAAGCAGGGACACTTCTCGGTACGAAACCGCCTGCTTCGACAGGTCGTCGAGCACGATCAGCGCATCGCGGCCGGTGTCGCGAAAATATTCTCCGATGGCCATGCCGGCATAAGGGGCATAAAACTGCAGGGCAGCCGGGTCGGAAGCGGTGGAAGAAACAATGATGGAATACTCCATGGCCCCATGTTTCTGTAGGGTTGAAGCGATGTTGGCCACGGTGGAACCTTTCTGCCCAATAGCTACATAAATGCAGTAAACCGGTTTTCCCCTTTCAAAGTTTTCGCGCTGATTGATGATGGTGTCGATAGCTACGGCTGTTTTTCCGGTCTGGCGGTCGCCAATTATCAGCTCGCGCTGGCCCCGCCCGATGGGAACCATTGCGTCGATAGCTTTCAGTCCGGTTTGCAGCGGTTCTTTTACCGGCTGGCGAAAAATTACACCCGGCGCCTTCCGTTCAAGCGGGAGTTCGATCAATTCGCCACCAATGGGTCCATGTCCGTCGAGCGGCTCACCAATGGTGTTAACCACTCTTCCCAACAGTTTCTCCCCTACTCTTATGGAGGCAATGTGCTTCAACCGCTTTACCGTATCGCCTTCTTTTACCACCTGGGATGGCCCCAGCAAAACAGCTCCCACATTGTCTTGTTCCAGGTTAAGAACAATACCCTTAATGCCACCTTCGAACTCTATCATTTCGTTCGATTCCACATTGGAAAGACCATAAATACGTGCAATGCCGTCACCTACCTGAAGCACCGTTCCAACCTCTTCCAGTTGAGCGTCGGTTTGAAAGCCTTTCAGTTGCTGCTTCAGGATTTCAGAAATTTCTGCCGGTTTAATATGTATCATCTTTTGTTGTGTCTTTTTTCAATTCATCCGTTAAATACCCATCACACTTCCGTTTTTAAAAATTCCTGTTTCAGTTTTTTGAGCTGAGTGGCTATGCTGTCGTCGTATTGCTTTCCGTCAATCTGCAATACAACACCTCCAATGATGTGCGGGTTTACCCGTCCAGTCAGTTCTACCTGTGTTCCCAGTTCTTTTTCAAGGATTTTTTCTGCTTTTTGAAGCAGGTCTTCATCCATTTCAACGGCGGTAGTCAAAACCGCAGTTTTTATATTTTTTTCTTCCCGAATAAGAGACAGTATGTTTCGACAGACTGCCGGAATAAATTCCTCGCGTTTGTTTTGCGTCATCAGGGTGAGAAAATTCAAGGAAAGCACATCTGCTTTTTCTTTAAAAATCAAATGAATAAGCCTTATTTTTTCAGAAGTTTTTACCACCGGATTTTTCAGAAACCTGTTAAAATCGGCCGATTGACGGCAAACGGCTGCTATCAGTTCGGCATCCTTCTTCAGGATAGAAAGCTGATTGTTCTCTTTGGCCAGAGAAAAAACTGCTTTGGCATATCTTACCGTGATTGCACTTTCATCCATCCCTTCAATTCAGTTTAATTTCATCTAATAACTCGCTCACCAACTGCTGGTGTTCTTTTGGATCTGCCATTTCTTTTCTGATGATTTTTTCCGCAATTAAAAACGAAATCTCCGTCATCTGCTTTTTCATTTCATTAATGGCTTTATCTTTTTCATTTTGTATCTGCTGTCGGGCATTCTCAATACTTCTCTGCGTTTCAGTCGATGCTTTTTCTTTCGCCTCGGCAATTATCCCTTCTTTCAGGTTCATGGCTTCGCGAAGAATGGAATCTTTTTCCCGTCGGGCATCGGTAATCAGCTTGTCGTTCCCGGCTTTCAGTTTTTCCACTTCATATCGGGCTTCTTCGGCAGCCTTTAAAGCTGTATCAATCGATTCTTCCCGTTCATACAAGGCATTCAGGATGGGTCTCCAGGCAAATTTTTTCAATACAAAAGCCACAATCCCAAAAACAATAATCATCCAAAATATTGTACCTACATTCGGAGTTACCAGTTCCATAACCAGAATATTTTTGTTTTCAAACCAACCTTAATTCAAAAAGAAACAGCACCTCCGGCAATCCCGAAGGTGGCTGTTTCAATGCTTTAGCTACACAAACAAAACCAACGCACAAACAATAACGGCGAAGAAGGAAACCCCTTCAATCAATGCTGCCGAAACAATCATGTTGGAGCGAATATCTCCACTGGCCTCGGGCTGTCGTGCAATGGCTTCCATGGCAGCAACACCTATCCGACTGATGCCGAAAGCGGCACCAAAAGCCGTTAAGGCTGCTGCAAAGGCCGCCCCCAACTCACTAAACTGGGCAGCACCCTCGGAAACTTGTAGCAACACACTTAAAATAGCTGATAACATAGCTTTAAATTTAAAAATGAATATTAATGTTCTTCTGCCGATGCCATTCCAAAATAGATGGCCGACAGAAGGGTAAAAACATACGCCTGAATGAATGAAACCAACACATCTAGCAATGTTATGAAAACCGCAAAGGCCACTGAAATGGGACTAACCCCATAGCCGGCAGCCGGTCCCATCAAACTGCTGAAAATAAAAATCAAACTCAGGAAAACCGTAACAATCATGTGCCCGGCCAGCATGTTGGCAAACAGCCGGATCATCAGCACAAACGGTTTGGTAAACATTCCTGTTAATTCCAAGAAAGGCATTAACGGAATGGGGAACTTCAGCAAAAGAGGTACATCCGGGTTCAAAACTTCTTTCCAGTAATGCCTGTTACCACTGATATTGGTTACAAGAAATGTAAAAAGTGCCAGCACCAGTGTAACCGAAATATTTCCGGTAACATTGGCCCCAAAAGGGAAAATGGGTATCAAACCCAGCAGGTTATTCAATAAAATAAAAAAGAAAAGAGTGAGAAGCGGCGGCATAAAACGCTTGTAATGCTTTTCGCCTATGGATGGCCTTGCAATTTCATCGCGAATAAAAACAACGATAGGCTCTACAAGATTTTGCGCTCCCGACGGAGCCCTGCCACGGTTTTGTCCGGCAGTATGGGCAGCAGCAAAAAGCAGGGAGAAAAGTACAATAACCGAAACAACTGCACCGGCTACAGCCTTGGTAAAGGAAAGATCTACCGGTCGGCCGATTTCATGCCCCTGTTCATTCACTTCTACAATTTTGCCGTTGTATTGTTCACTGCGTGAGATGCGGAAACCTTTGTAATCGGTATGCCCGTGATGAAATTTGGAAGACATAAAAATGTGCAGGTTTTGATCCTCGTGCCATTGAGGATTTTTGCTGTATAAAATAACCGGAAGCGGCACGCTGATGTGGTTGTTACCAAAGGTTGCAATGTGCCAGTCGTAGGCGTCCAAAACGTGTTCAATTACGAATTTGCCCGCATCAAAATTTTCCTCTGTAACTTCCTTTCCGTCAGCGTGGGCATTTGGCCCTGAACCGGATTGGGCTGCTACCGGATTAACCCAGAAAACAGCCATCATTAAGGTAAATATCACCTTTTGGGAAAATGTTGGCATCACTTTTTTCTGTAATTCAAGTTGCACAAATTTAAAAGAAATTTCTATCCGGCTACTTTTATTTGATAATAATTCAGGGCAAAGAGATTTTTAAATTTTTTATTCCCGGTTTTTCCTGACAATGCGGGCCAGATCGGAAACCTCGAAAAATGTAAACGTGACATAAACGACCACAAGGCAGACTACAAAAACGGCTGCATTGTCGGAATTTACAGCCAGGTATCCCATGGCAAATGCCGAATAAACGAGTAGCCTGAAAAGAGGGAAAAGCATGCTGTACCGGGTAAACAGTACCATGTTTTTATGAGCCAACTTAACCTGATAAGCATGTGTGGCTATGGTGACTGCTGCAAAAAACACAAGCATCCAGGGCAGAATGAGCAAATACTGCCCTGGAACAATCCAGGTAAATACCAACCAACCCAAGGCTGCCAGCACAGCAGCTGCAATAAAAATTTTCAGAATAAACCGTTTTAGTTCTTTGCTCATCATTTTATTAGTTTTCGGATAAAATAAATTACAGAACCTGCTACCGATAAAACCATAAGCACCAGTGTGAACCACCTGAATTCATTTTCGAGCCACTGGTCAATTTTGTAGCCCAGCAATGTGCCCGCAACCATCATTGCCATCATTTCAAACGCCAGGTTTGAATACCTTATGAAAGCGTCAATTTTTTCTTTACTCTTTTTGCTGCGGTTTTTCATTTTTTTCTTTGGAATCGCCCATTGTGCAAGTTCCTGTAAAAAGTGATCCCGGCTCTACGGACAGTTTTCCGGCAATTATATCGCCATAAATTTGGGCTGAAGATTTCATGGTAAGCAATTCTACAACCTTCACTTTTCCTTTAATATACCCCGAAACTTCAATATTGTTACAATCAATTTCACCTTCCACCTTTCCTTTGGGGCCAATCACCAGTCTTCCCTTTGCATTGATGTTACCCACCAATTCCCCGTCAATGCGGATATCGCCATTGGCTGCTATATCGCCTTTAATTATTGTTCCTTCGCTAATGATGTTGATGGATTGATTCAGGTTATCTCCGTAGTTCGATGTTTGCTTCGCCATTTTAAATATCATTTTACTCGGTGTAATTCAACTAACTAAAACACAGTTCTCTCAAAAATCTGCGGCTGAAATTACGAATTTTTTATGGGGTTGGCAAAATCTGTTTCCTATATTTAACCGGTACAGATTTTACAGGGTTACCATTTGAGAGTGGTCTCTGTTTCAACAGCTGCCCATTCATTGTTGTTATTTCTCAGTTGATTTCCGCTGTTTTACGGATCAGGAATTCGTTTCTTTCAAAAACAAAGCCGGAAAGCCGAAATGAAAGCAAAAAAAAGCTGGTCACTTTTTTTTGACCAGCCCCTGCTTTAAACAGCAATTTCTTTTTCAATTACCTGCTTGCCCCTGTAGTATCCGCATTCCGGACAAATGTGGTGATACTTTACCGTTGCTCCGCAGTTTGAACATGTTGCAAGCGTAGGAAGAGATGCTTTGTAGTGAGTACGTCTTTTATCTCTTCTTGTTTTCGATATTCTGCTCTTTGGATGTGCCATGATATTTTAATTTTTAATTATTATTCCAGTTCTTTAATGCCGCCCAACGCGGGTCTGTAATTTCTTCCGGTTCTTCCTTCTTGTGCTCGTATTTTTTCAGTTGTTCCAGCATGTCCATATTACAGCCGGTGGCCCCTTTTTTGTTGGGGTGAACATGCCTTATGGGAATGCTGAGAATGATATATTCATAAATTAACTGGGCCAGGTTAATCCGGTGTTCTTCAGGCAAAATCCAGATGATTTCGTCATCTTCATAATCGTTATCGCCGTATTTCACAAACAATTCGCTTTTATGTTTGATCTTTTGCCGGTAATTTTCGAGACAGCGGTCGCAGGTTAATTCAACCCACCCTTTCATCTTGAAAAAAAGTTTTATAAAGGAACTTCTCTTTTCAAGAGTCACCTTTACCCTGATGTCACCAAAGGTAACCAGTCCCTGTTCAAAGTGCTCAAAGAACGCGTCTTTAACTTCAAATTCGAACTCGTGCAGGCCTTCTTTAAGGCCCTTAAACTCCACATCGTATTTTGTTCTCCAGCCCATGGTTCGAAAAAAGTGTTGCAAAAGTATAAATTTTTTACAAACCCGTGAAAGGAAGAGCGAAAAAACACAGTATTTTACTGATTGCAACCCGAAAGGTTAACATCCTGTAATAAATTGCCATAGAAAGCTCGGTTACCATTACCCAAATTTAAAAAACAACAAAACAACAGTGAGATTTCCGTTTAATCGATTAGAATATTTTTTTGACACCCGGAATTTTTTTAATAAGCGAGGCCATTGCAAAACAGGCAGTTAATGCAAGTGGCGCCAGTGCAATAAATTTCAGCAGCGGCGAAGTTTGCCATCCCGCAAAAACAATACCGATTGCTACAATTACAGGAGTATGGAAAACAAATACCCCGTAAGCGCTGTCGGATAATTGTCTGGCAACGGAACCCTGCTGGTTCAGGTATTTTTTTCCAATTCCCAGAAGGCCAATTATCAGGGAGAAACCCAACACCTGTTCCAAAAGGGCATAACCGGCACTTTGCCAGGTACCTCCTCCCATAAACAAATCGGCCTCTTCGAAAGACCCTCCCAGAATAAAAATCAACGGAAAAACAATAAACAGAATAAACTGCGCAAACAGAAACCATTTTTTCGCAGCTGTAAAAGTAATGGCATCCATCCAGTTGTTTTTGTAGGCTAATATGCCCAAAACAAAAAGAAAAATATACTGCACGAAAAACGGGAGCTGAAAATTGGTAAACGGCATACTCCATCCAACGGGAAGCCAGATGCGGATAAGGTATTGAAGAAAACCGGTTGCAATTGCAGCCAGAAGAATGACAAACGTTCCTGGGAAAGGAATTTGTCGGTTCACCTTTTCCGGTTTTACCAGCAAAAATACCAGGGTAAAAAGCAACAGTGCCTCCACAAACCAGAGCGGACCAAATCCTGCACCTCTTTGATTTAACCAGAAATCAATCAAAAAAACCTCATCACCCCGAATAAAACGATGAAGAAGAAAAACAGTGAGCGGAGACAAAATAAAATAGAACAGCAAGAGCGGAATTCCCAACCGGATTAGCCGGTCCTTTACAAATTTACCTGTTCCTTTTCTTTTCAGGGAAGGCAAAATAAAAAAGGCCGAAACAAAAAAGAACATCCCCATAAAAAACGACTGGTTGGTAAGTACAAACAATAACATGGGAATAATTTCAGGAAATCCGGCTTCGGTTTCATTGTAATACCAACTGCCTGGTGCGCCATAAGTTATGGACAGGTGATGCAAAACCACCAGGCTTATAAGAAAAATACGAAGGTTATCGATGTACCAGAGGCGGGAAGATGTATTCATGTTAAAAAAGAATTAGTCATACCATCATTTCAAATGATAGTATGACTAATCTATAAATCATTACACTTTGGGCAACTCCCAGGGAGCGCGGTATTGAGGCACCAGATAACTGTTGGCATCATCGTCGCCGATGAATTTACTGTTATCGGCATCCCAGTACAACCGGCGACCGGTTTTAAAGGCAATGTTTCCGAGGTGGCAAACACGGGCCGTATTGGCGGCAATTTCAATGCTGGTATTGGGCACCAGATCCCTGTCTTTTATACAGTCGATGAAATTTTTCATGTGGTTATTCAAACCCTGGCCATCGCCTCTTTGCAGCTCCACCCGCTCCATTGCGGGGTTGTCGCCACCCTCGGGAATCACTTCCCAGCCGCCGCGGTCAACCACCAGTGTTCCATTGTTGCCAACAAAACCAACGCCATGCGAACGGCCGTAATAGCCGCCATCGATACCAATTCCGTGATCCCACAGCATGGTGTAGCCGTCGAATTCATACAGTGCCTGCTGGGTATCGGGTGTTTCGCAGGCATCTTCGGGGTAGGCAAACTTGCCGCCCATAGCCATCACCGATTTGGGCGCTTTGGCATTCATTCCAAACAAGGCGTAATCGATGATGTGCACACCCCAGTCGGTCATCATGCCACCGGCATAATCCCAGAACCACCTGAAAGTGAAATGAAAACGATTCTTATTGAACGGCCTTTGGGGCGCAGGCCCCAGCCAGAAATCATAATCAACTCCAGCCGGCACATCGCTGTCGGGCACTACCGGCACCGATTTCATCCAGCCCTGGTACGACCAGGTGCGCACACTGCGAATTTTCCCCAGCGCTCCTGAATGAACAAACGCCACGGCATCCTGCCAGTGCTTATCGCTGCGCTGCCACTGACCTACCTGAACAACGTTTCCGTACCGTTGTGCAGCGCGTTCCATAATGTTCAGTTCCTCGATGTAGTTGGCCAGTGGTTTTTCACAAAATATCTGTTTCCCTTCCTGGGCAGCATACACAAACGGAATGCAGTGCCAATGGTCGGGTGTACCAATAATAATCACATCGATTCCCGGTTCTTCCAGCAGTTTCCTGAAATCCTTAAATCCTTTGGGTTTGTATCCCTGAATTTTTTCAGTATCGGCAATACGCTGGTTCAGCACATTTTCGTCCACATCGCAGATAGCGGCACATTCGGTATTTTTCTGGCGAAGAAAAGCCTGCAAATCGGAAAATCCCATTCCTTTTGCACCAATTAATCCACACACCAGTTTTTCGTTGGCTCCCATGCACGAAGCAAGCGGCATGGATGCGGCAGCGCCCACTCCCGCGGTGGCAAGTGCCGACTTTTTAATAAAACTTCTTCTGTTTGTCATTTATTTTTCTTTTTGCATGGCATCGTCAAAAGCCACGTCTGATGGTTCAAAATCCACATTTTTCACAAACTGGCAGGCTTCGGTGGCGCCGGCTTCGCGGTTCATTCCGCTGTCTTCCCATTCAACCGATAATGGACCTTTGTAGCCAATATCATTCAGTGCCCTGATGATATTTTCAAAATTCACCTTACCGCGTCCCAGACTTCGGAAGTTCCAGTATCGCCGGTTATCGCCAAATTCAGAATGTCCACCGAAAACGCCAATTCCCATGGGAACATCGCTCCAGTAGGCATCTTTCATGTGTACATGAAAAATACGATCAGAAAATTCATAGATAAAACGCACATAATCAACATGCTGGTAACCAAAGTGGCTGGGGTCGTAATTGAACCCGAATGCCGGATGATTATTCAGCGCTTTCATTGTAAGGTGCGCCGAATGAATATCGAACGCAATTTCAGAAGGGTGTGCTTCCAAAGCAAACTTCACCCCAATTTTCTGGAATTCATCAAGGATGGGAATCCATCGTCTGGCAAACTCTTCGTACCCTTTTTCAATCATTCCCGAAGGAATGGGAGGAAACGAGTAGAGCATGTGCCATACGGGGCTTCCGGTGAAGCCAACCACGGTGTCGAGCCCCAGCATTTTGGCAACTTTAGCTGTTTTAATCACCTCTTCGGCAGCCCGCTGCCGCACGCCCTCGGGGTCGCCATCGCCCCAGATGTAATCGGGAAGGATACCTTTGTGGCGCTCGTCGATGGGATCGGAAACGCACTGCCCCACCAGGTGGGTGGAAATGACGTAAAGGTCGAGCTCATACTTCTTCAGAAGCGCCTTTCTTTCGTCGCAATACGCCTGATCGGCTTTGTCTATTTCCATGTGGTTGCCCCAGGTGCAAAGTTCAAGGCCATCGTAACCAAACGATTTGGCTTTCTGGCATATTTTTTCAATGGGTAAGTCGGCCCATTGTCCGGTAAACAAGGTTACTGGTCTGGACATATCAATTTCGAGTTTAAAGTTTCAAGTTTCGGGTTTAAAGTTTTACCCATTTTGTATTGTCGTCGTACCCGGCTTTCACAACCGTGTCGATAAACTGCATTCCGCGGATGCCGTCTTCCACGCCGGGAAAATCGAGCATTTCGGCGGTAGGTTCTTTGCCATTCATTTTCGCCATTACGGTCATGGCAAAGTTGCGGTAGATGTTGGCGAATGCTTCCAGATAACCCTCGGGATGGCCGCCCGGGGTACGGGTGTTGTGTGCGGCAATGGCACTGTTCATGCTGGTTCCCACACGCAAAATCTGAGTAGGTTTGTCAGTCCATTTCAAAATGAGTGTGTTTGGTTCGTGCTGGAACCATTCCAGCCCGCCTTTTTCACCGTAAACCCTTATTCTAATAGCATTCTCCTCACCTGCAGCCACCTGAGTAGCGATTAAAACTCCGCGGGCGCCGTTTTCAAAACGCAGCAGGGCTGCTCCGTCGTCGTCGAGCAGGCGGTTGGGAACAAAAATATTCAGCTCTGCACACAATTCGGTTACTTTTAGCCCGGTAATGTACTCGGCCAAATGGTGGGCATGGGTTCCGATGTCGCCCATGCAGCCGGCTTTCCCCGAGCGCTTCGGGTCGGTTCGCCACGATGCCTGCACATTGCCCTGGTCTTCCACTTTTGCCGACAGCCACCCCTGCGGATATTCCACATAAACCTTGCGGATTTTTCCCAGTTCACCATCGGCCACCATCTGTCTGGCATGTTTCACCGCCGGATACCCCGAGTAAGTGTGGGTAAGCGCCAGCGTCAGTCCGGTTTCATCCAGTTTTTCCTTCAGCTTCAGCGCCTCGTCGAGGGTGAAGGTAATGGGTTTGTCGATGACCACATGAAAACCGTTTTCCAGAGCCATAATGGCCGGGTCGAAATGCACGAAGTTAGGCGTTACAATCGACACAAAATCCATACGTTCGCCCTCCGGAAGCTGTGCTTCCTTTTCAAACATCTCCTGGTAAGTTTCATACACACGTTCGTCGGGCAGGTAATACAACTTACCCGACTCTTTTGAAATTTCGGGATTAACACTGAAACAGCCGCAAACCAGTTCAATCTGGTTATCCATAAAAGCGGCCAAACGGTGAACGGCGCCAATAAATGCATCGGTTCCGCCGCCAACCATTCCCATTCTGAGCTTTCTATTCATAACTATTTTTTGTTTATGTTGATTTAGAAAAAAATTGACCCTAAAATTAACAACTCTTTTGGAAGGAAACAAAACTCAGGCAGGAAACCGGGGAATTAATTCTCATGCATTTGTTTATTTTTGTACCAACTTATCACCATTTAGGGTGTTTAGTATTAAAAATCAGGCAAAAATGAAACAATATTTGCATTTGCTGGAAACCATTCTGGAGAGCGGGGTTGAGAAGAAAGATCGCACGGGAACCGGTACTATCAGTGTTTTTGGGCACCAGATGCGGTTTAATCTGAGTGAAGGATTTCCGGTTGTAACCACCAAAAAACTGCATCTGAAATCGATTATTCACGAACTGCTGTGGTTTCTGGCCGGCGATACCAATGTAAAATATTTGCAGGACAACGGGGTACGTATATGGAATGAGTGGGCCGACGAAAGCGGCGATTTGGGCCACATTTACGGTTACCAGTGGCGCTCGTGGCCCACACCCGACGGCAAACACATCGATCAAATCAGCCGGGTGGTAGAGTCCATCAAAAACAATCCCGACTCGCGGCGGCACATTGTGAGCGCCTGGAATGTGGGCGACCTGGATAATATGAACCTGCCGCCCTGCCACGTTCTGTTTCAGTTTTATGTGGCCGGTGGAAAATTATCGTGCCAGTTGTACCAGCGCAGCGCCGATGTTTTTCTGGGAGTGCCTTTCAACATTGCATCCTACGCCCTGCTCACCCTGATGATGGCGCAGGTAACCGGCCTCGAACCGGGCGATTTTGTGCATACTTTCGGCGATGTACATATCTATTCCAACCACATCGAACAGGTGAATCTGCAGCTTACCCGCGAACCTTACCCGCTGCCAGCCATGAAAATTAACCCGGAGGTAAAAAGCATTTTCGATTTTACGTTTGAAGATTTTGAACTGGTGGGTTATCAGGCACATCCGCATATAAAAGGGAAGGTAGCTGTGTAAAACAAGCACCAAAAATCAAATCACAAATGACAAATAAATTCCAGTTTTTCAAAAATCAAATCACAAATGATCTTGCCAATAGTTTGAATATTAGAAAATTGATATTTGGTATTTATTTGAATATTGGATATTGACCATTGTAATTTAAAGAACTATGATACATAAAAACATTTCCATCATTGTGGCCATTGCCGAAAATTTTGCTATTGGCAAAAACAACGACTTGCTGTTTCATTTGCCCACCGACCTGAAACGGTTTAAGCAAATTACCACCGGGCACAGTTTGATTATGGGGCGGAACACGTTACTGTCGCTTCGCAAATGGCCGCTTCCCAACCGCCGGCATATTGTCATTACCGACAAACCGGATGACAGTTTTCCCGGATGCGAAGTGGTTTTTTCCATCGATGAAGCCATTGAAAAGGTGAAAAACGAACCCGAAGCGTTTGTGATTGGCGGCGGAATGATTTACCGGCAGTTTTACCCGCTGGCGGGAAAGCTTTACCTGACCCTGGTTCATCAGCCGTTTGAAGCCGATGTGTTTTTCCCGGAAATCGATTTTTCGGAATGGAAGGAAATGGAGCGTGAAGATTTGTACGATGAAAAGAATGGTTTTCATTATTCCAATCTGAACCTGCTCAGGAAATCGTTGAAATAATTGTTTTCTTTGCTGAAAAATTCAATTGACCATGCGAAAATTCACCACACTTATCTGTTTTTTGCTGACAGGAATAGTTGTGTTTGCACAATCCCGACCGCTGCTGAACCTCCGCTACGAGGATAATTACTCGCCCACCTACGATGAGGTAATTGAAATGTACCAAAAGCTGGATTCGCATTACGAAAATGCGGTTTTGCTTGAAAAAGGCCTCACCGACAGCGGCAAACCATTGCATTTATTTGTGATAAACAACGACCCGGAATTCGACCCGGAAAAAATAAAAGCGCAGGGAAAAGCGGTATTGCTTATCAACAATGGCATTCATGCGGGCGAACCGGCCGGAATCGATGCCAGTTTGCAGTTTGCCGACGATATTTTGCGCAACAAAAGCGGCATGGCAGCCCTGCTGGAAAATACCGTTGTGGCCATTATTCCGGTATATAGTGTTGGAGGATTGTTAAACCACAGCGCTTTTCACCGCGCCAACCAAACCACACCTGCCGAAACCGGTTTCCGTGGAAATGCCGCCAACCTCGACCTGAACCGCGATTTTACCAAATGCGACTCGGAAAATGCCAAAAGTTTCACCCGCATTTTTCAGGCATGGGACCCCGATGTTTTTCTGGATACCCACACCACCAACGGTTCCGACCACCAGTACAGCGTAACTTTGATTGCCCCTCAGCCGGATGTTTTTCCTCCTGCCCAGGGCAAATTTATCCGCGAAAAAATGCTGCCGGATCTCTACATCCGAATGAAAAAAGGAAAATACGAGTTGATTCCTTATGTGGACTGGTTTTATGAAGATCCGCGCGACGGAATTAAAATGACACTGGAAAGCCCCCGCTACTCCTCCGGTTACTCCCGCATGTTCAATACCTACGGCATGATGACCGAAAACCTGATTTACAAACCCTTCGCCGACCGGGTAAAATCCACGTATCAGTTCATTCAAACCCTGGCGGAATTCACGGCTGAAAACGCTGCTGAAATCATAGATTCACGAAAAAAAGGCAGGACAGCAACCATGGCCCTGCAAAACTACCCACTGACGTATGAACTGGATTCAACCCGGTTTTCGCGAATTGAATTTAAGGGTTACGAAGTGGAGCGAAATCAAATCAGCAAGGTTACCGGTCTGCCGCGGTTTGGTTACGATACCTCCCGTCCGTTTACCGATTCAATCAATTATTACGATGTATATAAGCCGGCAGAAACCATTCCGGTTCCTGAATATTACATTCTGCCGCAGGCCTGGGCCGGTGTGGTGGAAAGGCTCGAACTGAACCAGGTGGAGTTTTCGCGGCTGGAAAATGACACGGTGCTGGAGGTTCAGGTAGATTACATTGAGAATTTTACCAGTCCGCCCAGACCTTACAACGGCCACTTTTTTCACGGGGAAGTGGAGACCCGGAGCGAAATGCAAAAAATTAAGTATTATGCCGGCGATTTGGTGATTCGGGTACGGCAGAAAAAACTGGCATACCTTGTTGAAATGCTGGAACCGCGGGCTGCCGATTCCTTTTTCCGGTGGAATTTTTTCGACGCCATCCTCGACAGCCGGGAGTATTTTTCTTCGTATGGTTTTGAGGAAAATGCGCTGAAATACCTCGACGAACACCCGGAGTTCAAGGCAGCGTTTCAGAAAAAGCAACAAACCGACGCGGAGTTTGCCCGCGACCACAGGGCCCAGCTTGCGTGGATTTACAACAACTCGGAGTGGGCAGAAGAATCGTACCGCCGGTATCCGGTGGGACGGATTTTTTGATGAATTTTGCCCTTACGAAAGCAGTTTCCCGAGATTGTCGAATTTCACATTGTAATCTTCCATCGAGCGTTTTATTACTTCGTAAGCTTCCTCCACCTCATAAATGGTGGGAATTTCGGTATATCTGTCTTCTCCCGGCATATCTTTGTAGGTGAGAAAATAGTGCTCGAGTCGTTGAATTACAATTTTAGGCACTTCCGTTATGTTTTTAAAATGACCGTAAACCGTGTCGTTCAGCAACACTGCAATTATTTTATCATCGGCCTGGTTGCCGTCAATCATGCGAAAACCTCCAATGGGCCGGGCATTTACCAGCAGGTCGCCGTGTGCCAGGGTTTTTTCTGTTAACACGCAGATGTCAATGGGATCGCCATCACCTTCAATATCTTTTTTGCCCGTTTTTATTTGGCAGAACTCACCCACTTTCTCACCGCAAAACGTTTGCGGAATAAAACCGTAAAGCGCCGGAATAACGTTGGAAAACTTTTGGGGCCGGTCAACCCGCAAATAACCGCTCTCTTTGTCAATTTCGTATTTTACTGTGTCGGTAGATACCACTTCAATAAAAGCGGTAACTTCTTTTGGTGCATTTTTCCCAATGAAAACACCATGCCAGGGATGCGATTTGTAGCGAAGTCCCATTAACCGGCCAATGGGATCGGATAGTCTGTCTGCCATTTTTTTTGTTTCTGATTTGGTAGTTCAACCTTTGAAACTGCAAATGGTTCAAAATAAAATAAAAAAAACCGCTGGAATTCTTCCAACGGATTTTCTATTTGATTATTTGAAAATCAGTTAAACAAGCTTCGACTCCATACGATTGCCAGCTTTGTCAACCGCTGCAATCAGAATTTCAGAACCGGTTTTGTCGGTTTCAAAGGCAAATGGTTTGCTTTTTAATACCTGCGGCTTATGATCCACTTTTCCGGCCAGCTGCCCGTCAATCATCACTTCGTAATGCGAAATGGGCTCGTCTCCGGCATACGCTGTTTGCCAGGTAAACACGTTTTTGCCTTCTTTTTCTGTTTTTTCCAGCAACCGCGGACCTGCCACCAATTCCTCTTTTTCCATCTGGAAATAGTTGGTTTTTCCGTTTTTAACCCCTGCAGCCATCTGTTCAATTTTCACCCGCTCGTCGGCAGTGAGGCCGTTGCGTTCAATCTGGCAGGCATAAAAATTTTGTACCAGCTGGCATTTCATGGGGTCGTCGTCGATGTGACCAATTCCGATTATCAGGGTATGAACGCCGGGTGTAGTAAGCGAATACTCGATGAGTGGACGGCTTGGCAGCCCGGGTTTTCCCACTTCCATGTAAACGTGCTCCGGCTTGTTCGACCAGGTAGGTTCTTTGTGGTACAAGGCAGCGTCGGCGAAGGTTTTCATACCGATAATACCCATTCCTTTGGCTTCGGCAACCGGAATCACATTGTGCTGCATATTGAACATCAGCCGGTCGTTGGCGTTGATGGCGATGAGCATTCCTTCCAGAATTCCCCATTCGTCGCGTTGGATCATATCAATCATGGCCGGCGGATTGTTGTGCCCCGAAAAGCCAATGTGTTTAATCAGTTTTTCGTTATTCGGGTTCATGCCGGTGAGGTTGGTTCCATCGCGCAAATCGCGCAGGGCAACCAGCGCACCGAAATTTTCATTCGGGTCGAGCGGGGTTTCCAGTCCTTCGTAAAGCACATCGATTTCGGCTTCGTTGTGGAGCGTATGAATCAGCACCATATCGAGGTAGGCACCCCCGGGATAGTTGCCGTTTCCGTCGCCAAAAAGCTGTGTGAGCGAACGTTTTACATCGTCAACCGCGCACTTTACATTATCGCCGTTCGACCAGTTCACCACACCTTCCCGCTCGGGCCAGCCGGGTTTACCCCAGCGCATAGCGGTTTTGCTGGTGAGCCAGATGGATTTGCGCAGCCCTTCATTGTAATTGCTTTCACCCGGAATCAGGTTCAGCTTTTTAAACGCTTTATTGAAATTCAACTGACTGCCGGCATACAGATTTGAGGTATCGAAATAGTTGATGCCCAAATCGAAAGCCTTCAGAATTATAGGCACCGGATCCAAACCTTCGGCTGTCCATTGCAACGAAGCCTGGCCACCCAGGCCAAAAGAGGTAACCATAAAATCGTGTTTACCGAACTTGCGCTTCATGGGCGCCGGCACTTTTTCCACATTGCAGCTGCCCAGCGACATGGTTGAAACTGCGGCAGTGGAAGCCGCCGAAACTTTTATAAAATTCCTTCTTGAAATGGAATACTTTTCTTTTGTTGTCATAATTGTAAGTTTTCCATAAAGTTACAAAAAGATTTTTAACTCACTGCCTTAAAACAAAAATACCCTCATCCGTGCAAAACCAGATGTTGTTTTGGTCGTCCACTTTTACACTTTTTATGAAAACTTCAGGGATTTGTCCTTCTGCAGAACGGTGCCACTCTTTTCCGTCAAAAACAAAATAGTTAGTCGCTGATCCCTCAATTCCTCCCTTAATCCAAATATAATTTCGTTTATCAATAAAAAATCCGTTGAACATACCCTGATAAAAAGATTTTTCAAGAACTCTCCATTTCCCGTCTTCAAAACACAAAATTTCATCTTCATAACAACCCAAACATGATGAAAGTGAATGATCCGTAGTAATGTAAACTTTAGAATCAGTCGTTAAATCCAAAGACATTATCCAGTAAAATGTAGCATCACCTCCCAATTGCATCCAGTTGTTTTGATTGTCAATCCTGTAAACTGCTGCACTTCCAACGGTTCCCAACGTTACAAAATAGACCCGGCTGTCCCTGTCAACTTTTAAGTTCTGAATGACATTCTGATTCAATATTGAATTTTCCGGAGTGTAAAGGCTGAATGTACCGTTGTCGTAACACATTAGTCCGCCCAAATTGTGGGCCGAGCTGGAAAACCAGACTTTTCCGTTTGGGGCAACTTCCACTTCATTTACGTAATCCCTCGGTAATCCGGCATTTTCAGAAGTGAAAAATGTGAATTCACCGCCGGAGAAACGAGCCAGGCCTTTCTCCTTTGTACCCAGCCAAACTCTTCCGTCAGGCGCAACAGAAACATCCTGAATTATCGTACCGGCTGAATAAGATTGCATATTCAAACCATCGTAAAAAATCAGGTTACTACCCGAAGCAATCCAGGGGTTTCCATCCTTGTCGAAGTCAACACAGGTAGTGTTTTCGCCTTTTAACACCCATTCCGAAACATCGAAATTGATTTCCTCCGGAAATTCATTCAGCACAACCTCGTCGTCATCTTTGTTGCAGGAAAAAAGAAGAAACAATGTGAAAAAAAATATAGGTAGTAGTTTCATAACGGTTTTTTTACCAAGATGATAAAAAGAACAAAAAGGTTGCTTAGTTTATAAAATCGAGGTGAAATGATTATTGATTAAGAATATAAATCCCTGAATAAGAAGCCAGCCAAATGTTGTTATTTTCATCCACATCGATTGATTCAAGCCCATTTTCAGGGAAGGCCGTGGGAGCAGGATGCCAATTTTTCCCGTCATAAACCGAAAAATGTTCACTTGAGACCAGCGAAATTTTATTCGCCCATAAATACCCTCTTTTATCAGTTATCAGTTTTGTATAAACAAAACCATCCCCCTTCCTGTCAGGCGTAATTATATTTTTCGTACCATCTGCCGATAATTTTATAATACCCTCTGCAGGAACTCGAAAAATAACATAAACATTGTCATTTTCATCCGCTGCTATTTCATGATAATATTCACCATCACTCAGTATTTCTTCCCAGGAATATTCACCCTTTTCTGTTTTATCAATCCGGAAAACGGTATGCCCGTCTATTCCTTTTCCAGAAATATAAACTGATGCATTCCGGCAACAAATTCCGTAAATTAAATCAGATGTTAAGAGTGAATTATCAGTGGAAAAATGAACAAACTCATTTCCATCGAAACGGTATAATCCACCCTCACCGTTTTTAGCAGATGCTATCCACAAATTACCCTCGCTATCTACATCCATTCTCGCGATAACATACCGCGGAAGGATTGAATTGTCGGGTGAAAAATAGGTTATCGTGTTCCCTTTCAATACACCCAGACCAGAGGATTTTGTTCCGATATACAGTTTGCGAAACCTTCGATCGTAAACCAAAGATTTTACTTCTGATTCTGTTTTTATTGACATGGTATCGCCGGAAAAAGTTGAAAAGTAAATTCGCGGCTCTTCATAGCCTGAATAATAAAAACCGTTGGGCGTTAATTCAAAATTTAAAACCGGGATTTGTGTTTCAATAAATTGTGACACTTCAAAACTAATTTCAGGAGAAAAATCTTCAGGGATTTCATTACGTTCACACGAAACAAATGCGATAAACAGAAATAAAAATGGGATTAGCGTTTTCATTTTTGTTTTTTCTTTAAAGATATTGAATCTCAATAAGAAAAAAAAATTAGAAAACCTTCTCCCCCGCAATCCAGGTGCTTTCAATTTTGGCATCCAGCACTTCCTGTGGCGAGGTAGTTATCAAATCGGTGTCGAGGATGACAAAATCGGCCCACTTGCCGGGTTCGATGCTGCCTTTTTCGTTTTCTTCGAACGATGCTTTTGCCGGCCAAAGTGTGATGGAACGTAGCGCCTGCTCGCGCGTTAATGCCTCCTCCATCAGAAAACCGCCTTCGGGCAAGTTGTTGTGGTCGGTGCGGAAAACCGAGGCATAAAATGTAAACAGCGGATAAATTTCCTCTACCGGGAAATCGGTGCCGTTGGGCAACCAGCCCAGTTGATTTAGCAGCGTCTGGTAGGCATAAGCGCCGTTGTTCAAACGTTCTTCTCCCAACCGGTCGCCGGCCCAGTACATGTCGGACGTGGCGTGCGTAGCCTGCACCGAAGGAACAATGGAATACCGGGCAAATTTTTCCATATCATCAGGATGAATAATTTGGGCGTGTTCAATACGCCAGCGACGGTCGTTTTCGCCCTTCAAAAATTTTCCGTAGGTATCCAGCATCAGCCGGTTGGCCCCATCGCCAATGCAGTGGGTGGCCACGGCAAAATTGCTGTCGTAAGCCAGTTGGCATAACTCATCGTAATATTCCTGCGCTTCAATCTGAATGCCTTTGTTTCCGGGGTCGTCGGAATAATCTTCCAGCAAGAGCGCTCCGCGGGAGCCCAAAGCACCGTCGGCAAATAATTTAATGGTGTTTATCACCAGCCGGTCCTCTTTTTTCGGGCCGTTTTTCACGAAAAACTCAATGTTCTCTTCCGAAGGATTCAGCATGGCGTTGATGCGCATTTTCAGTTCGCCTGAGTTTTGCATCTCTTCTATCAGTAAAACCGTTGATTTATCCAGTCCGGCATCGGTAACCGAGGTGAGGCCGGCTGCAAAGCAGTTTTTCTGGGCTTCGAGCAACCCGAGTTTTTGCTGTTCAAGAGTGATTTTTGGAATCAACCGCGAAACCAGTCCCATGGCATTGTCGATTAAAATTCCGGTGGGTTGCCCGTTTTTCAGCTCCACCAAACCTCCCGTCACTTTGGTTTCGTTGGTGATGCCCGCCATTTCCAGCGCTTTGGAGTTGCACCAGCCTGCATGTCCGTCAACCCGAACCAGGTAAACCGGTGTTTCGGGGAATAGTTCGTCCAGTTTGGTTTTATCAGGAAACTCAGTCACTTCCCAATCGTTTTGGTCCCAGCTACGGCCTAAAACCCACTCGCCGCCAAATTTTTCGAGATGCGCCAGAATGATTTCATAAATCTCTTCCGGCCCTGTGGTGCCGCGCAAATCGGCATACTGCATCAGGTTTGTGGCGTATCCGTTAAAATGCGCATGGGCGTCGTTAAATCCGGGATAAATAAATTTTTCCCTGGCGTCAACGATGTTTTCCGAAGAATATTCCGCCAGAATTTTTTCGGTATTCCCGGTTGAAACAATTTTCCCCCCGGCCACAGCAAAGCTTTCCACTTTCGAAAAGGTTTCATCAGCGGTATAAACTGTGGCATTGGTCACAATCAAATCGGCAGGTTTTTTAGTCGAACATGAATTCATCAGCAATGAAATAAGTAAAAAAAATGCACTATATCTTCTCATTTTAAGCCGTTTAAGTTTGAAACAAATGCAAAGATAAATTTTTAATTCCAAACGCACCATTTGAGTTGGTGTCCGCCAGCCGGCAGACCACCTGCCCAATAGAATTAGAAATCCAAAGGATCGCTTTTGTTTTCAACAAAATAGATTTAACTTTAAGCATTCATCTTTAATATCAAAATGTTATGGGAGCAACTATTGGTGGGATTATTGCATTTGTCTGCGCCGTTTGGGTAATTTATCATGTTTGGACTGTAAATAAAGGTTTAAGTACCGGCTCAAAAGTTTTATGGACCATTTTTGCTGTATTGTTCAGTATTATAACTGCAATTGTTTACCTGATTGTAAAGAAAAAATAGATTACCGGGGTTATTCAACAACTTATCTGCCAGCCGGTGGACAGCAGGTGAACCGAAGGAAGTTGAGCTGGTGGCTACAAGTCCACCTGCTCAATAGTGATTTCTCAAAGCAATAATTCACCAGCTGAGCTCAAATCAGCAGGTGAACCAGAGTATTAGTGAGCAGGTGACGGAAAGTCACCAGCTCACCCCAAAGAACCAAAGTCACCAGCTCAATTATAAACATCCACTTTTGCAGTTCCGCTTTCCAGTCCCTCCGAACGGGCGGCAACCGAAATTTCGCCGGGAGTTTCGGATGAACGCACAATCACCTGGCATTTTCCCCGGTAGGTTAAAACATGAGGCTGCTGAAAACTTTTCATTCCGGTTGGATTGCCGTTGCCCACTGCCTGCAGGGTTCCGGTTCCTTCGATAGTAAACTCCACAGGGATTTCGGCATGAGGAATCAGCAAGCCGTTTTCATCAAGAACTTCTATGTTGAAATACGCCAGGTCGTTGAAAGATGCCGTTACCTGCCCCCGCTCGGGAGTGATTTTCAGCCGGGCCGGTTTGCCGGCCGTTTTCAGCAACTGCCGTGCCACCTCGTCTCCGTTTTTCAAGCCCACTGCAACCAATTCGCCGGGCTGGTAGGGCACATCGAACCAGGCAGTTAGTTTTGTTTCTTCCGAAACCGGTTTTGTGCCGATTACCTCGCCGTTCAGTTCAAGTCTTACCTCGTCGCAGCGGGTGTAAACGGAAACCTGCAGCGGAGTGCTTTCGTGGCCTTGCCAGCTCCAGCTTTTCATTTCGTTGGGCCAGCCCCAGTTACTTATAATTTCTTTCCGGCCCCGGGGAATGGGCGCGTGAACCAGCATTTCGAGCTCGCTGTTGCGCCAAACCACATCGCGAAAATACATCTGCGGCTTTTTGTAGCCCAGTACGCTGATGTCGCCACAATGGCCATTGAACCAGGGCCAGGGCGGAAGAAAGGGAATATCTTCATCATCGAGTTTGCTGCTGCCAATGCCCGATTCACCAAAATAGTCCATGCCAGTCCACACAAAATCGCCGATAACAAACGGGTGTTTTTCCACCATCTGCCAGTTTTCGAAAGCTTCCATAGGAAACGACTCGGTACCGATGATGATTCGTTCCGGGAATTTTTCGTGGTCGGATTCGTATTGCTGCCACTGGTAATTATAGCCATGCACATCCATTTGGGCAAATGCAGGTTCCGAATCTTCCCACGGTCTGCCCGGAGTTTCCCAGAAGCCGCAGATAGCCTGGGTTACAGGCCGGGTATCATCCAATTCCAGTACTTTTTCCCTTAAATTTTTGAAAATTTCGAGCCCCGAAGAATCGGCGCGTTCCTTTATTTCGTTGCCCACACTCCAAATAATCACCGACGGGTGATTCCGGGACCGCAACACCATCGACTCCAAATCTTTTTCCCACCACTCATCGAAATACAAATGGTAATCCTGCGGTTTTTTGGGAATCTGCCACATGTCGAATGCCTCGTCCATAACCAGAACTCCCAGTTGGTCGCAGGCATGGAGAAATGCTTTTGAAGGTGGATTGTGTGCCGAGCGAATGGCATTGAAACCGTTTTCCTTCATGATTTTCACCCGGCGGTATTCAGCAGCATCGAATGCAGCCGAACCCAGCGGACCGTTGTCATGATGAAGACAACCGCCTTTCAGCAACACATTTTCGCCATTCAGCAAAAATCCTTTTTCAGCCGAAAATCCGATGGTGCGGATTCCAAAGATTTCCGTCACTTCATCGGTGACTTTTTTTCCATCAACCAGTTGAACAACAAGTGTGTATAATTCCGGATTATCCAGCGACCACAACCGGTAGTCCGGCAGCCCGAATTCCTGTTCAAATGTCGTTTTCTGTCCGGCAGCCAGCTCTTTTTCATCTTCAAAATGAGTGACGTATTTTCCGTCCGAATCGCGAAATTCCATTTTCAGTGTTACCCTTTTATCTTCTGCTGATTCATTCACCAGGTCAACATCCACTGCAACAGTCGCCATTTCCGGCGAAACGGATTTTGTGCGTATAAAAACACCCCACAAACCCACATGCACCGGGTTGGTTTTTAAAAGCGTTACATTGCGGTAAATGCCCGAACCGCTGTACCAACGGGAGTTCTGGCCTTCGTTTTTCACCTGAACCGCCAGTACGTTTTCCTCTCCGGCAGGGCGCAAATGTTCGGTTAAATCGAACGAAAAGGCAGTGTAGCCATACGGATGATTTCCCAAATGGTGCCCGTTCAGCCACACATCGGTATTCATGTAAACGCCATCGAACAAAATTTTGACAATCTTCCCTTCATCGGCTTTATCCAATGTGAAATGCTTTCGGTACCAGGCTGTTCCACCCACCACATGACCGGTGGAAATGCCGCCTGCGCTTTCTTCCGAGAAAGGTCCGATTTGTTTTACACCTTCCTTTTCAGGCAAATCTTCAATGCTGTAATCGTGCGGCAAAACAAGGGTTCGCCAGGCTGAATCATCAAATTCGGGAATTTCGGCTCCGGAAATATCGGCCCGGATAAATTTCCAGCCGGAATTGAAATTTGTTTCGCGATCAATAGGTGTATCCTTTTGGTTGCAGGCATTCAGAAACAGAATAACCGGGAAAAGAAGGAGGATATAAAACAGTTTTCTCATATCAGGTAAAAATTGATTGATTTGAAATTGGGGTAAAACTAAAAAAAAAATGTCAAATATGCGATTCGCCACGAAATGATCGCCCAGCGGGAAGGATAAAATGCGCGGTTGATCCCGATAGCCATCGGGATGCGCCACCCAAACCGCACCACCCGGTTATTTCACCACAACGGTTTTAATATTCATGAATTCCTTGATGCCGTGCGAAGAGAGTTCGCGGCCAAAACCGCTTTCTTTAATTCCGCCAAACGGCAGGCGCGGGTCGGATTTTACAAAATCGTTGACAAAACAGCAGCCCGCCTGCAATTGTGTTTCGGCAATTTTTTCGGCTTTTTTCAAATTTCCTGAAAACACTGCTGCGCCAAGGCCAAACTCAGTATCGTTGGCCACATGAATGGCTTCTTTTTCGTCTTTCACTTTAATAACAGAGGCAACCGGACCAAACAATTCTTCGTCGTAGGCCGGCATTCCGGGTTTTACATTTTCCAGAACGGTAGGAGGATAGTATGCCCCTTTCCGATCGGGTTTGTCGCCGCCAATAACCACCTCGGCGCCTTTTTTCACAGAAGCGGCAACCTGTTCGTGCAGTTCATCGCGCAAACCGGCACTGGCAAGCGGCCCCATTGTAATATCCGGGTCACAGGGATCGCCAAAAGTCGCATTATTCATTTCGTAGGTAAAGTATTCCAAAAACTCGTAATACACATTTTCCACCACAATAAACCGCTTGGCGCCAATGCAGCTTTGTCCGGCGTTAACCAGCCTGCCTGCCGTGCAGGTTTTGGCGGCTGATTTCAAATCAGCATCTTCCAGAATGAGGTAAGGATCGCTGCCTCCCAATTCGAGTACACATTTTTTGAGAACACTGCCCGCAACCGAAGCCACCTTTTTTCCGGCAGAAGTGCTGCCGGTGAGGGTTACGGCTTTTACGGCCGGGTGCTTTATCACAGCTTCCACCTGTTTGCTGCCGATGAGCAGAGTGCGAAAAACATTCTCGGGAAATCCGGCCTCGCGGAACAGATCTTCAATGGCAAGCGCACACCCCGGAACATTGCTGGCGTGTTTTAAAACAGCAGTGTTGCCGGCCATTACCGTTGGCGCTGCAAACCGGAAAACCTGCCAAAGGGGAAAATTCCAGGGCATAACAGCCAGTACCGTGCCCAACGGCTGGTAGCTCACAAACGATTTGGAAAAATCAGTGTCGATGGCTTCGTTTTCCAGAAAGCTCTCGGCATTGCCAGCGTAATAATCGCAAACCCAGGCACATTTTTCGATTTCTGCAATTCCCTCGCGCAAAACCTTACCCATTTCGTGAGCCATCAGCCGGGCCAGCTCCTCTTTGTTGCTTTTGAGCAAACTGGCCAGGTTTTGCAGCAACTCACTGCGCTGCAAAAAGGTTGTTTTTCGCCAGGTTTGCCAGCGCTTGTCAACCGAATTGATAATTTTCTCAACCCCTTTTTCTGAATGAGTTTCGTACGTCTGAATCGTTTCTCCTGTAACAGGATTTACTGATTTCATCATATTTGCAATAATTGTTTTAATTAGCTAATAATACAAATTACTACGAAAAATAATCCGGCGGGTTATTGATTTTTTAATTTAATACAAAAATCCCTTGCACAGAAATGAAAAAACCCCGGATTTCTCCGGGGCTTTGGTGTTTTTCAAGTTCCTGTTTGCTTCTAATGATGCATAGCAATTCCTGTTTATTTGGAAGCCACCACATCAAAATCGAGGGTGAATGTGTCGTAAATCAAATTATCACCCAAATCGGCAAAAAATCTGCCTGACCTGAATTTAATGTCATACAATGTACGATCTACCTCCATTTTTCCTTTGGCTCGCAACTTATCACCATCAATAACTATTTCTGTATCGAAAGTTAACGAATGGGTAATTCCCTTGATGGTTAAGTCACCTGTAATTGCATGTGTTTTTCCGGATTTGTGCTTAACTTCTTTAATCACAAATGTGGAGGCCGGAAATTTATCTACCGAGAAAAAATCGTCGGATTTCAGGTGACCAACCAGCTTTTTATTCATCGATTCATTGGTCAAATCTTCGCTCACGATAGTGGTCATATCCATGGTGAAAGTACCTGATTCTATTGTATTATTTTGCACTACCAAATTGCCACTTTTCAAATCGATGGTACCATAATGTTCACCTGTAACCTTTTTCCCGTTCCAATTTACTGTGCTGTTCGATTTATCGAGCTTATAATCAGCCGCGAATATCTGCATGGCAAATACAAATACCAATGCAGTAGTTCCTAAAAATTTTAATGTTGTTTTCATCTTTTTTCAATTTTGATTTCTTTTTTGTTCTTTAATCTCGTAAATTAAAGACAAATAAGTGTTCTGTTTGTTCACTGTCAAAAAAAAACTGTTCAAAAAAAATGGTTGTTTTCTGAACAGTTTTTCTATTGAAAAATGAAACTGATTTACTCAATCACCCTGATTTCACTTTCCATTTCGATTGCTTTTTTATAAACTGCACTGACACCGCAATATTTTTCTTCCGACAGGTTAACTGCTTTTTCGAGTTTGTCTTTGGGTAAATCCTTCCCCTTAAACTGGTAAATCACTTTAATTTTGTGGTAGAATTTGGGATGTTCGTCGGTTAATTCTCCTTCCACAATAACATGGAATGCCTCGGGTACCACTTTCATTTTTTTCAGAATCATAATTACATCAATACCGGTGCAACCGGCCAGAGCGGTAAGCATCAACTTCTTGGGGCGTGGTCCCAAATCGCTTCCGCCCGATTCCGGGGTGGCATCCACCACTACCTTGTGGCCGTCCATATCGGCTTCAAATGCTATTTTGTCGGTCCACGACATATCCACAACATGCTTCATAATCTATCTTTTAATTTGTTTTTCAAATCGTTCGCATTGCAAATATACAACTATCTATATAAATAGTTTTCCAAATATTCGCTATAATTGTATATTTACATGTTGTATGAGAAGGTACAGCTATGTTTAAACCAAATTAACTTAGGACATGAGAAGTGTGATGAAAAGGCCTACAGAAGAAGAAACCGATTTAAGTGGATTTCAACTGTTTAAAAAATTAGACGAAGAAGAATTTAACCAGCTAAATTACGAGAAAACCTGTTCGCTATACAAGAAAGGTACGGTTATTTACCGCGAAGGAAGCCGGCTCACGGGGTTTTACTGCGTTACCCGCGGAATTGTAAAAATTTTTAAAACCGGGATTGATGGAAAAGAGCAGATCATCCGGTTTGCCAAACGCGGTGAAATTATTGCCTACCGTTCGTTGCTGAGCCAGGAGCTGGCCTGTACTACGGCCAAAGTGATTGAAGAAGCGGTTTTGTGCCATGTTCCTTACCAGACGTTGCTTTTTCTGATTAAAAACAACTGGCAGTTTTCGCACCACATGCTGCAGATAGTGTGCCGTGAACTGCGCGAAGCCAATGACTATATTACCGACATTGCCCAGAAAACCGTGCGCGAACGGTTGGCAGAAGTGCTGCTTCTTCTGAAAGAGAATTTTGACCTGGACAACCAGAATACGCTCCAGATTTCGCTCACCCGCGAAGAGTTGGCCAACATGGTGGGAACGGCCACCGAATCGGTTATTCGGCTGCTTTCGGAATTCAAACAGGATCACCTGATAGAGTTGCAGGGGCGCAAAATTAAATTTGTCGATATTCCGGGGCTGCAGCGTGTTGCCAACATCTGAAATTCATGCAGGAACGTCACAAAAACAAGGAGCGCTATTTTGCCGAACAGGAGCGCACTACTCAAAAGTATGTCATTCCCTATTTGTCGGAGGTAATAAAAACCGGCCCCCAGACACGGGTGCTGGAAATTGGTTGCGCCGAAGCCGGAAATTTGAAACCCTTTCTCGATTTGGGGTGCAAAGTTACGGGAATAGATATTTCGTGCGGCCGCATTGAGCTGGCAAGGGAATTTTATGCGAACCATCCCCAAAAAGCGAACCTGGAACTCATTTGCGAGGACATATACAAAGTGAACCTGAAGGGAAGGACCTTCGACCTGATAGTGATGCGAGACGTAATTGAGCACATTCCCAACCAGGAAGTATTCATGGGGTTTGTGAAAAAATTCCTGAAACCGGAAGGTAAGTTTTTTCTGGCTTTCCCACCCTGGCAAAACCCCTTTGGCGGCCATCAGCAAATCTGTCACAGTAAGTTTTTATCGAAACTCCCTTATTTCCATTTGCTTCCGAGGCCCGTTTACAAATTCATCCTTTCTGTTTTTGAGAAGAACCCGAAAAGAATTGAAGGGCTGCTGGAAATAAAAGATACCGGCATTTCCATAGACCGGTTCGAACGCATTCTGAAAAAAGAAAATTACTCCATCGACAAACGGACATTCTTTTTAATAAACCCAAATTATGAAACCAAGTTTGGACTGAAACCCCGCAGGCAATGCAAACTGGTTTCTGTTGTGCCGTGGTTGCGGAATTTTTTTACCACTGCGGCGTATTACGTAATTTCCAAATAAAAAAACAGCTAATTCATGCGTATTCGTTCGTAACGGTCGGGAATGTTCAATTCCATGTCGTCGATTTTTTCGGTTGAAAAGCCGTTCAGCCTGATTTTCAGTTCAACCACTTCGCTGGAAGAAATCATCTTCAGATCGATGGAACCCGGGTAATTTTTTTTATCCACTTTTTCGAAATTGCTGTAATCTACCTCCAGTTTCCAGTTGTTTGCCAGGTCGTTAATCTCCAGCCGCTCGAGGTTAAAGCTGCGGGGATGAAAATACATTTTCTGGGTTGCCGTTGTTTCCCCTCCACCGTTGTTGCGCCTGTTTCTGTTGCTGAACGGATTGCTCAGTCCGGCTGACTGCCACACGCTGTGGTTGTTACCCAACTGCACAACATATTTGCCCCCCTCCACCGATGAATCCAGTTTTTGGCGGTTAACATTCCATTCGCTGTTTGAAAAAGCATTGGAAATAAATGAATTGGAAATGACCGCCTGAATGATATCGAAATTGAGGTTGAAATTGAGAAAACGGCTAAGGAAGGTGTAATCGTCGAGAAAATAATTACGGTCGATGTAGTTCACATAAGTTACGTTTTCGGGAGTAAGTAAAACCCGGCCAACCGGCAGGTTGAGTTTGCTTATGGAAGCCAGAATCTGTTCATCTTTTACTGCTTTCAAATTAGCGCGAAAACTTGTTCGGGTGTCGCTGTTTGAAAACTGCACATTGATTCTTCGGATAGATAAATCGCTGTAATCGAAAGCATTCTGTTCCGCTTCTTTCAATATTTTTTCCGCACTCAGGGGCCTTAACCTTTCGGCAGGCAGGTCTCTTGCCGTGCGGCACGATGAAAAGCCAACCACCAGGGCCGTCAGTAAAATAAAAACCGCTCTATGTTTGCCCGACAACATGCTATTCATCTATTCTTCGATGTATTTACGTTCTCTGATTTTTCGTTCCAGAATTTTGGAACTGTCATCCAGTTCGCTGGCCCTTTGCCAGTATTCCAACGCTTTATCCAACTCATCCAGCTTAAACAGGATATCGCCGTAATGTTCCAGCAGGGTTGGGTTTTCTTCTTCGCTGTATTTCAATGCCGATTCCATATAAAACCTGGCCAGCCTGAATTCGCCTTTTTTAAACAGCACCCAGGCATAGGTATCGAGGTATGTGGCATTTTCGGGGAAACGTTCAATAACAGTGCCGCTCATTCTTTCGGCTTTATCGAGGTTTTCGCCGGTCAGTGAAAGGTAGTAGGCATAATTGTTAAGGGCTATGTGGTTGTTTGGAGCCAGTTCCACAGCTTCGTCGAACATGCTGAAGGCCTGGCGGGTTTTTCCCGATTTGTAGAGCGCCTCGCCTTTCAGCATAAGAAACTGCCCTTTCATTTCGCTGTTGTCGATCACGAACATCAGCCCTTCCTCGGAAACGGCAACGGTTTCGTCGTAGTTTTCGAGCTGCAGGCAGGCAATGGCATTTAGGAAATAGACCTGCGGCTGATTTGGAAAAAGGTCCATGGCTTTGGTGCTGTGTTCATACAATGCCTGCCACTCCTGCAAATCATTGTCGATAAAAAGTACGCGCTCCCAAAGCATGTAATCGTTTTTTTCAATGGCGAGTGCATCCAGCAAAGCTTCCCTGGCCTCTTTCAGTTTTCCGTTTTTCAGAAGGCTTTCGGCGCGAACCGTATGCACCAGGTATTCGTCGGGATGTTTTTCCAGCAGAATATCTATCAACTCCTCCTCATGCTGCTTTTCAAGGTCGCTCTGGCCGGGACTGGCGGTAAGCATCATATAGAGTTGCAGCTTGGTTTGAAGATCAACATCGTTGCTTCGGAAACCCAGTTTGGTTTCTTCGAACGACTTTTCAATTTCGCCGTTTTGCATGTAAAAGCTTGCCAGCGAGAAATGTACAAAACCATTTTCGGGGTCAATTTCCTGAATTTTACGGTAATATTTCATTGCATTTTCTGCGTCGCCCTGGCTTTGGTAAAGATCGGCCATCAATCCGTAATATTTAGGCTCCTGCGGGTCGGTATCAATAAGCTTTTGAATTTCTCCGAAGGCCTTGTCAATTTGACCGTCTTCAATAAATAGCTGCTGTTTGGCTACCGAAATCTGTTCGTTTACTCCCAGTTCTTCTTCGAGGCGGTTATATGCCTTAATGGCTTCATCTATTTTTCCGGTGTTTGAAAGTAAAGCCGCTTTAGTGTAAATAAATTCCAGGTTATCGGGTTCCTGCACAAGCAATTCATCATAAATTTCAGCAGCCTCGTTCAGCCGGCGTGTTTGCTGGTAAATTTGTGCCAGCAGCAATTTATACCACTTGTTTTCCGGGTTCAGGTTAATGGCCTTTTCCAGCAGCAGCGAAGCGCTTGTAAAATCGTTGTTTTCGGCATGAAGGGTAGCCAGTTCGTACATGGCAGCCGAAGAGTTGGGGTCTATTTCGAGGCAACCGGACAAAAGCTGAACTGCTCGCTGCGCATTGCCTAACGCCTTTTCTTTCAGTGCATCCACAAACAGGTATTCAAACTCCATCTGCTTTTGTTCTTCAAGCTGGAGGGCAGTTTCATCAATTTCCACCTCTTCGGTAACGATTGTATCTTGCTGGGCGATACTTTTGGTACCCGAGCAGGCAAAAATAATGCCCGGCAACAGGATAAAAAGTATCCATTTCCTATTTTTAATTTTCATCTTTTTAATTTTTACCGGTATGGCCGAAACCTCCGGCTCCTCTTTCTGTTTCGTTCAACTCTTCTGTCAAATTCCATTCCACTGTTTCGTGGGCTGCAATCACCATCTGGCAAATCCGCTCTCCGTTTTCAATGCTGAAATCCTCGTTGGAGAGGTTTACCAAAATCACCCTTATCTCGCCGCGGTAGTCGGCATCGATAGTTCCCGGCGTATTCAAAACGGTAATTCCTTTTTTAATGGCCAGCCCGCTGCGGGGCCTTATTTGCGCCTCGAAACCCTTGGGCAATTCAATGTAAAGTCCTGTAGGAATCAGTTTCCGTTCCAGCGGCTTCAGCACTTCCGGTTCATTTAAAAAAGCGCGTACATCCATTCCTGCCGACATTTCGGTGCTGTATTCCGGTAAAGGATTATTCGATTTATTTACAATTCTTACCAACATTCCATCTTCCTTTTAAAAAGACCTGCTAAGATAGAATTTTTCATACAGACACATGCCTGCATCAGTAATTCCTTAACAATATTTATCAAAACCGGTATATTTTCAAACAATTGGTTAACAATCAAATAATCAAAAAACCCGCCATCAGGTCATCCGAAACAAAAAGACCTTCGCGGGTAAGCGTAAGGGTTCCTTTATTTTCTTTCATTTTTCCCGAATGCAGATACCCCGATGCATGTTTCACCACTTTTTCTGCGTGTTTTATGCCAAACCGGTCGCCGATTTCCTGAACAGAAATTCCCCATTTGGTTCGCAAACGGGTGATGATGTATTCGTTGAATTTGTCGGTTTCAGAAAGCTGTTCTTCTTCCCAAAAAAGAAGGTTGCTGGCCACTCCCCCGATGTAGGCTTCCATGCGCGATATGTTCCACCGGCGCGAATTTCCGTTGAATGAATGTGCGGAGGGGCCCAGTCCCAGATAATTTTCACCGGTCCAGTAGGCCGTATTGTGCCCCGAATACATTTCCCTGCGGGCAAAATTGGAAATTTCGTACTGCTCGAAGCCGGCTTTGGCGGCCTCGTCGAGTAACAGGTGAAACTGCTCAAGGCTTTCATTTTCGGGAAGTTCGCTGATCGTGCCTTTCTTTAGCCATGTATAAAACGGGGTACCTTCGTGGTAGGTTAAGTGATATGCCGAAAGATGATCTACCGGCAAACGAAACATTTTTGCAAGGCTTTGCTTCCACTGTTGCCTTGTTAAACCGGGCAACCCGTAGATTAAATCAGCACTGAGGTTAACAAAACCGGCAGCTGAAGCATTTTCAATGGATTGAACGGCTTGTTGCGCATTGTGCCGGCGGTTCATTTTTTTCAGATGTTCATCCTGAAAAGCCTGAACACCAATGCTAAGCCGGTTAATTCCTGCTCTGCCCAATGCCTGCAAATACCCGGAGGTTAAATCATCGGGATTGGCTTCAAAAGTAATTTCAACATCACCATCTATCTGAAAAATCCGGTTCAGAAAGTTTAAAATGAAAGCGACCTCTTTTTCTTTTAAAACCGAAGGGGTTCCTCCGCCAAAATAAATGGTTTTTATGGTTTCTTTGTTTACATAGTCTTTCCGGAGTTCGGCTTCCTGTTGCAAAGCTTTCAGAAAATCGTCTGTTTGAGAAGTATTTACGGTTTTATAAAAATCGCAGTAATAACATTTCTGGCGGCAAAACGGGATATGAATGTAAATTCCTGCCATAGTTTTTGTTACTTTGCCGCGTTTAATACTCGCACTTTTTAAATGAAACTTTTACTTTTTATAAAACCTCTTGTATGGCTGGCATTGATTTGCTACGGGTTATTCACCCCACCATCGGCGTTGCCCAAAGCGGCATTTTTAAATATTCCCCATTTTGATAAAATGGTTCACTTCGGGTTGTTTTTTGTTTTTTGCCTGTTGCTGTTCCGACCGTTTAAAAAACTAAAATTAAACCCTTTGGTTTTAGCTCCGCTTGTTTCGTTTATTCTGGCTGCCCTGCTTGAATGGATTCAGGAAATGGTTACTTCCTCACGAAGCAGTAATTTTTACGATTTTTTGGCCAATACTGCCGGAATACTTGCAGCAACCCTTGTTTTCCATTTTTTTGTTTCGGACAGAAAATGGGAAAGATACCTTTAACAAGCACTACAGCTTCACCAAATCCTCATATTTTTTAATGTCCTTGCCCACAATTTCCAGGGTTGTTTCCTGGTAAAACCGCGTAATTTCCGTTCGCAGTGCATCATATTGTGCATGCACAGGACACAAGGGTTTTGACGAATCGTGAGTTTTGCATGGTTCGAGCCGAATGAGGCAGTTGGTAAAAAACTCTTCTCCGTCAACCCTGGTTACAATATCCCACAAGTTAATTTCAGCCGGACTTTTTGCCAGTGCAAATCCACCGTTGGGTCCTTTGGTGGAAACCAGCAACTTTTGTTTTACCAGGTTCTGCAAAATTTTTCCCAGAAAAGGAGAGGATAAATTCAAATCTTTTGAAACCTTTTTAATCCCAATCATCTTTTCTTCGCTGGAAAATTTTGACAGGTAAATAAGGGCTCTTAAAGCATATTTACACGTATTGGAAAGCATATTACATATATTTAATCAATTTTCTAGGCTAAAGAAAGAATTTTCACCATCACTTCAAAGGAATTTTTTCAATTCTGCGGGCATGGCGTCCCCCCTCGAAACTGGCACTCAAATAGGCTTTTACAATGGCCACGGCTTCCTCGTCGGTTACAAACCTTGCCGGAATGGCACAAATATTTGCATCGTTGTGCTGCCGGGCCAGTGCCCCAATTTCTGCATTCCAGCAAATAGCCGAACGCACATTCTGGTGCTTGTTGGCCGTGATGCTAATGCCTTGTCCGCTGCCGCAAAATGTAATACCAATTTCATACTCACCCCGGTCGATAGCACCGGCAATGGCATGTGCAAAATCGGGATAGTCGCAGCTTTCGTTTAAAAAACATCCAAAATCCTTACAGGCAATGCCCTGTTCTTCAAAAAACTGTTTTATCACCTGTTTTTTTTCGAAACCGGCATGATCGCTGGCAATGGCAATGGTTTTTCCTTTCAAATTTTTCATTTTGGGCAAAATTAATACTTTTTGATATTTAATTCAGGTATTTTGTCATATTTTAAATAATCGCCTTAACTGTCTTTTTTCCAGCTTAAAAACAACAAAAACAAAAACAAACAACAGCAGGGTATGCACCAAATATTTAATAAAAAGCGGGAAATCCGGCAATATTTCAGCAGTCAGGTAAATGGCAGTGGCCACAGCAAAATAGGTTCCAATTCGTTTTAAATTATAGGGAACCGGATAATATTTCTGCCCCAGAAAAAAAGAAACCACCATCATAACGAAAAAGGCAGCTAAAAGCGCTGCCGCTGATCCTTTGTAACCAAACACCGGAATCAGAATAAAATTGAGCGTAATGGTAATTACAGCGCCTATTGCAGAAATATAGGCTCCGTAGCGTGTCATATCGGTAAGTTTGTACCACAGCGAAAGTGTAAAGTAAATTCCAAAGAACAGGTTTGCCAGCATAACTACCGGTACAATAACAAAACCTTCTTCGTATTCAAGGGGAATAATGAGTTTTATCACGTCGATGTACAGCATCATTCCCAAAAAAATCAGCAGGCCGAAAATCACAAAGTATTTCATGATTTCAGCATATATATTTTTATCGTTTCTACTTTCGGCCTGCGCAAAAAAGAATGGCTCGAATGCATAACGGAATGCCTGAATAAACATATTCATTAAAACCGCAATTTTAACCGCAGCTCCATAAATGCCCAGTTGTCTCATTGGAAATTCATCTTCAGGTATCAAAAATGGAATTAAAATTTTATCGATTTGCTGAATTAAGATACCGGCCATTCCCACAATCAGAATTGGAAATGAATAACTCAGCATTTTTTTCAGCAATTCCCTGTTGAAGTAAAACGAAAACTTAAAAATTTCGGGCAGCAACAACAAAAGTGTAACTACAGAGGCCAGTAAATTTGAAATAAAAACATAACCCACACCAATGGCCGGAGTATAAACAATTCGAATTATTGAATCCGGATTGTTTTCAAGAAGTTTTGGGCAGAGAAGCAGAAAAAACAGGTTGAAACCAATGTTGAAACCGATGTTTATGAGTCTTACAACTGCAAATTTTAACGGACGGTTGTTCAGTCGCAGCCGCGCAAAAGGAATGGCAGTAAAAGCGTCGATGGCAAGAATAAATCCGAACCATAAAATGTACTCTGGATTATCAGGATATTGAATGAGCCCGGCCAGTTGATTTTTAAAAAGAACAATTACAAACAAAAACAATAACGAGGAAAAAAACAGCGAAACCAGCGCGGTGGAATAAACTTTTTCAGAATCGGAATTTTTGGAGGCAAACCTAAAAAATCCGGTTTCCATTCCGTAGGTTAAAAAGACCATAAAAAAAGCTACGTAAGCATAGAGGTTGGTAACAATTCCGTATTCCTCGGGTGCGAATAAATTAACATACAACGGCATCAGCCACCAGTTGATAAACCGGCCAACAATGCTGCTCATGCCATAAATGGCCGTATCGCCTGCTAATTTTTTAAATGGATTCAACGTTTATTTTTTTGGCAAAGATAGCGATGTGTACAAACTTGTCAACCCTGTTTTCTTAATTAATGTGCTATTAAGCCGCATTTAAAAATAAAACAGATTTTTAGGCAACACCTTTTTTTTCTAATTTTATGCCGTTTACTTTAAAAATTGAAATAGTATTGACAGATAATAAGATAAACATGAAGAAAACCCTTTTTCCTTTTGTAGTTGTATTTTGTTTATTCATTACTTTTTTTTCATGCTCCAACCAAAGCAAAAGGTCGCGTAAACCGGTGAGCAACATTACCATACTGCCACAGGCACAAAACTATGTATTTGGAAACGAAGTTTCGGTAAGGGTTGAAACAAAGCTGAGAAACGGCGAAATAGACATTATTCAACTTTTTTACCAGGGAAAACTTATCAAAGAAAGCAAAGAGCTGGATTTTACGGTATCTAACATTGAACTGAATGAAATTGGTAGAAATTCATTTCATGTAATTGCCACCAAAACCGACGAGGTAAACAATTCGAGGTCGGTGGCTTTTAATGTGGTGTCGGACATTATCCCTAAAAAATTTACATACACCACATTGAAAGATTTTCCGCACAACCGGCGGTTTTATACCCAGGGACTCGAGTACCACAACGGCTACATGTATGAAGGAACCGGAGAATACGGTTCATCGGGTCTGTACAAGGTAAACCTGAATACCGGGGAAATCGTAATGCAACACGAACTGGCCGAAAAATACTTTGGCGAAGGTATCACTATTTTAAACGGTAACATTTACCAGCTGACCTACAGGGCCCAAAAAGGTTTTGTTTATCAGCTGGAAAATTTTGCTGTAATTGATAGTTTTACTTTCCGGTCGCAGGAGGGATGGGGATTGGCAAACGATGGTAAATATTTAATAATGAGCAACGGAACTCATGAGTTAATATGGCTTGACCCTACTGATTTTTCAGAAGTAAAAAAAGTGCAGGTAGCCAATAACCGGGGAATAATTAATTACCTGAATGAGTTGGAATACATAAATGAAACCATTTATGCCAATGTTTACACTACCAATTTAATTGTGCAAATTGAACCGGAAACAGGGAAAGTACTTTCAGAAATTAACCTCGACGGAATTTTAAACATGTACACCAATCCAACCGATACCATCGATTACCTGAATGGAATTGCCTATGATTCAAACCTCGATCGGTTTTTTGTTACCGGAAAATGGTGGCCGCGCCTTTTTGAAATTGAACTGGTGGAATTAAAATAAAGAGGGATTTTCGTAGTTTATTCGTCCCAGGTGTTTATAAGCCCTTTCAGTTGCTTCCCTTCCGCGGGGTGTGCGTTTTATAAAACCTTCCTTTATCAGAAACGGTTCATACACTTCCTCAATGGTGCCACTGTCTTCGCCTACAGCTGTGCCAATGGTTGAAATACCTACCGGTCCTCCCTTGAATTTATCGATAATACAAAGCAAAATGCGGTTGTCCATCTCATCCAGTCCGTGCTGGTCGATGTTCATGGCTTTCAACGCTGTTTTGGTAATATCGATGTCAATATTTCCGGTTCCTTTTACCTGGGCAAAGTCGCGCACACGGCGCAGCAATGAATTTACAATTCGCGGGGTACCACGGCTTCGGCCAGCAATTTCTATAGCAGCATCGTCGCTTATTTCAACCCCTAAAATACGGGCCGAACGTTTCACAATTCCGGTAAGCACGGTATTGTCGTAGTATTCCAGGTGTGAATTAATTCCAAAACGCGCCCTCAGCGGTGAAGTAAGTAACCCGGAGCGTGTTGTGGCGCCAATGAGTGTAAACGGATTCAGCTCGAGTTGAATGGACCTTGCACTGGGACCTTTGTCAATCATGATATCGATACGAAAATCCTCCATAGCCGAATACAAATACTCTTCAACTACAGGAGAAAGCCGGTGAATTTCGTCGATAAAAAGAACATCTCTCTCTTCGAGGTTGGTAAGCAGTCCGGCCAAATCGCCTGGTTTATCGAGTACCGGACCCGAAGTTATTTTAATACCTACTCCCATTTCGTTGGCAATAATATGCGAAAGAGTGGTTTTTCCCAACCCCGGAGGACCATGAAGCAACACATGATCGAGCGCTTCGTTGCGCATAGTGGCAGCTTTAACAAATACATTCAAATTATCCACAATCTGCCGCTGCCCTTTAAAATCGTTGAACTTTAAGGGGCGCAATTTATTATCCAGTTCCCTATCGGTTTCAGGATACAGGTTTCCTCTGATATCGATGTCTTCACTCATGCCTGCTTATTTGGCAAATTGTTGAATAGCAGCCTGTAATTCCTCGGGCGAAAAAGGTTTGGGCAAATAATCGTCCATACCTGCTTCCAAACATTTTATCTTGTCGTTATCGAGTGTGTTGGCAGTAAGCGCAATGATAGGAACCCGGTTCTTCTGCCCTGTTTCCTTTTCGTATTCCCTTATTTCGGACGTAATTTCAAAGCCGTTTTTTTCGGGCAGCATAATATCCATCAATACCAGGTCGGGCGTATTAAATTTAAACTCTTCCATAGCCTCTCGCCAGTTGGTTACCCCTATCACTTCATAATCGAATTTTCTGAGGTGAAATCCAACCACTTTTTGATTCAGTATGTTATCTTCAACTAAAAGTATTTTCAATTTTCTCTATATTATTATTCTTTATTAATCTATTTAAATTAAATATGAAACTAATAATAGGCTGTTCATTCCTGTTCATTTCATTTTGTTAAAATTTATAAAGATAAGCTTCACACTTAATCTACCAAAATACAAACAATTTATAATTTCAATAACTGTTTTAAAATCAATAAAAAAGAACAAATAAACTTATTTTTTTAACACCTGTTTAAAAAAGCAAAGCATTTTAAATTGCAATTTCAACCGGTTTATTAGTTGTGTACATTTTTACTAAAATTACCTCTTCTAATTTTTTCCCGTTTCAAAAATAATATTAATGTATAAATTTGAGATGAATGCAAATATTGTTTTAAAAGATTATTTTTGTTTTTTCATCCGTTTTTGAAACAATTGCTAACAATTAGAGGTTTATTTAAAAGACTGGATAAAAAGAAATTAAGAAAAAATGACAGAAAATTTCAACATACTTGTTAATAAGCTCAATGCATTCAGAATGAAGTACTATACGTATAAACTTCTGAAAGGCATTTTCCTTACCTTTTTCCTTTTACTGGCGCTATTTACCCTTTTTTCACTGATAGAGTATTTTGTTTATCTTGCTTCTGACATCAGAAAAATACTCTTTTTTGGGTTTATTGTTTTTGGAGGGTTGCTTTCCATTCAGTTTATTTTTATACCTCTGCTCAGACTGTTGCATATTTTAAAACCCATCGATATAAAAGTCAGTTCTTCGCTTATTCAGAAACATTTTGGCGAAATAAAAGATAAATTACTGAATGTGATAGAGTTGTCAGAAATTAAAGACGAAACATATTCATCCGATATTGTTCTGGCAAGTATCGATCAGAAAATAGGCGAGCTGAGTATTTTCGATTTTAGCCAGGCGGTACAATATAAAAATCTGCGTTTGGTACTTACCTATTTTGTTGTAAGTGTTTTGGTAACGGCCTCGGTTTTTTTGATGAACAAATCGGTTTTTACTACTGCACCTCAACGAATTATACATTACAATACGCATTTTGTTAAGCCAGCCCCGTTTTCGTTTCAGTTAATAAATACCAATCTTAAAGCCACCAAAGGCGATCCGTTTAAAATACAGGTTGAATGCATGGGTGATGCTCTTCCTCAAGTGGTTTACATTAACATTGAAGGCAACAACTACCTGATGAAAAGCACTTCTGCCGGCATGTTTGAATTTGAAATGGCTTCGGTTATCAATCCCGTGAATTTTTATTTTACCGATCTAAAATATAATTCCGAAATCTACGCATTACAGCTTTTGCCCAAACCAGGCATTAACCATTTCAACGTTGTGGTTACACCTCCCAATTATACCGGACTTCCTGTTTTGGAACACGAAAACATTGGCGATTTGCAGGTGCCAAACGGTACCAAAGTAAAATGGAATTTTAGTGGTATTGATATTGATACCCTTTACCTGTCGCTGAGTGATTCAGTGACTTTAGGTGCCGAAAAAAATGAAAATGGTTTTTCGCTGGAACATGAATTTTTTAAGTCGGCCAACTACCATGTATTTATAAAAAATGATTTAACAGAACCCGAACTTGCTTTGTCTTATTCGGTGGATGTTATTCCCGATATGTATCCTGAAATTCGGATTACACGAGTTCAGGATTCGCTGCAAATGACCCGCTTCTTTTTTAAAGGCACTATTGGCGATGATTACGGTTTTTCAGGCCTGCGTTTTCATTACAATATTAGTAATAACGATTCAGCAGTATCTATTCCATTTGTGAGAAATCTGATTGATCAGGAGTTTTATTTCAGCTTTAATTTTGCCGATGTAGCTGCAACTTCGGGGGCTGTTTCCTACTACTTTTCAGTATCTGACAACGATGTAATCAATAATTTCAAAACCACCACATCCAATAATTTTGTTTTCAATATACCCGACAGACAGGAGATTGCCGAAAGTGAAAAGGAACAGTTTGAAAATTTGGAGGATATGTTGAAGGAAAGTGAACGACTGGCCGGCGAAATTCAGAAAGACCTGCAAAATCTGCGGTTGAAAAATATGGATACCAATGTTTCTGAATGGGAAAAAACACAAATGGTTAATCAAATACTTTCCAAACAAAGTCAGTTGGAACAGTTGTACGACCAGATTAAAAAAGACAATGAAGCACTGAATAATTTTCAAAATTCGTTTCAGCAGCAAAACGAGGAGGTAAGGGCCAAGCAGCAACAAATTGAAGAATTACTTGAAGATGTGTTCACCGACGAATTGAAACAGTTGCTCGAGGAGTTTCAGAAACTCGCTGAACAGTTTGATAATCAAAAGTTAAATCAACTTTCGGAGCAAATGAACCTCACCTACGAAGATTTACAAAAACAACTGGACCGTAACCTTGAAATGCTCCGGAAAATGAAGGTGGAACAGCAACTACAAAATGTAATTGACGATTTGAGCCGCATGGCTGCCGAAGAAGAAAAAATGGCCGAAGAAATTACTCAGAATGAAAATTTTGATGAGGTTGAAGATGAATTGAGGGAACACACGGAAACAATGCAGGATTTACAAGAGAAGATAAACGATGCACTTGACCTGAATAATGATTTGGAAAAACCCATGAATTTCGATCAGTTTGAAGAGGAATTTATGGATATTGAAGACAGTATGGAAAAAAGCCGTGAAAATCTTCAAAATAAAGATCGTCAAAAGTCGGGGTCTAGTATAAACGAAACTTCGGAGAAAATGAAGAATACGGCTTTTGCCATGCAGCAGATGCTCAATTCAAATACCATGAAACAGAACATGGAAAACCTGCAAAACCTGCGGCAAATTTTGAGTAACCTGGTTTATTTGTCGTTTGGTCAGGAAAATATTCTAACCGGATTAACCAATATAGGAGCCACCGATCCGGTAATCAATGAGTATAATCTGCAGCAACGAAGAATTAAAGATCAAAGCCAGATTGTAAAAGATTCTTTATATTCCCTGGCCAAACGAACACCACACATCAACAGTCTTGTAAACAACGAGTTAATTACCATGGAAATTAATCTCGATAAAGCACTTGACGAAATGAGTGAAGGTTTGCTGCCCAATGCACGCGCAAGTCAGCAATATGTGATGACGGCTGCCAACAATCTGGCGTTGTTACTGAACGAAGCTCTTGAAAATCTGGAAAAACAAATGGCCAGTGCCCAACCGGGCGATCAGAATTGCGAAAATCCCGGTCAGGGGCAACCCGGAATGAATTTGATGCAACAGCAGTCGGAAAGCATAAAAGAGCAGTTGCAACAAATGATAGAACAAATGAAAAACGGGAATCCGCAGCAAATGAACCAGCAAATGGGACAAATGCTGATGCAACATGAAATGATGCAGCAAATGTTAAGGGAAATAATGAACAACGGTAGTGTGGGCAGTGAAGCCCGAGACGCCATGAAACACATAGATGATTTGCTTGAACAAAACCGTAAGCAACTTATGAACAGGAATGTAAATGCACAAATGATTGCACGTCAGAATGAAATTACCACGCGTTTGCTCGAAGCTGAAAAGGCTGAGCTTGAGCGTGAATTCGAAGACGAAAGGGAAAGCAGAACAGCTGAAGATTTTTACAGCAATCCGGTTGAATTTTTTGAATACAAAAGAGACGATAATTCAACGTTGGAATATTTAAACAGAAATTCGCACAGGCTGAATAATTTTTACAACAACAAATACAAAGAATATTTAAATAATATTCAACAAGAATCAGAATGACAAATGTTTTTGAAATACTGACCATTCATTCCGACAAAAAAGCACTGGGAAAGGTAGAAGAATTCCTTTTTAGAGTTTTTGAAAAATACAGATTGCCACAAAAATGTTTTAATAAGGTATTGCTTTGCGTCTCAGAAGCGGTTGTCAATTCCATTGAACATGGAAATAAAAACGATCTTCAGAAAGAAGTTGTTATTCAGATTAAATGCAAAAACGATAATTTATGCGTTGAGGTTCGCGACGAAGGTGATGGTTTTAATTTTCAAAATCTTGATAATCCCACACTCGTTGAAAATATTAAAAAAGAGACCGGCCGGGGTATTCACATCATGAAATCGTTGTGCACACAGGTTAAATTTCGAAACGAAGGCACATGTGTTCAGATTAAAATTGACTTGCAGTGAGCAAATTATCTTTTTTTTTCGAAGATATTGAATTTCTGAAACTGTCCACAGGGAATTTGCAGAAGCTTGTTCGGGCACTGATTCAAAATGAAGAAAAAAAGTTCGGCGATATTTCTGTTATTTTTTGCAGCGATGAGTATTTGTTAAAAATAAATGAACAATACCTGGGTCACAACTATTATACTGATATTGTTACATTTGACTATGTTGAAAATTCTGTTATTTCGGGCGATTTGTTTGTAAGTGTTGATCGTGTGGCTGAAAATGCAGAAAAATATGGCAATCCATTTATCGAAGAATTACATCGTGTAGTCATTCATGGGGTGCTTCATTTGGTGGGTTATAAAGATAAAACTATAGAAGAACAGTCGCTAATGAGGGAAAAAGAAAATTTTTACCTGAAAAATGCAGATTTGAATTTGAAATAGGTATGATACCAAAATACGATGTTATAGTTGTAGGGGGAGGACATGCAGGATGCGAAGCTGCTGCCGCAGCAGCTAATCTTGGATCCAAAACGCTGCTGATTACCATGGACATGACAAAATACGCCCAGATGTCGTGTAATCCGGCTATGGGTGGGATTGCCAAAGGGCAAATTGTTCGCGAAATTGATGCACTGGGCGGTTATTCGGGAATTATTGCCGATAGAACCACCATTCAGTTTCGAATGCTGAACTTATCTAAAGGACCAGCCATGTGGAGCCCAAGAGCCCAAAACGACCGTTTTCGTTTTACCGAAATGTGGCGGGAAACTCTCGAATCTATCGATAACCTTGATTTATGGCAGGATGCTGTTGTTTCGCTGATTATTGAAGACAAACAGGTGAAGGGTGTTCAAACCAAAATGGGTGTTCCTTTTTACGGCAATACGGTGGTTTTAACCAATGGTACCTTTTTAAACGGTTTAATTCATGTGGGTTCGTCGCAAATGCGTGGAGGACGAATTGGCGAAGCTGCATCGTACAATATTACCGAACAACTTTTCGATGCAGGTTTTAAAACCGGTCGTTTAAAAACAGGTACCCCGGTTCGTATTGACGGACGTTCTATTGATTTTTCAAAACTTACTGAACAAAAAGGTGACGAAGAGCATTATACATTTTCATACCTGCCGGGAACAAAATCAAAACTTCAGCAACGATCGTGCTGGATAACACATACCAATCCAGATGTACATAGTGAACTTGAACTTGGTTTCGATTTTTCACCCATGTTCGACGGCACCATTCAAAGCACCGGACCACGCTATTGTCCCAGCATTGAATCAAAACTGGTTACTTTTGCTGAAAAGCAAAAACATCAGTTGTTTCTTGAGCCCGAAGGTGAGTCAACCGTTGAATACTATTTAAATGGATTTTCATCTTCCCTTCCCTGGCAGGTTCAATATAAAGCGATGCAAAAAATTTCAGGTTTGGAGAATGCCAAAATTTTCAGGCCGGGATATGCCATTGAATATGATTATTTCGATCCCACACAGTTGCATCCTACCCTTGAAACCAAATTAATCAAAAACCTGTATTTTGCAGGACAGATTAACGGAACAACCGGATATGAAGAAGCAGGCGCTCAGGGAATCATGGCTGGTATTAATGCACATTTGCGTTGTCATTCTCCGGGTGAAGAATTTATTTTGAAAAGGGATGAAGCTTATATTGGTGTTTTAATTGACGATTTGGTTACAAAAGGTGTGGATGAACCTTACCGGATGTTTACCAGCCGGGCAGAATTCAGAATTTTATTACGACAAGACAATGCTGATATAAGGTTAACAGAAAAATCGTTTAATTTGGGCCTTGCTTCTCTGGAACGCAAAAAATTACTGGATGAAAAAACCCGGCTTATTTCTGAAATTATTCAGTTCACCCAAAAGTTTAGCGTAAAGCCACACTTTGTAAATGAGATACTTACAGAAAAAGGAACCACTGAATTGAAACAAGGTGTAAAATTATTCGATATTATTTTAAGGCCTCAGATTTCGATATTTGATTTGATTGAAACCCTCACCCCGTTTAAATCATTTCTCAACAGGGTTCCCGAACAAAGAAAAACAGAAATTATACAGGGAGCTGAAATTTCAATCAAATACGAAGGGTACATCAACCGGGAAAAATTGCTTGCTGAAAAACTGGATAAATTCGAGAACATTAATATCGAGAATAAATTTAATTATGGTCAATTGAAATCTTTGTCAACAGAAGCCCGGCAAAAACTCGAAAAGATTAATCCAAAAACCATTGGACAGGCCAAACGAATTTCCGGGGTGTCTCCTTCCGATATAAATGTTTTATTAATTTTGCTGGGCAGATAATTAAATGTTTCACGTGGAACAAAAACCAAATCAATTATGGATTTAAAAAGCAAGATCAGAGAGATTCCTGATTTTCCAACAAAAGGGATAAGTTTTAAAGACATTACCACTTTGCTGAAAGATAATAAAGCTTTCCGGTATGTTACGAAAGAAATTGTTTCTGAATTCAAAGAAAAACAAATTTCGAAAGTATTGGGTATTGAATCGCGCGGGTTTATTATAGGTGGTGCCCTGGCCAATGAATTGAATGCGGGATTTGTTCCGGTTAGAAAGAAGGGAAAATTACCGGCAGAAAAAATTTCAGAAACATACGAATTGGAATACGGTGCTGATACCATTGAAATGCATCGCGATGCCCTTTCTGAAGAAGATGTGGTTTTAATTCACGACGATTTGCTTGCAACCGGAGGAACTGCCCATGCCGTGTATAATATGGTAAAAAGAGTAGGTGTGAAAACCGTTTATTTCAGTTTTATATGTGATCTTGAATTTATTCAGAATCCCCAAAAAAATGTAATACATCAATTCAATCCGCACATTTTGGTTAAATATTAGCTTTTGTGAAATATCTGGCAAAAAATGGAAATATTGATTATTTAAAAAACCTGATTTCCGTATTACCCGGAAAACCGGGCATCTATCAGTTTTTCGACAGCACAGAGAAAATCATTTATATTGGCAAAGCGAAAAACCTGAAAAAGCGAATTTCCAGTTATTTTTCAAAACAGCACGACAACAGGAAAACGGCATTACTTGTTCGCAACATTTCCAACATAAATCATATGGTTGTAGAAACCGAGCAGGATGCCTTGCTCCTTGAGAATAATCTGATAAAAAAGTATCAACCGCGCTACAATATCCGGCTTAAAGACGATAAGAGTTATCCCTGGATATGTGTGAAAAATGAACCCTTCCCCAGGGTTTTTAAAACGCGGAACCTGATTAAAGATGGTTCCAAATACTTTGGGCCATATACTTACGGATATACAGTCAAAACCCTTTTGGAACTTTTTAAATCTGAATATAAGCTTCGTACCTGCAAGTACAATCTCAGCAAAGAGAATATAAAGACGGGCAAATATAAAGTGTGCCTGGAATTCCACATAGGTAAGTGTGAGGGGCCCTGCGAAGGCCTGGTTTCAGAAGAAAAATACAACCAGGGAATTGAAGATATTATCGATATTTTAAAGGGTAATGTTTCAGGTGTAATCAAGCATTTGGAGCAGAGAATGACCGACATGTCGGATCAGATGAACTTTGAAGAAGCACAGGAAATTAAAGAAAAATACGATTCGTTAAAACGGTATCAAAGTAAATCTACAATTGTTTCTCCTACCATTACCGATGTGGATGTTTATTCTATTGAGCAGGACGAGAAGAATGCATACATCAATTATCTTAAGGTTATTAAAGGCGCCATTATTCAAACGTTTACTCTTGAAATTACAAAAGGACTTGATGAACCCACAGAAGAATTATTGATTGCAGGCATAGTTGATATCAGACAGAAAATTTTCAGTAACGCCAGAGAAATTCTGGTTCCGTTTTTACCAAAAACCCGGTTGAATGAGGTTGTTTTTAAGGTTCCTCAAAGGGGAGATAAGAAAAAACTGCTGGAGCTTTCACAACGCAATGCAAAATATTTCAGAATGGAAAAAGAGAAGCAGCAGGTTCTAAAGAATCCGAAAATCAGGGAGGAACGTATCCTGAAAACAATTCAGAAAGACCTTCAGATGTCTGGTTTGCCGCGGCATATTGAATGTTTCGACAACAGTAATTTGCAGGGATCCAATCCGGTAGCCGCCTGTGTGGTGTTCAAAAATGCCAGGCCGGATAAAAAGGAATATCGCCATTATAATATAAAAACTGTTGAAGGACCTGACGATTATGCATCGATGGAAGAAGTTGTTTTCAGGAGATATCGCCGGCTTACAGAAGAACTGCAAAACCTGCCTCAACTGATTGTTATCGATGGCGGTAAAGGACAACTGTCTTCAGCAGTATCGGCCTTGGAAAAATTGAATTTGAGAGGAAAAATTACAATCATTGGCATTGCCAAAAAGTTGGAAGAAATCTATTTTCCCGGTGATTCTGTTCCGCTGTATATCAATAAGAATTCAGAAACTTTAAAAGTTATTCAACAGTTGCGTGACGAAGCCCATCGGTTTGGCATCACTTTCCACAGGAATAAACGGTCGAAAAATATTTCAACTTCTGAATTGAATAAGATAAAAGGAATTGGAGAAAAAACCGCAAAAAAATTATTGCTGGATTTTAAATCGGTTAAAAACATTAAATCGGCTGATAAAGAATTGATTGAAAAATCAATCGGAACCTCAAAAGGGAATCTGGTTTACTGTTATTTTCATCCAAATAATAAAACATGAAACAGAAGGTGTTGTTGGGAATGAGTGGCGGAATTGACAGTTCGGTAGCCGCAATTATTCTGCAGGAGCGCGGTTTTGAAGTAATTGGTATTTCCTTTATTTTTTCTGAAAACACAGATGCAAAACTTCATCACAGTTTGGATTCAGCAAAGTTAATGGCAAAAAAACTGGGAATGAAACACCTGACCGTTGATTTGAAAGAAGAGTTTAAAACCCAGGTAATCAGCTATTTTACGAACGAATATAAATCCGGACGAACACCTTTTCCGTGTGCCGTCTGCAATCCGCGACTGAAATTTTTCAATCTTGAAAAGTATGCCAAAGAATTGTCCTGCGATTTTATTTCTACCGGACATTATGCGAATATTGCTTTATATAAAGGAATTAAATATATTTCAGGAGGAACAGATGCTGAAAAAGATCAGTCTTTTTTTCTTTGGGGTTTAAAGCCGAAAACGATACAAAAACTTATTTTTCCGTTAGGTGAATATTCTAAAAGTGAAGTACGAAAAATTGCCACTGATAATGGTTTTGAAACTTTAAACAAAAAAAACGAGAGCCTGGGAATTTGTTTCATTAAAGGGAAAAATTATCGCAAATTCCTGAAAGATAAAGGATTGATAACAAAAATGGGCAACTTCACCGACACAAAAGGAAATGTGCTGGGAAAGCACAATGGCATTTTTAATTACACGGTGGGGCAGCGCAGAGGCCTTGGAATTCATTTTAATAAGCCTCTGTTTGTTTCTGAAATTAATGCTGAGACAAACGAAGTGGTTTTATCTGATTTTGCAGAAATGTACCGGACTCGTATTTTGGTGAAAAACAGTTATTTTGTGAGCAAACATGAACCTGTAATCGGAAAGATTTATACTGTAAAGATTCGCTACCGGTTGCAGGAGAATTTTTGTAAAATTATTCCGCTTGATGAGAATAGGGTCATTGTTGAATTATCAGAACCGGTTTCCATGGTGGCAAAAGGTCAAACTGCAGTTTTTTATGACGGAGATCGTGTTTCTGGAGGAGGATTTATTGAAGATTCTGAATAATCAGTGCGGTTTGCGATATTTGTCCTCCCCTTCCAGCAGACCCAAATAACTGATATACCGGCTTTTCGCTACCTCGCCCGCTTCCACAGCTTCTTTTACGGCACATCCGGGTTCGTGCGTATGCGAACAGTTGCTGTACTGGCAATTCTTGGCTATTTTGAAAATTTCCGGAAAATAGTGCGAAATTTCCCATGCTTCCATATCCAGCATTCCGAAACCTTTGATTCCCGGAGTATCAATAATATAGCCACCGAAATTGAGTTTGTACATGGCCGAAAAGGCTGTGGTATGTTTGCCGGTTTTGTGCATTTCGGAAATTTCCGAAGTTTTCAGGTTTAAACCGGGTTGAATAAGGTTTATGAGTGTGGACTTCCCTACCCCGCTGTGTCCGTTTATCACATTGGTTTTCCCTTTTAATTCATTTTTAAGTTCTTCAATTCCCTTAAATTTTGTTGCAGAAGTAGCTATGCTGGAATAGCCGACCTTTGAATATAGGGTTATCAGGTCATTCATTTTTTCGGTTTCTTCCTTTGTGTAAAGGTCGGTTTTGTTGAAAACCAGTAATACCGGTATGCGGTAAGCTTCGGCCGATGCCAGGTAGCGGTCGATAAAAGTGGATGTGGTAACCGGCCAGGCTATGGTAGCAACCAAAACGGCCTGATCGATATTGGCGGCAATGATATGCGATTGTTTCGACAAGTTTGGCGATCGGCGCACAATGTAGTTTTTCCGGTCTTCAATGTCTGTTATCCAACCGGTTTTCAAATGGGAAGTCGATTTTAAATCACTCTGAATGGTGAATCTTACACGGTCGCCTACTGCAACCGGATTGGTGCTTTTAATGCCTTTAATACGGAAGTTTCCTTTTACTTTGCATTCAAAAATTTCACCGTTTTCACCCTCTACAACATACCAGCTGCCAGTTGTTTTTATGACCAGACCTTTTTTCACTTCAAGAATTTTTCTGCTAAAATAGGAATTTGAACCGATACCGAAGAAATAATTCAATAACCGGCTGGTCTAAATTCTTTTCCACGTGGAACATGAAACATTTACTCCCAGTCAAGAATAATCTTCCCGCAATTTCCTTCTTCCATAATATCAAAAGCTTTTTGGAAGTCATCTGCCCGGAACCGATGGGTAATTACCGGGGAAATATCGAGGCCCGAGGTGAGCATCATTTCCATGTGGTACCAGGTTTCGTACATCTCTCTTCCGTAAATTCCTTTCAGAGTTAATCCTTTGAAAATGATGTTGTTCCAGTTAATTTGCGTTTTTTGTGGCAGGATTCCCAGCAGACTTATTTTTCCGCCGTTGTACATGTGGTTTACCATGTCGTTAAAAGCGGCAGGCGAGCCCGAGCATTCCAGACCAATATCGAAACCGGCCACCATGTTGTGCCTGTGCATGGCTTCTTTGATGCTTTCCTTTGTAGGATCGACAACGCGTGTAGCGCCCATTTTACGGGCCAGAGCACGTCGAAAAGGGCTGAGATCGGTGCCGATGACATTTCGAGCGCCGGCAAACCGGCAAATGGCTGCTGCCATTGCGCCAATGGGGCCGCCAATTCCGGTAATCAGCACATCTTCGCCAAGTAAAGGAAACGAAAGCGCTGTGTGGGTTGCATTTCCCAGCGGATCCATAATTGCCATTATTTCGTCTGGTATGCTTACATCCACATGCAATACGTTTTTGGCAGGGACAGAAATGTACTCGGCAAAACCCCCGTCGCGCTGAACGCCAATGCCAATGGTATTGTCGCAAATATGCTGCCTTCCGCGGCGGCAATTCCTGCAAAACCCGCATGAAATATGGCCTTCCACAGTAACCCGCTCCCCTACTTTCACCCGGTCAACTTCGGAACCTGTTTCCACAACTGTTCCCATATATTCATGCCCAATGGTTACCGGTGGTTTAATGGTTTGCTGCGCCCATTCGTCCCATTTGTATATGTGTAAATCGGTGCCGCATATAGCTGTTTTTTTTATTTTTATCAGAACATTGTTTGGACCTACCTTAGGCATCGGAACTTCTTCCATCCAAATCCCTTTTTCGGCTTTGCTTTTTACCAGTGCTTTCACGTTTGTTTGTTTTTATTGATGAATATTTATCCATAAATTCAGAACGCAAGTTAAAACAAATAAAAGCGGCAAAGAATAACGAAAATCATTAAAAGGAATTTACAGGTTTTCACTCATCAGAAACCGGTGTGAAATAAAGCGAACAGGATACCACGATGCAATGAAACCAACGCCCAGTACAATCCCGATGATGATTAAAATATCTGAAAAAACAATTTGAACCGGATAGGCAGATATTACAAATGAACCGGCTCCCGGAAGGGTAACCATTTCGAATTTAATTTGTAGCCAGGAAATAAATAGACCCAGCAAGGCGCCGGTAATGGCTCCGAAAAAGGTAATGAGCCATCCTTCAAATAAAAATATTTTCCGGATGAGTTTGGAATCGGCACCCATACCCCGCAGGATAAACAGGTCTTCCTTTTTATCGATAATAAGCATGGAAAGACTGCCCAGCATATTAAACGAAGCCACAATGAGAATAAACACAAGGATGAAATAAGAGGCCCATTTTTCCGATTTCAGGGTGCGGAAAACCAGGTCATGCTGCTGGTATTTGTTTTTCACTTGAAACGATTCGCCCAATATTTCCTGTATTTCCCGTTGCAATCTCTTTGCATTTGCGTTCGAATCGATTCCAAGCTCCACAGCCGAAACCCTGTTTTCACTTTCAAATAAACCGGCAGCAAAACGATAGGGTACAATCAGGTATCTGGAATCTATTTCTTCCAGTACGGCAAACACACCGGATGGGAAAATATAATCGAAATTGAGTGAACGCGCCAGGTTTACCGAAGCTTGTCTTCCCTTTTTAGGCACAAAAATGCGAATGGGATCGATAAACGAAAGACCCAATCCCAGGTTATATGCAACACCCTGACCTACAACGGCATATTCCATTCCTTCATCTTCCAGCATGAATATTCCGTCAACGATTAGGGTATCAATGTTGGTGTAGTGAGAATAGTTTTCCGGCACACCTTTTACAATGGCAGGATATTGCTGGCTTCCATATTTCAGCAAGGCAACCTCTTCAATCACTTCGGCATAATGCAAAACGCCCGGAAGGTTTTTTATCTCTTCAAAACGGCTATCGGCGGGGACGAACATTTTTCCATGTGTTGCTGTGATTTTCAAATCGGGATCGAAATTGCTGAAAAAGGTTTCTATCAGGCTGTTAAACCCGTTAAAAACCGAAAGAACAATTACCAGCGCCATAGTTCCCACAATGATTCCGGCAACAGAAATAGCCGAAATAATGTTGATGATGTTTTGTTTCTTTTTGGAAAACAAGTACCTGCGCGCTATGAAAAGTGGTAAATTCAATCTCTTTTTGTGGATAAACGTTGATTTTCAAATTTTATTGGCAGCTATTGATGAAGCAATTCATCGATGTGATCGATGTAATCGAGGCTGTCGTCGATGTAAAACTCAAGTTCGGGAATAATCCGGACACTTTTTCCAATTCGCCGGCCCAGCTGTCCCCTTAACGACTTACTGTTTAACTGAATTTCGCTCAGAATTTCGTCAGCAAAGTTCGACGGGTAAATGCTGAGGTAAATGCGGGCAATACTCATGTCTTTGGTAACTCTCACAATGGTTACACTAATAAGCTTTCCGTGGTATTTCGATTTATTAAACTGCAGTAAAATGTCGGCCATTTCGCGTTGAACGAGCCGTGAGATTTTGTTTTGCCTTGTACTGAATTGTTCCATGACCTATGTTGTTTCCGGTTTCAAACTGGCCCAAAATTACAAACTTTTATCCTTTGTTCCTTAGAAAAGAAATTCAATGTGACTTTAAATCGTTATTTTTCTGCAGAAAGTTTTTGTACCGCATTCCGCAGGTCTTCATCGGGCTTAATGATGTTGTAGTTTTCCCAAAACCCGGGATCGTAACTGCCAATCATTTCCACAAAAATATCGCGCTGACTGAACGTTTCATTGCGGTCGAACCGTTTTATTTCGGTAGGTTGAATATCGGTTATCAAAAGGTCGGAAACACTGTGAAATTCCGAATTGATTTTTTCGCGGCGGCTGCGTATTTTAAATTTGATGGAAGCCTGCGCTGTTGCCAGTTGCCATTTTCCCTGGTAACGCTGGTAACTTACCTGGTATTCTACAAACGAAGGCCTTGCATTAACCCCGGGTGGAGTACGTTTTACCAGAATAGGGGTAGCTTTTCTCAAACCGGACCGGTTAAAACCAAACCGGCCATGAACGATTGCAAATGTTTCACGGTGAACAAATAACTCACCCACAAAACCATGAAAATCTGCTCCTGATATCGGCTCAAATTCAAGCACATAAACCGGATGCTCGTTGTACCACACCACCCTGCTGATTTTGTAATTGTACTGATGCTGATATCTTTTATCGATAAACGATTCCATGGTTTTAATCACATCCAGTTGGGTAATAGTGAAAGGACCTCCCTGCAGTTTAAAATTCATCCACTTAAACGGCTGAACATCGGGGCTTTGCCTGCCTTTTATAAGTTTTACAACATCGTTTCTCGCCGAATTGTAGTAGGGTGCTTTCAGAATTTCAATAACTGCTTCCGAAACATTGATGTATTCACCGTCCTGCCTTACTGTTTCGCGGTAAAAAGCATTCATCAGCTTATTGTATGAAGTATAATTGTTTTCAAGGTTGGCCCGGATGTTTTCGAGCAGTTTTTCCGGAGCAATGGAAGTAACTTTCACTTCACGAATCCGAATGGAAATAGGTTCCAGCATAATTAAGTCGTTATCGAGCAATTCGCTGGCAGGCATAAAAACACGTGCATACCCCATGCTGGAAACGACCAGCGTGTCGTTAATGTAGCGTGGATGGAGCTTCAGCAGAAATTCTCCATCGTTGTTTGTAATGGTACCAACCGGCTTATGAAGCACCGAAACGGAAGCATAACTGACCGGGTTTTCCCTTCTTTTTTCTATAATTTTCCCTGACAAAAAAAAGTACTTAACCGGAATGCTGTCTGGAATGGGGTATTTAACAAATTCTCCGGTCTCTGGTTTTTTAGTTATAATGATTTGATTTTCAAGTTCTGTAAGTTGAAACTCCTTTGGATTGAACAATTGGTTCAACACGGAATAGAGTGATTTGTTGGTTGCATGTATGTGGTAAGGTTTTCCTGCTTCAATTAAGGAAGCATCATACGAAAAATAAACCCTTGCCTGCCAGCTTATCTGGTCTAAAACCGATGCCAATGGTTGGTTTTCGGCATGAATGGAAATCCGGCGTTCGAAAACAGAACCATCCTGTTGCTGTCCTCCGGCATGCAGGCTGAACAACAGGATGGTAATCCATATCCACAGGGTTTTACGGTGCATTAAAATACTTTTTTCAACTCGAAGGAGGTTTTATATTCTTCTCCGTCGCGCAAAACTTTCACTCTTATTTTCCGGTTTTCCCTGCTTTGCAGCAGCAAGTTAATATCGTTGAGCTCCAGCGACTGGTGGTTGCTGTTGTTGAGTGAAAGTATCTGGTCGTTTACCTGCAGGCCTGCAAAATAGGCCGGCGAGTTTTCGCGAATGTCGGTAATGGTAAAAATGGGCAGCCCGGGCATTGGGTTAATCACCTCCATGCCACTCATGTTGTAGTTGAAGTCTTCTCTGACGCGGTACGTCGGTCTCAGCGTCATCCGGCTGTTGCGGTAATCAACAGTAACCAGAAAACGTCTGAGGATTTCAGCCCCCAGTGTTCCGTTTCGGTCGTCTCTCGAAATCACCTGGTCGATAAGTTCCGAGCTTGGGAAAGAAACAATGGGTTTGGGCAAAACCAGCGGGCCAACCCAAAGCCCGTCAATGCGTCCTTTTACGCCAAACAGGTCGCCGTTAAGTCCTCTTCCCAGGAACGACTCGATGTGGTTTTGCGGAATATCAATCCGTTCGTCCGATTTTTCGGAAAGCCAGAGCGCATCTGAAGCACCAGTGTCAACCAGCAGTTTTACCGGAACTTCCTGCATGTCTTCGGTAACAATGGTGGTGCGCACATAAGGCTTGTTTCCTTCCAGGTGAAGGGGCAGAATGATGTCTCTGCGCCGGTCGCGGTACTTGTAGTGTTCCGGGCGGTACAGCGTAAGCTGCTCGCGCGAGTAGTCGATTTGAACCACGTAGTCTTTAAACAAATTAAACCCAATGAGTCCGTGAACAGGAAGCCCCAGCATGTGTGATATTTGGAAATTTTCGTCGATAATCATCTGAACTTCCTGGTTCCATGCAGTCAGGTTTCCCAGTTTAAGGGTGTTGTTTGCCGACCGGTATGCAGTGAGGTCGTACCCCTCTCCCAGCCCGGAAATTTGAACCGGCATCAGGTAATTCAGATTCAGTTTGTTCACAAACGGAAGCTCTGTAATTATGGGAAACCGAACTCCGGTGTCCAGAATGAAATTCAGTGTATCAGACTCATTGATAGTAACCGGAATAATAATGAGGTTACTGGCCGATTTGAAGTTGATGGTAATGGATTTATCGCGTGGATTATCGAAAAGGAATCCACGGTTTTCGCTTTGGAAAAAACTGCTGTGCCTGTCGTAGGCCATACTTTCCTCCAGTGGCACATAATCTCTCACTACCAAAATATTGTCTTCAATTTCAAACAGCAGATAAAAGTCCTTCATCAGTTTTTCAAGTACATACTTGATAGGCCTGTTCGATACGTTCAGGCTCACTTTTTTACCGGCAACAATGCTGGCATTGTACGAATAATCAATGTTCAGATAGCTGCAGATTTTTTCAATGATGTCAGACAGTGGCTCGTCTTCGGCATAGATGCTGATGTTTTGGTCGAGCACCTGACCGTCGGGTTGTTGTGCAAATCCTGCTTTTGGTGTTACAAACCATAAGGCAAAAGCAAAGAAAAATGCCATTCCGATTTTTGTTCCAATTGTTTTCATGACTTAAATTTTTACTTGTTTACTGTTTTGCTTTCATATAAAATATAAATACCGTTTTCATATTCCAGTTGCAGCCCAAAGGTGAGTTGAACCACATTCAGAATAAAATCGACGGATTTGTTCTCGAATTGTGCTGTTAAAACCAAACGCTCCACATTATCTCCATTTAGTTGAATTTGAGTGTGGTATGTCTTCATTAAATACTGCACCACTTCCTCGAGCGGAGTTTGGTCGAAAACCAGGTTGTGGGTTTTCCAGGCCAGGTAGTTGGCATTGGTATTGATTGTTTTTTCGAGTTTGTTGGGCGAGTGCAGCAGCGTTCCTTTTTCTCCGGCATTCAGTAATAGTGCCAACGGCTCTTCGGGTATTTCGTTGTTTTCACAACTAACCTCCACGATGCCTGTTTCCACTACCACTTCAATGGTTTCATCATTGGGATAAGCACACACGTTGAAAGAGGTTCCCAGCACTTTAACCTGTGCATTTCCGGCATGAATGATGAAAGGTTTTTCCGGGTCGGGATGGACATCGAAAAAGGCTTCCCCGGTGATGGTAACTTCGCGAACATTGTTTTTGAATTTTTTTGGGAAAGTAAGTGTTGAATTACTGTTTAGCGCCACTACCGTGCCGTCGGGCAGAATGTATTCGTTTACCACCTGTTTTTCGGCTGAGCTGATTTCACTGTAAATTCCCGAATGATTGTCTCTGAATCCGAACCAGTAACCGGCTGCTCCAACCAGCATTGCAACAATAACAATGGCTGCGTATTTGTAAAATGTGGAAATAAAGGTTTTGCGAATGTTTTCACGTGGAGCAAAAGAAAAGGTGGGCTGGCTGATGCGCTGCCGGGTTTTTTGCCAGGCATCATCAGTGTTAAAATGCTTAAAATGGTAATATTCGCCTGTTTTTTCGAATACTATTTTTGCCTGCTCCAGTTCGTTGCTGTTTTGTTCCGATTGGTCAGCCCATTTTTCTACAGCCTCCTGTTCGGCAGTTCCGGCTTCGCGGGCCAGGTATCTGGCCACCAGTTCCCAGCCTGGTTTTTCTATGGAATTTTTTGCTTTCATCTGTTTTTATGACAAACCATTTCTGATTTACCCTGAATGGGGAAGAAATTTTTTAGAAAATCATCAGAAAATCGCTCAGTTTTTCGCGCAAGGTTTTTATGGCCAGTCCCATTTGTGTTTCAACGGTTTTGATGGAAATGTTCAGTTTATCGGCAATTTCGCGGTATTTGAGGCCTTCCTGCCGGCTTAACCGGAATATTTCCTGTCGTTTTTCCGGCAACGCTGCAATGCTCTCTTCTATTTTTTGAAACAACTCAGTCTGTGTTTCAATATCTTCACCTGCATCTTCGACCCTTGATTCTGCCTGAATTTTTTGGGAATATTCGTTTTTAATCTGGTTGTGTTTGATATAGTTAAGGCAGTGGTTTTTAACCGCTCTGAAAAGGTAATTTTTCACCGAGGTGTCGATTTGTGTTTCTTCTCTTTTTTCCCAGAGCCTGACAAAAAGTTCCTGAACAATTTCCTCGGCGGCTGAAGGGTTTTTCAACACCCGGGCAGCATACAGGCACAATTGCGGGTAATAGTGCCTGAAAAGCGCTTCAAACGCTTTCTCGTCGCCCGCTCTTGTTTTTTCAAAAAGTATATTTTCTTCCTGTCTGGTCATACTTATTTTCCTGTTCTTCCAGTTGACTAAAGTAGTAAAAACAAGGTGATTTTGAGAATGAGCAGCAACAAATCAGATGATAATACCGGTGAGCAAATGCACAACCAGTAAAAATCCGCTTATCACAATAAAAAGAGTTAGCACCACCGAAATGAGTGACGAAGATTTGTAGGATTGCCGGTTGATTTGGGTTTCTACTTTTTTGTACTGGAAATAGGCGAAAAAAGCAAGAATAACACCCAGGGCAACCATACCAGTTCCCACTGTTGCCGAAAAACCTTCTGAAAAGGTAATGTTTAGGTCATCCAGCAAGGTGGCCACTTCCTTTAAAAAGAGACCAAACTTAACAATCACAAATCCAAGGCCCATAAGGGCAATGGAGGTTCGTATCCATGCCAGAAACGTACGTTCATTGGCCAGGTGTTCGCGCAATTTGGTATCGCTGTTGTTTTCACTCATTTTCCTGCAGTTTTGTGAGAATTCCAATTTTCAGCACAAATATAGGAAATTAGATTTTGTGAATTCCGTTGAAATAATTAGTTTTGCGAACCCTTTTCCGCAAGGGAAAAAGCCCGGGTGGCGGTCCCGATCCCGATAACTATCGGGATGGGAGGTAGACGCGCCACCGGAGCAACAAAAAGCCCGGGTGGCGGTCCCGATAACTATCGGGAGTTAGACGCGCCACCGGAGCAACAAAAAGCCCGGGTGGCGGAATTGGTAGACGCGCTGGATTCAAAATCCAGTTCTGGCAACAGAGTGCGGGTTCGATTCCCGCCCCGGGTACAAAGAAGGCTTGACTATCAAATAGTTGAGCCTTTTTTAATGTTTGTCACAAACAGGTATATGAGAAACCGGCAGGTTCAACATAGTTTGGATAAACAACAGTCGGGTATGAAACCAAATGGTCAGCTATGGTCTTCATTTTCCCAGCTGATGGTAGAAAAAGACTATAATTTGAACTTAAAGACGGTACTTTAATTTTTGTACCTTTGAACTGTTAATAACATCAATGGATGAAGTGCAGGAAAATACATTTTAGTGGTCATGCCACCGTTCAAATGTTTAAACGTATTATTGAAGTTGATCATGTTGAACAGGTATTAAAAACCGGGAAAATTATAAAGCAATATCCAGATGATAAACCATATCCCAGTTTTTTGATTTTGGGTTATATTGGTAAACGGCCGATTCATGTTGTCGTGTCAACTGATAAACAGGAGAATTGTTATATTATTACAGCCAATGAACCGGACCGTAAATTATGGAAAAGTGATTTTGAAACAAGAAAATAACAACTATGGATTGTGTAATCTGTAAAAATGGAAAAACCCGACGCGGTAAAACTACCGTAAAGCTCGAGCGTAGCGGATCCATCATTGTAATCAAGGATGTTCCGGCAGATATTTGTCAAAATTGCGGTGATTATTATCTCGATGCAGAAATGGCAAAAGAAGTTTTAAAAAGAGCGGAACAATCGGTTAAAAAAGGTGCGGAATTAGAAGTTATAAAAATGAAGAAGGTGGCCTGATTTATTCTGCTGAAGCTTCTTACACCTAAGTTGAGTATGGTTCCGATTGGTTTACGGTATCTGCAGAGACTAAACTTATGGGTGAAAATTTTTAAATAATGTTGTTACTTATTTGAATGTATTATTGATTTCGAATACGCCAGTCACATTCTCTTTACCAACTGAAATACTTTACCCCAACCTTTCTCCACAGTTAAATTCCAGCCATTTCACGCAAAGTCAAAAACTTCTTTCCCAATTCTTTCGTAATTTCAACCATTCAAAACTGATAATATTCAAATGATGAAAAAACTCGATACCGGCCTGATGCACCCCCGCGACCAGATTACCATGATTATCGATAAAATATATCGCAGTGGACTGACTACCACCTCAGGAGGAAATGTTTCCATAATAGATGAAAGCGGCGACATCTGGGTAACTCCGTCGGCTATCGATAAAGGTTCGCTCCGGCCTTCGGATATTGTGGTGGTAAGGAAAGACGGCACTATCGAAGGTCGGCACAAGCCTTCGTCGGAGTATCCGTTTCACCGGGCGATTTATGAAGTACGGCCCGATATTAAGGCCATTGTGCATGCGCACCCGCCGGCTCTGGTGTCGTTCAGCATTGTACAGCAAATTCCGGACACTAACATCATTCCCCAGGCAAAATACGTTTGCGGCGATATTGGCTATGCACCCTACGAATTGCCGGGAAGCGACGAACTGGGTGCAGTAATTGCCCGCGAGTTTGACAAGGGTTTTAATGCGGTGATTATGGAGAACCACGGCACTGTGGTGGGTGGCACCGATTTACGCGACGCTTTTCAGCGGTTTGAAACACTGGAATTTTGCGCACGGACTATCATTTACGGAAATATGATTGGCACACCGCATTACCTTACAGACCAGCAGATTGAGGAGTTTGAAAACCAAATTCCGCGCCTGCTGCCCGAAATGGAACACGTGGAACATCCGTCAGATGAACGTGCCATTCGCGAAGAGATTAAAAGAATTGTGCACCGGGCTTGTAATCAGGGATTGATGATTAGTTCTTACGGCACAGTATCGGTACGCTGGCGGGGTAACGATTTCCTGATTACGCCAACCGACGTGGCCCGATGGAACATTCAGAATGAGGATATTGTGCAAATTAAAGATGGAAAACGTGAACCGGTGAAACTGCCCAGCCGGGCTACCTGGCTGCACCAGGAGATTTACAAACGCAATTCGGAAGTTAACTCCATCATTCTCACGCAAACGCCTTACCTGATGGCATACAGCGTTACTCATGAAAAACTGGATGTACGCACCATTCCCGAAAGCTGGATTTTCTTGCAGGATGTTCCGAATGTGCCTTTCGGCTCTCATTTTGCAGGCGAGGAAACCATTCTGAACCTGCTTTCAAATGATATACCGGCAGTAATAATCAACAACGATTCGGTGCTGGTAACCGGCGATAAATTACTGGGTACTTTCGACCGCCTTGAAGTGGCTGAATTCAGTGCCAAATCGCTCACTATGGGAACTTCCCTGGGCAGCCTTGTTCCCATTAACGATAAGCAGGTGGAAGCGCTGCGGAAGAAATTTCTGGGGTAGATGAACACTAATTTCCAGCCACAGATGACACGAATTTCCACGAATAATTCATGTTCATCCGTGTCATCTGTGGCCAATCTCTAATACACTATCCGCTGATAATTTAATTTGGGTTCACCGAAGTTAACCAGCAATGCAAGCTTATTCCCGGAGACTTTCAGGTAATTGATGCACTGTGCAACAAAGTCATCTGTAATTCCTGAAACGGCCTTTACCTCCAAAATGATTGAGTCCAATACCACAAAATCAGCGTAATATTTGCGTTTCAATAGGATTCCTTTGTAATGAATACAATACTCTTTTTCCCTTTCATAAGGTATTCCGGCTTGCTGAAATTCAAGTTCTAGGGCATCTTTATAAACCACTTCCAGAAATCCGGGGCCTAATTGGTTATGCACTTCAAAGCACTTTCCTATTATTTGATAGCTTTCATTTTTTAGGATAAGGTCTGTCATTGGATTCTTTTTTATTGCCACAGATAACACGAATTTGCACAAATGAGTATTCGTGTTCATTCGTGCTATTTGTGGCTTATTCTATTTGTACAATTTCATTTGTGTAATCTCTTTCTGGAAGAGGGTTATCGGGTCGTTGTAGAATTCAATAAAATTTTCAGCGTCGGGACTGCCCTTGTAGGGTGCAAAAGCCCCGTGGCCAGCCGGTTGGTGCGGGTTTCGCCAAACCAGAAAGTACGCCAGGTTAAACGGGCGAAGGGTTTCCAAAACCTGGGTCCACCATTGATGATTTTGGGCTATGGGCCCTCCGGCTTCGGTTACCGCTGCAATTTTTCCCTTTTCGGCAGCAAGGCCAGTCAACATTTCAGCACAGTTTTTCATCGTTGGCAGATAGTCCGGGCCGCGGTCATACAAATCGAAACCCAGCAAATCTACAATGTCGTCGCCCGGATAGCGTTCCAGGTATTCTTCTGTGGAGGTAAACCGGTCGGTGCTGTAGGCATACAAAACATGATGAATGTCTTTTTCATTCTGAAAATAATCCACGGTAAACCGCCAAAGTGCAGTGTATTCCTCCACTGTGCATAAATCTTTTCCCCACCAGAACCAGCTTCCGGTGTGCTCGTGGTACGGACGGAAAATAACGGGAATTAAGGTTCCGTCATCGGTTTTTAGTCCGTTTAGGAAATCGGCCATTTTATCGAGGTAGGTTTTGTAGAGTTCATGTTTTTCGCCTTCCGGAAGAATGGATTTCACCACCTCTTTGGAAGAAGTATCCCACGAACTTCCGCCAGTGAGCGGGTTACGCAGGTGCCAGCTAATGGTGTTCACTCCTCCCCTTTCATAGACTGTTTTTATCCAGCTCTGAATTTTGTCGAAATGCACCGAATCGAGGCTGTAAGCATCGCCCAGCTCCAGGTGGCCCAGTTCCCAGCCGTAAACTGCCGGATAGTCGCCCAACACATCTTTTACATCCGAGCGGCCCTCTTCATACACCCAGCCAATTCCGTAGGCCAGGTCGTCCTGGTGACCAAACATCATTCCCTGTTCCTGCAGTTTCAGCAGGTTTCGGTACAAATTCACGGTTTCAGGTGTGGCTTTCGGGTCAGACGGAACCGGTTGGTTTGTGCATGCTGCAAGAGTCGCAACGAGGAAAGAAAGAAGAATAATGTTTTTCATGGTTTTTCAATTTTTAAGCAATTTTGGAATTCAACTCCAAATTTACATGAATTTATCTTTTTACTATTTTTTGCAGTTCATTGATTTCCAGATTCACTTTTGGATTGAAATCTGCGCTGTTTATGTAATTTAACAAACTTTTTCTCAGCTGATTGGCTTCATTTATGGTTTCCAGGTTGTTAACCAAATCTGTTCCGCTTACCAGGATGCTCCCCTTTCCCACTTTGGCTTCAAAAAGCAGTGCCAGCCGGCGGTTGCTTACCCAGTCGTCGATGATGCGGACAATGGGTTTCAGTTCCACTGGAAAAGAATCGAGCTGAATGGCATCGGCGTGGCTCATGGCATCCCACCATTGCCAGTTGCTGTGGTATTCTGTGGGGAATTCAGCCAGTGCAGGATGGTTTGGATTGCACAAAATGCCCAATGTGTGTGGTTTTTGATTGTCCGTCCAGGCTGTGTTCCAGAAAATACTTGAAAATCCAATGCCCACATTTCCTCCCATTTCGGGTGCTACTTTTCCTTTTCCCAGACTAAGCAGTACTTTTCCTCCTTTTTCGAGGAAATCAATTGTTGCGGCATCCAGCGATTCAACCACTTTAACATTTCCTGTTTCAGCCATTTCATTTTCAGGATAAACCCATATGTCCCAGGAATTGGAGAACTCGCCAACAGCAACTTTAAGCGTCATTTTTTTAGGCTGATTTTCGTTCTGAAAAGTGTAAATTATTTCTCCCAGGGAAATGTTATTTCCAATCGGAATATCGCGTTGACCAAGAGTTCCTTCAGCAACAATATTTTCGTTTTGAATAATTTTCCAAGCCGGATTTACTTCCTTCAACGAATTCTCACCAAAATGTGCCACCTCAATTTTTGCAGATAAAGTTTCTCCTTCAGTAAAAATGCGTTTTTTGAGGCGTGCAAGCGGAACGGTGGTGTTGCAAAACCGTCGGTATTCTTCGGGCGAAATGTAGCCTTTTTCTTCCCAGAACGGGTCGAGCACGCCCACCAACGCAGTTCCCTGCCCGGGGAAATCGTGCAGATCGAGCAGTTGGAAGCCTGCCAAACCGGGCGTGCGCAACGCTGCTTCGATATCGGCTTTGTAGCACAGTGCCTGCAGTTTACCGGAGGCCAGTAAAAAGCTGTCGGCCAAATGCCCCATGTGATGTGCATTCAGGCTTTCCCGGAAAAGCTCAAAGTTTTTGGCTTTCAGCACACCATCGTATTTATCAATTTCCCTGAAGTTCGGATAAACGCACCACTGCCCTATTTCGTGGCTAACCACCGGAATTCCATCTTCTGGCAGTTTATCCGTCCAGTCGAAACTGGTTTTGGGCGGTTCGGCATTAATGATGCTGTTGAGTTCTTCTCCCCAACCCTGAATGCGCGGTTGCGGAATGTTGTGAAATTCGTTAACCGGCAATTCGGGCCAGCCCGCTGCCCCGGTGTAAACACGGCGGTTATCGTGTTCTTTCCAGTAGGTAACAAATTCTGTAAGAAACTCCCGGTAACGGGGGCCTCCCGGCTCGTTTCCATAAGCCATCATCACAAACGACGGGTGGTTTCCGTATTCATTTACAGTTCGCTTGCTTTCGTCCCAAATGTACTGGTCGATGGGCAGACCGCTTCCCAGTTGGGTGCTTTGGTTGGCCCACGAAGAACATTCCACCTGCAGGTAAACGCCCGTTTCGTCGGCAGCTACAAAAGCCGCTTTTGGCGGGCACCACGAGTGAAACCGCACATGATTCAGTCCGTGGTTTTTAACAGCAGAATACACTTTTTTCCAGCTTTCCACGTCGGTGGGCGGGTAACCGGTTTTTGGGAAAATGGCACACTCCAGCGTTCCGCGCAAAAATACCGGTCTGCCGTTTATGGAGAAACGCGTTCCATCTACTTTAAACTCCCGGAATCCAAAATCTATGGTTCGCCGATCGTGTATATTTTTCGTTTTAATTTCTGCGGTCAGTTCATACACATTCGGGTTGAATTCGTCCCATAAAAGTGTTTCTTCACCCAAAGAAAAGTTCATGCGCACAATGTTTTCGCCGGGTAAAAGGTTGAATTCAAAAGTTTCTTTTTTTTCCTTTTTTGCAGAGTTTTTTAACTTAACTGATACCGGAATTTTAACTGTTTGCTGCTTGAAAACCGTGTTTAAAACCGTGGCACGGATGGTTACCGATTTGTTTTCAATATCTGGAAAAACCGCCAGGTTTTCAAAAAATACTTCCCCTTTTGCCTCCAGGGAGATGTCACCCACAATCCCGTTCCAGTTCGATTGGGTATGGTCGGAAATGCTGTGCGAGTTGTGTCCAACATCAATCTCTTTAGTTCGGTTGTCAACACAGATTGCAATGGAATTTTTGCCCGGATTCAACATGCCCGAAATATTGTAAATATGTGGTACGGCCAGACTGTTTTGCATTTCCAGGTACTGATTGTTTACCCAAACGGTTGATTCCCAATGCACGCGTTCCAGGTTTAGAAATACAGGTTTTTGTTCCCAGCCATCAGGTAAGTCAATGGTTTTGCGGTACCATACAGCGCCGGTATATTTTTTTTCGGGTTGAAGCCAAAAGGGAAACCGAATGTTTTCCGGGTCGAGGTAAGGCGCATAATTAGGATCACTGACCCATTCCGGATTTCGGATTCCGCCGGTCCATTTCGTTTCAAGCGTGATGTCGTACCCTTTTCCGTTTTCGACCATTGAACCAGGAAGCTGAACGGATTCGGGCAGGTTTTTTTCGTACCACTTTTCAGCAATACTGCGGTCATCAGGGTCCATCTGAAATTGCCATTCCCCTGATAGATCAATTACGTCATATTGCTTTTGGGTGCAGGAACAAATGGTTAAAAGTAACAGAAAAGGCAGAATTTGAACGAATTGTTTCATCGGTTGTTGTTTTTTGTACTAAATTGGAACGAATTTACGAAATTTCTTTTGACCCAAAGCGCCGGGTGTAATTGTTACCGGCGATGAAATACGCATCAGGGCGGGTTACGGAAATCCGCTGCTGTTGGTTGACGGGCTTGAAGTGACCTGGGAAAACATCAAATACATTCCGCTGGGCGATGTGGATAAAATTGAAATATTAAAGAATTCAGCGCTTTTGGCTGTTTACGGATCGCGGGGCGGGAACGGTGTAATTTCGGTTTTAACAAAAATGGGACGGCCCGATTTATATGCTGAATATGAACGTTTTGTTCCGGGGCGAATAACCCCACGTGTAAAAGGATTCCAGCAGCCCCGGAAGTTTTATTCGCCCAAATATTCCCTGAATAACATAAACGATCCAAAACCCGATTTCCGGCCCACTTTATACTGGAACCCCAATGTTTCGTTTGACGGCAGAGAGGCAAAAATTGAATTTTTTACTTCCGATAAATTGGCCAGGTACGTTGTGGTTGTGGAAGGAATCAGCAAACGTGGAAAAATCATATCCCGCTCAAATTTGCTTTCGGTTTCTGTTCCAAAATAGCTGAAATTAAAATTTGTTTTGTACATTGTGGCAGTTAAAAATCAAATTTAAATGCAGAAAAAATGAAAACAAAACTTTTTTTACTATTTGCAATGGTTGCTTTCCTTACTTATTCCTGTGAAAAAATTAAGGATGCCACAGCAGTGGATATAGAAACAGAACTAAGCGCTAATTTCCCGGTATCAGCGCAGGAAGAAATGGCCATCAATCTGAAATCAGCTGAAATAGCCGGTGATGTATATACCTTTGCCGGAAATGGAACTTTTTCGCTGGCCGATAACAACGACATAAAAAAGTATCTTGGAAATATCCGGGATATTGTTGCAAATGAAGGTGGGGTTGTTACTTTTCTTGGTGCAGTTGACGGAAATAAAATTTTAACCTGCAAGTTACTTTTCGGAGTAGAAACTACTTCAGGTGCCGATCCGGCTATGACAACAGCATTTACCCTCCCTCAGGAAATTCTTGCCGAAGCCGGGAAAATTGAATATTTTAGCGATACCTGGACCAATGTTTTTATAAATGCTTTGGAAGCGAATAAAGACAAAACTTTCAGGCTGAAAATTGAGGGAACTGCCAATTATGATATCAGCACCACTGTTCGGGTTAAAGTTCCGGTAATTGTAAAGGCATCTCCTTTATAGTATCTGAAATGACATTTTTTGTGGAGTCGCTGCAAAAGGCCATTCTCTAAAAATACCCGGACACAGGGATTGCAAAATGCGCTGCCAATTCCGATTTATACACCTGGCTTACCAAAGCTTCGCATACCAGCAACGACCTTATCATTTTCGCCACCGACGGCGACAACGGCGATAAATATGATGCTGCAAAAATGGAAAAACTGAAGTCGGGCCCACCTGCTTTGATTCTGATTGTTAACAATTCCACCAACCGGCACCATCAGGAATCGTTCGGGAACATGGTTAATGCCACCAACTGTTTTTTTCTGGTTGCCAGGAATCAGACAAAAACGATTGAAAACGTAGCAAGATGCATTGACGAGCTGGAAATTCCTCCTATGCTTTTAGGTATTACACATCGGGTGAAAAAATTATAGCCGCCATGCAACAGTTTGCCTGCAATATTTCCGATTATGATTCTTTTTACTGAATTGAACTATTCTCCCCTGAAATCAAACCACAATTTTATGGGGTAAACTTCGTCTCCGGTATGGTTTCCGTAATGACCTTTGCTGCTTTGTGGCCCCAGTGCTGCGGGTTGTTTAAATTTGGTACCGATGGCTGGAATTTCATACAGAAAAGACAGGTCGCCTTCGGGGAAAGGTGGGTGAGTGCCGCCTGCTACATGCTCCGGTTTTAAAGGTGTAAAGAGCTGAAAGAATAAGTTGGGTGTTTCGGAAATCACCGTGAAATCCGATTCGGTGGTTTCCAAAGTGGCCCAGTACAAATTGGCGTGGTATCCTTTAAATTCGGGATAAACCAGGTTGTTGAAGGTTTCGGCGGTCACCGTATTGTTGTATTCCTTTTCCCAAACGCCGAAGTTGCTGCCTTTCAGCCGGTTTTTCCAAACCCGGTAAGGCCCGCGGCCCATCCATTTTACACCGGTGCATTTTTCTTCAGGATAGTTAAAAGATATACCTATAAAATCAACTTCTCTGAACCATTTGTGCAGCGGACTGGTTTCCAGTTTCAATAAGCCGTTTTTGTGCAGTATCCAGGTCATTTTTTCCGGGTAATTATCGGTTGAAATTTCAAAAACGAAGTTCCCTTCGGTATCTTTTTCCCATTGTGTTCCTGTGATTTTCGATTCAACTCCTGCCGGCGCCGGGCCTCCGCTAATGGAAACTTCGCCTTTCCTGTTATTTACAGAAACGAGTTTTCCATCAGTTTTTGAAAATGACATTTCAAGCCCGTTAACAGCTGCAGTTACAGCACTTACATTTTCCTGAACGGTGATTTCATTTTCCGGGGATTTTAGCAATTCAGAAAGTTCATCAGCTTTTTCCCAGGTCTGTTTCACCGGCCAGCTCCAGGTGTACAGTTCGTTTCCGTGCGGGTCGGTTACCGAGAATAGAAGGATATCAGCCAGTTGAAGCGATTCACCCAAATCAATTTGCACCATGGACGTTTCGCCGGGTTGTGCGTCAGGTCCTGGAAAAGTTCCGCTACCTGTAATTTCTTCGTCTTCAGTATTTAATCCGGTTTTAACAGCCTGCCAGCCAAAGGAACAATCAGTCAGATTGGTATAAATAAATTTGTTTTCCAAAAACAGCTTCCCGTTCCATTGCCGGTTAATTATGACCGGTTTTACCTGCACCGGCGACCAGATTTCTTTGATGGTGTAAAAACTACCTTCTTTTTGACGGTGAGGACCAAGAATTCCATCGGGCGCATGGTTGCCGTCGGCATCGTAAACCGTTCCTTCCATGTCGGTGCGCAGAATGGCTTCGTCGGCCAGCACCCACAAAAATCCGCCGGCATGCAGCGGCGAGGTTTCGTAGTTTCGCCAGTAATCTTCGAGACCAGCTCCATGTCCGCCATCGTACAAACCGTGCAGTAGTTCGGTAGGCATAAACGGGTCGTTTCCGTTGCCGTAGCGGCCAATGGCGTAATCGAATTCCGGGTAGTGGTGTGTGTCGGCGCCGTTGCGCAGCAGCCACGGATAGAGCACGGGCCGGTTTTGGATGTCATATACATGAAAATTCTTTTCGTTATAAAAATCCCAGCCACCTTCGTTGCCGTGGTTCCAGATAACCACACTGGGGTGGTTGTGATCGCGTACAACCGTTTCTTTTACCAGTTTCGGACCCACAATGGTGTCGTAACCATCCTGCCAGCCGGTTACTTCGTTCATCACAAACAGTCCCAGCGAATCGCACAGTTCGAGGAAACGTTTGTCGGGCACGTAGTGAGAGCAACGCACGGCATTCATATTCATTTCCTTCATCAACAGAACATCTGCCAGATTGTGCTTCCAGCTTAATGCACGGCCGGTTTCGGGCCAGAATGAATGGCGGTTCACTCCTTTAAACACTACTTTTTCACCGTTGATGTAAAAGCCGTCGTGTTTGCGTAGTTCTACCGTGCGGAAACCAATGCGTTCGGTTACTTCGTGCAATATCTCGTCACCTTTTTTCAGACTGATTTTCATATCATACAGGTTCGGCCATTCCGGATTCCAGGGGTTGATGTTTTCAAATTTCCCGGAAATCATTTTTTCGGTAGTTCCTTTTGGTAGTTCAGCCTGAACTTCTCCGGGAATTTTATTGCCTTTTAAGTCGAAAAGTTCTGTTGAAACGGTGTAGTCAGTATTGGATATATTTAACGCTATTAAAGTTTCAAATGAGCCGTCAGCATTGGCGTTTATTGCTGAACGTGAAAGATGGGTTTCGGGCAGAACTTCCAGAAATACCGGACGGAAAATACCGCCGAAAATCCAGAAATCGGCCTGACGTTCGGCACGGTTCACCGATTCGTTGGCAGAGTGTTTGGCCACATCCACCTCCAGCATGTTGGTGCGGCCATATCTCAGCAGTTTGCTGATGTCGTATTTAAAGCGGTAAAACGCGCCCTGGTGGATCTCCCCGGCCAGCTTTCCGTTGATTTTTACTTCGGTGTCGGTCATCGAACCGTCGAAAACAATGTTTATGGTTTTGCCCCTCCATTTGCGCGGAACTTCAAATTCGTACCTGTACAAACCGTGTTCTTTTCCCAGTTTAATATTTTCATTTCGCCAGTCGTGGCCATAGTTGTAGGTTCCAAAACCCTGCAATACCCAGTTTGAAGGAACTTGAATTTTCGTCCATTCACCACTGTTGCGCCCGTCGGTGCAGTAGAAATCCCATTCAACGGTATTGGCCGCGTCGGTTCCCGAGAGGTAAACAATTTGGGTGGGCTGTGCCAGTAATAATGATGAGATTAGGAAGAATAGCGGGCAAAGAATTAAATTTTTGTAGTTCATTGTTTTATGCTTAGATAGTTTTCAACCAAGTGATTTTTTTAAAATGATAATAATACCTTTATTCAGCAAAATTAATTAAAACTTTTTCATTGAATAAAAGAGGGAGAGGTGCAATTTAATATTTGGGATTCAAGTTGCACATTATAAGGGTATTATAAAAAGTTTTTAATTCCCCGGAAATACTGTTTGAATATGAAGAAGTAAGAAAATTCTGTTAGCTTTGTATTGTGGAAAATAATTTAATTACCTGAAAGATAATTTATTAATGAGAGAAAATTTTAAACCCTGGATTTTATTGTTTTTTTTCAGCCTGTGCTTTTTTTTACCTGTTTTAAGTTCCGGTCAACTTTCCGGGACTCAAAAAGCAGATAGTTTACGTGAAGCACTGGCCATGACTAATGGGACTGATAAAATATTACTTCAACTTGAGCTGGCTCTTCAAATTCATGAAACGAATGAGAATGAAGCCCTTGAATTGGCTAATGCTGCGCTTGAATCAGCTATTGAAACCGGGAATGACAACCTGGAAATGCGTGCATGTTATGTGCTTGGAAGGACTTACTTTGTGCACAATGAGATTGGACTTTCAGAGACTTTTTACAACCGTGCTTTAAGAATATCCAACAAAACTGGAGAAAACGGGTATAAGGGAGAAATTCTTTTCCGTAAGGGAGTTATTGAGCAACGCAAGGGCGAAAGTATTCAGGCGCTTGATTTTTTTAATGAATCAATTCAGGTAAGCCGGTTGGCTGAAAACTATAAGTCTGCCGGTTCTTCTTATTCTATGATGGGAACTATTTTCAGGTTAAACGGCTTGTACGACAGGGCCATTGAATACATCATTAAATCGAAATTAAACTATGAAAGGGCTGGTTTTACGGAAGGCGATGCGTGGGCAGCTTATTTGCTTGGGCGGATTTATGCCGACTTAAAACTCCCGGAAAAAGCTTTGGATTATTTCAATGAATCCATGGAAAAGTATCAGAAAATGGCTGCTATTGATGGAAATTACAACGGTGTGGCCATTTGTTTTGAACAAATTGGTTTATTAAATCTTGAATCAGGCAATTTTGAAGTAGCGCGCGAATACATAAACAGGGTGCTGGATATTCACAAACAAAGTGGTTCAGAATATGGTTTGTCAAATGCATACAAATACCTGGGAAAGATTGAATACTATTTTCAAAACTATGAGAAAGCAGAAAACTACCTAAACGAAGCACTGGCAATAAAAAAAGAAATAAACGATTTGCTGAGTCTGCCAGGTATTTACGAGTATATTGGATTGTGTCATATTGGCAAAGGAAAAATCAGTGAAGGGATTTCAAATATTGAACATGGTCTGGATTTGGCACTTGCAAATGACCAGGTAAAAATTCAACTGGAGATTTACTCGAATCTTGAAGACGTTTACCTGAATTTAAATGATCTTAAAAAAGTAATTTTCTATCAGAAAAAGCAAATTGAAACACAGGAAATTATCTTATCCGGTGCCGCCAATATTAAAATTGACCAATTACAGGCCATTTATGAACTCGATGAGAAAAACAACCAAATAGCCACGCTTGAAAAACAAAACGAATTAAATAGGCTAAGGATAAAACAGCAAAAGACCTACCAACTGTTAATGATTGCGGGGTTTTTATTTGTGTTAATTATTTCAGTCATTATATTTTCACTATACAGAAAATTACGTCTTAATAACCGGGAATTGAATAGAATTAATACCACCAAAGACCGGCTTTTTTCAATAATAGCGCATGATTTAAAAGGTTCGATAGGTTCTGCGCTCGCTTTAAGTAAAATTCTTACCGAGGATGATGAGATGAAAAAACAATCGGGCGAAAAAAAATATCTCCCGCTCATTTTTCAAAGTTTGAATAGTTCATACGACCTGCTAAACAATTTGCTTGAATGGGCGCTATCGCAATTTCAGAAAATTGAGTTTAAGCCGGAACATTTGATTTTAAATGATGTGGTTGATGATGTCAGGAAGCAGATGGTGACTCTATCTCAGACGAAAAATGTTGCTATTGAAATTAAGGCAGAAGATTCTCAAAAGGTTTTTGCTGATAAGGGTTTTTTAAAAACAATCCTGCGTAATCTTTTATCCAATGCCATCAAATTTTCAAGCCCCGGTAGCAAAGTTATATTTTCTGCGCAGCATAGAGATGGTTCTGTTGAAATTTCAGTTAAAGATTTTGGAGTTGGAATTGATTCTAAGGTTATTCCCCGGCTTTTTGACTTAGGCTCCAATGCCAGTACTTCTGGCACGATGGGTGAAAACGGAACGGGCTTAGGTCTTATTCTGGTTAAAGAGTTTGTGGAAAAGCACGACGGAAAAATTTGGGTTGATAGCGAGGTAGGCAGAGGAAGCACATTTTATTTTACCCTTCCACATAACCCCTGATTGATATCAATCCTTCGTTGTTTTACTTCCCCACCAGTTATTTCCCGGGTTAAAGTCTCTGGAAAGAAATTCCAGCCGTTGTTTTTCCAGTTGCGGCATGCGCACTGTGCGAATACGCTCCAGATGCTGTTTTTCCAGTTCTTCTTTGTATTCCGGGTCTTTTTCAGGGAAGCGGGCGCCCACTTCATTCAGGTAAGTAAAAAGTTGTTGACTAAGCTGTTTTGTCAATTCCGGTTTTTCTGCCGAAACATCGGTGGTTTCTTCCAAATCGGTTTTCAGGTTGTACAGTTCTTCACGGCCATCTTCATAATAATGAATCAGTTTCCAATCGCCTAGCCGGATGATGGACGAAGGTTCGCCGCCCTGGTTGCCATAATGCGGATAATGCCAGATGAGGGAACGCTCGTTGATTGATCCGCCGTTTAACAAAGGAACCAGGCTAACACCGTCCGTATGTTCTTCGGGCCGCAAACCGGCTCCGGCCAGTTCCAGCAGGGTAGGGTAGAAGTCGGTTCCGGTAACGGGTGTGTTGTTTTTTTGTCCGCCTTCCATTCCCGGAACTTTGATGAAATAAGGCTCGCGGATGCCGCCTTCAAATTGATAGCCTTTTCCTCCGCGCAGGGGTAAATTGGAAGTGGCAAAAGCATCTCCTGCCGAAACACCGCCATTATCAGACGTAAAAATGACGATGGTGTTTTTTGCCAGCCCCAGTTCGTCGAGGGCTTTCAAAACCACACCCACCGCATCGTCCATGGTTTTCACCAGTCCGGCGTAAACAGGATTATCCTGCACCTGGCGGATGGGCAAAAAGTTGCCCATTTCAAAACCGGTTTCGGCAATTCCCATTGCTTCGGCCTTATCGCGGTATTTGGCCCATTTTTCCTGCGTGGTTTGCAACGGTGCGTGAACCGCGTAAAATGATAGGAATGCGAAAAAGGAAGTGTCTTGATGTTCTTTTAAAAATTTTGCCGTTTCCTGTGCAAGCCGCATGGTGAGGCTTTCCCCGTCGGAATCGCTTTTCAGCCGTGGGTTTTCCCACGGTGCGTAAAATCCTCCAATAGGACTTCCCTTATCCCAGCCGCCTTTGTTGATGTCGAAACCATGGTCTTCGGGCCAGGAACCCTCGCTTCCGAGGTGCCATTTCCCGGCGAAAAACGTTTTGTAGCCGGCTTTTTTCAATGCCTCGGGCAAGGTAATATATTCGTGTGGCAAATTGTGAACATATTCCGGAGGAAGCAGTTTGTTGTGCCGTCCCTGGTTGCGCCAGTTTTCACCGGTTGGAGCTCCAATCCAGTCGGTGATGCCGTGCCGTGCGGTAAATTTTCCACTTATGATGCTTGCCCGCGATGGGCTGCAAACCTGGCAGTTTGCATACCCATCGGTAAAAATCATTCCTTCATTGGCAATGCGGTCGATGTTGGGCGTTTCGTAATAGTTGCTTCCTGTTACACTTAAGTCGTGATAACCCAAATCGTCGGCCAAAATAAAGAGGATGTTGGGCCTTGAAACAAATGAATTTTGCTCCTGATTATTACATGCAAATAATAAGATAAAAGAAGAACAGAAAAACAGCGGTATTTTATTCATAATTAATAATTTATCAGGCAAAACTTTTTAATTTTATCTCTTTATAACATTTTCGATATAAAAAAACAGAAACAATCATTTTTACTGCAAATATCCTGTTGCATCAAAAGTAAATACTTCCGATTCAGTGCGGGCGTTTTTCATGATTTCCGAAAGCTCTTCCACAATTTCCGGATGTTGTTCGGCCACATTGCTTTCTTCGCCCAAATCATTTGAAAGATTGTACAGTTCGGTAGTTGTTTTTTCCGGATCGAGCACATTGTATTTTACCAATTTCCAGTCGCCTTTCTGCAAGGCCTGCCGTCCGCCAAGTTCATGAAATTCCCAGTACAGGTAATCGTGCTGCTGTTGGTTATCTTTTCCAAGCAAAGTTGGCAGGAAAGATATTCCATCCATATTTTCCGGTGTTTGGGCTCCTGTAATTTCGGCTACTGTCGGAAACACATCCCAGAAAGCCGAAGGGTGGCCGGTTTCTGTGCCGGCTTGAATTTTTCCTTTCCAAACGGCAATCATTGGCACGCGGATGCCCCCTTCGTACAAGTCGCGTTTATAGCCTTTCAACGGGCCGCTGCTATTGAAATAATCGGGGTTTGCACCGCCTTCCTTATGCGGCCCGTTGTCGGAAGTAAACATGATGATGGTATTTTCATAAATACCCAGTTCATTCAGTTTTGCCACAATTTCGCCCACCTGGTCGTCAAGCACGTTAATCATGGCCGCTGTTGCCGCGCGCGATTCGGGTTGTGAACCATAAGGTCCTAACCGGTAGTTTTCGCCGCTGTCAACGCCCTGGTAGCTGTTTTCGGGTTCAAATTTGCCCCGGTATTTTTCCATGTATTCTTCCGGCGCAAACATTTCGGCGTGTGGAATCAACGAAGGGTAAAACATAAAAAACGGTTTGTCTTTGTTATTTTCCAGAAATTTGAGTGCCTGCTCGTGTATTACATCCGGGCCGTACTGTTCAGTTTTAAAACCCTCGTTCCCTTCCAGCATGATTTTTTCCTGGTTGTGCCACAAGTGGTAAGGATAATAGTGGTGTGCCAGGCGCTGGCAGTTGTAGCCAAAAAATTCGTCGAATCCCTGGTTGTTGGGATCGCCTACGGACCCGGGATAACCGAGGCCCCACTTGCCAAATGCGCCGGTTACGTATCCGGCATCCTGTAGAGCCTCAGCCAGGGTATAAGCCTCTGCTTCCATCGGGTGCTGACCCTCGGGCTGCACTTCCCTGTTGCCCCGGATGAATGTGTGGCCGGTATGCTGGCCGGTCAGGAGCGACGAACGGGAAGGGGCACAAACCGTGGAACCCGAATAGTGCCGGGTGAATTTCAGTCCGCTTTCAGCCAGTTTGTCGATGTTGGGTGTGGAAAAAAATATTTGTCCGTAACTGCTTAAATCGCCGTAGCCCAAATCGTCGGCCAGAATATAAACAATGTTTGGCTTTTGTGATTCAGCTTTTTGGTTGGGTTGATTTTGGCAGGCAGTTAACAACAAAAGAGAGGTTAGAATTATAGCGAATGTTTTGTTCATAACACTTTTATTTTGTCAGATTTTACTGTTCGAGTTCTACTTAAAGACTGTTCGTGGCATAAAAATACGTATTTTAACTGAAATGAACTTGTACCTTTTTCCCGGCCAAAATCAGAAATAAGGGCAGCAGGTCAGGTTTTTAGTATAAAATATAAGCAATTTGAGAATTTACTTTCAGCTTTTTGTCTGCCTGGGATTCAACAAAACCACATATATTTGAACGACATAAGCCGTTAAATAAAAACTACAAAATGGAAGAGAAGGCTTTTTTTTATAAACTTTTGCTTAACGGGCATTTCGGGTTTTGCCATGATGATTGTGTGCTAACAAAATTCAGTAAAATGTCACTGTCTGAATTGATTGAAAAGACACGGGCAATGAGCCCGGCAGAAATAAAAGCTATTATAAGCAAACACAAAGAATGTCTGGATAATTGCTGGCATAAAATTGCAAGCTGATACTGCTGTTTTCAAAATGTTTGTTTCGGGTAAATCTTTACCAGTTATCTGTTCTGAACGGTGCTGCCGGTAAGCCTTCCTTATTAAAAAGATTTGCATCTTCGGAGTTATCTGCCCAGGCATAACGCACCGCAACAGGTTTTTTAACTTCGGAATTCCAAACAATTATTTTATTTCCTTTGATTTTTGCTTTAGCCCAAACAAATTTTTTGTCTTTTCCAGCCACAGCAAAGTGTTTGGGTTTCTGTGAGCCTTGTACCACAAAGCCGCTACCCACATTTGAAAAAGTTAGTATGGACCTTTTCCCTTTGATTTCCATAGATTGAAAAATCGGTCCCGATGCCACTAAGTCTTTTTCGTGGTAAGCTGTTTTGCGTGCTGCCAGTGCCAGTCGTTTGGCTACATCTTTTTTGTTTAACGGGTGAATGTCGTTCCACTCGCCTAAATCGATAGCCACTGCCATTGCTGTGTTGGGCAATTTCAAAGCTTCCATTTGTGCTTCCCGGGTGCGGGCCCAGTTGCTTTCGGTGGGGTAGTCGTGGCTTTCCATGTAATTATGAAGTTGAACAAACAGGAACGGAAAATCGCCGCGGTTCCATTTTCCGCGCCAGTTTTGTATCATGGCCGGAAACAGTTCGGCGTATTCACCGGGCCGTTCGGCATTGGATTCGCCCTGGTACCAGATAACTCCTTTAATGGCAAATTTGGTCAGCGGGGCAATCATCCCATTGAACAATCCGGTTGGTTTCCATCGTACGAAGGTTTGAGCTGGCGTGGGCTCCATTTCGGCTCCCAACCGGTACCGCCACATTCCTTTTAAATCGATTTTGGTGTCATCAATCAGCAGTTCGTAAGGTTTATCGGGTACAAAACCTCCCCGGCCGCTGTTGCTGACTACCCGCACCACAATAGCATTTTTCCCTTCAACCAAAACATTTTCAGGAATCTGGTATCTTCGTGGCGGATACTGGTAACTCACCGAACCCACAAATGTGCCATTCACAAAAACCGAGTCAGCATCCACTATGCGGCCCATGTTTAGCCGGGCAGTTTTTACTGCCAGTTCAGCAGGCAGTTCAATGGTTTTCCGGAACCAGACCACTCCGTTTATTTCACCTAATTTTCCGTCGGCCCAGTAACCCGGAATTTCCATTTCAGCCCAGTTGGAATCGTCCATATCTGTTTGGTGCCAGGTTGATACCGGATTTTTATAGCCTTCGTCTTTTCGATTCAGTTCCGCATACCAGGCAGCCGAATTTTGACGATCGGTTGCCTCAATTTGGCGAATATATTCCGAATTTTTAAACTTTTGGGCTTCCTGAAAATGCTCCGAAAATTTCCGGATAGCATCTTCGCTCATCCATGCCTCAGCCGGCGAACCACCGAGGCTTGAGCGGATGATACCCAAGGGTATTTTGTACGTTTTCCATAATTCATCAGCAAAAAAATACGCAATGGCCGAAACCTGTAAAATGTTCTCCCGACTGATACTTTCCCATCTTCCTGAAGGCAGGTCTTTTTGAGGTTCATTAAAATCGTAAGCGGTGGGAACTGCAAAATACCGGATATTTTCGTTGCCGGCATTTTTGATCTCTTCTTCGTAAAGCGGACTCACCCGGTTCATATCGATATCCATTTGCGACTGCCCCGAGCAAACCCAAACCTCGCCAACAAGTATATTGTTCAGTGTAATGGTGTCTTTTGAAATAATTTGCATCACATGCGGACCGCCGGCTACCAGTCCGGAAAGTTTTACATCCCATTCTCCTGTTTCACTTGCCGTGGAAGTGTAGATTTCATCTAAAAAATGAACCTGTACTTTTTCATTTGGAGCAGCCCATCCCCAGATTTTTACATCGGTATCACGCTGCAAAACCATGCCATTGCTGACGAGTTTTGGAAGTGTAACCTGACCAAAACTAACAACTGAGAGAACAAGGAGAATTGTGGTAAATACGGAGTTGTATATTTTAATCATTAAAAAAGCTTTTAAAAATTATCGAACTGTTCCAGGTTCAGCTTCAAGTCATATTTTTGGTTGGAATAATACATTTCGTCCCAGGTGGTTTCCTCTTTTGATGTGGCGCTCGTTCTTCCCAAAATAGCCGACAGGGTAGAAGTGGCGCCGGAATATGCTTCGTTTATCAGGTTGCCGGATTCGATGCTTTGGATGAATGCCTTCACTTTGTTGGAAGTGGAATCGTACAACGCCGAAGTGAAAGCTCCGGCAGCCCGCTGTTGTTCGGTGGGTTCTCCTTTTACCACGCCCGAATCCCACGGATTGTCACCTTCAATATAAACGCCACGGCTGTAATGTGCTTCGGCAACTCCTTTGGTGCCGATGAACCTGGCGCATACATCGTTAAATTTTGGACCAAACTGCGTGGAGTGCAGGCTCACATTTCTCTCGTGCGGATAGCCGTAAATCACCTGGTAGTTGGTGAAAGTATCACCAAAATCGGGTTCGCCTTTGCGGTTACCCATTCCCAGTGCAATAACGGGTTTTTCATTCAGCACCCAATTGCATACATCAATCATGTGAATGCCCTGGTCGAGCAGAATTCCGCCTGAAAGCTCGCGAAAATGGAAATGGTTGCGAATCATAAATTCTTCGGGAGAATTTCCCGGCGGCTGTTTTTCTCCGCTTCCTGAAGAGATGTAATAAAGCTGAACATTGACCACCTCGCCAATATCTCCGCGTCGGATGCGTTCGGCCATTTCAATGTAAGGTGTGGCATGGCGAATCTGAAAACCGATGGCTACACTGACTTTCCCTTCGGCATTCTGTCCGGCACGAATAACCTGTTTGCATCCCGCTACATCAGGCGCCACTGGTTTTTCGCAATAAACATGCTTGCCGGCATCAACCGCAGCCTCCAGAAAATCGGGGTGCGTGTAGGCCGGCGATGAAACCAGAACGGCATCAACTTCGGGGTCGTTAAGTAGTTCGAGATATGCGCGTGAACCGCGAAATATTTTAGACGGGTCAATTTTCATTCCGTCGTTTTTCAGGTTCAGTTCATTAAACCCTGGCAGGGTATTTTCCAGTTGGTAGCCAAACAAGTCGGCCATGGCAAAAATACGCGCACCGGTGTGGTTCACCATGTCGGAAATTACGGCAGTTCCGCGGTTTCCACAACCAATGATTCCCATACGGATGGCAGAATTGGCCGATGTTCCGAAAACCGTTGAAGGTTTTAAAATGGTAAATGCCGAAAGCGCCGCAGTGCCGGCGATGAACTTTCTTCGATTGATATTTTCCATGGTCATTGGTTTAAAGTTTGAAATATACAAACTTATTTTGATACGGTACAGAAGAGCACTCATTTATTAAACACCGTCAAAAAAAGTAAATTCTGCATAGATATTCGATATTTTATCGATAATCTGTGTAGATATTGCTATTCAATAGCTCCGGTTCAACTAAACAAAAAAGCCGGGCAACAGCCCGGCATCAATGCAAATTAGGGTATATGCTGTGTTAAAACAACCTTTTAAATCCAACCACATTTTTCACTTCGGCCAGGGTTTTTGAGGCCGACTCGCGCGCTTTTTCAGCACCTGTTTTTGCAACATGTGCAAGATACGAATCATTTTCCAAAATGTCAATAATCCGGTCGCGGATAGGTGAGGTGTAAGCTATAATATCCTCTGCCAGTTGCTTTTTCATGTCGCCGTAACGGATTTGACAGGTGTTGTACATCTCGTTAAAATGCGCAACGGTTGAGGGCTCCGAAACAATTTCCATGAGCGTAAACAGGTTTTGAATGGGCTCCGGTTTTTCCTGGTTCATTTCGGTGGGGCCAGAGTCGGTTACCGCCCGCATCACTTTTTTCCGGATGGATTTCGGATCTTCGTAAAGGTTAATGGCATTTCCTTCCGATTTTCCCATTTTGCCGCTTCCATCCAGGCCGGGAACTTTTATCATGTCTTTTCCATCGAATGTATAAGGCTGAGGAATGGGAAACACTTTCTTTTTGTACATGCGGTTAAAGCGTTTGGCAAACTTCCTGGCCATCTCCAGATTTTGCTCCTGGTCTTTTCCTACAGGCACAAAATTGGCTTTGTGAATGATAATATCGGCAGCCATCAGCACGGGGTAGGTGAGGAGACCTGCATTTACGTTGTCAGGCTGTTGCCGCGCTTTGTCTTTGAATGAGGTGGTCCGTTCCAGTTCTCCCAAATACGCATTCATATTCAGAATGGTGTATAATTCAGTCACTTCCGGCACATCGCTCTGAATGTAAATGGTGGCTTTTTCCGGATCAATTCCGCAGGCCAGATATTCGGCCAGTACCTGTTTCACTCCGTTCTGAAGGTTTTCGGGCGTGGGGTGTGTGGTTAGCGAATGAAGGTCGGCAATAAAAAAGAAGCAGTTAAAATCTTCCTGCATCCGAACAAAATTACGTACTGCCCCAAAGTAGTTTCCGAGGTGCAAATAGCCTGTAGGTCGTATCCCGCTGAGAACTGTCGGTTTTTTTGTCATTTTTTTGAATCTGAATTTTTCAGGTCACAAAAGTAAAAAAATTGTGGATGAATTCAGTAAAGGGCACCTCTAAAAACTGCTTTTTTCTTAATCCATTATTCATAGAAATCTTCT
>CAZLGT010000005.1:0-123929 GCA_964559175.1 uncultured Mariniphaga sp. | reverse complement strand
ACAAACGACGGTAAACCGATAACCATACGTCCCACATTTTCGGGATGAAATCCGTCCACATCTTTTTTCGGGTCGATGGCTTCAATTACTTTTTGTTCTGAAATGTGACCGGGAAGCGGAAGTTGCACAATAAAACCATCGATGTCGGCATCTTCATTCAACTCCTGCACTTTGTCCAGCAATTCGGCTTCGGTAACGTCGTCTTCGTAACGAATGAGCGACGACTTGTAACCAACGGCTTCACAATCTTTGATTTTGTAAGCCACATACGTTTCGCTGCCTCCGTCGTGGCCGACCAAAACTGCTGCAAGATGCGGGGCTTTGCCACCATTTGCTTTTAATTCTGAAACTTTGGCAGCAATTTCCTGCTTCATTTCTGCCGCCACTTTTTTGCCATCGATTAGTATCATTAGTTACTTTTTTAGATTTAGTAAATTCGTGAAACTTTCAACTTTTACCACATGCGCCTCAATGCGGAAACTCTGAATTTTAACTTAACTTTGAACCTGCTACTTTTTACTTTAAACTTTGAACTCTGAACTTAAAACTTTAAACTGTGTCCGCTCAAAACCTTCCTCCCGGTTGTTTCATTCCGCCCATCATCCGCTGAATGTTTTTCCCCTGCGAAACCATTTTCATCATTTTCCGGGTTTCTGAAAACTGCTTCAGCAAACGGTTCACTTCCTGAATATTGGTTCCCGATCCATTGGCAATGCGTTTGCGCCGGCTTCCGTTAATCAATGCGGGATCTTCACGCTCGGCAGGTGTCATGGAATAAATAATGGCTTCGATGTGTTTGAACGCATCGTCGTCCAAATCCATATTTTTCATCGCTTTCCCCATTCCCGGAATCATGGAAACCACATCTTTCAAATCGCCCATTTTTTTAATCTGATTGATTTGCTTCAGGAAGTCGTTGAAATTGAAAGTATTTTTTGCCAGTTTTTTCTGCAACCGGCGGGCTTCTTCCTCATCGTACTGTTCCTGGGCTTTTTCCACCAGCGAAACAATATCGCCCATACCGAGAATACGGTCGGCCATACGTGCAGGGTGAAACACATCAATAGCATCGAGTTTTTCGCCCGTTCCCACAAATTTGATGGGTTTTTCAACCACCGAACGAATGGAAAGCGCTGCACCACCCCGTGTATCCCCGTCGAGTTTGGTAAGCACTACGCCGTTAAAATCGAGCCTGTCGTTAAATTCTTTTGCCGTATTTACGGCGTCCTGTCCGGTCATGGAATCGACCACAAACAGAATTTCGTTGGGATTAACCGCTTTTTTGATGGCTGAAATCTCGTTCATCATCTGCTCGTCGATGGCCAAACGACCGGCGGTATCGATAATCACCACGTCGTTACCGGCTCTTTTGGCTTCTTTTATAGCCGATTGAGCAATTTTCACCGGATCCATGCTGCCTTCTTCCGTATAAACCGGAACGCCAATTTGTCCGGCAAGTACTTTCAACTGCTCGATGGCAGCCGGACGGTAAACGTCGCCAGCCACCAGCAGCGGATGCCGGCCCTTTTTGCGCTTGAGCATGTTGGCCAGCTTGCCCGAGAAGGTGGTTTTACCCGAACCTTGAAGCCCGGCCATCAATATAACTGAAGGTGAACCGCCCAAATCAATGTCAACCGCTTCGCCGCCCATCAGTTCGGACAGTTCGTCTTTAACAATTTTAACCATTAACTGGCCTGGTTTTACGGCATTGAGCACGTTCTGTCCCAGGGCTTTCTCCTTCACATCGTCGGTAAACGATTTGGCTATTTTAAAGTTGACGTCGGCATCGAGCAGCGCCCGGCGAATGTCTTTCAGGGTTTCCGCCACGTTAATTTCCGTGATTTTCCCTTGTCCTTTCAGCAGTTTAAACGACCGCTCCAGCCTGTCAGATAAATTTTCAAACATATTTTTAATTTTCTTTTGAAAATGAGTCGCAAAAATACAATGAAATTGCGAAAAGGCAAAACAGGAAGTTTGTCGCTTTTTCTCTCCTAAATTATTCCATATAAGGGAATATTAATCATCCAATCTTCTTCCTTATATTTTAATGGTGAAGTTCATTTTTGTATAGATAGAATTGATGAACAAAACACTTTTATCAAGATAAATATGTAATTCAACACACTTTTATCAAGATAAAACGGTCATATGCTCCTCAGAAAATCAGTAAAACCTCTCCAGTTTATTATTTCAACATCACCCGACTTACCCGTATTTTCACCATTGCATATTACCACTTATAAAAATGATTTTAAATTTGTTTCCTTAAAACAGTTTTTAAATGAATCCGAAAATTACTGAACTCATAGCCCAACAGGTTGGTGTTAAAAATCATCAGGTAAAAAATACCATCGAACTTTTGAACGAAGGGGCCACAGTTCCTTTTATTTCGAGGTACAGGAAAGAACGCACCGGTAATCTCGACGAAGTACAGGTGCTTCAGATTAAAGAATTAAGTGAAAAATTCACCGAACTGGAAAAACGCCGGGAAACCGTTTTAAAAACCATTGAAGAGCAGGAAAAACTAACTCCCGAACTGAAAGAGCGCATCGAAAACTGCTACGACCCGGTGGAGCTGGAAGACATTTACCTGCCGTACAAACCCAAACGCCGCACCAAAGCCACCATTGCACGCGAACGCGGACTGGAACCGCTGGCAAAAATCATCATGAAACAGTTTGAACGCGATCCGGAATCGCGGGCGGCTTCATTTTTAAACGATGAAGTTCCCTCCACTGACGATGCCCTTTCCGGCGCCCGCGACATCATTGCCGAGTGGATTAGTGAAAACGAAAAAGCCCGGAATATCGTTCGCCGCGAGTTTGAACGAAACGCTGTAATTACCGCCAAAGTGGTAAAAGGCAAAGAAGAGGAGGCTGAAAAATACCGCGACTATTTCGACTGGAACGAACCGTTGAAAAAATGCCCGTCGCACCGGCTGCTGGCCATGCGCCGAGGCGAAAACGAAGGATTCTTGCGGGTTTCAGTAAAACCGAACGAAACCAGACCGCTGGAAAATCTCACCCGGTTTTTTGTGAAGGGAAATAACGCCAGTGCACAACAGGTTGAATTGGCAGTAAAAGACAGTTACAAACGGCTGATTGAACCTTCCATTGAAACCGAATTTGCCGCCCTTTCAAAAGAAAAAGCCGACGACGAAGCCATAAAAGTTTTTGCTGAAAACCTGAGGCAGTTGCTACTGGCGCCACCACTGGGCCAGAAACGGATTCTGGCCATCGACCCCGGGTACCGTACCGGATGCAAGGTGGTTTGCCTCGACGAGCAGGGTAACCTGTTACACAACGAAACCATTTATCCGCACAAACCGCAGGAAGACAAAAAGATGGCAGCAAAAAAACTGTCGTCAATGGTTGAAGTTTACAAAATTGACGCTGTTGCCATTGGTAACGGAACCGCCAGTCGCGAAACCGAGGCTTTCGTGAAAAAGCTGCGCTACAACCGCGAAATCAGGGTTTATGTGGTGAGCGAAGACGGCGCCTCGGTATATTCTGCTTCGTCCGTCGCCCGCCAGGAGTTCCCGCAGTACGATGTTACTGTGCGTGGCGCTGTTTCCATCGGAAGGCGATTGATGGACCCGCTGGCCGAGCTGGTGAAAATCGATCCGAAAAGCATTGGTGTTGGGCAATACCAGCACGATGTGGATCAGAAAAAACTGAAAAACAGCCTCGACTCGGTGGTGGAACTCAGCGTGAATGCAGTGGGTGTAAACCTAAACACGGCCAGCCAGCATTTGCTTACCTACATTTCGGGTCTCGGTCCGCAACTGGCTCAAAACATTGTGGATTACCGCAAGGAAAAAGGCTTGTTCAAATCGCGCGAAGAACTGAAAAATGTTCCCCGCATGGGCCCCAAAGCTTTTGAACAGTCGTCCGGTTTTTTACGTATTCCCGAAGCTGAAAACCCGCTGGACAACTCGGCTGTTCATCCGGAATCGTATCACATTGTGCAAAAAATGGCTGCCGATTTAAATGCCGAAGTAATTGATTTGGTGCGGAATGAAGAACTGGTTTCAAAAATTGACCTCTCAAAATATGTGACGTCAGAAATTGGATTACCCACACTGAACGACATTAAGAATGAATTGCTGAAACCAGGTCGCGATCCGCGCAAACCCATCAAGGTGTTCGAATTTGCCGAAGGGATTTTTTCCATCGGCGATCTGAAAGAAGGAATGGTTCTGCCGGGCATTGTAAACAACATCACCAACTTCGGTGCTTTTGTGGATGTTGGCGTAAAACAGTCGGGGCTAATTCATGTGTCGGAACTGGCTGACCGGTTTATTTCCGACCCCAACGAAATTGTGAAACTGCACCAGCACATCAAAGTGCGGGTGAAAGAGGTGGATGTTGCCAGAAACCGTATTCAACTGTCATTGAAGGGGGTTGAACAAGTATAAAGAATCATAGAAAATAGATATATATCAGAAATTTTTCAAAAATTTGAAATTATGAAAAGCAGAACTTGTCCAAATTGCGGATACAGGTATTCATTTTTGGAATATTTCAAAAGTGTTGCGTTTAAATCTACATATTCCATTTGGAACTGTAAAAATTGCAATTCCAGACTTACTGTAGATTCCAGCCGACGCATGACTGGAGTTATTTTAACTGTCCTGCCTGCAACATTTAGTTACGTAATCTCCAAAGGACTACAGCAAATGGGTTTATCCTCATTAGTAAGCTGGATTTTAATCTTATTCGTATTAATCATTTGGATATTATGGATTTCTGCCTTCGATTTATTCAAATTACCTAAGAAAAAGAATTAGAAATAAGATATGATTCAAGGTGAATATCCTGACAATATTCAGCATATCTTTATGCCGTGAAAAAAATGGTAAAAATATCAGGGTTCATAGTTGCTTCAGTGCTTTATTGCACTGCCGTGTATTTTACCTGCGTATTTCTGAACAACCATACTTTCTTTTTTCCAGACCAGCAGCAGGCTAAATCTGAAACCAGTTATTACAGCGTTCCGGTTCATCAGAAAAGCTTTGCCCTGCCGTTAAAAATTCAGTTCACAGCTCAGTCGCCCTGGTTCGATACATATACATTCTTTTCAAATAAAATACCGGCAGGCGTTATAAATGTTATTGAACAAACGTGTTCAAAATCAATTAACAGGTATGTTTTTCAATCGTTCAACATTCCTGTACGGCTCCGGAAGAAAGACATCATTTTTCCCTTCCACTATTTCTGGTAATTCATTTTAAAAACATAAAGGCAATGTGAAGCCGGTACCTGTGCTGTAGAAACTAAAATATTTTACAGCTATTTAATACGTATTACATACTTAAAATTTTTAAAATGGATTCAGGAACATTAATTATAACAATTGTATTTCTTGTAATTGTTATATTCCCCTTTGCTGTAACAGGATACAGCAGGAAAAAAAAGAAAAAGAATTTGTTTTGCAAACTTACCGAAATGGCACAAACTGATAATTCCAGCATCACTCAACATGAATTTTGCGGCGATTTTGTTATCGGTCTCGATGAAACAGCGAATCAGTTATTTTTCTTTAAAAAAAGAGAAACTACTGAGATTGCTGTTAAAATAAATCTTAAAGATTTTCGAAAATGCAGTAAATTCTGTTCAAAACGTGAAATTGGCTCAAAAAAAGAACACTACGATGTAATTGACAAACTTGAACTTTGCTTTTACCCAAAGGATAGAACTATACCCAATGTTCTGATTGAGATATATAATGACGAACATGATAGTTTAACTTTATCGGGAGAGTTGCAATTGATTGAAAAGTGGGAAAAGATGTTAAATGACAGGATGAAAAAAGGTAACGATCCTAAATTTGCACCTATCCCGAAAACAGAACAGCCCATTCAGGGTGTTAATAAAAGTCAACCAAAATTGCTTGTGAAAGCATAAAAATAGTGCCGGTAATCTTTCATTTATTTTATACGAACAGATTACCGGCATTTTTTTTTGAAATGAAATTTGAACCAAACCATATTGTTTTTTTCATAAAAGCCAAAAATCAAAACAATACCCTCCTCAGAACCATTTAAACACTGTTTTTTGCTTTTTTCCTTTTCTTTCCTATTTTTAGCCAGGATATTACGCTTTTTGATTCTTAATCTTTAACGTACATTTTTATTTATGGAGTCAACCATTAACCAGAACAAAAGCAAGTCGGGAAATACTCTATTTCAGGAACGAATCAGAAGCGCCTCCATGGCCCGCCGGATTCTTCCCTACCGGCCGTTACCGGCAACCGAAACAACGTCCATTTTGTCACGTTTGCTCGGGCAGGAAGCGACGACAACCGACCGCGTAATTTACGTGCACATTCCGTTTTGCAAGCACATCTGTCCGTTTTGCATTTACAGCAAACAAATACCGGAAAGCGCGGAAACCGTTAAAGCATATTGCGAAACGCTGTTAAAACAAATTCAAAGTGTTTCTTCCACGGTGTGGGCAAAATCAGCGCCCTTTAAAGCTGTTTTTTTTGGCGGCGGCACACCAACATTTCTGCCTGCTGAGCAACTCACAGCAATTGTCAGTTCCATTAAAAAACATTACCCGCTCACACCCGATTGCGAAATCACGGTAGAATCAACCATCTCGGAAATTACCCCTGAGTATTGCTCCAAAATGAAAGAAGCCGGTGTAAACCGGATAAGTCTGGGCGTTCAGAGTTTCAACACCGAAATCAGAAAAAAACTGGGACGGGCGGCAAATACCGAAAAAATACTGGAAGCCCTGAATACCATAAAAGAAAGCGGATTCAGCAATATTGCCATCGACTTAATTTACATGCTCGAAGGCCAAACAATGGAAACCTGGAAACGCGATTTGCAACTTCTGGCAGGAGCGCCAATAACAGGGTGCAGCGTTTACCCGCTAATCACTATACCCGGCAGTTCAAAAGTTTCTGAAGATTTAAAACAGGAGTATCGCTATTTTTCGGAAGCCGACAGGTTTCTTGCTGAATTGGGCGGATGGCAACGCTTTACGCCGGTGCAATATGGCCATTCGGTAAACGGCACTGCCAATTACGTTACATCGCACGGAAAAAATGCCGATTTACTGGCTTTTGGCGCTGGCGCCGGAGGAAGAATTCAAAATTTCATGTACCTTCAAAACAATAATGCAGAAGCGTTTATAAAAACGGGAAGCGACCTTGCAGCGGCTCCGATGATTGGGATGAAAATCGACGAGCAGTTTCTTCACCTCAGAAATATATATGGACTGAGCGAAGGCTTACAACTGAAAAAATCTGAATTTGAACCGCTTGCAGGCGATTTTTCAAAAACAGTACAGTCGCTAATTGAACAGGGCTTTGCCGAAAGTATCTCAGGAGGTTTTAGGTTAACACATTTGGGCAGATTCTGGGCTGCAAATATTTCGGCTTTGTTCAGTGAAGAAATCAAACGAATCCTGTTGGAAAAATGACTCCGTAGTTTTATTTATTTTAACTTTATGACCTTAAAATAAAGAGCCATGAACGATATTATCAAACAGTTTGAAAACAGTGTGCTGCAAAAACAGGCTGAAATTGCAGATAAGGTGGTTGAAAAACAATACGAAAGACAGCCTGCATTCTGGAAACCTTTTGGCAGCGAGGGGCGCAGGCTTAGCGTTCGCGATGCGGGCTACCACCTGCCTTTTCTGGTTGAAGCAGTGACATCGGACGATAAAGATGTTTTTGGAGAATATGTAGCCTGGGTAAAACGACTTTTCCATGGGCTCAATTTTCCCGATGAAGTGATGATTGTAACCCTTGAGTGCACAGGAGAAGCGTTAAAGGAAATGTTCGATGAATCATTCCATCCGCTGTTTATGCCATTCATCGGCGAAGGCATACAACGCATGCACGAACCACTGACTGAAATTGTAAGTTTTATCGACACTTCTACCGAAGCGGGTAAAACTTCCCGGCGGTACACCGATGCCCTGCTCGGGGGCGACCGGCGAACAGCTTCGCGGATTGTAATGGAAGCGCTGGAGAACAAAATGCCGGTAAAAGACATCTATCTGGAGGTTTTTCAGCAATCGCAGTATGAAGTAGGCCGGTTATGGCTCAACAACGAAATAAGCGTAGCCACCGAGCATTTTTGCTCTGCTTCTACCCAAACCATCATGGCGCAAATGTATCCGTATATTTTTTCTACCAACCGCATTGGAAAAACGCTGGTTGCCGCCTGTGTGGGAGGAGAGTTGCACGAACTGGGAATACGAATGGTAACCGATTTTTTTGAAATGGGCGGATGGGATACCTATTACCTCGGCGCAAACACGCCGGCTGCAAGTATTATAAAAGCCATTGAAGAAAATGAAGCCAACATGGTGGCTTTGTCGGCAGCTATGCCTTATCACAGATCGCTTTTGCGCGAAACCATCCGAAAAATAAGGGAAAGCGCCACAGGGAAAAACATGAAAATAATGATCGGCGGAAATGCAATGAATTCGTTCGGCGACAGATGGTCTGATTTTGATGCCGATGGCTACGCCCCCAATGCCAGCGACGCAGTTAAAGAAGCCAATTTACTTGTAGCCTGATGCAATGAAAAAAGAGAAATACATGAACGGAATTGTTCTGGTGTGTGACGAACAGGGAATCATCGAAAGAATAGTCCGCAACGATTTTAATTTACCGGTGCAGGAATTTGTAAATAAACCCGTTACCAAATTATTTGAAAACAAGGCAGTAACTAAAGTAATGGACTTTTTAATGCACCTTAAAAAATTCACCATTGCATTTGATTATTCTCTTTCCCTTGCATTAAATGAACAAGTCATTCCCCTTTATTTTACCGGATTTTTTCTCGACCAAAAGGTGTGGATGATAGGCGCCGGAAGCACATCCGATACGCTTAAATTTGTTAACCAGCTGCAGCAAATCAATAATGAACAAGCCAATTTTATCCGTTCGCTGGTTAAAAAAAATTACAACACCGAGCAGATTGCGGGCAAGGCCTCAGAGCAGCTGAATGAGATGAGTCGGCTGAATAACGAGTTGGTGAACCTGCAACGCGAAATGGCCAAAAAAAATGCCGAACTGCAACGCCTCAACGAACTCAAAAATCAGTTTCTCGGAATGGCTGCACACGACATCCGTAACCCGCTGGGAAACATCATGTCGTTTGCCGAATTTCTGATTGAGGAAAATGAAATTTCACTTCAGCCCGAACACCGGAAATTTTTAGAACTCATTTACTCTTCTGCCGAATTTCTGCTGAAATTGATTGAAGACCTACTCGACATTTCTAAAATTGAATCGGGGAAACTGAACCTGAACCGGGAATCCACCGATTTTGTTGAGCTGGCAAAACGTAACATTCACCTGAACAACACGCTGGCAGGCAAAAAAAACATTTCCATAAAACTGGAATACAATACCGAACAGGTCATTTTGAATATCGACCGGCAAAAAATGGAGCAGGTTTTAAACAATTTGCTCACCAATGCCGTAAAATTTTCCCATAAAAACAGTGAGGTTCTGGTTCGGATTACTGCCGGCGATCAAAAGGTTTTAACAGAAGTAATCGACCGGGGCGTGGGCATTCCGGACAAAGCCCTTGAAAATATCTTTCTGCCGTTTAATACAGCTACTGCTGCCGGAACCGGTGGCGAAAAAAGTACCGGACTGGGGTTGTTTATTGTAAAGAAAATTGTGGAAGGCCACCACGGAAGCATTGCCGTTGAGAGCACGAAAGGCAAAGGTTCAAGGTTTTTCTTTGAGTTGCCCGTGGAGAATTGATTTTTTTCATATATTAGTGGACAAACGGAATACACCCGGTTTGGTGTGTAACGGTTAAACTTGAATACTATGAATCCGGACGCTGAATGGACAGGAAACCCCTCCCTGGCAGAAGAGATTAAAACACTTTTCAATCATAAAGACACCCCGAATACTGAACAGAAACTCCGCAGCCTTTTGGCACAGTTGGATGTACTTCAGCAAAACTTCAGGCGAACATCGCACCTGCTCGGCGAGCGTACAAAGGAACTTTCCTATTTGTACCGGATAAGTGATTTGGTAACCAGGGAAAACATTTCGGAAAAAGATTTTTTTCAGGAACTGGTTAACCTCGTTCCGCAGGCCTGGCAATACCCCGAAATTACCTGTGCACGGATTGCCATCAACAACGAAGAATTTAAAACTGAAAACTTCAGAAAAACAGCATGGGTTCAGTCTTCCAAAATAAAAATCAAAAACAAACCTGCAGGACAAGTAGAAGTTTGTTACTTCGAAAAAATGCCTGAAGAATACGAGGGGCCGTTCCTGAAAGAAGAACGAAGTTTGATCGACTCCATCGCCACAAAGGCAGGAGAATTTATTGAAAGAAAAATAATAGCACGCGAACTGCACGAAAGCCACGAAAACCTCAGGGTAACATTGCAATCGTTAGGCGATGCAGTAATTGCAACTGATACCAACGGGCAGATTACCCGGATGAACCCCGTAGCCGAAACCCTTACCGGCTGGAAGTTATCTGAAGCAAAAAACCAAAAAATTGAGGAGGTTTTTCACATTGTAAACTCCTTTACCGGCCAACAGGTTAAAAACCCGGTAGAGAAAGTGCTGGAAACCGGAAAAATTGAAGGACTGGCCAACCATACCAAACTCATTTCAAAAAACGGAAAAGAATACCAGATTGCCGACTCGGGCGCGCCCATAAAGAACGACATGGGAAAAGTCACAGGTGTAGTTCTTGTGTTCAGAGACGTTACCGAAGAATACGATGTTCAGCAAAAACTTAAAGAAAATGAAGAACGGTTTCGTGTTATAGTTGAAGGCGCTCCCGATCCCATTTTTATCCAGTCTGATATGAAATTTGCCTATCTGAACCCGGCTGCCTGCCGGTTGTTTGGAGTTGAATCGGCTACAGCACTTTTGGGTACCCCGGTGATGGAGCGCTTTCACCCCGATTATCATACTAAAATCAAAAAAAGAATAAAACTTATAAATGAAGACAAAAAATCGGTAAGCGAGTTGTTTGAACAAAAATTCCTCCGGATTGACGGCAGCGAGGTTTGGGTAGAAACAGCCGGTGAACCCATAATTTTTAACGGCAAACACGGAGCGTTGGTTTTTGTACGTAACATTTCCAAACGAAAACAGACCATTGAAAAACTGAACCACTCCCGCGAACTTCTGCAATACATTGTAGAACATGCCAACAGCGCTGTTGCCGTGTTCGACCATGAAATGAACTACATTTATGTGAGCCGGAAATTCATGGAAGATTTCCGTGTGGGAAACATGGACATCATCGGTAAAAACCATTATGATTTGTTTCCGGAGTTGTCGCAGGAAGTACTTCAGGCGCACCGGAAAGCGTTACAAGGCATTGTAACCAGGAACGACCGGGATAAATATATACATCCGGATGAGTCGGTTGATTGGGCCAGATGGGAAGTCCGCCCCTGGCATGCGATGGATGGATCAATCGGAGGAATTATTCTTTATGCCGAATACATTACAGAAAAGATAAAGGCAGAAGAAAAACTGTTGGAAAGCCGGCGAATGCTTGCATCTATGGTTGAGAATCTGCCGGGTTTTGTTTATCGCTGCAAATACGATGAAAACTGGTCCATGCTTTATCTAAGCAACCAGTTTGAAAAAATTACCGGATACCCAACAACAAATTTCATCGAAAACGCCAAACCAACCTTCAACGACATCATCGAAAAAAAGTTTCGACCCGGAATTTTTAGAAAATGGGAAATTGCCGTTAAAGAACATACCGGCTTCGAAGCCGAGTACCGGATTGTTACCGCAGAAGGAAAAACCAGATGGGTGCATGAAAGAGGAGCCGGAGTTTATGATGACGACGGAAAACTCATGTTTCTGGAAGGGTACATCGAGGACATTACACAACGGAAAGAAATTGAAAAAGCCTATAGAAAAAGTGAACAAAAATATCGGCAGATTGCCGAAAATGTGTCAGATGTGATTTGGACAACCGACTTAAATTTTAAAATCCGTTTTGTGAGTCGTTCAATTGAAAGGATGATGGGTGAAACCATTGATGAACACTTGAAAAAAAGTAGTGAGGAAAAATTTCCGCCCGAAACGTGGGAAAAACTACAAAAAATATTACACGAGGAACTGGAGAAGGAAAAACAACCCGAATCGGACAAAAACAGGGCACGAAAAATCGAAGTACAGCACTATAAAGCCGACGGTACGCTCCTTTGGGTGGAAATGAATATTTCATTTATCCGAAACGATAAAGGAGAAATCGCCGGTTTCCAGGGTGTAACCCGCGATATATCCGAAAGAAAAAAAGCAGAAACCGAACTAAAACAGAAAGTGGACGAACTGGAGCGTTTCAACCGGCTGATGGTTGGCCGGGAAAATAAAATGATAGAATTGAAAAAGGAAGTAAATGAGTTGCTTAAAAAACTGAACCTGCCCCCGAATTACAAAGTACCGGAAGATATGGAATAAATTAAATCAATACAGAAGGAGGACAATTATGCACATCAAAACATCGGATCAGGAAAAATTAAACATGGGCTTTGGCGGCTACACCTGTAACTGGGGTCTGCATATTTGCGGACTTTACGAAACCGAAGCCGAGCGCGACGAAATTATTTTCGGGTTTCTGCACCAGGGGGCCATTGAAAACGACAAGCAGCTTTACTGCCCGGTGGAGCAAACCAAAGTGGAATTCATTAAAAAGTACGGGGAACTTTATCCCGAATGCAAACACCACCCGCACGACCAGGCACTCTTTTCAATTAACAGCGCCAGAGAATTGTATTACCCCGACGGGACTTTTTCGCCCGATAGTATGGACAAAGGACTAACCTCTTTTTTTGAACATTCGCAGAAAAACGGAAAAAGGAACATCCGCGCCACTGCCGAAATGGTTTGGGCGCTTGAAGCCATACCGGGAGTCGAGCACCTGATGGTATATGAATCGCGGCTCAATTACTTTATTCCGGGTAAACCCTGGATTAGCATCTGTATGTACAATGTCACCAAATTTTCCGGAAAAACGATTATGAACGTTTTGCGTACCCACCCGTTTACCATTTCGGGCGGCATTATTACCCAAAATCCGTTTTATCAAAATCCGGATGACTGGCTGCGCGAAAACGCTCCTGAATTTGCCATTAATAAATAAACCCTGCCTATGAATATTGCGTACGAACTTTTTCTGCTGTTTTTTAACCTGACCCAACTGCATAATAAGGAACTTATTATCCAGTTATTTACCGAAGGGATGAGCGAGGCTTTCAAGCCTGCGCAGTTCGATTTTTACAACGAAACTGAGAGCAATAACGAACTGGTTCTGGAAATAAAAACACAAAAATCGCACTTTGGATTTATTCAGATTCAACAGGCCGATGAATTAACAAGCGACAATAAAACACTGATACGGAATTCAGCTCAAATGCTGGCTGTTGTTTTGGAACGGCTTGCATTTGACGAAAAACTTCAGGAAGAAAAACTGACAATTGAAAAAATAGCAGAAAAACGTTATGAGGAATTGCAGCAAACCATTGCCGAACTAAATAAAGCCAGAAATGCCTCCATCAACTTAATTGAAGACCTGACTGAAGAAATTGAAAAGCGTAAAAAATACGAGAAGGAGCTGAAAGAAAGCGAAGAACGGTTTCGGTTGGTGATGGAAAACAGCCTCGATGCCATTCTGATTACAAGCCCTGATGGTTCCATATTAAATGCCAACAAGGCGGCCTGCCATATGTTTCAGATGACAGAAGAGGAAATTCACAGAGCCGGCAGAAAAGGTATTGTAAATCCGAACGATCCCGATCTGCCCAAAATACTGGAGGAACGCAAACTTAAAGGTTATGCTGCCGGTGAACTTACCCTTTTCAGAAAAGACGGCACTTTATTTCCGGCTGATATCACAACTTCGGTGTTTAAAAACAGCAAAGGAGAACTCCGAACCAGCATGATTATTCGCGACATAACGGAACGGAAACAGGCGGAGAAAAAACTAAAAAACAGCGACCGTATATTTGAACATTCGGTTGACATGATGTCGGTTTCAGGATTCGACGGTTATTTTAAAACGTTGAATCCATCCTGGGAACGGACACTCGGGTGGAGCACTGAAGAACTGCTTTCCAAACCCTGGAATGATTTTGTGCACCCGGATGACTTAGAAGCCACAAACAATATAAAAGCAGAAATTGTTGACGGCAGAACAGCCTACCGGTTTGAAAACCGATACCGGTGCAAAGACGGAACATACCGGTGGTTATCGTGGAACGCATTTCCCTACCCCGAAGAAAAAGTGATGTTTGCCGTTGCAAGAGACATTACCAAAAACAAACAAGATGAGGCGGTTCTTCGTGAAAGTGAAGAACGCTTTTCCATTGCCTTTCAGGCAAGCCCGGCGCCACTGGTCATTTCAGAAATTGAAACAGGGCTTTTCATCGATGTAAATGACCGATGGATTAAAATGCTTGGGTATTCCAGAGAAGAACAAATTGGAAAAACCTCAAAAGAAGTGGGTATATGGCACAACCCTTCAGAACGCGATCGGGTTATTCAACTTATCCATAAAAATGGTTTCTTTAAAAATGAATATATCGAATTCAACACCAAAAGCGGAGAGACTATTCTTGCACTTTGGTCGGCAGAAATCATCAGGCATTCTGGCAAAGATTTGATGTTATCCATGATTCATGATATTACTGCACGTGTAAAAGCTGAAAGAGAATTGCGCATACTGAAAGAAAACCTGGAAGTGGAAGTGGAGGAAAAAACACAGGAACTCCGGCAGCGCATTGCCGAACTGGAGCGGTTCCAGGAAGCAACCATTGAGCGTGAATTCAGAATAAAGGAGCTACGCGACGAGATTAAACTTTTAAAAAGCAAAACCATAAATACAGACCATGAAACCAGTTAGCCGGAAATTCAGGTGGGTTGCAGCACTGTTTGTAAGTGTGCTTTGGTTATGCCCGAATCCTTTGGCTGCTGCCGACAGCCTCATAACGGTGGGCATTTACGAGAACCCGCCCAAAGTGTATTTCGACGATAACGGAGAACCGGCAGGCATTTTTGTGGAACTGCTCGAAGAGGTGGCCCGGCTCGAAAGCTGGGTCCTGAATTACGTTTCGTGCACCTGGAACAATTGTTTAACTGCCCTCGAAAACGGTGAAATCGACCTGATGCCCGATGTTGCCTTCACGTATCAACGCACCCAAAGGTTCGGGTTTAACACCGTTCCTGTTATCGAAAGCTGGTCGCAGGTGTATGCCAACCCCAACATGAATATAACCACCCTTTCAGATTTGGAAGGGAAAAATATTTCTTTGGTGGAAGGCTCGGTACAGCAACCATTATTTCACCAGATTATGAATGGCTTCGGGTATGTCTTCCGGGAGGTACACGCCAGTTCTTTTCCTGATGCTTTTACCGAAGTGAAAATTGGCGTAGCCGATGCCGCAGTTGTGAATTACTACTTCGGAGAAGCTCATTACAAAAACTATGGTCTGAAAAAAACCCCGGTGATTTTCAATCCGGCTGTTTTGCACTTTGCAACAAACACAGGAAAAAATGGTTGGATTCTTGAAACCATAGATAATTACTTAACGGATTGGAAAAAAACTCCCCAGTCGGTTTACTATAAAACCCTTGCAAATCACATCCAGCCCGAAAGATCAACTGAAATACTCCACACGCACCGTACCTTTATTTATGCCCTTGCAGCAACATTTGCTGCAGCTGTTTTAATTTTTCTGTTTTTGCAAAAAAGGATAAACCGAAAAACCAGAGAACTCATTAGAATCAACAAAAAACTCAATTACGAGGAGCAAAAATTCAGGGGTTACATTGAACATGCCCCTTTTGGTGTTTTTGTAACCAACGAACGTGGAATTTATGTGGATGTAAACCCCGAAGCCTGCAGGCTTACGGGATATTCCAGGCAGGAACTTATCGGGAAAGCCGTTCCTGATATCCTATCGGAAGAGGGAAAAAAACCGGCGCTCAATCATTTTAACGCGGTGATAAAAACCGGCAAAGCTTCTGTAGTTGTTCCCTACGTGACCAAAAGCAGTGAAAAACGCCTGTGGAATGTAACAGCAGCCCAAATTTCGCCCAAACGCTTCATCGGCTTTGTTGAAGATGTTACCGAAGAACAGAAAATACGAAACCGGATGCAAATCATGCGGATGGTTTTCGACCAGTCGGTAAACGAGATATATTTGTTCGACACAGAAAACCTGCAATTCAGGTATGTAAATGAAGCTGCTGCAAAAAATACAGGATATGCCACCTGGGAACTGGAAAAAATGACTCCGCTCGATCTGAAACAGAACCTTTCTGCCAGTCGGTTTGATGAACTTATTCAACCGTTGCTGAACAAGGAGAAGAAAGTGGTTGATTTTGAAACGCAGCATTACAGAAAAGACCGAACTTTTTACGAAGCCGAAGTTTTTATGCAACTAATTGAAAACGAGAATGAAGAATTGTTTTCGGCTGTGGTTTTGGATATTACCGACCGGAAATCCAAAGAAAAAGAACTGCAACAGATAAAGGACAGTTTGGAAAAGGAAGTGGATGAAAAAACACGGGAACTGAACAGACAAATTGCTGAACTGGAAAGTTTCCGGGAAGCTACCATTGAACGCGAGCTCCGTATGGAAGAACTTCGGAAGGAAATTGAACAGCTGAAAATTGAGAAAAAATAGGTATCCGCAAACAATTCAATATATGAAAATGAGTGTTTTTATTTTTAACAAGAAATCTCATAAGGTTGTACTTTTATTGGCAGGATTGCTGTTAACAAGAATCATTTCCACAATCGGGCAACCTTTGCCTGAAAACGCGTTTCAATACCGGATAGCTGATACCATTACCATTGGCTCGGAACCCAACTATCCGCCCTACACCATCAGAAACGAGCAAGGCGAAGCCACCGGTTTTGCCACAGATATATTAAAAGCGGCTGCAGCTGTGACTGGTTTCGAAGTGAAAATACAAATCGGGTTATGGAACGACATCAGGGAGGGTTTACTTACCGGAAAGTTGGATGCCCTGCCAATAATTGGAAGAACACCCGAACGCGAACCCTTCTACGATTTCAGTCTGGCCTACCTTTCGCTGAACGGGGCCATTTTTGTGAGAAAAGGCGAAAACAATATCCAATCCTTCGATGACCTGAAGGATAAAGAAATTATTGTGATGAAAAACGACAATGCCGAAGAATTTGTGCGCCGCGAAAACATGACCGAAAAAATTTTTACCACCACTACCATCCAGGAGGCTTTTCTCGACCTGGAAAACGGCCAGCACGATGCGGTATTAATTCAGCACATTACCGGGCTCGAGGTATTGAAAGAACTCGGAATTACTACCATTGAAGCACTCGACATTCCGGTACCGGGGTTCAGGGTAGATTATTGTTTTGGCGTTAAAAAAGGCAACACCGAACTACTGGCCAGACTTAACGAAGGGCTTACCATTATTATTGCCGACGGAACCTACCGCGATATTTACTACAAATGGTTTGGGCCTGAAATTGTGCGCGAACGAAATTTACGCTCCATAGCAAGAACGGTATTGATAATATTAATACCGGTTATTATTCTTTCAATTTTATTGTGGGTTCTGCTTTTACGAAAAAAGGTTGAAAAACGCACCCGTCGGCTCGATGAAGAAATTGAAGAGCATAAACTGACACTGAATTCGCTTCAGAACCAGCAAAAAATGCTGAAAAAGAGCGAGGAACAAATTCGCCTCCTGCTCAACTCTACGGGCGAAGGAATTTACAGCATCGACATGAATGGCAACTGTACACTCATCAATAGGTCGGCGCTGCAACTGCTGGGGTTTTCTTCGCGACAGGAAGTATTGGGCAAAAACATGCACCAGCTCATTCACCATTCCAGACCCAACGGGTCTGGATATGAAATGGAAGAGTGCGAAATCTTTAAAGCCATAAGAGAAGGGAAAGGAGCTCACCGCGAGAATGAAGTTTTTTGGAAATCCGACGGAACTTCTTTCCCTGTGGAATACTTTTCACATCCCATTCAAAGCAACGGAGAAGTTACCGGATCGGTGGTTACTTTTTGGAATATTGCTGAAAGAAAAAAAGCTGAAGATGCTTTGATTCAAATGAAAATTAATCTGGAAAAAGTGGTGGACCAACGTAGGGCTGAACTGGCCGAAAAAGTGCATAAACTGGACAAAAGCCAGAAAGCTATGCTTTACATGGTAGAAGACATGAACCAGATTACCCATGAATTGAAACAGGAGCGGACCAAGCTGGAAGCCGCAAACACCGAACTGGAAGCATTTACCTACTCGGTTTCGCACGACCTGCGGGCGCCGCTGCGGGCCATCAAAGGGTTTTCCGGGTTTTTGCTCGAAGATTACAAAGAAAAACTTGATGACGACGGCCGGCAGTATATCCATATCATTTCTGAAAATGCATCGAAAATGGACCGGCTGATTACCGATTTGCTCAACCTGTCGCGCGTATCGCGAAGCAGTCTGAAAATGACCAAAACCGACATGAAACAACTGGCCCTGGCCATTTTGCACGAAACGGCGTCCGAAGAAGAAAAAAAGGAATTCAACATAACTGTTGGCAATCTGCCCCCTGCAAACTGCGATGCAAGTTTAACCAAGCAGGTGTGGTCTAACCTCATTGGAAATGCACTGAAATACAGCTCTAAATCGGACGCAAAACAGATTGAAATCGACGCCCTCGAAAGCGAAAATGAAATAACCTATTTTGTGAAAGATTCCGGAATCGGGTTCGATGATAAATTCAACGAGAAAATATTCGGCGTATTTCAACGCCTGCACCGCGACGACGAGTTTGAAGGTTCGGGTGTGGGCTTGGCCATCGTGCAACGCATTGTGCAACGCCAGGGAGGAAAAATATGGGCTGAAGGAATTCCCGGGAAAGGCGCCACTTTCTTTTTCTCGTTTCCCAAAGTATAAGAATCATTTCTTATATTTGCTCTTTTAACTAAAGCAAAATCAACATTTATGGATATTTCAACCCATACCATCCGGATTCTTCTGGCAGAAGACCTCCCTACCGATGTAGAATTGGCAAAACGCGAGTTACGGAAGGGAGGAATTGATTTTACCTGTAAGGTGGTAGATACGGAAGCTGAATTCAGAAAAGAGCTGGATGAATTCAATCCCGACATTGTGATTTCGGATTACTCCATGCCCACCTTCGACGGCATGACCGCTTTGAAAATCACCCGGGAGAAAACCAGACACCTGCCTTTTGTGGTGCTAACAGGTTCCATGAACGAAGAAACCGCTGTGGCATGCATGAAAGCCGGCGCCAACGATTATGTGATAAAAGAACAGATTAAACGCCTTCCCTTTGCCGTTCTGGAAGCCATCGATAAAGGTAAAGCCCGGCGCGAAAAGGCCGAAATGGAAGAACAATTGCACCAGAGCCTCGAAGAATACCGCGATCTGATTAACGGAATGAGAGAGACCGTTTGGATTATAGATACCAAGGGCAACCTGATTGATGTAAACGAAACTGCAGTTAAAGTTCTGGGATACACACACGAAGAACTTTTAAAAATTGGATTAACCGGAATAGACAAACACTTCACAAAAGGAGATATAAAAAATTTGGTTGAGCGAATGCCATCCGTTAAAAATCAGTTTTTTCAAACCTTCCATACCACTAAATCGGGCAAAAATATTCCGGTGGAAATCAACTCCACCCTGATAAAACACCGGGGTAAAGAGGTAATCATGAGCATTGCGCGGGATATTACGGAGCGAAAGGAAATTGAAAAGCAATTGAAACTGTTAAGCCGTTCGGTAGAGCAAAGTCTGGTCAGCATTGTGGTTACCAACCGCGACGGGGAAATTGAATATGTTAACGCAGCTTTTACCAAAATTACAGGCTACACCTTTAACGAGGTAAAAGGAACTACGCCGCGTATTTTCAAATCGGGAATGCAATCCGATCCGTTTTATAAAAAACTTTGGGACACCATATTGTCCGGCAATGAATGGCATGGAGAACTGATAAACAAAAAGAAAAACGGCGAACTGTTTTGGGAAGACATATCCATTTCGCCGGTAACAAATAAAAGTGGCGATATAACCCACTTTGTTTCAGTGCGCGAAGACATTACCAAACGCAAAGCGGCAGATGAGAGGGTTCTGTATCAGTCGGAGTTCCGAAACCTGCTGGTCTCTTTTTCAACCGAATTTATTAACATTCCGCTGGAAAAAATAGACCTTGCCATTAATGAATCGCTGCAGAAACTGGGAGAATTTGTCGGAACCGATCGTTCCCATGTCTTTAGTTACGATTTTAAAAACCGGGTTTGCAATAACACCTATGAATGGTGTTCCGAAGGCACATCTCCTCAAATCAATAATCTCCAGAATATACCGCTCGCCAATATGCCCAACTGGGTTTGGAAACATACCCACGGCGAACCGGTGCATATTCCTGATGTACAGAAAATCGAAGATGAAGAGCGTCTGTTACTTGAACCCCAGGACATTAAAAGTGCAATTACCATTCCGTTGATGAAGGAAAACGAATGTTTGGGATTTATAGGTTTAGACGCCGTGAAAAAGAAATACCAATATTCGGAAGACGAAGAACAACTTCTTCAGGTTTACGGGCAAATGCTGGTAAATGCGTTCGGCAGGCTGTCGAGGGAGAAAGATTTGCTCGAGGCCAAAGAAAAAGCGGAAGAAAGCGACCGGCTGAAATCGGCTTTCCTGGCCAATATGAGCCACGAAATACGAACCCCCATGAACGGTATTATGGGCTTCACCGAACTGCTGAAAGAACCAAAGCTTACCGGTAAAGAAAAAGAAGAATACATCAAAATTATTCAAAAAAGCGGCCAGCGCATGATGAATACCATCAACGACCTGATTGAAATCTCGAAAATTGAATCGGGCGCCGTGGAGCTTCATGTATCGGATGTAAACCTGAACGAACAACTGGATTACTTTTACAAATTTTTCAAACCCGATGCTGAAAAAAGAGGATTGAAGTTTTCATGCTATAAAGCCCTCCCCTTCAACGAAGCCCTTATTGAAACCGACAGGGAAAAATTGAACGGAATTTTATCGAACCTCATAAAAAATGCCGTAAAATACACCAACGAAGGAACGATTGAATTCGGTTATCACCTGAAGGAAAACCGCCTGGAGTTTTACGTGAAAGATACCGGTATCGGTATTGAGGAAAACCGCCAGGAGGCAATTTTCGACCGCTTCATTCAGGCCGACCTCAGCTTGTCGAAACCCTACGAAGGCGCAGGACTTGGGTTGTCAATAGCAAAAGCTTATGTTGAAATGCTGGGCGGGCAAATGGGAGTGGAATCCGAATTCGGAAAAGGTTCCCGCTTCTGGTTTACGCTTACCTACAGTTCAACGAAAACTAAAAATGAAAAAACGGCAAGTCCCGATACTTTCGTGGGGAATACCGATGCCCTGGTACTTAAAAACCTGAAAGTGATGGTAGTGGAAGATGATCAGGTAGGCCAGTTGTACCTGTCGGCCATCCTCGAAGGGGTATGCAGGGAAGTGCTTTACGCCTCGTGCGGAGAAGAAGCCATCGACCTCTATATCCGGCACAACGATACAGACCTTGTGCTTATGGATATTAAAATGCCTGGGCTCGACGGATACGCAACCACGCGAAAACTGAAAGAGATAAATCCAGGAATTGTTGTAATTGCACAAACGGCTCACGCCCTCGCCGGCGACCGCGAAAAGGCATTGGCAGCCGGCTGCGACGATTACATTACCAAACCTTTCCGTAAACAAGAGTTGATCGAAGTAGTCAGAAAATATTTTGGCGAGAAAAATAATCGATAGCCCTGCCCTGTTAAATTGAGAAATGAATTAAAAACATGTTAAAAAATAGATACCGTTAACGTTAACGGTAAAGATATTTTATTAGTTTTGCATCAAAAATTCATCTAAATCAAATTATTTATGATTCTTGGTTTATTAAAAGAACACGGCAATGAAACGCGTGTTGCTATATTGCCGGAGGTCGTACAAAGCCTGGTTGAACTGAAAACAGAGGTTTTGACTGAAAAAGGGGCTGGCGAAAAAGCCTTTGCACCCAACGACCAGTATGAAAAAGCCGGTGCAAAAGTCGTTTCGCGAAAAGAAATTTTCGAAAAAGCGGATGTGTTGCTGCAAATTCAGCCGCCATCGGACGATGATCTCAAAAACCTGAAGGAAACACAGGTGTGGATTAGCGCCTTCAACCCACTTTGGGAAAAGGAGCTGGTAAAAACTTTCCAGGGGAAAAACGTAACTACCTTTAGCCTCGACTCCATTCCGCGCACAACCAAAGCGCAGGCTATGGACATTCTTTCGTCGATGGCTACCGTGGCCGGATACAAAGCTGTACTTGATGCAGCATACCGGCTGCCCACTTTCTTTCCCATGTTTATGACTGCTGCCGGCACCATACGACCGGCCAATGTACTTATTCTCGGTGCCGGTGTTGCCGGATTACAGGCCACAGCCACTGCGCGAAGACTTGGCGCGCAGGTTTATGTATTCGATGTTCGCTCAGCAGTAAGAGAGGAAGTGAAAAGTTTGGGCGGAAAATTTGTGGAAGTGGAAGGCGCCACCGAAGATAAGGAGGCAGGTGGATACGCCGTGGAACAAACCGAAGAGTATAAAAAGAAACAGCAGGAAGCCATAAATGCACAGGCCGTTAAATCGGATGTGATTATCTGCACCGCGCAAATTCCGGGACGAAAAGCACCGCTGCTGGTTTCCAAAGCAACAGTGGAAAAAATGAAACCCGGAGCTGTAATTATCGACCTGGCAGCCTCCTCCGGAGGAAACTGTGAACTGACAAAAAACAACGAGGTAGTTGTTTTTCAAAACAAAACCATCATCGGGCAATCGAACTATCCGGCAGTTACTCCGCTGGATGCCAGCCGCATGTTTGGCAAAAATGTGCTGAACTTTCTGAAACTTATTATAGGTGAAGAGGGCGCATTAAACCTCAATTTTGAAGACGAAATTGTAAAAGGCACCTGCATTACACACCAGAGTGAACTCTACAACGAACGGGTGAAATCAGTAATTGAAAACAACTAAAAAAAAACCGGATATGGAACAAATTTTACAGTATTTTTTCGAATACAAAGAAGCTATTTTTATTATCGCACTATCCATTTTTCTGGGTATTGAAGTGATTTCCAATGTACCCGCAGTGCTGCACACCCCGCTCATGTCGGGTGCCAATGCCATCAGCGGTGTAATCATTATCGGAGGTATCATCCTGGTTGGCCATGCCGACCTTTCCCGGTTTTCGGTTGAACTGGTGCTGGGGATTCTGGCGCTCATGTTTGGAACGTTAAACGTGGTGGGCGGTTTTGCCGTTACCGACCGTATGCTTGAAATGTTTAAAAAGAAAAAAAAGTAGGAAATCATGGATAAAGGATTAATGTTAATGAATATAAACGGATTTACTGTAGGCGATACGTTGCTCGAACTGAGTTACCTTGTTGCCGCACTGTTATTTGTTGTGGGTTTGAAAATGCTGTCGCACCCCGAAACCGCCCGCCGTGGAAACCTGTGGGCATTTGGTGGTATGGCGCTGGCCATGGTTACCACACTGCTGCTTCACAAGCAAAATGGCGAAGGAATCCCGTTAACCAATATCTGGATAATTGTAGCAGCCATTGGAGTGGGCGCTGCCATTGGCTGGATGGTGGCCCGGAAAGTTAAAATGACAGCAATGCCCCAATTGGTATCGTTGTTCAATGCTACAGGTGGCGGCGCTTCTATGCTGGTTGCATTACTGGAATATCCGGCCGCAGCAGCAGGCGATGTCGGATCCATAATAGTGACGGTTTTGGGATTAATTATAGGTGCAATTGCGTTCAGCGGTAGTTTAGTTGCTTTCGGTAAACTTGACGGACGTGTTGGGGATATCATGAAACCATTCATGACCTATTTGAACCTGGTATTGATGTTGGGAACATTCGTACTGGGGGCTTTTATTGTTGTTTCACCCAACCCGCCGGCTGAAATGCTTTGGGCCATTTATGCCTTAACGGCAATATCACTTATTTACGGTGTTATGTTCGTAATGCCCATTGGTGGTGCCGATATGCCGGTGGTTATCTCGCTGCTAAATTCATTCACAGGTATTGCGGCAGCCATGGCTGGTTTTATTTACAACAACCAGGCAATGATTCTGGGCGGTATTTTGGTAGGGGCAGCCGGAATGATTCTTACGCTCCTCATGTGCAAAGCCATGAACCGCTCACTCATCAATGTTATTATTGGTGCTTTTGGCGGCGGTGTTGCCGCTGCCGGCGGCGAACAGGGAACCATCAAGGAAATTACCCTGAGCGATGCTGCGGTATTGCTGAGCTATTCGCGCCAGGTGGTGGTAATTCCGGGTTACGGTCTTGCCGTGGCACAGGCACAGCACATTGCACAGGAGCTGGATGAACTGCTCGAAGGAAAAGGTGTGGAAGTGAAATATGCCATTCACCCGGTAGCAGGCCGTATGCCCGGCCATATGAACGTATTGCTGGCCGAAGCCGATGTGCCTTACGAAAAACTGGTGGAGATGGACGATATCAACCCCGATATGCCCAATGTGGACGTTGCCATTGTGGTGGGCGCCAACGATGTGGTAAACCCGGCAGCCTACAACGACCCGGGAAGTCCCATTTACGGAATGCCGATCATCGACGCCCATCTGGCCAAAAACATCATCATTATGAAACGAGGCATGGGTAAAGGGTATGCCGGCATTGAAAACGAACTTTTCTTTAACGACAAAACCCGCATGTTGTTTGGCGATGCCAAAAGTTCCATTCAAAAACTGGTCACGGAAATAAAAAGCATGTGATTGGGTAGAGAGCAAAGAGCGAAAAAAAAGGATAAAATGCAGAGCTATCAACAATGCCATTCCGTAAAAGGGATGGCATTGTTTTTATGCCTTTTTTGCTCTGAATGTGCATTTTACAAATTTCAAACAGTGTTTTGGAAAATGGAATCGGATAAAATTTCATAAATGATTGTCGAAATTTAATTTTGATAAATACCAAAACCCGTTTATCTTGCGGCACCTGAAAAAAGCGTGTTGAAGATGACTGAAAGTAAAAACACCTATTTTGCCCCTGCCGAACGGGCATCCCCCGACCAGGTTGAAAATGATGCCCGGTTGTTCAGTAATAATGAAATATTTAATAAAATTGCGGATTCGGTATCTACCATGCTGGTTATCTTGAATCCGCAAAGGCAAATTGTTTACGCCAACCGGCTGTTTTTAAAGTTCCTGAACCTTTCCCACAGCCATCCCATCATTGGAAAACGTCCGGGAGAAGCCGTTAACTGCATCCATGCAAGCCTTACAAAAGGCGGTTGCGGTACTTCTGAATTTTGCCGTACCTGCGGTGCTTTGGGCGCCATTCTGGAATCACAAATGGGAAAGCAGGCAGAAAAAGACTGCCGCATCATTACCTGCGACAACGATGCCCTCGATTTACGGGTAACTGCAACTCCCTACCACGAAAACGGATCGGAATACACCATTTTTGCCGTGCACGACATTAGCCACGAGAAGCGGCGGGAAACCCTCGAGCGGGTCTTTTTTCACGATGTGCTGAACAGCGCCGGAGTTATTTCCGGGCTTTCATCCATTTTACCCGAAATGAATAATCATGAAGAAATGGCCGATCTGGCTCAAACCATAAAGCGGGCCACCGAAAACATGATTGAAGAAATACAGATTCAACGCCACCTGACTTCGGCTGAACGCGGCGATTTAAAACCCGATTTCAAACCAGTGAATAGCAGAGAACTGCTGTCTAACCTCGAAAATATTTACTCAAAGCACGAAACTGCCGGTAACAAAATCATCAGAGTATGCCCGAATGCGCAATCGGTTACAATTACCACCGACCCGGTTTTACTCAGACGCATCGTGGGTAACATGCTGAAAAATGCCCTCGAAGCTTCGCATCCCCACTCCACAATAACCATGGACTGTCGTCAGGTTGGCCAATGGGTAAGGTTTTCGGTGTCCAACAATACTCACATCGAACCCGATGTCCAGCTGCAATTGTTCAAACGCTCTTTCTCTACAAAAGGTACAGGAAGGGGCATTGGCACCTACAGCATGAAGCTTTTCGGCGAAAAATACCTGAAAGGCAAGGTTTGGTTTCAAAGTACACCGGATAAGGGAACCACATTTTTCATTGCCATTCCCAAAAATCTGGAATAAACCAGTTTTGTACGGGCGGTTATGCTTGCTTTTTCCTGAAATCTGAAAAAATAACCCGCAAAATGGGATATTTATACCCCTGAAATTGTTACGCTGTTTGTATTTTTATCCTCAAATTAAAATACGTAAATATGAAAATATTCACCATAATTCTGATTGTTGCGTTAACTTCGGGTTGTTCACAGCCAAATAAAACCGGCGAAAAAGAAAAGTATCTTTCATGGGCGATGAAATTTTCCGATGCCGTAATGCACCGGAGCGACAGTCTGATTTATTACGACCGCGACAAACCCAAATACGAATACGACTATGCTTTCCTGGCCTCAGCCATTGAAAAGCTGGGACAATACGATAAAAAATATTCGGATTATGCACAGGCCTACATCAATTATTTTGTGCAGGAAGACGGAACCATTTACACATACAAACTGTCGGATTACAATATCGACCGCGTGAGACCAGGACTGAACATGCTGGGCTTGTATGAAAAAACAGGGAAAGAAAAATACAAAATTGCCGCGCAAACGCTTGTGAGACAAATGGAAGAACATCCGCGTACCCATGCCAACGGATTCTGGCATAAAAAAAGCTACCCCTGGCAAATGTGGCTCGACGGCCTGTACATGGCATCGCCATTTCTGGCCAAGTATGCTCAAATGTTTGATAAAAATGAATGGTTCGACGAAGTTGCCTTCCAGCTGCAACTGGTTTACGAAAAAACGCTGGACCCGGAAACCGGACTGCTTTACCATGCCTGGGACGAAAGCCGGGAACAGCTCTGGTGCAACCCCGAAACCGGACAATCGAAACACTTCTGGAGCCGTGCTACCGGCTGGTATATGATGGCGCTGGTAGATGTTCCCGATTACCTTCCCGAAAACCATCCGGAACGCGGCAAAATAATTGATTTGCTGAATAAGCTAAGCGAAGCCCTGCTGAAAGTCCGGGATGAGGAAACCGGATTGTGGTACCAGGTGCTCGACATGGGCGGTCGCGAAGGAAACTATGTGGAAGCCTCGGGGTCGGCCATGTTTATATATGCATTTGCAAAAGGTGTCAAAAACGGGTACCTGCCAGAGAAATACCTGCAAATTGCTGAAGATACGTTCGACAGTTTAATTGAAAACCTGGTTATTCAGGATGAAGATGGTTATCCCACGCTTACCAATACCTGCGGTGCCTGCGGGTTGGGCGGAAATCCTTACCGCATGGGCGACTACGAATACTACATTTCTGAAAAACAAATAGATAACGACCAGAAAGGCGTTGCACCGGTAATACTGGCTGCTGTGGAACTGAAACGGTAGGAATAAACAAAAAAATCTTTCAGGGAAATAAAACCCGCTAATTGTTACTTTTTGCCCCAAATGGTAAACGCATACTCTCTGATTGGGAAATGGTTGAAGGCTCATAGGCATATTAATGAATAAATTGCAGTGAATTAATTCAATTTAGTATTCATTTTAAAAATTTTACCTATGAGACGATTTTTTACATTTCTAATTTTAGCCACATTTACAGTATTTGTTTCAACGGCACAGGAATGGAACATAAGCAGTGAGGATTTCAACCAGTTGGGAGTTCTGGAAGAAACCACAGAAGTGAACGGACTTACCATTTATGCTCACAGCGGAAAGAAAGTGGAAATTGACGCCAACAACAAATCACTCGATGGCATGGATTACACCCACCGGCTAAAACTGGGCGGAAGTGGTGATTTTGATGAAAACGGGCTGCCACTGGGCCGTGTACTTGCATTTCCCGTTTCGGGCAATACCAAAATTACAGTAACCGGGATGTCATCGAGCAGCGGCGAAGACCGGGAGCTTTACATCGCTGTCGATCATCAGGATTCTGTTTTTGCTGTTTTCCCTGCCTTAGGCCCTGATATTTCAAAAGGTGAATATAATTACACGGGCGGAGCCGGAACCATCTTTCTGTATTCACCGAGCAACGGAGTAAATATTTACCATTTAGAGGCTGAACCGGAAAAAAACGTCAGGGAATGGAACATCAGTAGCGATGATTTCAATTCTCTCGGTGTTTTGGAAGAAACAACCGAAGTGAACGGACTTACCATTTATGCCCACAGCGGTAAAAAAGTGGAAGTTGATGCCAACAACAAATCGCTCGACGGTTTGGATTATACTCACCGGTTGAAGCTGGGCGGAAGTGGTGATTTTAATGAAGAAGGGCAACCCTTAGGTCGTGTACTTGCAATCCAGGTTTCAGGAGATGCAAAAATAACAGTGATTGGAATGTCATCGAGTAGTGGCGAAGACCGGCAACTGCACCTGGCGGCAGATACTGAAGAAAATATTTTTGCCACCTTCCCTGCCCTGGGACCAGACATTTCAAAAGGTGAGTATGAATATACCGGAGGACCTGCAACCATTCTGTTGTATTCACCATCCAACGGAGTTAATGTTTATCACCTTCTGGTAGAAGAGGAACAAGAAGAAGTGGTTGAACCTTCCGATAGTGAATGGAACATCAGTGCAGACTCTTTCAAAGACCTTGGTGTACTTGAAGAAACCGTCACCGTTAATGGTCTTACCATTTGGGCTCACAGCGGCAAAAAAGTGGAAATCGATGCCAACGAAAAAACTCTCGATGACATGGATTTCACCCATCGGTTGAAATTTGGCGGACAAGGTGATTTTGATGAAGACGGGTTGCCGCTCGGAAGAGTAATTTCCTTTGAAGTGGAAGGAAATACCAATATTACAGTAATGGCTATGTCATCAAGCGGCAGTGAAGACAGGGAAATTCATGTTGCTGCCGGAACTGCTGATAATGTAATTGCAGCCATCCCTGCATTAGGAACTGAACTTACGAAAGGCGAATGTTTCTATTCAGGACCGGCAACAACCATCATGCTGTTCTCTCCTCACAGCGGAGTTAACGTTTACTACCTGAAAGCAGAATCGGTACCCACCAACGTAGAACTGACCGAAATGCCGGAAATCAGGGTATATCCGAATCCTGCCACCGACAGGGTATTTGTAAGTGTTAACAAGCCAACGCAGGTAGCTATTTACAACCTGGCCGGAAGCGTTGTTAAATCACGGATGATTGAATCGCAAAACGACTTCATCAACGTAAGCGATTTGCAACCGGGAATGTATATCATCAAATCGCAGTTCAGCAACGACTTTGCACATAAGCTGATTGTCAGATAAACCGGGTTTGAATGAAATTAATGAAGAACCGTTCTGCTTGCAGGGCGGTTCTTTTTTTTAATTTTGTCCGCTTTCTACACCTGCTGAAATATGGATTATGCACTGGACAAAAAAACAGATTTCAATTCTTGCCATAGTTGCCATCACTTCCTTCATGGGGACTTTTCTCATTTCGTCGGTAAATATTGCCTTACCAAGTATTGAAAGAAGTTTTGGTCTCGATGCGGTAAAATTAAGCTGGATCATAACTTCATTCTTACTGGCTACTGCCATGTTTCTGCTACCGGTAGGCCGCTGGGGCGATTTAACCGGCATCAGACGCATTTTTAAAACCGGCGTTGTGGTTTTCACTATCTCATCGCTGATATGTGGTTTTTCGGGTTCCGGAAACTGGCTTATCTTTTTCAGATATATTCAGGGCATAGGTGCAGCATTTACAAGCACAACAGGTCCGGCCATCCTGGTGTCAGCCTTTTTGCCCCAATTCCGCGGACGGGTGTTGGGCATGTCGGTATCGGCAGTTTATTTAGGGCTGGCTTTCGGGCCTTTTGCCGGCGGACTTTTAACCCAATACCTCGGCTGGCGCTCTATTTTCTTTGTTTCGGGTGCATTGGGTTTGATTTCAACAGCTATTGCATTTTTGTTTCTCGGAAAAGACCAAAACCTGCTGTCAGCCGGAAAAAAATTGAATTTGAAGGGAACGCTGTTTTATATGATTGGCCTGGTAGCTCTTGTTTACGGTTCTTCGTTGATTCCGGAAGCTTCGGGGTGGTTCATGATGGGAGGAGGTTTACTTGCTCTCTTTATTTTCTGGAAACTGGAAAGCAAATCGTCCATGCCGGTGATAGAAACCCGGCTTTTCACCCGAAACCGGTTGTTTGCATTTTCCAATCTGGCAGCGCTTATCAACTACAGCGCCACATTTGCCATCGTATTTTTGTTAAGCCTCTATCTGCAGAAAATCAAAGAATTTTCTCCCCGCGATGCCGGAATTATTTTAGTTGCCCAACCAGCCATGATGGCCATCTTCTCTCCCATTGCCGGAAGGCTTTCCGACCGCTTTCAACCGCGTTATCTGGCTACACTGGGAATGACAATGTGTACCATCGGGCTAACAGCCTTTGCATTCCTAACATCTTCAACCCCAGTGCACATCATTGTTTTGCTGCTGCTTTGGGTTGGACTGGGATTTGCATTTTTTTCGTCTCCTAACATGAATACCATTATGAGTTCGGTATCCAAAACCCAACTGGGACTCGCCTCCGGATCGGCGGCTACCATGCGGGTGCTCGGACAAATTACCAGTATGACCATTGCCACATTTTATTTTGCCGGAATGCTTGGCGGAGAAGCCATTGAGCTGGTTTCTGTTCCTCTTTTTCTGAAAGTAATGAAATGGAGTTTTCTGACTTTTGCAGCCATCAGCATTGCCGGCATCTTTTTTTCCTATAATCGCGGAAAAATTCACAGGTAGCAAAATCGCAAAAGAAATTGGGATTACAGGCATTGGGGTGAAATAAAAAGCCCCGTCTTTTCAGACAGGGCCTTTCAAATATTAATCGCTAAAAATTAGTCTAATTGCGGACCGGCAGCAACCAATGCTTTACCTTCTTCGTTATCGGTGTATTTCACGAAATTCTTGATAAAACGGCTACCCAGGTCTTTAGCTTTTTCTTCCCACTCTTTCGGGTCGGTGTAGGTATCGCGCGGATCAAGAATGTTCGGATCAACATCGTGCAAAGCTGTAGGAACTTCCAGGTTGAAAATTGGAATTACTTTTGTTTCAGCTTTTTCAATTGAGCCATCGAGGATGGCATCGATAATTGCACGGGTATCTTTAATTGAAATACGTTTTCCGCTTCCGTTCCATCCGGTATTCACCAAATAAGCTTCGGCATTGTGTTCTTCCATTTTCTTCACCAGTTCTTCACCGTATTTTGTGGGGTGAAGCGAAAGGAAAGCTGCACCAAAACAGGCAGAGAAAGTAGGCTGCGGGGCTGTAACACCACGCTCGGTGCCGGCCAGTTTTGCTGTAAACCCTGAAAGGAAGTGATATTTGGTTTGTTCCGGAGTCAGTTTCGATACCGGAGGCATTACTCCAAAAGCGTCTGCTGTAAGGAAAATCACTTTGTTTGCGTGACCGGCTTTGGAAACTGGTTTAACAATATTTTCAATGTGGTAAATCGGGTACGAAACGCGGGTGTTCTGGGTAACAGAACCATCGGTGAAATCGATTTTACCGTCTGCATCAACGGTCACATTTTCCAGCAATGCATCGCGTTTAATGGCGTTGTAAATATCCGGTTCAGCTTCCGGGTCGAGGTTAATTGTTTTTGCGTAACACCCACCTTCGAAGTTGAAAATGCCATCATCGTCCCATCCGTGCTCATCGTCACCAATCAGTTTGCGTTTCGGGTCGGTTGACAGGGTGGTTTTTCCGGTTCCTGAAAGACCGAAGAAAATAGCTACATCATCTTTTTCTCCTACGTTGGCCGAGCAGTGCATCGATGCCATACCATTCAGCGGCAGGTAATAATTCATCATGGCAAACATTCCTTTTTTCATTTCGCCGCCATACCAGCTTCCGCCGATTACCTGCATTTTTTCAGTCAGGTTAAATACGGTAAATACTTCCGAGTTAAGTCCGTGTTCTTTCCACTTTTTATTGGTGGTTTTCGAACCGTTCATCACTACAAAATCCGGTTCGCCATAATTTTCCAGTTCTTCCTCGGTTGGCCTCAGAAACATATTTTTAACAAAATGTGCCTGCCATGCTACTTCCATAATAAAACGAACTTTCAACCTTGAATTTTCGTTTGCCCCCAGGAAAGTATCCATAACGAACAAACGTTTTCCTGACAACTGGTTAGTAACAAGCGCTTTCAAATCGGTCCATACTTTCGGAGTTGTGGGTTTGTTATCGTTTGGCGATTCTGGAGAGGTCCACCATATGGTGTCTTTGGTTGTGTTGTCTTTAACAATGAATTTGTCTTTGGGAGAACGTCCGGTAAATTCACCGGTCATAACGTTAACAGCATCCAGTTCTGTTAGTTGCCCTCTTTCGAAGCCTTCCAGACCGGGGTTCATTTCTTCTTCAAAAAGCTGTTCGTAAGATGGGTTGTGTACAATTTCCTGTACGTTTTGAATTCCGTACTTTGTCAAATCTAAATTTTTCATAACTACCTAATAATTAACTTTATAAAACTGATATTTTTTTGCTATTCGGATTACAAAAATAGAATTTTTTTCCGCTTTGACAGGATAGATGTGTCCATTTAGCCGGTTTTAAAGCCCGATTAAACATTATCTTAACAATTTTGCGGAAATTTGTTATGCAAGCGCTGAAAAGCAAAAAGAGGCTGCCATGGCAACCTCTTTTAATATGATCCAATTGACTGAAATCAAGATCTTGGATGAAACTGATGTATGGTATTTTTCAGGTAATCGCGGTCTAAATGGGTATAAATTTCGGTGGTTAAAATGGATTCATGTCCCAGCATTTCCTGAACGGCGCGAAGATCGGCCCCGCCGTTTATCAAATGCGTGGCGAATGAATGGCGAAAGGTATGTGGACTGATTCTTTTGTTGAGGTTAATTTTCTCAGCCAGGTTTTTGATGATGGTAAATACCATAACACGGCTCAGTTTTTTTCCTCTCCGGTTCAAGAAAAGAATATTTTCACTGTCTTTCTGAATTTTCAGATTCTGACGGTAACCGTCAATGTATTTCTGAATTTCATCGACTGCCCTTGTACTAACCGGCACCAGTCTTTCCTTTCCTGCTTTTCCTTCAATTTTAACAAAGCCCTGATCGAAAAACAGGTTTGTAAGTTTCAGGTTCACAAGTTCTGAAACCCTGAGACCGCAACTGTAAAGTGTTTCCAGCATGGCTTTATTTCGCTGCCCTTCGGGTTTTTCGAGATCAACAGCATCGATGAGCTGGTCAATTTCCTCCATGCTCAAAATGTCGGGCAATTTTCGGCCGATTTTGGGCGACTCAAGCAATGCAGTAGGATCGCCCGAAATTTTTTCTTCAATAAGCAGGTATTTAAAAAACGATTTTATGCCCGAAATGGTGCGGGCCTGGGTTCGTGGGCTCACCCCCCGCTCATTAAGCCATTCCACAAAATTTTTAAGGTGTTGCAATTTAACCTTTTCGGGACCGGTTTTCTTGTAATTCTTTCCCAAAAACTCCACCAACTTATTTATGTCGTTGATGTAGGCGGAAATTGAATTTTGCGACAATGACTTTTCCAGTTTCAGGTAGTTCTCATACCCCTTTTTGCTTTCCTCCCATTTCATAACTTTCGATTTTTATTTTTTAAATCCATCGATTTAAATAATTTTGATAACTATTATTGGCCATTTTAAATATTATGATATTTACTACGATTTAATGACCATAAAGTTACTATAAAAATAATTAAAAACGAAATATAATGAATTTATTGATTATCAACGGACCAAACCTCAATTTACTTGGCAAAAGGGAACAAAACATATACGGTCCGGTAAGTTTCGAAGATTATTTTCTGAAACTGAAAACAATGTTTCCCGATATAAACCTGACTTATTTTCAATCGAATATAGAAGGTTCGTTGATTGATAAAATTCACGAGCATGGGTTTTCAGCCGATGGAATAATCCTAAATGCAGGAGCATATACCCATACTTCAGTTGCCATACGCGATGCCATTGCAGGAATTACAACTCCTGTAGCGGAGGTTCACATCTCCAATACGCTGACACGGGAAGACTTCAGGCATAAATCCATCATTGGACCGGTTTGCCGTGGCTGCATTATGGGCTTTGGGCTCGATTCTTACCGGTTGGCGGTACTGAGTTTTATCACTACCTGAAATCGATGACCTCCAAGTCGGAAAAATCGGACGGATTAAAAATGAAATGAGAATTGGGAAGATTTGCAGAAGTATTCATTTTCTTTATCTCAATGCCGTATGTATTGCCATCGGTGCCAAACAGAAGAGCCGATTTTATCATGCTATCCGTTTTCCCGATAAAAAGCACAATTTTGGTAACCTCATGCTCGTCTGAATCGGGATAAAGCTCAATTTCGTGACTTGCTCCGCTGCCTGCCAGATTTTTCTCTCCGATGTATTTCGATCGAAACCCCCGTTCATAAATGGTAAAAACCGACGAAGGGTCCAACAGTTCGCTGTCACCGTCTTCGAGGTACGAAATGGTTACCTGGTTTCCATCGGCCATATAATTCCATATAGTTTCACCGTCGGAATACACTTTCACTCCCACATCGGGAAGGTCCACCACATATTTCTGCCCCTTTAGCTGAATAGAGCCTGAATTTTTTTCATAAATATCCATCTCCTCGTTTTCCATACTAAAATCAAAATCGGCAGAAATGGTGTTAAACGAGCGTGTTTTTGCACTCACTTCGTCGAGTATTTGCTTTGCTTTTGCATCTTGTTGCGCTGAGGCAAACAGGAACGAAGCCAGAAATAAACCCAGTAAAAAAAGAGTCTTCATAAAATATGTTTAGTTTAAACCATTCAATAACTGTTCCAAACTGTATTCGTCCTGAATAAGTACCTGCCGGGCTTTGCTCCCCTCGCTGGGACCAACAATACCGGCAGCTTCCAGTTGATCCATAATTCTGCCTGCACGATTATAGCCAATGGAGAATTTTCGCTGTATCATAGAAGTGGAACCCATTTGGTTCATTACTACTACCCGGGCAGCATCGTCGAACATTTCGTCGCGATTATTCAAATCCACCTCTCCCGGACCACTTTCTTCGTCACCCACATACTCGGGCAGCATAAAAGCCGTTGGAAAACCTCTCTGCTCTGAAATAAAACTGCAGATTTGTTCAACTTCGGGTGTATCAATAAAGGCACACTGCACACGGGTCATGTTGTTGCCCTGTGCAATCAGCATGTCGCCCTTGCCTATCAGCTGGTTAGCACCCGGTGTATCGAGAATGGTGCGGGAGTCTATCATGGAAGCCACTTTAAAGGCAATTCGTGCCGGAAAATTGGCTTTGATTACACCGGTAATAATATTGGTTGACGGCCGCTGGGTTGCAATAATCATGTGAATACCCACGGCCCTTGCCAACTGTGCAATGCGGGCAATGGGAAATTCAATTTCCTTGCCGGCGGTCATAATCAGGTCGGCAAATTCGTCAATTACAACCACAATGTAGGGCATAAACCGATGTCCCTTTTCCGGATTCAACCTGCGGCTGATGAATTTTTTATTGTACTCCTTCACATTGCGTGCATGAGCCTTTTTCAGCAGATCGTACCGTTGATCCATCTCCACATTAATGGAATTCAGGGTATATTTTACTTTCTGAATATCGGTAATCACAGGCTCTTCTTCGTTTGGAAGCTTGGCCAGGTAATGTTTTTCAAGCACCGAATAAAGGTTTAGCTCTACCTTCTTGGGATCGATAAAAACAAATTTCAGCTGCGAAGGATGTTTCTTGTAAAGCAATGAGGCAATTATAACATTAATACCTACCGATTTCCCCTGACCGGTAGCCCCTGCAACCAAAATATGCGGCATTTTGGTAAGGTCGAACAGATAGGTCTCGTTCGATATGGTTTTGCCCAACGCTATCGGCAAATCGGCTGTGCTTTCCTGGAATTTTCGGGAACTGAGAATGGATCGCATGGAAACCACTTCCGGGTTTTGATTGGGAACCTCAATACCAATGGTACCGCGGCCGGGAATAGGAGCTATGATACGAATTCCCAGCGCAGCAAGGCTCAGGGCAATATCGTCTTCCAGATTTTTAATTTTGGCAATCCGAATGCCCGGGGCGGGAATAATTTCGTAAAGGGTGATGGTTGGTCCAATGGTAGCCCTGATTTTGGTAATTTCAATTTTATAATGGCGCAGGGTTTCCACAATTTTGTTCTTGTTGGCAATCAACTCTTCATTACTAACTTCAGCGTTATCGGAGCTGTGGTCTTCAAGCAATTCCATCGTCGGGAATTTGTAATTCGATAACTCCAGCGTGGGATCGTAATCCTCCATCCCTTCACCCTGAAAATTTTCATCCACTTCTTCTTCCTTCTGCTTGTGTACCGTCAGCTCAAGCCCATCCTCCTCTTCAGTTTCATTTTCCGAAGATTCTTCCTCACGTTCCACCTTTTCCAATTTCAGATGATTCTCATCTTCGTCTCCGTCGGGTTCAAAAACAGCCTTCACAATGTCGTCGTCTTCAATTACTTTCGATATGGAATTGTCAGTAATACTTTCCTGTTCTTTCCCGGAAACCACCAAATCATCTGATTCGTTCCCTGTTTTTGATTTTCTTTTAAAAATAGATTTCAGCAAGCTGTATGCTTTTTCAAAACGAATAATAAGAATGGTAAGCAGTGAAATAAACAACAGAAAAACAAGACCGGTTTTGCCAATAAGCGAGCTGAGCCAGTTGCTGAGAATAAACCCGTAGTGGCCTCCAGGGTAAATGAACGAAGCGGCACTTGTTTTGGGAAATAAAAATCCCAGCGTAAGCGAAATCCAGATAATCATTACCAAACTAAAAACCAATGCTTTCCTGAACTTTTTCAGATTGCGGCCCAGAATCTTAAACCCTGAAATTACCAGCAAATACACAAACAGGAACGAGGCCATCCCAAAACCGCGGTTCATAATCACTTCCGATAACCAGGCGCCGGTTTTTCCGGCTTTGTTGGCTACTTTTATGTTCGACTCGAACACCAGTTGTTTCCACGACAAATCGAGCTTACTGTGGTCGGCTGCACCATGAAACAAAAAGGAAATGAAAGAAATGAGCAGATAAGCCGAAACAAGCAAAACAAAAATCCCCAGGATAAACCTGAACTTCTCGTTCTGAAAAAACAGTTCGCGTGTTTTCTTCTTTTTTTGCTTCGAATTTCCCGGCTTCTTCGCTTTAAATGCCATTGTGTTTTTCTTGATAAAAAATAAAAACGCAAATTTAACTAAAAAATTGAGGTTGGGGGTTTGTTATTCTGTCAATTTATAACAACATAAGAACATCGAAAGATGATTGAAATTCATTTCTTTTATTCATCGTTTTTTTTATGTTTGTTCCCTTTCAAATATAAAGTAAATATGGAAAAACTGGCAGTAGTAGCTCTGGGCGGAAATGCCCTGCTGCGCGACAACGAAGAAGGAACCATTGAGCAACAGGAGCAAAATGCAACCGATACAGTTGAAAACCTGATTCACCTCATAAAAGATGGATACGAACTGGTAATTACACATGGTAATGGTCCGCAGGTTGGCAATATTTTAATGCGCAACGATGCCGGTGAAAAAATGTACAACATCGCTCCCATGCCGCTGGATATTTGCGTGGCCGACTCGCAGGGAGGAATCGGTTACATGATTGAACGCATCATCCGGAATGTGCTGAACAAACACGGTATAAGAAAAAATGTGATTACCATGGTTACCCTGGTTGAGGTGGATCAAAACGATCCGGCTTTTCAAAATCCGTCAAAGCGGGTTGGGAAAACATACAACAAAGAGGAAGCAGACAGGCTCAACCGGGAAAAAAACTGGATATTTAAATCATCACCAAAAGTGAAAGACGGTTTTCGCAGGGTAGTCCCCTCGCCTGCCCCAATCAATATTATCAATAAAGAAACCATTGAATTGCTGGTGAATAACGGAAACATTGTAATTGCTGCCGGCGGTGGCGGAATTCCGGTGTATTACGACGAGGAAGGCAATGTGCGCACAGTGGATGCGGTTATCGATAAAGACCGCGCCTCGGGATTACTTGCCAAAAACATTGGCGCCGATGAACTTTACATTTTAACCGATGTACCCTTTATTTACAAAGATTACGGACTGCCCACACAGAAAAAACTGGAATTCCTGAATTATGCCGATACCTTAAAATTCCTTGAAATGGATACATTTGCGGAAGGAACCATGGAGCCTAAAATTCGGGCCTGTCTCGAGTTCATTAAAAACGGAGGCAAAAAAAGTGTGATTACCGAATCCAAAAAACTGGAAGATAAGTCTTTCGGTTCGAAAATTACCATGGAATACGATGAAAGGGACAGAACAAGGATGTAGGAAGTAAGATGACTGATGACCAGTGACCGATGACCGATGAATAGCTAATAAAACTTTACAAAAAACGAATAAATTGTAATAATATAATAAACTGAATGACATGGCTTTTAATTTGAAAAACAGAAACTTTCTGAAGTTGCTGGATTTTTCAGCACAGGAGATCAATTTTTTGCTGGATTTGTCGGAAACGCTGAAAAAAGCAAAATATGCCGGTACAGAACAACAAATGCTTAAAGGCAAAAACATTGCCCTGATTTTTGAAAAAGCTTCTACCCGCACCCGGTGTGCTTTCGAGGTGGCTGGATTCGACCAGGGCGCGCATGTAACTTACCTGGGACCCTCGGGCTCGCAAATCGGGCACAAGGAAACCATGAAAGATACAGCCCGCGTTTTGGGCCGCATGTACGACGGAATCGAATACCGTGGTTTCGGACAGGAAATTGTGGAAGAACTGGCTCAATACGCAGGAGTACCGGTGTGGAATGGTCTCACCAACGAGTTCCACCCGACCCAGATTCTGGCCGATTTTCTCACCATGAAGGAACATTCGGACAAACCGCTGTCGCAAATTAAATTCTGCTACCTGGGCGATGCCCGCAACAACATGGGCAACTCCCTGATGGTGGGGGCTTCCAAACTGGGTATGGATTTCAGAGCTGCAGCGCCGAAACATTGCCAGCCCTCGTCCGATTTGCAGGAACAGTGCAGGGAAATTGCCAAAAAAACGGGAGCAAAAATATTAATTACTGAAGGTGTAGCTGAGGCTGTAAAAGATTGTGACTTCCTTTATACCGACGTGTGGGTTTCCATGGGCGAACCTGCCGAAGTATGGGCGGAACGCATTGAATTGCTGAAACCTTACCAGGTAAATGCAGAAGCGATGAAACTCACCGGAAATTTAAACGTGAAATTTCTGCATTGCCTGCCGGCTTTCCACAATCGCGACACAAAAGTTGGCGAAGATATTTATCAGAAGTTTGGCCTCGATGCCATGGAAGTAACCGAAGAGGTTTTCGAAAGCGAAGCTTCAGTGGTATTCGACCAGGCCGAAAACCGGTTGCATACGATTAAGGCGGTTATGGTAGCAACGCTTGCATAATGACCAGCCTCTAACAGTTGTACCATTTTCAAATTCTTTTTTATGAAAAAGACAATAACCCTTCTGATACTTTTGTTTTGTGTGCTGTCTGTTTTTTCGCAGGAAGACATTAAATCGCAAATCCTGTCCTATTCCGACAGCACCGAAATGATTATCCGAAATGGCCGGAAACTGATTCTGGACAAAACAGTTGACGGGGATCATGCTGGCGCAAACAAAACTCTCAATTTTCTCAAAGAAAATTCTGACAAACGTTATATAATCCTTTATCCGGGCGAAGAATTGCTGTTTTCTCTTGCAACCCGAAACTTCCCGCTTTTTCTGTACATCGCCAAAAATTTCGACACGCTGCTCGAGGGAAAAACCAAATCGGTTGCCGGGGAAAGTATGGTCATCGAACTGAGGGAATACCTTTCAACAGAAATGCCTTTTATCACTGACGAACTTGAGCAGTATCAAATGGCCGAAGTAGATAAAAAGCTCATACGCATCTATATCCGGTATTATATGAATGAGGATTTGGCGGATTTGAATACAACCATCAGAAATTACCAGAAAACATATCCCGGTTCAGAGTATTCCTGTTTTTTAAACGAACTGAAAAAACTGACCACCACTGCCAGAATGAATTTTGTTTTCGGCTATGGAAACGAATTTCTGAACGGAGATATTGCAGAAGTATTTACCAACAGGTTGCATGTGCTGAATATGGAAATAGACGGGTTCATCAATCAGCTGTACCTTTCTTTTTTTATTGGAGGCAGTGTCAGCCAGGTCCGGTCCAACATCGATTTACCGGTGAAAAAGAAAGACTGGATTCATGCCAAAGAAGAAAAAGTAAGCAGTCTGAAATACGGCATGAAAATAGGAAGGACCATATTCTACAACCAGCGGTTGAATGTTTATCCATACTTGTCCATTGGAGGATATGAAATGAATTCCCAGTCTTCGGAGTTCGAAAATAAAGATTCGGCCAACCCAAAAAATAACCTGACCGGCTCATTTTTCGCCGGATTTGGAGCAGCCAGCGATATTGTACTGAAAAAATGGGAACCCAAATCCTTATACGAACCTGCAGGATTTGTATTTCTTCGTCCGCAAATCGGATACGACCAGTTTTTATCCAACAAAGACTATACAAAAGGCTATGATTTCCATTTTATGATTTCGCTCGGAGTAAGCCTGGGCGGATTATGACAATAAAGATGCATTTCCAGTTTTGTTTCGCATGGTTAAGTAATATATATTTGCAGAAATAAGAAGTAATTAGCTTAAAACAAAACTTTTTAGTTTAGCTTTAAGTGAAAAAATATTGCTATGGACTTACAATATATTACCGACACAAAAGGTCAAAAAAGAGCAGTTCAGCTTCCTATGAAGGATTGGAAGCAGATACAAAAAGACCTTGACGAACTGGAGCGTTTAAGGAACAAAAAACTGTTTTTGACCGAACTGACCGAAGCTGTTGAAGAAATGAAGCTGATTAAAGACGGTAAAAAACAAGCTCGTAACGCAGAAGATTTTCTAAATGAGCTTTAATGTTAAGACTATATCCGTTTTTGAACGCCAGGTAAAACGCCTGATGAAAAAATTTCCATCGCTCAAAAAGTATATCCCACATTTTGAAAAAATTGTTTGAACAGCGGTTACTTCTTTTGGAATTGTTATGTGACAAACCGCTGCACCCGATTAGTACCGGACTTCATTATTGTTTTATTTTTCAACTTCTTGGCAATAATTATTCTTTTTGATATTTTTGTGAAATAGATATAATAAACTTTTATGCAACGAATAGTAATTGACATACCTGATAATAAACTCAGCTTTTTTATGGAGTTGGTGAATAATCTGGGATTTAAAAAGGTAAAGCAAATTTCACAAGAGCAAAAGCAATTCGTTGATGATTTGCAACATTCTTTGGAACAGGTAAAACAGCACCAGGAAGGAAAAATAAAACTTCAACCGGCAAAAGATTTTCTTAATGAGCTTTAATGTTGTTGTTACCGATGGCTTTAAAAAAAATGCAAAAAACATCGCTGATAAAGAACTGGACGAGCTTTTGCGTTTAGCAGGTTTATTGTAGAAATTCCCGACCTGGCATATTTATCATTTTTTTATGCTCTCGTTTCATCCATCGTTTTCAAATTTTCAGGAGGTGTTAAAACGGTAATTTCGCAACCTGCAGACAGGATAAATCGTTCGTTTTCGCCACATAATTCAGGCAACGCGGAACTCCATCCGGTATGTATTGAATTTTTGCACCAAACGCACTGGTTTCACGATACGGATCGGAAATCAGGCCAAGCATATCGAGCCCAAATTCGTCCATACATCGTAAATTGGCTTCCACCAAAACATTGTAATCGGAGGCGAATTTGTCATAGGTTTTTCCGATAAAATTTGCGGCAAAATACATTAAAATGGGTCGGAAAAGCACCTTTCCAGGCAACGCGCCATGTTGCAGAAGTGAGTGGAATTGTTCTGTTTTTGTCATCGGTTTTTGATTTTTAGCATTAAAAATAACAAAATCTTGCCTTTTATAATTTACAACACAGCTAAAACTCAAATTTCCCGCTTGTTTTTTCCGGCGGCAATTCCTAATTTAGCTCCCGTAATTTTTTGTAAACCAGTAAAAGACCAAAAGCCAGTGTTGAAAACCGAGCAAATACATCCGCAACAGAACCCTGCCCTCCCCGACTTCCCCGGGCAAAATACAGCAAGAGCAGAAATAAATTTTAGGATGCCGGAGGTTGACAAAGATTCCGGTGAGAAGAAATATTGTGAAGGTTTGGATCACAGGCAACATAGTTAGCAAGCAAATAATGAGACTACCAACTATCAACATATTTCTTGAATACTCAGTTGTTTATGGAGAAGAACCACCTATTGAAAGTTTGTCTTTGATCAAATCATTTTCCAAAGAGCATATTTTATATGAAATCGTGGCATTAAATTATCGTTTAAAACCCAAATATAAATTAGAATTTAATGATAGTTGGGAAAATCAAATAAAAGAGCTTGAATATTTTTCTCCAAATAAACAAGTCTACGATAAAATATATAATGTTGCAATAAAATATAATCGAGAAAATAAAGAATTTGCAACAATTTTCAACAGACAGGCCTGTACTTATGCTATTGAGGAAATTATCAATGATAAAGATTTTATTTCATATCCCAACTTTATCATGAAAAGAGAAATAGTTTGGGAAAATATTTTAAAATACTTACTCGTAATAAATACTATAATCTCTGACATAAAAGATGAAAAAGATGAAGAAGAAAAAAATTTTGAAACTTTAAATCCTCGAATATTACCATTAAATGAGCTTACAATTGCAAGCGACCCAATATTCACCCCTCGGAGAGGACTTAAATTAATTGAATTCTATAGCCGTGAGGAATATTACAAAGATGAACTTGAGGAGTATTTCAAAGTTCAATATGATATCAGTCCAATAGCATTTGTTTTTAGAATCATGTCATTATATATAACAAATTCAAGCGAAAATCCTGACTGGCAGTTCTTTTATTTAACAAACGAAAATGATGTCTTTTTAAAAGCATTGAGCAAAAGATTTGTTAATAAAGAAACTTACAAATTAGTAAGCATAAAAAAAGGCCCATTTATCGACGTTGGCGAAAATAAATATCTCATTTCAGATAACGTGTTTTTACTTGAAAAAACTTACAATCAACTAGTTAATGATTTCTGGTTTGACTATATCAAACCTAAGTTTCAAGATTCAAAAAACAATAAATATAGTGTGGAATTTTATCGTAGTATTTTTGGTTATTTCTTTGAAAAATACGTTGACGAAATTCTTCATGAATTATTCGAAAATTACAAATACTCCTCACTTATCACGTTCTCTAACCTTAAACTGAAAATTGTAAAAGATGAAATTGAAATTGCTGATATTTATTTTCGATATGGGAAAAGAATATTTTTAGGTCAAGTAAAAGGTGGAAACATCTATGATAAAGAAAAATATAGTAAAAGCACTGAAGATTTATACAAAAAAGACAGAAACAGTTTTTTTGAAAATTTTGGAGTAAATCAAATTGTAAAGTCAATCACGATAATGAACGATTACATCTTATCGTTAGATGGGCATTATCCTAAAGGACACCCAATTACTATTTTTCCCGTAATTATTGTTAATGATAAATCCTTGCAAACACCATTGATGGCTGATACATTCAATATCAGATTTCAAGAACTCATTGAAAACTTGTCAATAGATAAAATAACTATAAAGCCACTATCAATTATTCACATTAGTGATTTAGAAAGATTGCAATACACTTTAAATAAAACACCTAAAAGAATATGGGAATTATTAGAGAGTCATGTTAGGGACAAAAAATTTATACCTCCTTTTTATGACACTCTAAATAGACATAACATTAATATGAATTATTCAGAAGATATCATACCATACTTTCAAAAAATGATAGAAAATAATAATTAAATTCGGTTGCAAAATAAACAGGATTCTATGTGGTCTGCAATGCCTGTCCTGTTTTAGTGGAAACTGACCCGGCGATAAGCTCCGGACAGACATCGGGATTGGACCACACCCGCAACCTGCCTCAAACCATTTTAGCCAATGTTGAAAAAAAAATTCTCAAACTATTTCTTTGTTAAAAAGTAAATTATTATTTACCTTTGAATGTTATTTTAAAAATATAGCTGCATGAAATGAACATGGCAAAATTTTGCCACACAGAAGTGTGATTATTTTCAACTTTTACTTTGTGTCTCTGTGTGTTTGCGGTAAAAAATCAAACAGATGAAATGCTCCGAACTATTCCGACTTTTAAAAAAAGATGGTTGGTACCCAATCTCACAAAAAGGGTCACATGTGAAACTGAAACATGACCAGAAAAAAGGAATAATAATTTTCCCAAATCACGGAAGTCAGGAAGTTGGAAAAGGACTTGAGAAAAAGATTATAAAAGATGCAGGAATAACACTTTAAAAAGAGTAATTATGAAACGAACATAAAATTTAATGAGATGAAAAATTATAAGAAAAAAATTAAAATAATTGTTGAAAAAACAGACACCGGATTTTCAGCTTATTCCGAAGAATATCAAATATTTACAACAGGTAGAACGATTCCTGAACTCATTAATAATGCACTCGAAGCAACTCAATTAAATTTTGAGGATGAATATATTATTTCCCATGAAAATTTAAAGTTTGAAATTGATTTTGCACAATTCTTCCAATATTACAAAGTACTGAATTCGAAATTTCTTGCAGAAAAAATTGGAATGAATCCAACTTTATTGTCTCAATATGTGCAGGGGCATAAAAAACCATCTGAAAACCAAACTGAAAAAATATTAAGCGGAATCCATCAAATTGGACAAGAATTATCTGAAATGAATTTGATTTACAAAAGTTAAAAGTTATTAGCGCCCCAGATTTGCAGTCCTTTGCTCAATCTCCGCCCCTGACAAAATCTTTCCAATCTGTAGTTACTCTGCTGCTTATATGTTTATGTCCCAGCCTCGAACCTTCAAGCAATCTCGAACTTTCAAACCCTCAAACCTTTGAGCCCTTTGTGTGGCAAGTGACAGCATGACTTTGAGTCATACCATCACCAGAGGTACAGGAGACCTACTCCAGCCGCATCATTTTCCCCTCTTTTTCATATTCTTTCTGAATGCCTTTCAAAAGGTCCTCTGACGAAATGGTATTCGATTTTTTTTCCAGGGTTTGCAATCCGGCAAACTGAATGACATTAACAATGTTTGCGCCGGTTAAATGGTATTTTCGGGCAATTTCCTCCAGATTTACTATTTTATCGAGTTTTGCCACAGGAGGAAGATAATTTTTCCAAAGTTGCAACCGCTCGGTCGTGTCGGGATTGTCGAACCCGATAATTGAATTGAACCGTCGGGTAAACGAAGGATCGATGTTCGATTTCATATTGGAAGCGAGAATAACCAGTCCGGCGTGCGACTCAATACGCTGCAATAGGTAAGACACCTCCTGGTTGGCATATTTGTCGTGGGCGTCGCGGACGGTGGTGCGCTTGCCGAAAATCGAGTCTGCCTCATCGAAAAACAGTATCCAGTCTTTGTTGGCCGCTTTATCGAACAGTTTGGACAGGTTTTTTTCCGTTTCCCCGATGTACTTCGAAACTACCATCGACAGGTCGATGCGGAACACATCGCGCCCGTTGTATTTTCCAAGAAGGGAGGCAGTTAGTGTTTTTCCAGTGCCGGAAGGTCCGTGAAAGAGCACCCGGAAACCCGGCTTGATTTTTCCGTGCATTTTCCAGCCGCTAAGCAGTTCGTCGTTGTATTTCAGCCAGGTTTCAATCTCTTTAATGCCGGCCATCGTTTTTTCGTTCAGCACCAGGTCGCTCCATTTCAACTCAGTGGTAATGCGTTCAGCCGGAAAGTCGCTGCTAAGGCGGGGTTTTGAAATTTTTCCGCTGGTAAACAAATCCACATATTCTTCATCGAGCACCAATCGTCCGCTCATTTTAGGTTCGCCGTCTCCCGGATTTTCAAGAGACAATATATTTTTGCGGGCAAACAGATGGTCTTCATCAAACAACTTTGAAACTTCTATACGCTTTTCAATATCATTTCCGGCAAGGATGTACAAAACCGTTTCTCCGGTAGGTAAAATTCCCCGGTGATTTTTGCCTTTGACACCTCCAAATTCGGGAAAATCTCCCCCGTTGGGGAGATAGTCAGAAATGATAGCATTAAAAAAATTGGGCGAAATATGGGGAACTAATGCAAGCAATAAACAAATATATTCTTCGGCATTCAGTTTATTTTCCAAAATAAAACGAAGAACGATATCGGTTTTGTTTTTGGGTAATTTAACAGAAACATTAGTATGCTCTGTTCCGGGAGTAAAATGTTGTGACAAAGCATAACGTACTGCAGTCTCAAGATTATTCAAATGTTTCTCAAACTCCATAGAAAATTTCTATATTGATTATACGAATTTTTCAAATTACAAATATCACCAAAATGGATTTTCACCACTTAGAATGGATTTTATTCCAACCATTGGGTTCAGTGTTCTGCCTTCAGGCATTATTTTTTCATCGAATTCAGTCAATTTTTTACCTGCATAATCTATTGCTTCACTTCCTTTCTCGTAGCCCTTGAATGCGAGCCATCCCAAGCCTTCACCTGCATGACCAATTCCGGGCATTGCACCAAAAAAACCAAATAATCTTCCGGCACGTGTATCGGGGCCTCCATAAAAGTCGCCAACCATTTTTGCTCTTTCTGCACCACCCTGTTCCGACCAATAATCACCGGCTTCAAAAGCTTTTTCATAAATCCAGGGTGTTTTGCCTGCCAATGAATCTTCATAAAATTTTTGCAACCCTGTAATATCGCCGGTAAAAATTGATTCGGCAGTACCTGTTATGCTGGAAACACTGGAGCTCATGGTTCCCCCGATATTGATGCGATCGCCTCCGGGTACTAACCCCAGACCTGCATCAATAGCTGCTACAATAGGATTTGATTTCCCAAAGGCTACGTCAATTGCAGTTGTACCCAAAGCATCTACTGCTTTGCCGGTATAGGTCGTATTGTAACTCGTCAGCATCTTACTGGTAAATGTGGCACCAATCCCCACTGGTCCCAAATATTTATTAATCGATTTAAATTTCCCCAGTGTTTTAAAAACTCCTGAATTCGCCATTTTCTCTATGGTTCTAAACTGGCTGACCGCCTTGAAGGCCCTAATAGATTTGATTCGGGAAAACCGACCGACTTTTTGTGCAAATAATTGTTTTGTTTTTAGATTTTTTTGAGCCGTTGCTGCCTCCTGTGCAAAATTGTTAGCCTTTTGAATCGCTTGCTTTGCAATTTTGTCTTTTGCTCCTGCCAGATATTTAGCTCTGTTGGCTTCTTTGGCCGCATTTGATGCCTGCAGTGATTTAAATTTTGATTTTCCCGACCCGGCAGCTCTCACTGCATCATTTGCAATCTGTTGCTTTATTTTTGCATTTTTTTGCGCAATTAATGCCTCATTAATACTGCTTTGAGCGACTTTGGCATAAGTTTTAACAACCGAATTTAAATGTTGAGCTGTTTGTGATGCCAGCTTAACCTGCTGCTTCGATTGTTTTGCCATTTCAGCAGCCTTTACAGCATCATTTGCCAACTTTTTATAAACAGCAACAGCATTTTGCAATTCAGGCACAGCAGCGTAAATGTTTGATGATCCGCTTAATATGTTCAGCCCTCCGGATATATAATCTTTCCAACCCGATACTTCTTCTTTAGCCTCTTTCCTCTGAATAACAGGCATACCACTGTTTATAATACTAACTTTACCTGCCACTTTGTTTCCTCTGACAGCCATTTTTCCTAAATTCCCGGCTTCGCTTTCAAAGTGTGCAGAATTGAATAATATGGGTTGCCGGGAGGAGTTATGGTATTCCTGACCATTTTTTTTCTGCTGAAGAATGTGAACAAGCTCATGAGCTATAAGCTCCTGACCATTAACATGATCCGGATTATACTGACCCGGAGCAAAGCTAATTGTATTTCCAGATGCAAAAGCTCTGGCGTTTAATTTCACAGCATCACCGGAATTTTTTCTGATTTTAATATTTGATAAATCTGTTTCAAAAGATAGCTCCATTTTGCGCCGTAGTTTCTCCGGAAGTTTTGTTCCTGCATTATTCTGAAACCGGTTAACCTGTTCACCGGGGAGTAAAAAACCTCCTGAATTATTCAGGCTCCGTAAAAACTGAGGCGTTTTATCAATCGGATTGCCTCCGCTTTTTTTCTGTTTTAATAAATGAGTCTTCATCAGCTTATTTAAAATTTACCATACATTCAAAAAAAACTACCATTCTACAAACAACAAATCCTTTTTCCAGGGCAACTTAATTACCGAAACGTTCCAGTTTAGTTTATCCAGCAATACATCCTGGGCCTTTCGCTCCATTATCAGTTTCGACTGTTTTTCATTTTGAAACATTTTTCCCTGTCGTTGCAAAAACATCTGGCGCAATCCGCCGGGCGATGTATTTTTAAGTGCAGGCCAGTAGCCAATTACCTCTTTCAACAATTTTTCCGACTCTTCCCTGATGAGCTCTGTCAACATCGATTGTTTTCTCACGGGCATTTTTCGCGGATAATTGCATACGTATTTTTCGAAAATCATATTCCAATCAAAAAACTCCTCTTCACCTGTTGCCAGATAATGAAGTGCCTGAACAGCAAGTTCGCTGCTGTTTGTCATCCATTTTCCGTCAGCTCCGGCAATGCCGCTTTTTTTAACCCAGGCAGGCAAAAACGGATGCAGGATTACCAGGCCTGCATTTTGAACAATATCTCCCGGGATTTCGCCAACAGCGACCGTGTTTTCCTGAATTTCATCTTCAACTATTTCTTCCAATATCAGAGAATCCTGCCTTATATCCCCCTTCCTGAAAAACTCCTGATTGTTTGATAGTTTACTCTTATTCAGAACATTTTGAAAAATTTTGTTTAACGCTGCAGCATTCTCATGGGTGATGAAATTTTCCAGTTTCCCGGGAAATAACTGTAACCATTCTGCATTTGGCAGCTGTGTTTCAGGCAAAAACTCTTTGTTCACCAACATAAGGGTATGCATAGCTGCCTGTTCAACCGTTTTTGCATCGAACGTGCTCAACACAGCAAAAAACAGGTAATAAACAGAATTCAGTAATTCAATATCCGAATTTCGTAAAACCTTTGAAATCTTTTCTTCATCCTTAAAAAAACCCGGGGAAACTTTTTTTATAAATTCCTGCGTATGTTCCGGTGAATACTGAAAAGTCAGCCGTTTAAAAGCAAATTTGTTGTTAGTCAGCAATTCTTTCAGCTTTTGAAAAAAAAGTTCGTCTTTCAATGCATCCTGAAATACTGCAACATCCCTGAAAGTGTTCATCTCTTCATCCTTGCCATACCAGGGCAGATTTCCTGTTGACAAATAAAAGAGAAAAACATCCCGGATGTTCTCTTCATTTGACACAATTTTCTGGTCTTCCTGTTTATGAACAAAATTTGAATCTTCGATAGAATTCGCAGCTTTTCTGTGTTCCAGAATTTCTGAAATGCCGGGCGCTTCAGAAATCCCTTTTAATAACAGAGCTTTTAACTGCTGCATATCCCCGCCGCTTTTTACAGTTACACTCGTTTCGACTTTATCAAACCGGAAAATTATCTTTTCTCTGCAGGCATCAAAAAGCTTTTCTACCTGGGGGAAAAGATGTTGCTCGATGAACGGGCCAATGGAATCTTTTATGTGTTGGGCTGTTTCCATCCGGCTGGTATTGACCTCCAGAAAAACTTTATCGATGATATGTTTTTGACCGGTTCTCATATTTTTTTATCCTAAACTATTTGATTTCATTTCCATATTTTGTATATTTACATTCTTGATGCAGAGATGTATTACTGGGTTTGGTTGAATCGAAAAATGTTGTTTGAAAAATTGAAGCTGAATGGAGTTAGATTGCGGACATAGTACCGTTTTTGCCTTTAGTAACAATGAATAAGCAACAATAAGTAGAGAAAATTTACCCCATAAGGGTGTCACTTGCAACGTACAACATGTACAATAAAAGCGGGTGACATCTCTTATTTTTAGCACTCCGTTCATATTATATCTCCTTCACATTTGGTCCGGTTGGAGTTGTAAAATAGAAATCAACTGTTTTGTCGTATTTTTCAATCAACCCGTCATACTCCGGACGGTACGATTTGTTATAAATATAAACCGATAACTTGCTCACCCCGGTTTTATTATGGAGCAGCTTGCGCAACTGAATGAACCGTGAAACCGCATCGTCGCCTGCCGCAGTGCTTTGTTTCAGCATTTCTTCGTTTACCCATGTACCGTTCACCCAATCGCCATCCAACTTCATTTTTATGCCCGATGTTATTTTACTGAAATCGTTTTTCACACTGGTTAATAGTCGTTTGATATTATCGGGCATTTCTCTTGTATCTTTAAAAATTCGTTTGGGTCGGTTCAATTTACGTAATTCATCGATAAGGCTCTCCCATTCGGCCCATTTCCGGTAATACATTCCGTAGTCGTCGTCTTTTTTAAGAGGAGCAAATTCGTTGTGCAATCTTTTGTAAAACTCACTGTTGTAACGAATTATCTCCCTGCAAATCATGGCATCGGTTCGGTGTGTCCGATTATTTTTAAGCATACCGGTTTGACTGTATGCATACACAGGTGATGAGTTGCTCATTGTGGCGTCTCTCACCCTGAGCAAAAATTTATCTTTCCCGCTGCAGGTAATCACAAACCTTTTTTGCGATTCGTTGAAATCGAAAACCAGCCCTTGCGGATACCTTAAATTCAGGGCATCTGTAATGGCGTGCATCCTTCGTTTGGCAATTTGTTTCATTGGCACTTCAATGGTTTCTATTCCCTTCACAAAACTGGTTTCGTTTATCCGGTATTCTAAAATCTGCAGTTTGTAATTTTTTGGAATGACTTTGAATTTTTTAGTTCCTTTCTGGCTGCGTGTAAGATTGTTCAGGTATTTTAGCGAACTAATCCATGGATAGGAGCACTCCCTGATGGTGCAACAAAACAAATCGGCTTCCTTTTTATACCGGTAACCGAGAGCAAAATCAGCTACTATTTTGTTTTTGCTGGCAATCAATACAAAAGTTCCTCCTTTAGGCACTCCTGCGCGATGTTCCAGCGAAGGTTCATTTTTTGCCATCATCTGAAACTGCTGGCTTTCATTATCGAAATCAAAGTGAACAAACTCAAAATCAAGCCCATACACTTTTATGAGTTTGGTGATAGCGGCAACTGCTGCAGAATAGTCCATTCCCAGCTGTCCTTCAATGCGGTAAAAATCACATTTACTGTTATTATGCACCAACGGGTTTTGAGCATTGGTTTCAGTAAATGGCTGTACAAAATGATACCCGAAGTTCTGTTTTGCGCTCAGGTTCCCGCTCATTTCAAAACTCCAGACTTCTCTTATTGCAGCGTTTGAACCATAGTAGATCGGGATGGCCGTTTCGCCCAATTCTCCGGTTATTTTCGATGGAATAATTTTTATTTCATTTGCCTTTAGCTCTTTATGAAAACTGGTTACCTGCAGTTGCACCCGTTCAAGCAGATGTTTCACTTTCTGCAAAATACGGTACGCATTTCCCGTGGCTGCTGAATTGTAGAATCGGTGCCTGAATGACGGAAAATCTTCATTTCCTGAAATTTCACCAAGCAGCAGGTGTTTCGGAAAAGCTGCGTTTGACGGGAAACATTCCACATGGGTGTGCAGCAGAAGTTCCCTGATTTCGTTATATGAACAGGTAAGATCGTTTAATACATCAAACCGGTACTGGAAATCGGAAGGAACGGTGGAAGCGCTGAAATTGAAAAGATCATTAATTGCGTCTGTAGCCGGGTTTATTTTAAATAAATTGAAGATGGTGGATAATCCGTTTTTAAGGCGGGTCAGTGTTTCGGATTTTATGGCATCGTAATAGCTTTTTTTCAGCATTTCCAGCGACCCCGAATTTTCACCCGACAATACAATTTTATGGGTATGAATTTTCGGCAACGACAGAAAGGACTCAAAAACATTATGTTTTGAAAAAATGGAATCCTTTGAAGCAATATAAGCGGCATCCTGTTGTGAAACCAGTAAAACGCGGAGCCTTGAAACCTGCTCAATCCCCTGGTTATCGCAGTCAATGGTAGTACAAAGATTTCCCGTCTTCCGGTACGCTTCAATGTAAAGCAAAACCACTTTATTTTGAAAATTATTTAGATTTTCCAATGGTTCAGCCTTGTCAACTTCCGATGGAAAAAGTTCATATAAATCAATTACCTTTTCAATTTCTTCTCCGGCTTCCATCACTGTTTTCCTAAAAAACCCGTAACCGGCTGATTTATCATCGAAAGGAAGGTAATGCGTATATTTCATTTCCTTCAAATCGATTGATTTCAAAGATGATTTTCCAGTGTCATTCTGCAATGTCACTAAATCGCCATCGGTAGTAATACCAACCCCCTGGGTAATGGTCAGCCATTTATTTTCCTGCCCGGCAATGATTTTGAACCCGCAAACAATTCCTGTTCCGGTAAGCAGAACCCTGGAAAGCCGGTCCTGTCCGTCGAAATAGCTGATAAACTGATTTAACTGTTTGCTGGTTAAAACCTGGTTATCGACAAATGTATGGTACTGTGTGGTAATTCCGGATAATTTTGTTTCCATAACTTTCTGATTTAAAAGTTTCCAATACTGGTTTTGCCTAAAACGATTCTGCCTTCAAGTTCATCGCTTTCATCATTGCAATCGATTAATTTGCCCGGCGGATATATGGTATTTAACTCACCAAGCGCTTTAATGAATTCTGTTAACGATGCTTCATCCTGCCCTTGTTTTAAACTGGTTTTCGATAGGAGAAAATTCCTGAAAGATTCTTCAAAAAACTGCATATCGTTTACATCTTCCGAGTTCCTGATTTTCCTGTTCCCAACCCAGCAGATACGTGCCAAAACGTGTGCCGGAAGTTCTTTTCGAATTAAATCTTCAAGAAATTTTCTGAAATCGGGGTTACTGAACCTGTAAGACCACCCGGGCAGCACCACCGTAATTCGGTAAGAATAGGGATCGATTGGGCTGCAATTTGTGCAGTTATCGGTGCAAACCGGGAAAAACAGTGTATGCGGCACAACGGTTTGGGTAACATCGGGCCGCAGCAAAATATGCTCAACCACAAACATCCCTTCCTCCGTAAAATCGCCGGTAATAAAACCGATCAATTCTAAAATGGCGTTTTTCAATTCCTGTTTCGAATGGTAATATTTATAGTGCCTGGCAATAACCCATGCTGTGGTTCCCGGTTTAGCTTTGGGGTTTATAATATTGAATGAATATTTTCCTCCCGGCGAAAGCTGTACTTCAAAGTTTTTGGCCACGGTGTTATCGGGAACTTCTTTTTGAAAGGTATCTTCAATAACCCTGACCGGTGTTTCAATAATTTTTTCAACAGCCAAATTACATTCGCGGCCTGCCGTCAGGGCATTTTCATAATTTACAGTTGAAGAAAGTACAATGTCGTTTTGCGTATTTCTGATTCTCCAGCGATAAACGGTTTCTTCACCCACAGAATCAGGCATATAGATTTCAACAAATGATTCAGAAAGAAACCTGCGGTGATGGTTTTTGATACCACAAAGCCGGGCAAGGCGTTTTTCAAAACCCGAAACATTATTTGTATCCCATAAATTCTCCGGTGGCTGGTTAAAATAGTTGAAAGCACTTCCCCTTTGCCTGCTTGTTAAATGGTAATCGCTCAAAAAGCTTTCTTTTGATTTCAGTACCACTTCTCCGGCTTTCTCACCATATAATTGTTTCATCAGAAAAGCGTAATCGCCCAGTTTTTCAGCAAAGCGGGCCATCAGGTGGTCAAGAATCTGGTTTTTGCGTTCTGCATGGTTGTCAAAATCTGAAAACAAAAGCTCTGTTAGTTCTTCCTGATCATCCATAGAATAATCTGTTACCAGTTGCTGCAAATCTTTTAAATCGCTTACAGCTTGTGTAAAATAGGTTTTGCGAAGCCGGTTATCTACCGATAGCAGATCTTTCACTTTTCCAAGATGTGCAAAATAACTTGCCAGTATTTGATCGAAAAACAGCAAATATCCTTTCAGCTGTTTGGCCTGGGCTTTTCTTTTTACCGGCAACCCCGAAGGCAGTCCGTTCCTGCCTGTGCCGTAGGTGTCGGGAAAATCGTTCTGAATTGTGGTAGTTTCAGAAGGATTCATGAATTCACCCTCAGGAATATCCAATTCCATGTTCCATTTGGCTGCTTCCTGGTTTTGCTTTTCCTCCTCCAAAAGCATCTTTTGATATTCGGCCACCTTTGTACTGTTCACATTTACAGGCAAAAGACCTTTGTAGTAACTAAAAGCACTTTTTTCGCAACGAACAGGTTTTTTACCGGGGTCAATGCAAATCAGCCATTTTTCTGCATCATCTTCATCTCCGGTGCAATTATTTATAGTAATGTCGCGAACCAGGGTTATCCCTTCCACAGCCATAATTTCCTGAATAATGTCCGAAACACGCACTTCGGTCCGCAAGGCTGATTTTTCCAATTCCCTGTTATCGATAAAACCATGAGTTAGCAGCGGACCATCAAAAATTTCATCTGACTTATATCCTTTACCGAGCATCTGGTTAAGCGACCAGAAACGAATGCCTGTCGATAAATATCTGTCTATTGCGTTTAAAACTTTGGCGTGCACCAGCTTCTCATCCACTTCGGGCAATACTTCAATAATGGCACAGATGCCAACAGTCTGTTCATCAACAGGCAATACTTCAATCAAATCTTCGCACAGGTTCCGGTTGGCGTGAAACCGGAGGAAAATTTCATCATGAATTTGTTGTTTCTGCGGTTCAGTCTGAATTTCATCTTCATAATCTACCAAAACCGAATAAAGTCCTTTAAGAATGAATTCCTGTTTAAACTGAGGCAACGTCAAATGGAAATCAGCTTTGTTGTAAGAAATTTTATCTTGTTTGCAATCTACATAAACTGATTTTTTATAAGGTTTTAGCCAACAGTTCCTCACTCCATCGATATCAACAAACAATTTACGGTAGTCTTTTTCGGTTACCGGTGCCGATGGCAAAATCTGCGATGCTGTAAAAAACTGTTCAGTAATTTTCTTATCCTCGTTGTTTTCTGGTGCCAGCAAATTTTCAGGTGGAAGTTCTATCCGCTGGCCCAAATCGGTGATGGCATAGCACAGCATTTCCAGAATGGTAACTCCCGGGTCGTGTGAATTGAAGTCAGTCCAAATCTGTCCCGAAAGCTGTTGTATGTATTCCAGCCCTTTTCGCCGCAGAAACGAAAAATCCAAATCGTTATTTGCAGCCACGTTTTTCGGAATTCTGATATGTTGTTTTATATCTGGCATGGTTCTTCTTTTTCGATGGATTTACCACAGGAGTAACTGCCGCTGATTGTGTGTTCGCGCACTGAAACCAAAATCGATTCCGGCCCGGACGGTGCTGCCACTTTCACTTCAGCAAAAGCGTTTCCGGTGTCCGGCTTCTGAAAAAGCTTCAAATCGGTAACAAAATCGACATAATTGAGCTTTTCAAGGTAATTTGTTAACGCACTGCGGTGAAGCATGTTTCCGAAGCGAATGGCAGCTTTTGTATCGAATGCCCACGGCGAAAGCAACCGGATGATATCGCTGTTCAGTTTCTTTTTACAATAAGACTCATCCAATCCTTTATAAAATTTCGCGGCTGTTACCACTTTTATTTCTTCATACCGCGGATTAACTACCCTGGCTGTAATGTGAAGCGAATTCAATTTGTTTATAAAATCCTGCACCGAGTTCAGGGCTGCCGCACTCATTCGTGGCTGAAACAAGTCGAACACATTTCGGGTTGCGATGTCGGGAATAACAACGATGAGCACCTCTCCCGGTGCCAGATAATGATTTTCCGTGCTGTGATTCAAGCATTTAACCTTATGGATTTCAGGAAAATTCTGCAATATCAGGTGCTCGTAATCCCATAAAGTAACCGCCCGGTTTTTATGCCTGAGTCTTTCGCTGATCCGCCGGTAATAAGCGGCATCCGATTCGGCATGAACCCCGCCAAAGGAACTGTAGGGTTGTGAAACACCTTTGATGGCGGAAACCCTGTGGACCATTTTCGAGATGGTATTGGCTTCGAGGCCGTTTTTAAGGTGTGCGAGGTCATTCTTACGATCATCAAAACATGCTAAAACAGCCTGCGCATGTATGGAAATGGTTTTGCAAACAACATCGTAATTTTTATGAATTTTTGCCTTAGCCCATGTCATTTCAGCCGGTAGCAGAGTGTTGTCTGTGGTCGTTTCCTTTGGCAAAATAAACTTTACAATGCCCGACTTCAAAAAATTATCCGTTTCATCGCATATCATATTTGTGGAATCAATTCGGAGCCAATGGTTTTGGCATAACACCGACCATTCTACCCTTTGCTTTCCGGTAAACGAATCAGCTTCCGGATTTTCGGTCCCCTCCAGTACCTGCACCAACAGAGAAATTTGTCGGAGCGGTTCGGCATCCTTCAATCCGATATACAATTCGCCGCCTTTACAATAAACCGGCAGAAGTCGAAATTTTTTCTCATCATCACTTAAAAAGGCCGTTTTGTTATTCAACCATGGATGATTTTCGGCCTGACCGAATGGATGTTCGTGAAAAAATTTCACGGCGTTCTGCTGAAAATCTTTTTCCGAGGAATTCAGATTCATTGATGCCGATGCTGTGTAATTAAGAGTGACAGACTCAATAAAAGGAGTGTATGGTTCGTTGGGGATTTTTGGGGCTGTGCCACCACTGGCAATTGCATACGCGTAAATGCGCGGAAAAAGTTCGTGGTAAAACGACTGATTCAGCGAAATCCGCACCGGACCATTTTTGCCGGTTTCATAATTAAAATTGTCAATTTTGAATTTCGTAGAAAACCCCTTAACATGGGGTGTAAACAACACGAATTCAGCTAACCCGACTTTATTTTTCTTTCCATCAAGATAATGTGTGGGTTCCCATTTTCCCTTATGCTGAATTTCAATTTTGGATTTAAAATGTGAATTGGATTTTATTGAAGGCTCTTCATATTCTGAATATAAATCCACAAAGCTGTCCGGTGTATTTTTCCAATCTATTTTTACACCAATTTGATTCCAGGTCTTTTGGAAAAGTTCGGAACTGCCAATGTAGAAATTGGAACTTTTTACCGGCATGGTGCCGAACGGATAAAAAGGTTTATCCACAAGTAGATTCCCATTGTCGTTATGTGCTTCAAGTCCGCGAATCCCTTTCACATCGGTATTAACTGAGATATTGGAAACCTCATATTGAATGAATTTTCGGTAGAGCGCGTATCCGGTTTTACTTTTCGTTTTAAAAAGGATTCGGCAAACAGGAAGAGAAGTGTCGAATTTTTCGCCCGGAATTTTTGATTGATACCCGGCTACAGGTTCAATTTCCCTGCCAATCAGGAAAGAAAACTTCAGGTTATTTGTGTTTGTTTTAGTAACAAAAGTTATGTCCTCTTCTGTACCTGTAGTTCCGGCAATTTTAGATTTTGGGATAAATGGTCCAAGCCACTCTTTTTCCCCGCTGCAATAAATTTCTATGTTTTCAGTGAGCTGTTTCGTGCCAACAAAATCAATTTCCGAAGAAAAAGTAACGGTTATTTGAACATTTCGCTCCCCTTCGTTCAACAGAAAAATTTTGGAAGCCAGAGCAAACCCAAGCTTTGCGTCATCAAGTTCAGGAAATTCCCGCGTTTGATCTTCCGTTTCTTTTTCATAATATCCAAATGGCCACCACTTTGCTTTATTGTCGGGAAAATCTTCGCCCTTACCATCGTAGGAATTGGCAATTTCCGCAGCTTTTATCTTACTGTTTTCATGGTCGTTGTAAACGCTTTTTAGTTGTGCCACTGCGGTTTTGTTGGCAATAAGTTCTTCTGCGGTTTTGTATATCCGCTTTTGCCCGTTGGCATCTTTTCCGCCGTCCAGTTCGGTTCCTTTACCTATTTTCTCTTCGGTTACTTTTTTAGCGAGTTCAAAAAGAATATGAACTTTGTCGGGTGTGGCCGGGAGTTTTTCAATTTTCAGGATTTCGCGGTAATAAAAATCGAGGTGACGTTTGGTTAGCCGGTTAAACCGTTTTTTTGAAAATTCGAGCAACCATACAAAGCTAATGAACAGTGCAAGGTGTGGTGTGATATCCTTTTCCACCCCCACCCGTTTCAGAAAATCTTCCAGTTCGGTTTCATTTTTAAAGAAAACCTCCCAGTTTCCCGAAGGTTCTTCAAAATCGAGGTTACTGAAATAATTCACCTGACCGGCAAACCGGTAGGCAAACTTCATCCACTCTTTCAGACTGAAATCATTCAGTTTAACCGAATCGGGATCCAGCGCCTGAATAAACCGTATGGTTTGGTCGCTCCCTTCACGGGCAAGTGCTATATCTTTTCCGCAATTAGCCATAAATTTTTGCCTTACAATTCGTTGCCTTCTTCTTTATAATATGGAAAAACCATATTCATTCTCGAGTTGGTGGAACGGATAATGTAATCGATGTTGATGAGCAAAACACCGTTCAGTTCATCTGTTGGGTCGATGTCAATTTTCTTTACATCGATACGTGGTTCATGATACAAAATGGCGGTTTTAATCAGGTCGATTACATACGTTTTCAGCGTCAGGTTTAGCGGATTGAAAAGCAGTTCTTCCAGGTTGCAACCGTATCCGGGTACCATAATCCGCTCGCCCAGCCGTGTTGACAGCAGGATTTGCAGGCTGCTTTTGATATCCGCCTCATCTTCGAGCATTTTCACTGTCCGGATTTCTTTGCTAAACTCCGGTGGAAAACTCCATCCTCTTCCCAAAAATGATTTATTCTCATTCATAATTAATTGATTTGAACAATAGAACCTTTCACTACTGCAATGGCGCTAGTAGAAACCTCTGCTCCGGCAGAACCTTCGGCCTTAAACTGAGCTCCGGCTTTTAACTCCATATTAGTACCGCTTTCTACTTTCATATCCGTAGATGATTTATAACTGATTTCAGTAGCGCTTTCAATTTTAATTCCGCCAGAATCCATCTGAATGAAATTGCCATTTTCATCTTCCAGTTTAATACCACCGTCGGCATCGCTGATTACCAGTTTGTTTCCGTTGGGTGTTTCCACCGTCACACTCACCTCATCATCATTAAAAATGAACTTCATTTCGCTGCGGGTCACAAAACCCTTTTCGTGGTTATCGTCGGCTGCGGTGAGAGGCGCCGGTTTGGCGCTGCTGTTCATCATTCCCAAAACCACTGCATCGTTGGGATTGTCATTAATAAATCCCACAATCACTTCATCATCGATTTCGGGACGGAAAAACGAGCCCCTGTTTTCTCCTGCATCGAGTGTAGCAATTCGTGTCCAGGTTCCCTCTCCCTGGCTGTCAACCACAGGAAGCCGCACCAAAATGCGGTCTTCGCCGTCAGGATCGTTTTCCAGTTGAGTAACAATGCCGATTTGCAACCCGCTAACAGCCGCAACCAATCCGGCAGCGGGTAAATCGTTGATTTCGAATGTTTCGGAAAACCATTTCGGATTGATGCCAAACTGAGCATCCACAGTCCAGTTTCCTTCGGCAATCTGGTGGCGAACAGCAGAAATAAATACTTTTCCGTTAAATCGTTCGCCCACTCCTTCCAGATTAAGTAGCGTGTTCGGTTTTACTGCCGGAATTCCCTGGAATTTTAACCGGCCCCTGATTTTTGCCAACTGGTTAAACAAGGTTTTTGAATTGGCCCATTCCTGCAATACAGAGCTGTTGCCACCCCCGTTTTTCAATTCCAGATTTTCCAGGCCAACAACCCGGGCCAAATCATTAGGGGTGAGATTTCCATTAAGTTCCACCCCAGGATCGTCGGCCTCTGCTTCCAAAAATTCCTGGTCGGATGCATTCCAGCCATAGGAAGTTACTTTCTGAAACTGGTTGCGGGCATCAATTTCCGCATCGAAATCGAGTAATGTGGCGCCAAACGCAACCGTTTCAACAGGTTCCTGTCCGGTTTCCGGCTGTTTAATGGTAATTTTTCCGTCGTCCACCACACAGATTTTTCCGTTGGCTTGTGCACGGGTAACCAGAAAATCCCAGTCGGAAACGTTGTACTGCACGAGTTCTTTATGCGTCACATTTGTGCTTTCCACATCCTTTTCAATCCCGTAGCTATCAATAATTTCTTCCAAAACATCACTATCTGAGCTTTCGTAGAAATATTTGCTTTTCCGGCCAACGGTTAGTTTTACTGCCTTGTCTTTACATTCCACAATCAGAAATGCCTGGCTTGGCCTGATTTTCAAACTGTGTTTAATTACAATGCCCTTAAATATGGTATCTTCTTCAGAATGGTAGCCGGCCTTGACTTCAATTTCCTTTCCCGGAATAAACAAATTTTGGTTGCTCAATTCGAAATCCTGAGAAGCCGGATCGCCATCGCGCAATACAATTTTTGCCGTTGGAATTCGGTTTACTTCTTTTTCCACTACAATATTCATCACCTGGTAGCTGCGCGAAAGTTCTTCGCCTTCCACCAGGATTTTAAACGTAGCCAAATTCGCCGAACGTGCTGTATTTATAACTCTTTCGGGCATAATCAGGAACTTTTTTCAATGGGTGGAAAAAAAATACGCTGGCCAACTTCCAGTTTCCTGAAATTGGTGATGCGGTTGGCTTTTGCCACCTCCAGGTAATACTTCGAATCGCCGTAAATTCGAAAGGTCATAAGCGGAAGTGTATCGCCTTTTTTCACTTCCCTCACATGCGTTAAATCGGGTGAGCTGCTGTTTTCCATGGCCACGCGCAGGTTGTCTTCAACAAACCCTTTGAATTTGGCTTTGGCAGTTGCGCGCAGCGGTGTTCCGTCCGGTTTAAATAGTTTAAAGGTGATGTCCATTTCCGAAAGGCTGCCTTTAAAAAGCAGTGTTCCCCACGAAATAATGAGGTAGTTTGGCTTGTGTTCTTCGCCGTTGTAATCGAAAACCACTTTTTTAAAGTGCTCTAAATCATCGATAACCCCCCTGCCCTCGTCTTTAAATGTTTTGTCGCCGGCAGTACCGGCAGCACCGTAATCGGTGAGCACACCAGTACGGTCGAACACAAATTCCAGTTCCAGATCTTCCGGCAGAGCGCGGTTAAACCGCGGGGCCGAAGCGCTGGTTCCCGAGGCCTGATCGTCGTTCTGTTCAATTTTATACTTGAACACGTAGGTTTCAGGATTCAGCAGCGTTCTGAACTCCCCGTCGGCCACTTCTTCCGAGAATTGTTCGTCGCTGAAAGCCTTTATTTTCAACTTGGTAAGTTCTCCGCTCATTTTATCGTTCCTCTTTTTTTGAAAGGATTTCCAGTACCTGCTCCACACAAGCTGCAATCAAATCATCACGTTCGCTCCGTTTAATTTTTTCCGGATTTTGGGAACGCGGCTTTTCATCCACATTGATTTTTATGTGCAACTCTTTAATTTCGATGGGCATCTTTACTGAATATTAAAATAGTTGTAAACCAGTTCGATGGTTTCGATGGCAATTTTACTCTCTTCGGCATTCAAATCGCCAACAGACCATTTTACCGGCCAGGCGTGTACTACATTCCAGGTTATCAGCGGTTCGTGTTCTTCATTCAACAGACTTATGGTAAGATCGGTGGGTATGATATCAAAACCTTCCACTGCGTCTCTGCACCATTTAATCAAATCGGAATTCACGAGCACGCCGCGTTTCAACACCAGATTTGGAAACTTGGTGCGTACCGGCAATTTATGCTTAAACCTGTTTTCACCCCCTTCGGCTATCTGTTCGGTTTCGAGTTCGATATTTAAACCCGCCACCGACTGGAATTGAAATTCGCCTTTAATATTGTTGAATTCAACCCTGAAATGATAGCCTAACGGAGGATAGTAGTTAGCCATTATTATTCATTTTGAATGGTTAAACCTTCGTGAACAATTTCCATGCTTTCGATAGCCACTTCGTTGCCGTCAGCCTTTAAATCGGTTGACTGCACTTTGGCCGGCCAGGCATTTTTCACTTTCCAGGTAATTACCGGCTCGTGCTCTTCATTCAGCAAACTGATAGTTATATCGCGCCGCTCAATGGTATTGAGTTTTACTGTATTCCACCAGTTGAAAAACTCATTGTCGGTAGCAAATGTGCCCCGTTTAAGCGTAATGTTGCTATATTTCTGCATTCCGGGCATTTTAATTTTTGAATACTCAGGGCTGGCTCCGTCGCGGTATTCCACAACTTCGCTTTCCACATCCAACCCCGACACTTCGGTAAATCCGATTTTTGTTCCGCTCCACTCCACCTGGAAGTGAAACTTAACCAATGGATATGCTGTTGCCATAATTTATTGTTTTTAAAGTTTATATTAATTGATTAGGATTCCTGCATTTTGTGAGAAAACTTCAGGATAATAAATTCAGCCGGACGAACCACTGCCATTCCGATTTCAACATTCATATAGCCCTTAAGAATGTCTTCGGCAGTCATGGTTTGGCCCAGTCCCACACGAACATAAAACGCCTGTTCCTGTTTGGCTCCGGCCAGCGCACCGGCCCGCCATTGCAACGACAGGAAGTTTTCAATCATTGCTCTCACTTTTACCCAAGTATTGGCATCGTTTGGTTCGAATACAAACTGGGAAGTTGCTTTTTTAACCGATTCTTCCACCATATTGAAAAACCGGCGTACAGGAACATAACGCCATTCATTGTCGTTTCCGGCAAGCGTGCGGGCGCCCCAAACCAGTGTTCCTTTGCCGGTAAAAGCGCGAATAGCATTCACCGATTTTCCGGCTTCTGTATCCACATTCAGGCTTTCCTGATCTTCGTGTGTTACATTAACCACCGGACCTTTAACGGCTGTAATACTCACATTTGCAGGAGCTTTCCAAACGCCGCGTTCACGGTCAACCATGGCATAAATCCCAACGACAGCACCACTGGGCGGCAGAACAACTCCCTGTTTTCCGATTGCATTTACAATCCCTTTGTAAACTGCATCCACTTCAAGTAAATTGTCTGTACGGTTTTTTCTTACAGCTACCAATTCATTGTAAAATCCGGCAATCAGTTTTTCAAGTTTCCCCTGCAATGCCCTGAAATAGGGTGCTGCATTTGAAGCAGTTGATGGGAAAGTGTAAATATCATTTTTATGATTATCCGGTTCAATAAAAGCCAGTGGATTGAAATCGGTATCGAAATCATCTGCTATTAAAGGAGAATCCCATGTTGGAGTTTCAAGACCTCCATTACTCTCACCGGCTTGACTGTAAAAGTTGTATTCAAATAACTGTTTCAGTAAACTGTGAAAATTGGAATTTTCCTTTACAAATTTGGCGTGTACACTGACAGCAGAATTTTTGTCGCTGGTATCGTTATCAGTAAACGTCAGGTCGAAAAAACCTTTAAAATACCCGTAAAGATTTCCGGCATACGTTTTCAATTGCCCGTGCTGGCTAATTGCAATATCAGATGGAGCAGTGAGAGCTGATTTGGCGGCAATATCGGCATCAATGCTTTCAATACAAGAAACTATATCACTGTTAAACAGGGTGTTAATATCTGCAACAGCACCTCCGTTTTGGGTGTAAGTTCCTCCCACAATGGCATCGAAATCGATTTTAAACGGCAGTGTGGTTTTAATCCACGGATAATATGCCGCACCGTATTTTAAAAAATTCATTCCCACATTATCGCGAAAAACACCCACGGGATCGGTGGTAGGTGAGATTTCTTTTTCGCCGTCAACAATGTCAAGTACTGCAAAACGGTCCTGCAGCTTGTTGCATTGGGCCAGCATGGCCGCATGAACTTCGCCCGCTTCTGCTGCATCCAGATGCACAGATTCAGGGATGACAAGCAATGTAGGAAGGTCCATTTTTTCGAGTGAAGCCAGGCCGCCGAGCAGTGCCTCTTTGTCAACACCGGAAGCCTGGTCGTTAAAGTCGCCCACCGAAACAATGAAACAATCGCCTCCACCGTTGGCATAAAACATACGCACAGAATCGTAAAGCAGATTAACTCCGTTTACGACCGCTTTTTTCACCGTGTTGTCCGGGTTCAGTTCAATCTCAATAGTAGTAGGATCAGGCGCTCCGCCGAAAAAATATTCATACTCGGGCAAAGAGCCGATTTTGATGGGTTTGATAATACTTTCGGCATGGTAATCCACGCCATCGACAACTGCCTGCTCCGTGTAGCCCACAAAGGCCGGAATGGCAGTTTCAACTTGCGCTACCGAAGGCGGAAATTTAGAAATTTCCTCTACGTAAACGCCTGGTGTTTTGTAAGCTGTTGCCATAATTCATTGGATTTTAATGTTACATGTATATTTCAGAAAATATTTTGTTGTTAACTGTATCAGGTTTAATAATTGCCACACCCGGATTGGGCAGTTCAACACCGCCCAGTTCAAGGGAAATAAAACCCGACTTGGTTAGCGGATGCTCGTTTTTAGTAATCAAAATTTTTGAATTTCCGTTCTCCTTTTTCACATCGTCGCCCCCGGTTACCTGCTGGTTGGAGTCGAAAAGGTACCTCCAGATGGTACTTCGGTTTTTAAACACCACCTCAAAATTTTTTGCAGAAGATGGAATTTTACCTTGTGCATTGGTCACATTCAGCGAACTGTTATCGCCTTTCATGTAAATACGGATAATGCCCAAAAGTCTTTCTTTTTCACCTGCATTTAATGACGCTTTTTCTGCTTTTTCGCCTTCACCGGAAAGAATAAAACCTTCATCTACATTAAAGTTGCCGCCGGCTTTATCCAGCAAGGGGAAGTTGTGCGGTTCAGAATCAAGTCGTTTGTTTGACAAGCAGTACAATTTCCCGGCATTCTCCAGTTTCAGGTCGGTGTAATTGTAAAAAACCGAATCCTTTAAATGAATCAGAAAAGTAAAATTCAAATCATCCTCCAGCGAAATAAACGGCTCACTGTCATCTGCTTCAGAAACCTTAGACCAAACGGTAAAACCCGAATTCAATGTTCTAAGAACCAGGTTGTAACCGTTTAATTTTTGCCGTGATTCTTCTGTTGGAACAATTTTGACAGTACTTTGAAAATTGTAGTTGTTAAGTTGCTTTGCCTTGTCTGTTTCATTCATGGTTCCGAATTCAACCGAACCTTTATCCAGAAAGTAACGGTGAAAAATATTCACCCTGAATAGTTCTGTATATTGAATGGAAAAGCTCATTGTTTTAAATCGTTAAGGGTTCCGCCGATATGTGTAATAACTTCAGAAGCAGCCAGCTTTTTATCCTGTTCAATCTGAATAAGCTGAACTCTGTAAATTACCGAAGGCAATTGCCTGCCTCCCAGGGTACCCCATATATTATTGAGCTCCTCGAAAGTGGGCGTATAAATTTCAAGATTGAATTTGAAATGATCGAGTACATCAAACGACACGTTGCTGCGGTTGTAAACTGTATTGGCTGACGTAAAAACCTTTTTTCCCTGAAAAAACTCGATTACTTTGGAAATGCTTCGCAGCGATTTATCGTAAGTATCGCAATTTGCAGCAATTAAAAGATACAGATTCAGGTGAATGGGAGGATTTTTATATTCAGTTTTATTATCGTTCACATTAAAATGAGGCGTGTTTTTTAATGTTGTTACTTCTTCAAGTTTCAATAGTGAAACAACAACTTTGTTATTCACACGATTAGAATCTTCACTCCCCGATTCCCACAGGGCAATATTTTCGAGTACAATTATTTTTCCCAAACCAATATCGGAAAAATAGCTTTCGAGTTGTTCTTTCAGAATCTGGAGCGTTTCGTAAATCATGTGCCTTCACTTTAAAATTTTGGTTCAGAAATCAAATAAATTCAGATGTTTTTATCTGATTTTTGCACGGATTAAATCTATTACAAGCTTACATAACCTATTCATATCTATAACTTTGAAATCTTGTGGGTATAAGACTTTTCAGTTTAATACGACTTAATGGTACATGCATACAAGTTACGACAAGAAATAATTCAAGTCAATATTTTGAAGTAATTTTTTATGAAAAAAAATTTCAGGTTGTTTGCTGGTCATTTAAAACCAATAAGTTAGCGCAGAAGTTCTGCCAATAATTTTTCCATTTCTGAAATCAACTGTAAGTGTGAGCCGGAGAAATGATTAACCATGAAAGTAAAGGTCAGATTTTTACCTGAATTTGTTTGAAGATACCCGGCATAACACCGCACCCGGGTCATGGAACCGCTTTTGGCAAGCAGGGTTTTGCCCGGAAAAAGCTGTGGATTGAAGTGGTGAAGTGTACCCTGCCCTGCCGATGGCATTGACCCCAGAAATTCGGTTGAACCGGATGCTGTTAACGCCATATATCTTAGAACCGAATTCATGAATTCAGGTGAAAGCGCATTAAAATGCGACAATCCGCTGCCGTCTTCCATAAAAAGCTGACTGGTGCCGATGCCTTTTTCTTTCCAAAATTGAGCAATAATTCTCAACCCTTCATCTCTGCTGCCCAGCCCGGTTTTTTCAGCAGCCATTTGTTTTACCAGATGTTCGGCAAACAGATTTACGCTTTCTTCATTCAGCACCTTCACAATTTCGGCCAGTGTTGGCGATTCCGTTGTGTGTATTTGGCTGAATGCAGAATTTCCAAGCTCTTCAGCTATTGTTCTACCCGATACAAACACACCGGCCCGAGCCAGATGATTCAGAAAATCATCCGCCAGAAGTTGCTCCGGAAAAGGATTGGAAGCTCTGATGGTAAAAGCTCTTCGGTTTTTGGGAATGGTTCCGCGAATCACCCGTGTTCCGTCCAGCGGACTGCCGAAAATCCAGGCAAGATCGCTGTTAACATCAGATGAGCGCACCTCATTTTTCCAGGTAAGACCTTCCACTTCCGGATACGTGGAGACAATTTCAGTGGGCAATCCTGCCGCTGCAGGTGAACGAAAACGAATGCGGAACAGATTGTCATAAACCGAAAGTGCACTGGCTCCGGCACCGTAATAATTCCCCATATCTTCCCAAACCCAGGTGGGAGGTATTATTTCTGAATCGTACATCGAAGTATCTAAAATCAGACGGCCTTCCACTCGTTTGATGCCTGCTTCTCTGACTTTTTGTGCCCATGTTTCCAGAAAATGCGGAGCAAAATAATGGTTGGTGAAATATTCTGACCCAAGTGCAGGGTCTCCGCCCCCGATAATAATTAAATCGCCTTTCAGCACTCCATTTTCAATTTTCCCGGAATAACCCAGGCGGGTTTGAAACCGGTAGTCAGGTCCTAAAATCTTCAGAGCGGTTGCCGATGTCACAACCTTCATCACCGAAGCAGGAATAAGCAACTTATCTGCGTTCAGTTCAAATACAGTGTTCCCTGTTTCCACTTCAGAAACCAGAATACCCACAGAAGCATTCCTATAATCGGGATGATTTAAAAAGCTTTGCACCTGCTTTTGAAACGCTGTCTGGGCAAACAGGCCTTTGCTTAAAAAAATAAAATAAAAAACCAGGAAAAACCGTACCTTCATTTTTATTACTTTTATCCTTCAAAAATAGCAGATTGTCGCATTAATAAAAATTATCGGATGCTACGAACGATTTTACTGGTGGGAAGCGGAGGTTTCATTGGTAGTGTGCTGCGCTACCTGATACAGTATTACATGGAAAAAAGTCTGACAAGCACCTTCCCCTGGGGAACATTAATTGCAAACATAGCCGGGAGTTTTATCATCGGGATGATTTTTGCGCTGGCCGAAAAGGGCAACCTGATGAGCGCTGAATGGCGTATTTTTTTGGCAGTGGGCATTTGTGGCGGATTCACCACTTTTTCAGCGTTTGCCTATAACAACTTTACCATGATTAATGAAAAGGCGTGGAGTTCTCTTTTCATTAACATCGGTGGAAATCTGTTTCTGGGAATTTTAGCTGTTTATCTGGGAGTAATCCTTATTCGAATGATATTTTAAAATTTCAAACCATGAAAATTGAAGGTCGGGCAGGAATATTAAAAATTTATGTGGGCGAATCGGATAAAGTGCAAGGCCGCCCACTGTTCGAAGAAATCGTTTTCGAAGCCCGGAAAGCCGGTATGGCCGGAGCTACGGTTTTTAAAGGGATTATGTCGTTTGGCGCCAGCCATTCGGTACACACCATGAAAATTTTTGCCTTGTCGGGCGAAATGCCGGTGACCATTGAAATTGTGGATACAGTTGAAAAACTCGATGTATTTGCTGCGCGGGTAAACGAATTAATGGACCAAAGCCAAAAAGGTGGCCTGGTAATTTTTCAGGAGGTGGATGTTCTACGTTACAAGATGGGTAAAAAGTACAGGCAATAAAAAGATCGTGTGGTTTGAAACCGCACATTAAAACCCTATCCGCAGATGGAACCATTCTCTGCAAAGAGAGCAGTTCATTTTGCTACCTTCCGGCCGAACCTTTGGGTTAGAAAATGCACGGTTTGAAACCGCGCGTCCCAGGTTAACCCTACATGAAATATCTATAATCTGTATTAGCTGCACTGCCAATAAAACAGAACATTTTTCGTATATTTGGGCTGCATTTGACAAATCAGTTCAACAAGCTGATTATCTGTCTAAAACGAATAGAAGTTAAACAATAAAAACAAATTACCATGTTAATTAGCGACATTAAAGCAAGGGAAATTCTGGACTCACGCGGAAACCCGACAATTGAAGTGGAAGTACTTTTAGAAAGCGGCGCTTTTGGCCGTGCAGCAGTGCCTTCCGGAGCATCTACCGGCGAAAACGAAGCCCTCGAACTGCGCGACGGCGATAAAAAACGTTATCTTGGGAAAGGTGTTCTGAAAGCTGTTGATAACGTAAACGAAGTAATTGCCAAAGAACTGGTTGGCATGGACGGAACCGATCAGGTGGCCATCGATAACAAGTTACTTGAACTTGACGGAACAAAAACCAAATCGAAACTGGGCGCCAACGCCATGCTGGGTGTTTCTCTGGCCTGTGCCAAAGCTGCCGCCGAATTTGCCGGCTTGCCGCTTTACCGATACATTGGAGGAACCAACGCCAAAACACTACCCGTACCTATGATGAACATCATCAATGGCGGTTCACATTCTGACGCCCCCATTGCCTTCCAGGAATTTATGATCCGTCCTATTGGCGCTCCTTCCTTCCGTGAAGGCCTGCGTATGGGCGCCGAAATTTTCCACGCACTGAAAAAAGTATTGCACGATCGCGGTCTGAGTACTGCAGTAGGCGATGAAGGAGGTTTTGCACCCGCACTCGACGGAACCGAAGATGCATTGAACAGCATCATTGAAGCCATTAAAAATGCAGGTTATAAACCGGGACGTGCCGAAGACGGTGGCGAAGTTTCCATTGCGCTCGACTGTGCCGCTTCTGAATTTTTTGAAAATGGCGTTTACGATTACAGCAAATTTGAAGGAGAAGGCGGAGCAAAACGCAATCAGGATGAACAAGCGGCTTATCTGGCCGAACTGGTTGAAAAATTCCCGATTGACTCTATCGAAGACGGAATGGATGAAGGCGACTGGGACGGATGGGTAAAACTGAATGCTACCATTGGCGACAAATGCCAGTTGGTGGGCGACGACCTGTTTGTTACCAACGTGGAATACCTGAAAAAAGGCATTGAACTTGCAGCAGCCAACTCCATTCTGATTAAAGTAAACCAGATTGGTACGCTTACCGAAACGCTGGATGCCATTGAAATGGCCCACCGTGCAGGTTATACTTCAGTTACTTCGCACCGCTCGGGCGAAACCGAAGATTCAACCATTGCCGACATTGCCGTGGCTACCAACAGCGGACAAATTAAAACCGGTTCACTGAGCCGTTCCGACCGCATGGCCAAATACAACCAGTTGCTTCGTATTGAAGAAGAGCTGGGCGACAGCGCCATTTACGGTTACAAAAAAGTTTTAAGAAAATAATTTCAATTAAATAGACCAGAGGCCGTCTTTCGCAAGGAGGACGGCTTTTTTGTTGGATCGGGTATTAAAAGTGGGGTACTTTCTTGCAAACCCGCAATTTCAATTTACTTTTGCAACAAAATGTTCAACTGAAAAATTTCAACCTTATGATTTCGTCTGTAATTGAATTCCTGGTCATGTTAAATCCATTTGCACTTTTTCTGTACCTGGAACCAGTAAGAAAAGACCTGACTCCCAGCAGTTTTACACGGGTAATATTTAAGGCAACTTTGATTTCCTTTTTTATTTGTCTTGTATTCTTTTTTACCGGCGATGTTATCTTCAGAAAGGTTTTTCACATCGATTTTGAATCATTCCGCATTTTTGGCGGAATCATTATTTTTTCTTTTGCCTATTTTTTCATTGTAAGGGGACAAAAAGCTTTGTTCATTATTAAGGAAAATCTTGACGATTTAGCTTCGGAAATTGCTTTACCATTTATGGTTGGTGCAGGCACCATTTCGCTAAGTATTTTGCTTTCACAAAAGCATTCATTCCTCATTGGTTCAGTTTTGCTGGTCGTTATTTTCGTTGTTAATTTCGCAACGTTGGTATTGCTTACAAAACTTCGCAACTCAATAGAAACCAAAAAATTAAAAACTGCTTTCGATAAAAATATGGAAGTTTTGCTGCGACTCAACGGGTTCTTTATTGGCGCCATTGGCATAAACATGGTGCTTACGGGCATAAACAATATGTTTGTGGTATAACCTTTTCGATTGGCTGTTTTTTCTGATTTGGAAGCTTCTTTTTTTTTCAGAGTTTGAAATCGCCCACTTTTAAAGGCCCGGTTTCAGGACAAAAAAATCCCGCCAAAGGTTTTCACTCTGGCGGGACTTTATTTTTTTTAACTTTGTTTATTCTTCCGATTGATCCATCTCGTCAATCACCCTGATTTTATCTTTCAGCATTTCAATCTTTTCTCTGGTTTGGTCAATTTTTCGCTTCACGTCTTTAATCAGCGCTTCGGCATTTTTCGATTTTGCGAAGAACCCGATATTGTTATCGAGCAGAACTAAATCGTTTTCGAGTTGCTTCAGTTTATTCATATACTTGTCGCGCTCGAGCCGCATTTTATTCTGCCCCCGTGAAGACTCGGAGAACGAAGCCATTTTTGTTCTGAACCTGAGGAGGTTTCTTTTCGACTCATCGAGGTTCAAATCGTCGAACAATTTATTGATGGCCTCCCTGTATTTTTTCTGAATATCGTCTTTTTTCCTGATGGGTACATGCCCGATTTCCGTCCATCGGCGCTGAAAATCCTTAAGCACTTTCAGGTTTTCATCGGCATCATCGGTGGGTTTAAAACTTTCCACATCAGTAACAAGTTGCTCTTTCGCTTTCAGGTTGTCGTCCTGTTCGGAATCGATGTTTGAAAAATGTTCCGATTTTTTATCGAAAAAATAATCGCAGGCAGCCCTGAAGCGCTTCCAAAGGGCTTCGGAATTTTTCCGGGGTACCGGGCCAATCTCCTTCCACTGCTTTTGAATATTGATTAAATCCTGGGTTGTTTTGCGCCAGTCGGTACTTTCTTTCAATGCTTCGGCCTGCATGCAAAGGTCGGTTTTCAGTTGCAGGTTATTCTGCTGCAGCTCTTTGTTTTTGGAGTAAAACTCGCGTTTAGCATCGAAAAAAGCATCGCAGGCTTCACGAAAACGCTTGTAGATTTTATTGTTGTCTTTGCGCGGAGCAAATCCAATGGTGCGCCATACTCTTTGAAGGTTTACCACTTCCTTGGATTTTTCGCCCCAATCCTTGTGCGAATCCAGCTCCATTTCATTTATCTCTTCAACCTGTTCGCAGAGTGCGCGCTTGGCTTCCAGGTTATTCTTCTGCTCGGTTTTTCGTCCTTCGAAATATTCCTGGTGTTTTTTATTGATTTTTGCCGTCGATGCTTTAAACCGTTCCCAGATATCGTCTTTATTCTCGCGGGGAACAGGTCCGATTTCGCGCCAGCGGTCGTGTAGTTTCTGAAGCTGGTTGAAGGCTCTGATGATGTTGGTTTCGAGCAACAACTCTTCGGCCTGTTCACACAGCTTAATTTTCATTTCCAGGTTCTTCTTCAGGTCCAGGTCCCTCAGTTCCCGGTTAATCTTTATGTAATCGTAGAAACTTTCAACATGAAAATGATAGGTATCCCACAAATCCTTCATTCTAGCCTGCGGAACCAATCCGATTTCACGCCAGCGCTGTTGTAAATCCCTGAATTCCTGGAAAGTTTTATTGATCGATTCTTCTTTGTGGATCAATCCTTTAATCTCCTCAATGATATCGTATTTCACCTGAAGATTAACCTCCTTTTCCTGTTCCATTTTTTTATTGAATTCATGCCTGATTTGGCGGTAGCGTTTCAGCAAATCCTTGATGTCCTGTTCATACGGATTTTCTTCCGCTTCAAATTCTTCTTCATCGCCTCCATCTTCAATAAACTGCTTTTTCTGCTCTTCGGTTTCTTCTTTCACCTGCTTGTAGAAAGCAGCCTTAATGGCTTCTACTTCATCTTTTATATCGTGATCGCCATTGCTGTCGAGCACATCGCGCATCGCATTCACCAGTTCAATCAGCGATAAGGTGGCGTAATCGGGTTTTTCCTTTTTCGGGTGAATGGGTTCGGAAGGTTTCTTTTCTTTTATATCTGGTTCATGTTTTTCTTTTTTTGGAGCTGCTTTGGCCTCAGCTTCTTCTCCGGGAGTTTCCTCCGGCTTTGGTTTGCTTTCGGCATCAGATTTTTCTGCTGTTTCCGGTTTTGCAGCCTCATCGGCAACCAATTTCCCGGGCTTTTCCTCTACCAGTGGTTCTGCATTTGGTTCTTCGGGCTCTTCCGGTTCAGGTGTTTTTTGTTCTTCAGCAGCGGCTTTTTCCGGTTCAGGTTCCTTTACCACTTCGGGCTCTTCAGCCGGTTCTGATTTGGCTGGCTCATCGGCTTCCAATTCCTTGGGCTTTTCCTCAGCCGGTGCTTCAGCATTTGGTGCTTCGGGTTCTTCCGGATCCGGTATTTTTTGTTCTTCAGCAGCGGCTTTTTCCGGTTCAGTTTCCTTTACCATTTCAGGCTCTTCACCCGGTTCTGATTTGGCTGGCTCATCGGCTTCCAATTCCCCGGGCTTTTCCTCAGCCGGTGCTTCAGCATTTGGTGTTACGGGCTCTTCCTGTTCAGGTTCCTTTACCACTTCGGGCTCTTCAGCAACTGGCCTGGCCGAAACCTCTGTTACATCTTCAACAGACTCACCTGCTTCCGTATCGGGTGACTTTCCCGTTTCCGGCTTATCCGTACTCTCCTTAACGGGAGCTTTGCTTTTTTCATCGGCAGAGAATGTCTCCAGGGTTAAACCTGTCTCTTGCGGTTCGGTTGTTTGTTCTTTTTTTGTTTCTGCCTCCGTTGCTTCAGGCTTTTCCTTTACTTTTTCTTTTTGAGCAGTAGTTTTTCCGGGTTTTTCCTCTTTAGGCTTCTCCGTACTTTTTAACCCTTCCGGGTTTTTCAGATCTTTAGGTTCCATTTACAAAATTTTAAATACCATGTATTCATGGTGTGCATAATTTTTCAGACTACGAAAATAGGGAATTACGCATTAATACTCAAAGAATTTAAAATATTTTGAAAAACGACATATCAGGTCATCAGCTAATTGTAAGCCCAAAATCAATGTTTACAGGCATCGGCAAACTGGCATAATTTCTAAATATATGTTGAAGAACATCTGTAAAAGTTTAATTTTCAAACTAATCAACACATATTTTATTTTGAAAAATGCCGATTAAATTCTATTTTAAGCCAAAATTAAAAACAGGAAACCGGTAAAAACCGAAAACCAAAAACCGTTAGTTTGATGAAGATATTTTTTTTAAGCAATCAGAATTCATGCAGGAGCCAAATGGCTGAGGCAATATTGAGAAGTTACGACAAAGATCTCGATATTTATTCTGCAGGTATTGAGCCTTCCGATCATGTGAGTCCAATTGCCATTGAAGTGATGGCAGAAATTGGGATCAACCTCGAACCTCAGGTTTCGCAACATTATTCCAAATTCGATGATATGGAATTCGATTATCTGATAACTGTGGGAGACGGCACGGTGGAACAATTAAAGATTCCTCCCATTAAATGCAAACGAAAAATGCACCTTGGGTTTCATAATCCGTACAAAAACTCCAGGAACAAAGCTGAAATCAGGGAAAAATGCCGCGAAATACGGGATGAAATAAAAACCGAAATGGATTATTTTTATCACCGCATCCTGAAAAAACAAATGGAAAAAACGGGCTAAACTATTCGCCCGATACCATTTTTTCTACTTCGTCGGGATGAACAGGCACCCGCTCACCGATTATTTCACTGCCCAATTCTGTAACCAGTATGTCATCTTCGAGCCTAATACCTCCAAAATCGCGGTATTCATTCACTTTGTCAAAATTAATGAAATCAGCATTGGTTTTATCCCGCTGCCACTGATCGATAAGTGCCGGTATAAAATAGATGCCAGGTTCGTTGGTAATTACAAACCCAGGCTGTAAACGCCGGCCCAAACGCAGAGCAGCTGTTCCGAACTGTGTTGAAGGACGTGTTTCGTCGTCGTAGCCAACATATATCTGACCAATATCTTCCATATCGTGCACATCGAGTCCCATCATGTGCCCCAGGCCGTGGGGCATGAACAAGGCATGTGCCCCGTTAGCCACGGCTTCTTTCACGTCGCCTTTCATCAATCCCAAATCCTTTAGTCCGGAGGCAAGTACTTCGGCAGCAGCCAGATGCACGGAAAGGTAGGTCACTCCCGGGCGTGTAAGCGCTGTGGCCTGGTTGTTGGCTGCCAGAACAATTTCGTAGATTTCACGTTGTTTTTGCGTAAATTTTCCACCTACCGGAACGGTCCGGGTAAAATCGGACGCATAATGCATCAATGATTCAGCACCGGCATCGGTGACCATCAGCCTGCCCTCTTTCAGTATCTGGGAATGATCGTGGTTGTGAAGGGTTTCACCGTTTTGCGACAGAATAATCGGGAAAGCAATTGTTCCGCCACCGGCAGCAGCAATACCTTCTATGGTTCCGGCAATTTTTTGTTCCCATACCCCCGGTTTCGCCATTTTCATGGCTGTAACATGCATTTCGTATCCCACAGCGCAGGCTTTTTTAATTTCCTCAATTTCGCCGGGTTCTTTTACCGAACGCAGATCAACCACAGCTTTAATCAGTTCAACCGAAGCATATTCTCCAATACGCATGGCAGAAATACCCAGCAACTGTTCCAGCCATATTTTGTTTTCTCCGCGATACGGCGGCAAAATATGTATTTTCCTTCCTTTCTTAATTGCCTCTGAAATGAAATCATTCATCCTGACTAACGAATCGGTATTGTTCACACCCGCTTTTGCTGCATTTTCGCGAATGGTAACTTGTGGTCCCATCCAAATAATGTCGTCAATGCCCACATCGTTACCGTAAATGTAATCTTCCCCGCTGTCAAAATCAATAACCCCGGCCAAACCCGGAAAATCGAGCCCAAAAAAATACAAAAATGAACTGTCTTGCCTGAAATGGTAAGTATTGTCGGGATAATTCATCGGCGACTCCAGATTCCCCAAAAACAGAGCTATACCATCTGATACTTTTCCCTTGAGTTTATTTCTCCGGTTGATGTAAATTTCTTTTTCAAACATATTCTTCTTTTTTAATATTTCTGATTATCCCACGAATATATAATTTTTTAATTGTTTTTTGTTTTTATTTCCCTTTCAGGTTTTACCAAAATTTGTCAAATCTTTTAAAAAAACTAATTTAGCAACCCTTTAAAAACCTGTTAAAACCGGAAATGTGAGAATTTTTAAAATCAAGTTGCACTGGCAAATCCTCATTGCCTTTATCCTTGCTGTTTTATTTGGATATTTTGTACCCGAAGGAATAAAATATGTTTCGTGGATTGGCGATATTTTTCTCAGGGCATTAAAAATGATAATTATTCCCCTGGTTTTCAGCTCTATAATTAGTGGTGTTACCAGCATGGGCGATGGCAAAAACCTTGGAAGACTGGGTATAAAAACCATGATGTATTATCTCGCAACGAGCACATTGGCCATTCTTACAGGACTCACTGTTGTAAACTTAGTGAAACCGGGAGTGGGTGTTGACCTTGGATTTTCGCAAACCGTGGAAGGGCTCACAGAACATGCCGGTTCGGTAAAAGATATTTTTTACCGCATTGTGCCCGAGAACATTGTTGATGCAATGGCACAGGGAGCCATTCTCCCGGTCATATTTTTTGCCATTCTTTTCGGGTTCTTCATTACCCGGGTAGAACAAAAGCATCGTGAAACTCTGACCCATTTTTTTGATGCCTTGTTTGAGGTAATGATGAAAGTGACCCTTTTCATCATAAAATTTACTCCGTTAGGCATTTTTGGAATTGTTTCCGCCGAAGTTCACCGGAACTCAGATCAACTGGGAAGCATTGCCGGAAGCCTGGCCATTTACAGTCTTTGTGTGATAGTGGCCCTCTTGTTTCATGCGCTGGTATCTCTGCCCATTATTGTCCGGGTAATTGGCAAAGCCAGGCCCTATGCCCACCTTAAGAACATGATAACTCCCTTACTAACAGCATTTAGCACATCTTCATCGAGTGCCACCCTGCCTCTGACCATGGAGGCGCTTGAAAACAACAGCGGTGTATCCAACAAAATTTCGAGTTTTACACTGCCACTGGGGGCCACCATCAACATGGACGGAACTGCATTGTACGAATGTGTAGCTGCCATGTTCATTGCCCAGGCGTATGGAATTGATCTCACTTTTGGGCAACAGGCGCTTGTTGTAGTTACCGCATTACTTGCTTCCATTGGCGCAGCAGGAATTCCCATGGCAGGCCTGGTTATGATTACAGTGGTTCTCACCGCCGTTGGACTTCCGCTGGAAGGTATTGGCCTGATTCTGGCCGTTGACCGGATTCTGGATATGTTACGCACCTCGGTGAACGTTTGGAGCGACAGTTGTGGAGCAGTTACCATTGCCCGCTCCGAAAACGAAATCACCCACGTAGGGTTATAAATTTTTTGCAATTTTTAAGATTCAGATTTTTACCAAATTCCCTATTTTTGCGTCCATTATTAAATAAATGATAAACGAATAAATATGAAAGTGAACAGAATTCTGCGACTCGCATTTTTATTTATCCTTTTATTCAGCCTTTCAAACTGTAAAAAAAACAAGTCGGATATACTGTACGACAGAAAATACATCGATGAAATAAAAGCCGCACGCAAAGATGCTGTATTCTTTCTTTCGCGGAACTTCATTCCCGGTGGAACATTTGCCGTTGCAATAGATGGAAAAATAATATATTCTGAGGGGATGGGGCAATCGTCGAAGGATTTGGAAACACCTGCAACACGGCAAACCAAATTCCGCATCGGACAGGTTTCGGAACTGTTTACCTCTGCCATATACCAAAAAATGGTGGAGCAAGGAATGCTGCATCCCGATTCTACTGTACAGTTTTATTATCCTGAATTTCCCGAAAAACAGTTTAAACTTCCCATTCATCACCTGGTCAATCAAACTTCCGGAATACGGGAGCCCAACATGGATGAAACAGACTGGCGCGGACTCAATGTCACCCTTCAGGCCGGCATCAATAATATCAGAGAAGATTCGCTGATAGCCCCACCCGGCATTTATCAGATTCCGAGTTATTATAATTATAACCTGTTGGGGGCTGTAATGGAAAAAGTTACCGGCGAAAGCTTTTCAAAAATCCTTGCCGGATTCCTAACAGACACGCTGAATCTGACCAATACGCTTATCGATAACCCGTTTGTCACCATAAAAGGCCGTTCCGATTTTTACGATCACAATTTTATATCGCATGTGGTGCATGCCACCACGCGCGACATGCGTTTCAGAGCACCTTCGGAAGGAATGCTCTCCAATGCGGAAGACCTTGTAAAATTTGGAAATGCAGTGCTTTTTTCCGATTATTTTCAGGAAATGCCGAAAAGCGGTTTTTTTGAACCGATACCGCTGTTTAACGACATTCCCTCGAATATGGTCAATGGCTGGATTTTAATGAGCGACCGAAGCGGACGTACGATTTACGGGAAAAGCGGAAAAGTTACCGGCGGAGGAGCTGCCATTCTGGTTTATCCGGAAGAAAAACTGGTTGTTGCCTGTGCGACAAATCTGGGGGCAATTTCAGATGATTATCCGGTTTTTGACATGGCCAGTCACTTCTTAAATGAAAGCCAACCGGAACCTGCCCAACTCAACGAAGACTAAGTGCAGGATTAACCTTTAAAAGAAAAATAATACATGACCCTCCCGTTTTCCATAAAAAATTCTATATTAGTTCAATAAAGCAACAGAGATATGGAAACCCTGATAATATTGGGAGTATTACTCGGACTGGCAGGAGGAGTTGCTGCTGCCTCGTGGTATTTTAAAAGTAAAACAAACCTTGGCCCACAGGTTCAGTCAACCGTACTGCTCAACAAAATACGTCATGTTTGCAAATTGATAACCGTTGAGGGTGAGTTTTCGGAAGTGTTTGCACATCGCGACGGGAAAAGCATGTTTTTCAAACTTCTTCAGTTGGAAAAGAAAGCCCTGCTGATAGTAAAAGCCAAGGTGCTTATCGGATTCGATTTGGCCAAAATTCATATCGAGATGAAACCCGAGAAGAGACGTGTTATATTGTCACACTTCCCCGATCCTGAAATCATGAGCATGGAAACCGACCTGGAATTTTACGATGTGCAAAAAGGACTCATCAACAAATTTTCGGAGGCCGATCTCACCAACATGAACATCAGGTCGAAGGAATTTATTCGTGAAAAAATAGAACGCAGTTATCTTTTCGACATTGCCCGCAACCAGGCAGCCGACACCGTTGCCGTTATCCGCCAGCTTATCGATTCAGTCGGCTGGGAGCTGGTGGCCGAAGACCTTGAGCTGCCCCGCGCGCAGCAAAAGAAAATAGATTTCACAGAAAAACCGGAAAGCTGACACAAAATTGCCGAGCACTTTTATTTTGTAAACCAAAGAATCCTTAGTCTGTTACAGAACTAAAATCAACCTGTACCATCCCATCAGATTTTTTCAGTTCAACTTCTTTTGTTTGTCCGTCAACGGTAATTTTGTATTTTCCGTAAAAAGCCGGAACTGAAATATTTCCGTTATTTGTTGTTCCGAACAGATTTGTCCACCACTCGTCAAAAATCAGAAACTGATAGGCTTCTCCAGCGGGTGTAGGCGACCAGTCGCGGTTGTATAGCGACGACTGCGGAATCCAGTTGGCGCCTTCCCAGAATCCCCACATCAAAATGCCGTCAACTGCCGGATGGGCAAAACATATTTTGTAATAATCCACCAAATCCCTTGCTTTTTGCTGTTCCTCTTCATCTGTCATTTTCAAATCGCGGTTTTGGTAATATTTTGAGCGTTGCCCGGGCATGTTGAATTCGGTAATTTTTATGGGCAGGTTGAATTGTGCCAGTGAATCGAGTGAACGTTTCAGTTCGCCGCGATCGAACGATTCGGCATGAAGGTGCCCCTGAACGCCAATTCCGGCAATGGGAACACCCTGTCCCAGCAAACCGCGGATGTGGGCCATGTATTCATCCAGTTTATTTCCGGTAAGAATGTCGTAATCATTCAGATAAAGTTTGATATCCGGATCGCCGTTTTGCGCCCAAAGTGCCATTCTTTTGGTGATATCCGGCCCCAGCCGGTCTTCGTAATAGTTACCGTGAATCATTTCATTGTTCAGGTCGTATTCGGCAAACCGGCCTTTGTAGCGGGCAGTCACCGTTTCAGCACGTCTTTTCAACGTTGTTTCCAACTCTTCATCCGAAAGTTCTTTTATCCACGGCTGAATAAATCGTTCGATTCCCCAGAAAAGGTTGTGCGCCCTGAGCGGAATGTTGTTTTCTTCCGTCCACTCCAGCATGGCGTCCACCAGCGAATAATCCACTTCGCCTTTTTGCCGCTCCATGCCCGGCCATTTTACTGCATTTTCGGTAACTGCCGAATTGAAATTCTGAAGAAAAATTTGCTTGTACATTTTTACATCATTTTCAGAGGCCCTTCCGTTAAAAATTCCATCGCTGATGGCGCACCCGAACCAAAATTCATGTTCCTGCTGTTCAATTTGAATTTTTGCACCTGGTTTGGCTTTTATTACAATTTCCCCTTTTCGGTGTGTGAAGTCGTAATGCTCATTTCTATTTTTTTGAGCCAAAAGGTTTGCAACGAATGCTACTTGAAAGACCACTCCAAGTATTGCCGCTTTTTTTGTCAGGTAATGCATATTTTATCGTTTTAAAACTAATACTCGATGACTGTCACCAACTGATTTTACAGACGCTGGTAACTCCAATTCAAAAGGATCTTCCCATGCTGAATTGTCGATATCGAGCCATCTGGCCTGATATTTCCCAGGTGCTCCGTTCAGCATAACCTCGCCTGAAGATGGGAAATATACCACATATTCTTTGCCGGGAATGGCCATACAGAATGCTTCGTTAGGTTCACGGTCAGTGAGAAGTTCCAGCATTGGCCGGTGACTGAAAAAATCCATCTCATCGGTAAGCATTCGCATGCTCAAAACATTATTCATGGCCTGTTGAGTATTTCCCAGTCCCCAGGGCCTCCGGTGGAAGCGTGCCGAAGAGCAGCCTCCCAGAATATTTCGCCAAAAGCGGTTTTTGGCTTCCTTTGTATCTCCCCAGAAATCGACATTTCCGGGCGACAAGTCGGCGCCGTAAATTTTTGTGTTGGTAATGGGTTTTGGATTGTCTTTTAAAATATCCCGCACATACTGAATCCTTTCCCAATGCATATCTCCTTTTTGGAAATTGTTCTGCGAAATATCCGTAAAGGTGTAAACATCCGATTCGAGTACACGCAGAATGGTTTCATCTGTAATGTCGTGGGCATCGGGCATATCAGTAATTTCGATGTGTTTGTTTATTTCTTTTGCTTTTTGCAGAATGTAATCTGCCCAGTAATCGGCAAAAAGATGGCTTTCCACCGTTTCGTTGTTCATGTTGTAAAGTACATGATGGTAGTTGAAAGTGTAAGACAGGATTTTATCCACAAAGGCCTTTTGGTAATTCAAAACCAACGGATGGTTTTGGAGCGGGGGCACGGTATTAAAAAACGGATGACCTGGTGTGTTTGAGTCGTTGGGCCATTCGATGGCTGGCATTCCCGATTCTTCTTCCGAAAAATTAATGTTATTGTCGGGATTGAACGGATGGCGTAACCAACCGGCCTGGTCGCGGGTGCGGTAACAATCGTGCCGTTCCCAGATTTCGATTTCAACTATGATGTCCCTTTTGGCTGTTTCTTCCAGCATCCGCTCAAATTTTGCCCAGTAGTCGTCATTCCATTGGTCCAAGTTGTATATGTTTATTAACGAATCTTCAGTGGTTGACGCAATTTTATAGGGCCACAAATCACGATGATGGTCGGTAATTTCCCTTGAAGCCATTGTATTTCGCACATAATTACCGCCATGAGACTGAAGCAGCACAAGTTCATCCACAATATCATCGCGTTGAAAAATATTGTGGTAATCCGAGGCGCCAAGCAGTAAAACAGGCTTTTGTTTAAATTGCCAGTACCAGGTGTTTGAAGGATAAACTTTTATTCCGTCAAATTTTCCTTCTCCTGATTGTTCATTGCATGAAATCCAGAAAAAGAGGAATAATAAAAGTAAATAACCAAAATTTCTCATTGAACTGTTATTTTTGATTTCCCTTTTAATTAGTTGGCTTTTACCAGTTTGTAATCATCCATTGTAACAAAAAAATCGTTCATTATCCCGTAAATATCGAACCATTCCCACAGGGTAATTTTTCGCGGGTTGTTTGGGCGTTCCACCCATTTTTCATTCATATAAATAGGTGCAGGAATTTCGCGGGTTTCAGCCCATTCAGGATTTTTAACGACTGCCACCGCAGCCATATCGAAAAGCGCTCTGCCCGGAGGATCGCCCCACATGCCGTATTGTTCGAAAAGGTTTACGGAATAGTCGCCAAAATTGGTGAATTCGCCGCCATGCCGGCCCGTAACAGGAGTTGAGATTTCCGGCCCTTTTCCCGGCATCCGGTGCAAAATCTGGTCTTTGGAAGCCATAACGGCGGCCGTTCCCGATGGTTTTCCGTAGCGCACGGTTACCATTTCAAACGGCACATCCGCATCCAGAATGTAATTCATGGATTCAATGTCCCAGTCCTGGTTATGTTCGCCCGGTTCCGGGTAATTGGAGCCCAGCCAAACGATTCGTACATTATTGGCAATGGCCGGTTCTTTCATCAGCGCCAGGGCAATGTTGGTGAGTTTGCCCACCGGCAGCAAAACCAACTTTTGGTTACGCTTTTTCATGGCCTGTTCAATGATAAAATCAACTGCTTCGTGACCATCGAACTCAGCGGCACCAATATGGTTTTTAATTTCTTCGAACGAACCGTTTGCACCGGTTTTTAGCGGAATTTTTCCATATAACTCACCACAAAGCTGCATCACCCGTTTGGCCTCTTCGTAGTGATCACTTACATCCGACTCGTCGGAATATCCTGCGGGTGAACTCGTTGCATTTACCGTAACGCCCTCCACTTTAAAGTGATCGCCGCTAAACAGCAGGTAAGCCAGCGCATGCTGGTCGTCCACTTCATTGTTGGCATCGGTATCGAAAATAACCGGGATTTTGGAACTTTCCGTCATATTACAAGCGCTGAAAAAAATTGCCAGCATCAATAACGACGAAAAAAATCCATTCCCGAAAACCTTTTTTAAATTAAATCTTTTCATTTTTTAAAATCATTTTTGGAATATTCAAAATATTGTTGATTACAGATTCGTTCATGCCTGATTACTTTTCCATCTTAAATATTAGACGTTTGTAGCTTTTTAACACAGGATCGCCATCATCAGAAACTTCCAAAATAATATGAATTTCCTTGTTCAAGTTTTCAGGCACAACAAAATGTGCATTATCTGAAGTTTCGTGAACGATTTTAATGGGATTATTCATGCCGGACGGATCGGGATAATGCCACCACCAGTAATAAACTGCATTTCCGTCGGGGTCGGAAGCCGTTGCTTTTAACTCCACTTTCTGACCCGGTTTCACGGTTTCCGGAACAGTTACTTCCTCAATTTCCGGCGGATGATTGGTATCTTTGTATGATTTGACACACCAGTCCATACGGGCTTCAAAATCATTTTGAACGGCAGGAATCCATCTCCAAAGCGTTTTTTGCATATTGTTGTCATCGGTTGCATCACTCCAGTAATTACCCCTCACCGATTGGTAACGACCGCCCCAACCTCCGGCTGAATAGTCTTTATACGTATTAAGTCCGTTATCAACAAAGTTTAAAAAAGCGGGCGTATCTCCCTCGCTGATGTTCCTTTGCGGATACCATGCACCAAGCGGCCCATGATTCTCTTTTACGTGTTCGGAAAGCCATTTTTCACTCATCAGATTCGGATATGGGTTGTGTTTTAAAGGTTCTTTATCGTGGTAATTCCAGGTCATGTGAAACGCATTGTTTCTGATAATCCGGACTTCCGGCATATTATTAACAATCCAGTTCCCGGCTTCATCCTGAAAATCGATGGCAATTACCCGAACCTTTGGAATGTTCTTTTTGTATTCGGCAGGATGGTTTTCCCTGAATTTCCAAAGTGCATGAGCTACTGTATTTACACCGCCCCAGCAGTTTATGTGTAACAAATCGCTTTCAATTTTTAAGAGTTCCTTTACTATTAATTCGGAACCCTCCGAATCAACATAAGGAGCATCACCAGTCAGGTGTTTTGGATCTTCATTTCCCAAAACTGTGATTGATTTTAAAAATTCCACACTTGGATAATCCGGATTATGCAGAAGAAGGTTTTCCCGTACCTGGTCATACAAATCATACGCTTCGTAAATCCATTCCAGGCCGTGTCCGTTCTTTTGCCATTTGGAGTTTGTTGCAACAATACCCCTTAAATCCATATCCGGTGTGTAAAGCAGAAATCGTACAAAAGAACTCCTGTCATCGACTTCTCCATCCTGAGTTATGATGACGGCAGGTTTACCGGTTTCATTGCCAATAGAAACAACACAAGTTATAATTGCTGTAAACAGCAAAATGAATTTAAGCCGGAATAAAATTGATAATTTCATTTTTGTCGTATTAAAACTGATTCAACATAATGGATTCAATCAGCCTGGCCATTTCCTCCGGCTTCTTTTTCAATACCAGGTAGGCGTGATTGTATTTATCGCCCTCAACCCAGTAATTGTCGCCGTTTTCTTTGGCCACGCAATAGCCGTTGTCCACTTTTTCCCAGTATTCGCCTAAACCGGATCTAACGGAATACAATACTGCAGTCTGATCATAGGAGGCATTATCCAGAAAATCACCTTTGTAATACTCTTTCATCCACGGGGCATGTTCGCTGAAATGCCGCCATCCCAAATAAAGCGGATGTTTTTTTTCGAGCCTGGAAAAAACAGCACCGGTTTTGATATTCAGTCCAACCTCAGCACCTGAAAAAACAACCGGAACAGTGAGGTTTTCAAGCACAAATTTCGTTACCCCCGGCATATTTCCGTTAAAATTCCATTCGTTTTCTCCACCGGGAAAAAAGCCGCCCATAATTACAAACTCCTTTACCTTTTTTTCAATCAGTTTTTTTCCGTCTAAATCCGAATATGTATCGGGTTTTGACTGAATTAAATCCATGATGTTTTTGAGCGGACCAACCGTTACAATGGTAACGCTTTGGTCGGCCTGCTCCGAAAGGATTTTCCGGTAAAGGTCCAATGCCGGCGGAACGTCGTCGTTTGAAAGTTCGTGTGGTAAATTGTCGGCTATCGGTTTGTTGTAGTTCCAGTCCTGAAAATGCGATTCCTTCGAGCGAACACCCATGGGAATTTCCGGGTTTCCATAAAACCGGTTCACTGCATCCATGGCCGGAATCACAAACTGCTCGGTTGACCAGCTTGCAATGCCCAGCAATTCACATTCTTCGACATTGTGCAAATTATGCAGCATGACCAGCGCGCCCAGGTCGTCGGCATCACCGCCAAAATCGGTGTCGAAAATGATTTTCACCTGTGCAGTACCGGTGAAAACCGTAAAAAGAAAAAAGGTTAATACGATTAAGTTTCTCATAATTCATTCAATTTATTGGATTTGTAAAAATATTGTTTTTCAAACACATATTATCTTTTAAGGTGTTCGACAAATTCAACGTTTTTAACTGCGGTAAAAGGCATTCATCCTTTTTTCACCGGCGCTTCAGCCCGGTGATTTACTTTCTCAGTTTCTTTTGCGGCTTTAGCATTTAATCCCTTTAATGGCTGAAGCCTTATTGCTTTGAGCTGCTTCTGTTCACCGGGCTTTCCAAGGGAATCCCTTAGGGAGAAGCCACGGTGTAAAAACTGAAATTACCATACATTCTTTGTCTGCTGAAACTTCAAAATAAATTAAGACCTCCTGCCGATAAACGCTGGTTTTTAGATATATTCTGCGTAAAACAGCGATATCTGCGGGAACATTATTCCCTATTATAATTTACATTGATTCACTATTGCTCAAAATAAACCCTGGTTCCCGGGTCGTTCGTTGAATAAACAAGCAAATCACCGGTTTCAACCCGGTAACCTTCCGGAATGTTTCGGGCTTTCAAAATGATGGTATGCTTGCCTTCCGGCAGGTCGTACTTCCAGGTAACTTCATGACGGCGAACCAGCCACTGGGTGGGCAGTTTTGCCGTTTCAAACAGTTGGCCGTCAACGAACACATCCAGCTCAAGGACAGCTTCAGGCAACTGATTTTCTTTGGCAGCCCGTCCGCCAACCACAAAACCACAGCCTTCTATTTCAAAGGTAATTTCAAAATTTTGCCTGGTTATTTGCTTGCCAATTCTTCTTCGTTCAGTTGGAAAAAGTCCTTCAAAACCTACTTCCAGCGGAACGGTTTGTGGTATCTGATATTGAATCAGGAAGTTTTCGCCCTCTTCACTACCACCGTTTTGTTTTATCATTTCCGATGCATGGCGAAGACCGATGTCATACACTTTGTTGAGCGACATTTCAGTATATTGGAAATTCATGTCCTCCACTTTATCGATTCCCTGTTTCCAGTAATCCGGAATATTGCTATAACCAATCATGGTACCCAAAATACCGGCAGCGTTGGCCGGATTGCAGTCGGAATCGTACCCGCAGCGGGTGCTGATATCAACGGTTGCTCCAAAATCACCTTTCCCGTAAAGCAGGCCGATAACAATGTAAGCTGCGTTAATTTTGGCATCGATGTTAAAAGGACGGAAAACGCCGTCGGGACAACCTTTGTCGAACGTCCATTTTTTCTGGGCTTCATACCAGGCCGACTTCCAGTCGTCGGGATTTTGTTTGTACCATTGAATGACATCGGCAATGCACTGGTAAAATTCGCTTTGGGGTGGAATGGTTTTCAGCGCCTCTTCCACGATAAATACCATATCGTTGTGAACAAAAGCCAGTGAATACATGGCTGCCACGTATATTCCGCCGTAAACACCGTCGCCGTAGTTCATAATGTGGCCAATTCGCCAACCTATATCAGCAGCACCATTTGGCATTCCCGGCGCCATCAGTCCTGCAAAATCGGCTTCAATCTGAAAGTCGATGTCGTCGGCATGCGGATTGTTTTTCCAGTGGCCTGAAGCCGGAGGCATAATTCCGTTCAGAATATTGTAACGTGCAGCCTGATTGGCATGCCAGAGAGGATATTCAGCCCTTGCAAAAGCAAGTGCATGAAGCGAGTCAGGTGCATCCAGTCCGTGTTTTTCAAATACATCCACAAAGGTTAAATCCATATATACATCGTCGTACAAACCCGGTGAATTTTCATAATACCACAACATTCGCGTTTCGTCCCAGGGAATGGGCACGTGGTCGCCAATCATGGTTCCGTTCCACTGAAATTCGGTGGGCCCGCCGTAAGTGCATCCAATCACCTGGCCAGCCCAGCCGCCTTTAATTTTGTCCTGCAAATCACTTTTTGAAATTTTAACTGTTTCGCCATCAGTTATAGAAATTATTGCATCTTTGCCGGTCTGCTCCTGACATCCTGCCAGAAAGAAAAAAAACATCAGGAAAAAAAGTATTGTCCTCATTATTTTTAGTTTTAGGTTTCTTTTAAATTTTAAAATTGATAGTGTTGAATTTCATCAAAATTTGGAGCAGAAGGTTGCGCTCCCATTCGGGTAACAGAAATAGCAGCCGCCCGCTGGGCAAAGTCAACCGCTTCGTTTAAATCCATTTCGCCGGCTAATGCCGCTGCCAGCGCCCCATTAAACACATCGCCGGCAGCAGTGGTATCCATTGCTTTTACTTTATAACCCGGAATCATTGCTTCAAAATCAAATGTTTTTAAATATACGCCTTTACTGCCAAGTGTAAGAAGGACCGTTGTTCCTCCCTTGTCAAAAATTTCGCCGGCCATATACGGGATATCCTTTTCAGAAAAATTTTTCCGGGAAGTAAGAATAGCCGCTTCGGTTTCATTGGGAGTAATGATAGTTACTTTGCTGAGCAAGCTTACAGGAATTGTAGCACCGGGAGCCGGATTCAAAATAAACGGAATCCCTTTGGCATGGGCTACCTCTGCAGCCGCCTCAACTGTTTCCATAGGAGTTTCCAATTGTACCAGCACCACTTTTGCACCATCGAAAGCATCCTCAAAACCATAAATATCTTCCGGGAATAACCAGCTGTTGGCGCCCGGAGCCACTGAAATGCTGTTTTCACCATCTTCGGCCACGTTAATCAATGCAATTCCTGAATGGGTACCCGGCTGAACTTTTACGCAGGAAGTATCTATTCCATCTTTCCGATAATTTTCCAAAGCCTGTTTTCCAAACGAATCATCGGATACGCATGCAATAAAAGTGACATCGGCGCCGGCCCGCGCTGCTGCCACAGCCTGGTTTGCTCCTTTTCCTCCGGAAATGGTCATAAATCCGGTTCCCAAAATGGTTTCGCCCGGAGCCGGAATATGCGGCACTTTCACTACCATGTCAGTGTTGGAGCTTCCAATCACAACAATTTTAGGTTTTTTCATTTCTGTCAATATAAACGTGCAACTATAATCAGAGTCAGCCCCACAACAAAAAACAGGAACATGGCCGTAAGCAAACCGTTAACGCCTTTTGCCCCTTTAAATTCTTTCCAGATAAAAACGCCCCAAAGGGCTGATATCAGAGTTGCGCCCTGTCCGAGTCCGTAAGAGATGGCAAATCCGGCCTGCTCGGCAGCAATAATGTTCACCACAGTTCCAAGCCCCCATATCACTCCACCCAATATTCCAATCAAATGAAGTTTGGTATCGCCCTTTTTGAAATAATCTCTGTAAGTAACCTTTTCTCCTTCAATGGGTCTATACATAAAAATTGAATTCCATACAAAGTTGGACACGAATAATCCGATGGCCATAATGACCGAAGCTGTATAGGGAGTTAGTTTACCTTCCACCGGATTGACAAAATTTTCAGACATGGAAGCAGCCACAAAATAATACCAGAAACCCATCAATACTCCTGCCGCCAGGGAAATTACAATCCCTTTTGTTTTTGTGGTGGTTTGTGATGGTAGTTTCCGGTAAGCCATCGCACTAAGTATAATGGCCAAAACCACAAATGTGACTCCAATGAACAACACCACCGGATTACCCACGGGTGTTGAAATGTAATTCACAATTACTCCTAATGCAAGTGCCAGTCCGATACCAATGGGAAATGCCACCGACATACCGGCAATGGCAATGGCTGCCACCAGCAAAATGTTGGCAATATTAAAAACCACCCCACCCAGGAAGGCAAATAACAGCGATTTTCCATCGGCCTGTGCCAAATCGGACAGAAAACTTCGGCCTTCAGTCCCTATGCTGCCGGCGGTAAAAGCCAGAACAAGCGAAAGGACCAAAACCCCGATGGCATAATCCCAGTAAAACAACTGAAAAGGCCATTGCTTCTGGGCCAGTTTTTGCGTATTGGCCCACGAACCCCAGCACAACATGGTGATAAAGGCAAGAAAAACCGCCACACCGTAAGAATGTACAACTGCCATAATTTTTAGTTTTTAGTTCTGACTATTTATTTTTAAAATGATTTCAGTCTTGCTTTCGGATCATCGAGCACCAATAGCCAGTCGTTCCCACGTCCTGAAGTTGGAGGAACAAACTGGTAACTATTTTCATTTTCTATTTTACCCATTTTTGTTACCTTTCCGTTGCGCGGATTGTACCACGAGGCAATCGCACCATTTTCCATTTCTGACAGATTGATATTCAGTTTTTGCCCCACACTTGCATACACCAGCATAAACGATTTATCGGATGCCATTGCAGAACGAATATGCAAACTGTCACGTGGGTTACTTCCAATAATAGCAGATTGATTGGGAACAAGCAGGTGAAAAGGCCGATGCTCAAAAATTTTTCGCACATACCGCATTGATATGGCGCCCGGGCGGTCGAGTGCGACGCGCCAGTCGGTTAAACAGGGAATGGCCATATCGCCGCCTTTTTCAAACATCTGCCAAATGGCATTATTCCCATACGTGTATCCGCAAACCCCGGCAAGAAAATTCCAGTAAGCAAAAACCCGTATATCATGGTCATCAAAAAAGCCCTGTTTAAAATATTCCTTTTGGGCAATGGTGCGATCCTCGTTCAAAACATTTTCTGGTACAGGCAAAGGATTGCTCCAATCGAGGTATTTCCAAAACTCCACAGGAATATCCTCATACGCCGGCTCAGCTTCAACAAAAGGTTTTCTGGGATTTACTTCAAGCAAAGTTTCACCAAAACGGTACACATCTGCATATTTTCTGGAATGGCCGCTTTGAAACATATTGAAATCGAGCCACTCTTCATTGTGAAGTTTTTCATGCGAAGAATGGGCTCCTCTTGGGTGATAAGTAATCAAATGATTCCCTCCATCTCCTTTTTTCAGTCCGTTGGCCATGGCACGCCAAACCAGCTTTTCCTGCTCATTGGCCACATCGCGGTCGCCACCCAGAATCCAGACTATGGGTTTGTTTTTATAGCGTTTCCCCAGAAATTCGCCATAAACAAATGCATTTTTCTCGTTAAAAATAACAGGACCTCCCCCATGAGCCGGAGTCACTTTATCGCCCCAGGTTGGAAGCATTCCCACCACAAGCCCAAGTTTTTCCGCCTCATTTACAATAAAATCAACATGTTCGAAGTATTTTTCATTTGGCCGGGAAGGATCCATTCCAATTAAGGGGATTTCGCCGTAAGCATTGGGTTTTTTCAATCCGTCTATTTCGGCTAACACTACGGCCTGAATAACTGTAAAACCTTTTTCTGCCCGGTTTTTCAGGTACATCGTTGCATCTTCGCGGTTTAACCTGTGAAAAAGCTCCCAGGCAGTGTCACCAATCCACAAAAAAGGTTTCCCGTAGGTTGTCTCCAGGTAACTATTGTTACTACTCACCTTTAAAACCTGTGCATTTAAGAGCACAGGAAGCAGGAAAATTAATAATATACTGATTCGATTTTTCATATTTGTTTACAATTTGAGATTTTTTTTTACAGATTCACGGTAAATCAGACGCGGATGAAGCATAAGTTTTACCGGTTCACTTGGCATACCATCGCCAATTGTTTTCAAGAGGAAATTAAAAGCTAATCTGCCGATTTCCTCACGGGGTTGTTCCACGGTGGTCATGGGGCATGCCAGGAAAGCGGAATAAGGTTGTTCATCGAACGACACAATCGAAATATCTTCCGGCACGGTTAGTACTGCCTCTTTCAGCGCACGTAGCGTTCCGAGTGAAATCAGGTTACTTAACGCAAAAATGGCAGTGGGCCGGTCGTGGAATCTCAATAGTTTTTTGGTTTGAATATAGCCGTTTTCCTCGCCAAAGTCGGTTCCCAAAATCATAAATTCATTTACCGGAATTCCATGCTTTTGCAATGCATCCCGATATCCTTTTACCCGTTCAGAATTGGCTGAGATTCCGTTAATCCCCTGAATACAGGCAATATTACTATGCCCCATTTCAATAAAATGTTCGGTGGCCAGCAAAGCGCCCAGGTAGTTGTCGGTGGTTACAAACGGAAGTTCAGTACCGGGCAAATACCGGTCAATCACCATAACCGGAATTCCCAATTGTTGAATTTCCACAACATGTCTGCTGCTTTTGCCGGTAGGTGCTATTATAATCCCGTCAACTTTTCGTCCGGCCAGCAACTGCAGCAATTCAGCTTCGGTAACCTCGTCGTCCAGACTGTCGCAAAGAATGATGGAATACCCACTGTTGCGGGCCTCCATTTCAATAGTTTTTGCAATGGAACCGAAGTAGGGATTGGCAATGTCAGGAATAATCAGCCCAATGGTCTCAGTTCGTTCCAGTTTGAGGCCGCGGGCAATCCGGTTGGGCGAATAGTGGTATTTCCGTGCAGCATCCAGCACTTTCCGGCTGGTTTCCTGGCTAATGCGGAAATTTTTGGACTTTCCGTTTAAAACACGGGAAACGGTGGTGGTTGAAAGTCCCAGCTTTTCGGCCAGTTCCTTAATATTGTTTACTTTTTTTTCCATTGATTCAGCATACAAATATTTACATTTATTTTTATTTGCACAATCGTTTGTGCATTTTTTTTGAAAATTTAACGAGTAATTATTTTATATTGCACATAAGTTTATTATATTTGTGTATTGAAAATTAGATTCAAATTTTAAAAAGGAGGTTATTATGCCAGGATTTAACAGAACAGGGCCAACAGGTGCCGGACCTATGACGGGAAGGCAGCTTGGCAAATGTACCGGGGATGTGGAAAACTTTCCCGAAAGAGGATACAGGAACTTTGGCCGCGGATTTCGTGGAGGTTTTGGTCGCGGGGGTGGCAGAGGATTAGGTTTCAGATGGGGAAATCCGTTTGGGCGCCATCACGATGATTTTGCTCCCGGTGTTTCGGATGAAACATTGCTTGAAAACGAAGCCCGAACTTTAAAAAACCAGATTTCACATATAGAAAAAGAACTGGAAAGAATAAGGAAGGGGAAAGAAGAAGAATAAGCAGGCATGGTTTTCTGCCTGCTTTTCTTAGTAAACATTGACGCTGTCAGGACTATCTCAATATCGGGATTCTGACAGGGTATTCAGAATTTAAAAATGTCTCAATTTAACAGTTTTCAAAATGAAATCAGGAAAAGGATTGGGTCTGGGTGGCCACAAAGGAAATAATAAAGGAGGTGCATTTGGTCCGGGCGGTTACTGCCTGTGTGTAAAATGCGGGCACAAGGTTCAGCACGAACAGGGGGTAAAATGCACAGAAATTAAATGCCCGAAATGCGGACACACCATGGTGCGTGAAGAACTTGTGAAAAACAAAAAATGATTTTATGGCTGATAAAAATTCAGTTATCGAGGTCGTATCCGGAGTGATGCACCCCGCCATAAACTGTTCGCTCACCGAATTGGGTATTGTGCAAAACATGGAAATATATGATGAAAATACCGTTATTGCCACGTTTGTTTTTCCGTTTCAGAAAATTCCCATAAAAGAAAAACTGGTTGGTTCAGTGGAAAACACAGTAAAAAATATGGGATATGATTTGGAATACATCGTACGTTACATGAACGAAGATGAAAAAAAACGTTTTCTGGAACTGGAAAAATCGAACTGGAACGATTCAAAAAATGTAACAGCCAATTGTCAATCGTAATACATTGAAAAATTGAACCAGGGATATAAATACCTTTTCGGCCCCGTTCCGTCCCGCAGGCTGGGAATGTCGCTGGGAGTGGATTTAGTGCCGAAAAAAGTATGCTCGCTTAACTGCGTTTACTGCGAAGTGGGACCAACCACAAAACTCACCACCCAACGTATAGAATACATTCCTTACGAAAAAATTGTAACCGAACTCAACGATTATTTTGCGACCAGTCCCCCACCCGATTACATTACCTTTTCGGGCTATGGCGAACCTACTCTAAATTCAGCCATTGGAAGAATTATAGAGTTTATCAAACTAAAACAACCGAAAATTCCGGTTGCGGTGCTGACTAACGGGACGCTGCTTTCACTGCCAGAAGTGAGAAATGAACTATGTCATGCCGACCTAGTGCTTCCCTCTCTGGATGCGGCAACACAGAAGGTTTTTGAAAGAATCAATGTACCTGAATCAAGCCTGAATATTGATAATTACATTCAGGGTCTGGCCGATTTCAGAAAAGAATTCATCGGAAAAATCTGGCTCGAAGTATTTATTCTCCCTGGGTACAACGATAATGAATCAGAACTCACGGAGCTAAAAAAGGCGATTCTGAAAATCAATCCCGACCAGATTCAGCTCAACACGCTCGACCGCCCGGGAAATATTGAAAATCTGCAACCGGCAACTCCTGAAAAACTCAACAGCATTGTAGAATTCTGGCAGTTAAACAATGTGGAGATAATAGCAAAAGCGGCCAAACGGAAAAACCTTTTGGCCTACCGCAAAGATGTGGAATCGGCCATTATCGGCACCATTGCCCGCCGTCCCTGCACAGCCGGTGACCTGGCGCAAATTCTGGGAACCCATGTGAACGAAATCAACAAATACCTGGAAACGCTGGAAAGTGAGGGTAAAATAACCCATGCAAGGGGGAAAAGAGGAGTATTTTACCAATTAATATAAATTTGGCTCTGAATTCAGATAATTTCACCATTAAGAGCGACGGTGCTGTTGTAAGGATTATAATAAACCGGATTATCCGCACATGCATCATTTAGTTTTCAATAAGTTACCAACGGAGAACCCTGGATTGCTAAAAACTTTAATTTCTTTAAATTGTTTATCTTTATGGATGAAAAATTTAGCGTCAGAAAATTATGAAAAATAAGTTCAATATCAACCGCAGAAAATTTATTTCAACAGGTGCCGCATTAGGTTTGGGTATTCCCTTCCTGGGAAAAGCCAATGCAACAAACACACCAGTCTCAGACCTGCAACCGGATATTCAACCGGAGTGGCGCAACAGGCAGTCAGGCATGGCCTACCGCCAGCTGGGAAATACCGGATTGATGATCTCTGAAGTTGTCAATGGTGGCGACCCTGTCAGGTTAGATAACCTGCGCACCACCGAAATAGCCATGGAACGCGGATTGAACTATATGGATATGGCGCCTGCTTATGGCCGTGGCGAATGTGAACAAAGTTACGGCAAAATTATCGACAACAGTGCCAAACGCGAAAAGGTGTTCATGACCACCAAAGTAAGCGGATACACTTCGGTAAGAGATAGATTGTACCGGGAAATTTATGACAGTCTGCCGGGTAGCAAACAGGAACATTATCAAAAGAAAGCCGCAGAAATGCGGGCTGCACGAAATGTGGACAAGCCCGGTTATTTTATCACTTACTGGCCCGGACAGCCGCGCTCCTTTGAAGGAACCTATCTGAGCAATGCCATGGCTGCTGATTATGCTCATAAAGTGGAAGGAAGTCCGAAGTTTAAAGAATATATAGTGCAGTCGGTTGAAGACAGCCTGAAGCGTACTGGAACCGACTATTTCGATATTCTGATGTGTCCGCACGGGGCCGGTTCCTATGAAGAAGTACAAATTGAAGAAACGTTTACAACCTTTGAACAGCTCAAAAAAGACGGGAAAGTGCGTTTCCTGGGCGTATCGACCCACAACGACCCGGCCGGCGTTTTAAGAGCCGCCCGTGAAACCGGACTTTACCAGGTGGCCATGGTTGCCTATAACATTATCAATGCAGGGTATATGGAAAGAGAAATTGAACTAGCCAAAGAAACCGGAATGGGCATTATCGCCATGAAAGCCGCCATGGCTGTGGCTACCCAGCACAAAGAGCTGCAACCCATTCCCGAATGGCGCATTCAAAAAGTACAACGAATTGTTCCGGGTGATGATAAACCGCCTGTAAAAGCCTATTTGTGGGCGTTGCAAAATCCAAACATATCCGCCGTAATTTCCAATCTCTGGGATGAGCAACATGTGAACGAAAACCTTTCGGTAGTGGGTAAAAAGGTGGAATTGCAGGCGGGTTGATTTTATAAATTTAACAGCCATTTCCAAAGAGGGATGACTTCATTTCCTGTTTTATATCCAAACCAAAAATGGCACATTTTTATTCTATACAAAAAACAAATTAATAAGAACCGGCATATCTGCGTCGGCAGCTAAACCCGTTCAGGTATAGGACAAATTTCGCACTTTACAATACGGCTCAGGACATTCCAATTTTTTCACCGGCGCTTTTGGCATAAACAAAGATTAAACGCACTTTATAATTCAATCTTATCTCCATACCGTTGGCCCGACATAGCTATCCGGTGAGAAATACGCAACGGCAATAGCCAGTCATTTCAATAGAAATATTTTTTTTGTGGAATTTGTCGTACACCCCATCAAACCCTGCTTATTCATTTCTAATTTTCAATTATCAGGTCTTAATCCTGCTTTTTCCGGAACATGGTTTCTGGTGAAAGACAAAACACCCAGGCACATAGGGCACAGAAGCCTTACCTCTGGTTTTCTGAAAGCCGGTGACCTACACCGGGTCGGGCGGATTCCGATCCGCTCATTATCCACTCTTCATCCTGCATTACCCGGAACATGTTCTCTGACAAAAACCTTCATCCATCTGTGAATCTGTGGCAATTCTTTGTCTTAATCCTGGTTTGTCTGGAACATGTTTTCTGACCAAAGAAATTTTCCATTTTACCTTAATTTTGATTATCCTTTTTATATTTGAATTCTGATTTGAACAGATTATGACATTTGAAGCCTGGATTGTTGTTGCCGTAATATTTTTCCTGATGGTCGCTTTTGTTATGGAGGCCATGCGGCCGGGTCTGATTTTGCTGAGTGCTGCCGTTATTTTTATGGCAACGGGCATTATAACCGACCAGGAACTGATTGCCGGTTTTTCCAATGACGGGCTCATTACCATTGCGGTTCTTTTCCTGGTAAACGAAGGCATTAAACAATCGGGGCTCATTGCCCGGCTGGCCAAAGCCTATCTGCCACGCAAACGCAGCCGGATGACCTTCATGCTTCCCCGCCTGATGATTCCTGTGGCTTTCTTTTCAGCCTTTTTGAATAACCTGCCCATTGTGGTCAATTTCTCTCCCATTCTTTTCCGCTGGGCCGAGGCCATGAAACTTTCCTACAAAAAATTTCTGATACCGTTGTCGTATGCAGCCATTCTGGGAGGTATGTGCACCCTGATTGGCACTTCGTCGAACCTGGTGGTGCACGGGCTGATGCTCGAAAGTGGCGACGATGGTTTTCACCTTTTCGAGCTGGGAAAAATCGGACTGGCCGTGTCGGCTTTTGGGTTTATTTACATGTCGGTTTTTGGCAACTGGCTGCTGCCGGGTGAAAAAATAAAGTTTAGGAAGAAGCCTGCCGAGGGAAAAGATTACTATTTTAACCTGAAATTGACAGAAAACAGCCAGTTGGCCGGAAAAGAAGTGAAAAACAGCCGTATTGAAGGGCTACCAGGGCTGGAAGTACATTCGGTTGCACGGAAAAACAGGATACTGAATCCCCAAAAAGGCAGCATCAGGCTTACCCGGCAAGATGAGATTCTGGTTACCGGCAATCCCGACAAGCTCAACTACATTATGACCCACAAAGAGGTGCGCTTAAAGGGAATGGAGTATCTGGGACACGAAAAGCCGGAAGATTTGAAACAGTATGAAGTGGTGCTATCGCCCCGCTTTCCGTGGCTTGGACAAACAGTTACGGAGTTCAGCTTTTTCGATCAGTTCAATGCCGTAGTACTGGCCATTCACCGCAACGGGGAACGGATTACCGAAAATCTGAATAATCTGAAGTTGAAGGTGGGCGACAACGTAGTGTTGCTTGCCACCGAAAAGTTTTTCGATACCTGGGGCTCTTCGCAAATGTTTTACCTGGTGAATTACATGCGCGATTTGCACCACGACAAAGGTTCGCGGGTTAAGTGGAGGGCGCTTATTATTCTGATGGCCATGGTGGCGGCCATTGTGGTTAACGAACTGGTTTCTTACGGATATGGCATGCGGCTGAATATATTCATTTATGTTGCTTTTGCCGCCATTCTGATGATTTGGCTGAAAATATTACCCCAGCAAAACTACACAAAGGCAGTAAGCTGGGACATGCTCATCTCCATTGCCTCGGCCTTTGCCATTGGCAAGGCCATTCAAAATTCCGGGGTAGCTATTCTGCTGGCTGCCGATGCAATCAGCATTGTCAGGTCCATTGGTCCGGTGGGCGTATTGGCCATTATGTGGCTTTTAACTTCCATTCTCACCGAAATTATTACCAACAACGCAGCTGTAGCGCTGGTTTTTCCCATTGCCGCCATGGCTGCTCAGCTGCTGGGAGTCGATTCACGACCTTTCTTTGTGGCCATTGCCATTGCGGGAGCTTCCAGTTTTATATCGGCAAGGGGTTATCGCTCTAATCTGGTTATTAAAGCCGTTGGAAAATACTCCGGCAACGATTTTCTCCGTATTGGCGCACCCATGCAGTTGATTGCGTTTATTTTAAGCATTATCCTTATTCCCTATTTCTGGGAATTTTAAATTACTGAACGATGAAAAACAGGCACAAACTTGTTGTTTTTTCAGGCCCATCCTGCGTGGGCAAAAGTCCGCTGGCCAAAGCGCTGGCAAGGTTTTATCCTGAACTGCACGGGCAAATGCAACCGCTGGTTCTGTACAACAGCCGGGCAGCCCGTCCGGGTGAAACCAATGGCGTGGATTACCATTTCCGTTCCCGCCCCGAAATTGAAAAGCTGAAAGAGCAGGACCGCTTTGTGGTGATGGACGTTCGTGGCGATTTGCAGGCACTCGATCTGCAGGAACTAAAGGAAAACCTGGAAAAAAGCGATGTGCTTTTTGAAGGAAATCCGTTTACGGGAAGGGTTTTGCAAACGCATCCGTCACTGGATGGCATCAACCGGCTGAGCGTTTTTATGTCGCCGGTTTCCAAAAATGAAATTCAGTTTCTGAAATTGGCAGAACCGGCTGTTTCACTCCCTGATTTTATTACCGACGTCATGCGCCGGAAGCTGCTGCGCCGCACCCGCAAACAAAAAGGGGAACTTTCGCTGAAAGACCTGGAGAATATTGAAAAACGGGCAGGCAGCGCTTTTCGCGAGTTGCAGGATGCCCACCACTTTCAATATGTTATTCCCAACCACGACGGCGAAGACAGCGAAAACTGGGATGCTTTTTACTACCCGCTGGGCGATGCCCGGAAATCGCTGCTGGCGCTGGTTGCTTTGTTGACAGGGGAAAATATCGTGGATTCGGAGAATTGGGAGGAAACTCTTTTACCGTAAGTTTAGAGTACTGAGAGAGAGAGAGAAAAAGAGCGCTGAGAGTGTGAGAACAGGAGCACTAAGAGGGGAAGAAAAAGAGCGCTGAGAAGAGGAGCGCTGAGAGGGGGAGAAAAAAGCACTGAGAACTGAGAACTGAGAAGAGGAGTGCTGAGAAAGGGATGGAAAAATCAGAATGTCCAATTTTCCGGGTATTTTTGCATGTTTACAAGTTTTCCGATAATATTCTCATATTCCCTGTCCAATTCAGAATGAATCTCTTTGGACATATATGAGCAGGCAAGAGAATAATCAAGCCAATTTTGAGTTTCAGCCGCTTCAGCTTCACTCTCGTTCAATTTATTGCAAAATGACTTGGGATATTTTCTCCGACGAAATGCTTCTGAAATATTTGCACTGACTGATCTTGATGACCGTCTGATTTGGTCAGTAAGCGAATACAATTCTTCTCTCGGAAAGGATTTTGTTAAGACATAAATTTTCATAGAGGCCTGAAATGCCAACTGATATACCTCCAGTTCACGGTGACTTTTTATAACTTTCATTTGTTAAAAATTTGAGATTAAGGCTGATTAAAATACATAAAATCACGGAATTAAAAAACTTTTAACAAGTATATCCAAACTTCACCTTATTTTTTACTCGCATTCTTGTTATCTCACCTTCTCAAGGCTCACCCTCTCACCCTCTCACCTTCTCACCCTCTCACTCTCTCATCTTCTCGCTCTCCCCTTCTCACTCTCTCACTCTCTCACTCTCTCACCCTCTCACTCTCTCACTCTCTCACCCTCTCACCCTCTCTCCTTCTCACCTGTACTTCTCCACCCGTTCATCATCAATCACTCCCTGCCAATTCAGGCCAAAGGCAAAATCGTAAGTATTTCCATCGGAGTCGGTGTAAGGTTCCATATCACGCGGCGTGTCTTCAAACTGCTCGTCCACGGTACGCATGGTGGCCGGCATCTGAAACGGCAGCAGCCCTGAAGGCTCAAATTCCCCGGTAACAATATCCAGTACCGCCTGATCGCTTACCCCGAAATGTACCAGAATGGCATCGTTCTTTTCTTCAAATTCTGCCATCACCATCGGATTCGAAACATCGAGTATGGATATCACCGGCTTGGCGCCCATTTGGGCTTTGGTATCGTTTACCATTTGCAAATCATACCGGTTGGCCGAGGTTCCGGTTTTCCCTTTGTACGAACGGTTGGTAAAATCCTCAAACGGACTTCCTCCGGCCAGGCTCACTTCGCGGGCGTGAGTGGCCACATAAGATTCATATTGCAAATTGATGGGAACATAACCGTTGCCGCCTTTTTCCAGGTCTTCTAAAGAATAGCCGGTACCGCCCTGCGGACTGTCGATAAAAACCAGTGCCACATCGGCCTCTTCGGGCGATTCCACCCAATCAAAATATTTTTCAATCATTTCCCTGCTGGCAGCGTCTTCCCAGCGTTCCGGCGTTTGCTGTCCGAACCAGTTGGTAGCGGCCGGATGATATTTCTGAGGAACATACACCTTCAACTGTTTTTGCAACGGGAGTGTATTTTCCCGGTTTTTCAGCATCACCACCGAGCGCAGCTGAGCTTCGTAACCGGCTTTCATAAATTCATGATTTCCGACCATTTCTTCCGTTTCAGCCACATCGAGGTAAGGATTTTCAAACAAACCTGTCCGGAAGATGTTCCGCAGCAACCGCACAGCCGATGTTTCAAACCTTTGCCGCATAAACGCTTCACCGTGCTCTTCCACGCCCATCTGATAAGCTTCCAGCACCGGGCCCATGTCGTTGTTGCCGCCAAACTGGTCCATGCCCGCCATCAGCGCTTTGTAATGGCGATCGGCCACCGACAATTCTTCCACTCCCCAGCTTTTTCCGCGGAATTCGTGTACATTAGCCACATCGCCTGTAACGCCCCAGTCGGTGCATAGAACGCCGTCGTAGCCATACTTTCCGCGCAGCAAATCTTCGATAATGTATTTGCTGAATGCATTTCCCACATTCTCGTCATAAACCGTATCCACATTCCACGAAATGGTGTAGTAGGGCATTACTGCCGAAGCCATTCCGGTGGGGCCATCCAGCTGAAATGCCCCTTCGGTAAAAGGTTTCAGGTGGTCCTGCAGCCGGTTTCCGGGATAAATGGCATAGGCGCCATAGCCAAAGTGGCCGTCGCGACCACCCTCTTCCGGACCGCCGCCCGGCCAGTGTTTCACCATGGCGTTCACGCTGTTATATCCCCAGCCACCGGAAATATGCCCCTCGCCAGCCGATGTCTGAAATCCATCTACGTAGGCCCGGGCCATGTCGGCAGCCAAATCGGGGTCTTCGCCCATGGTTCCGTCGAAACGGCTCCAGCGGGGTTCTGTGGCCAAATCGATTTGCGGCGAAAGGGCTGTGGCAATGCCCAGTGCGCGGTACTCGCGGGAGGCGATATCGCCAAACTGCTGCATCAGCTCCGGGTCGAAAGTAGCCGCCAGACCAAGTGTTCCGGGCCAGCGCGAAATAGCTCCCCCGGCGCCGGCATTGTATTCGGCATAGGAATCGCTGCCGTGGCGCGGGTCGGAACTGGTATTTCCGGGAATGCCCAAACCAAGGCCTTCCACCAGCGCCTGCATGTTGTTGTTCCATTGGGCTGCAATTCCCGGCGACTGCACTGTGGTAATAAGCACATGCCGCAAATTATCTTCGGTTAAAAACTGAATCTGCTGGTCAGTCAGGTCGCCGGGTTGTGCGCCGCTTTCCTCCAGCGGTTTGCCGTTGTAGGTGCCCCCGCCAAAACCTCTCCGGCTGCCTGCGGGAATCGACTGGTGCCCGCTGTACAGCATGAGACCGGCAATCTGTTCCACGCTCATTTGTGCGGCCAAATCTGTTGCCCTTTCGTCCACGGGTTTTCGCCAGTCTTCGTAAACATCCAGTTTTCCGTTTCTATTCAGGTCCTTAAACGCAAACCCGTTTTTCATAATCAGGCTTACTCCCGATTCGGGAGCATATCCTAAGGTTTGTCCACCTTTGTTGTGTACGAGGTTATAACCGTCTTTTACTAGCTCGCTCCACTTGGAAACGCATCCTGCCGTTATAAACAAAACAACAAACAAAAAAATTCCTGAATTGATTTTAGGTTTCATTTTTCTTTAATTACGTTATTTTCTACTTCGGTTTTCTTCAAACAACAATTAAAATGTCATTTCGACACAATATTAGTTTTTTGTCGTTAACAAATCAAACAAAAGGGAAGATTTTGTTTTCTTTGCATTATAATTATTTGGCAGAATTATGGCAGATATTGATTACAGCAACTTTCTCGACCACATTTCCCTCGATTGTGTCATTTTCGGGTTTCACGAAAACGAGCTGAAAATATTACTCCTTCAATTGAAATATACCAAAGAATGGGCGCTTCCGGGGGGCTTTGCAGAAAAAGAAGAAACATTGGAAGATGCTGCCAGCCGCACATTGAAAGAGAGAACCGGGCTGGATAATATCTTTCTGAAACAGTTTCATGTGTTCAGCGACCCGCAGCGCTCGAAGGAAAATCCGGCGGTTAAAGACCTGAAAGAATCGGGCGCCGATCCGAATATTGAATGGTTCTCACAACGCTTCGTTTCTGTGGGATTTTATGCATTGGTAGATTACGAAAAAGTAAACCCGACTCCCGATTTCTTTTCCGACCACTGCGAGTGGAAAGCACTGGAAGAAATCGATAACCTGATGATGGACCACCGGAAAATTCTGGACAAAGCGCTGGAAACTTTGCGATTACAGCTAAGCTATCAGCCCATTGGCTACAACCTGTTGCCCGAAAAATTTACCATGCCCGAGCTGCAGAAACTTTATGAAACCATTCTGGGCAAAAGTCTCGATCGCCGCAACTTTCAGCGGAAAATCCTGTCTTATAAAATTCTGAACAAACTGGATGAGCGCAAAAAAGGTGGCGCCTACAAAGCACCGTACCTGTACGAGTTCAACCTGGGAAACTACAACAAAGCGCTGAAAGAAGGTTTCAGCGGAAGCTGGTAGTCAGGTTTACAAAACATTGTTTCAAGTTATAATTTCCCCTGCCCAGAGATTTTCAAGAAAAATATTCCAGGGTAAAACCTGAACATTATCCATTTGACGTGGAAACGGATCAGCAGACATCATTTTTGATGGGTTATTTGCCAGATAATGCCGGGGTAATAGTCCATTATTCAGGGCTCTGAGCAGATCAAAATCAGAAATTTCATTGCTAACAAGCGGAAAAAGTTCATAACGGTAGATCAAACCACAGTGAATCAGGATACAAAGCTTTAAGCAGCGTACTTTTGCCAGTCTGCCGCGCACCCCATAGAAATAAACTTTCATTTCCGGCACCTTCAAATGTCTGCTCACGCGAATACATGATTTCCTAAAGTTGTACTTTAAATTATCATGATATTTTAAAGCGTCGGTTTAAATTATCATGATATTTTAAATCAAAAGTAGTAATTCTTTTTGACATACCAACAAAAACATGGCATTGCCCTGAAGCATGTCTTTAAAAGGCAGGAGTGATGCAATCTGTTAATTCCAAAATATGTCGAAGCAGAATCAATATCCTTTATAAAAGTTTTCGTGCCTCCCGGTCCGGGTCGTTTTGTACTTCGCACGTGTCATTCAGTATCATGGTTTCACCCTTTTCAACGGTATAATCCGGCCACTTTGGTAACCCCTGCACATTAGGGTTTCCGGTTCGCATAAACGACAGCAGGGCATCCGACATTTTTTCGGAAAGCGCGCGCGGACGGGCGCCACCTCCGGTGTGGGTCAGCATCAAATCGGTGTTGTAAAACCAGAAACAGATATCGAGGCAGTGAAAAGCGCGCATCCGGTTATTGAACAGCTGCGGCTCCCAGCCAAACCAGGCCACGTAAACCGGCGCTTCCTGTCCCGATTTCAGGTCGGCCGTTTCCACCACACCTTTCCGGTTGCTGGAAACCAACGTCATAATTTCGATGGGCCTGGCATCAGGAAAAACTTTGGCGTAGGCATCGTAAACCTCCGGCGCTTTGTCTCCCAAACCGCCCCTGAAACCAGCCCGTTCTTTCAGCATCTCTTTGGCTTCGTCAGCCGTAATTTTTTCCAGTTCGGGCATGGTGCGGGCCATTCCCCACTCGTGGAAAGTGGTACAAATCAGCATGGGTACCTCGGCAGACAGTTCATCAACAAAAAATTTCCCTTTGGGCAGGTTCACCCCGTCGGCTACCGGCGAAAAACCACCGCGCATACCCGACTGGCCCATTTCCTGAGCAGCTTTCCGGGCAGCAGCACTGGCCACATGGATGTACTCTTTCCAGGGCATTTCCTGTAATTTATCCACTTCACCCACAGAAAGTCCGGCTTCTTTCAAAATGTATTCGCCCAGCTTGCGGGAATACTCCTGAGGCTGGGCCTCGGTGGTTGAACCGCTCAGCGGCACCATTTTATGAAACAATCCTTTGGCTTTAGGCATGGCGCCCAGCACACAAACTTTGGCGCCCCCGCCCGACTGCCCCATTACAGTCACATTTCCGGAGTCGCCGCCAAAATTCGCAATGTTGTCGCGCACCCATTCCAGAGCTGCTACCATATCCAGCGCACCCACATTTCCTGAATCGGCGTATTTTGAACCGCCAACTCCCGACAAATCGGAAAACCCAATGGGTCCCAACCGGTGATTGATGGAAACAAAAACAACATCTCCTTTCCTGCTCAGGTTTTCGCCCATGTAGCCGTCCTGCTCTATCCCGTTTCCGTTGGTGTAGCCGCCACCGTGCAGCCAGACCATGACCGGTCGTTTCTTATTGTCTGTGGCCGGTGTCCACACGTTCAGTTTCAGACAGTCTTCGCCCACATCGTCGTAGTTCCAGTGATCGACAAACGAAGCCCAGGCATTGCCATACCGGTTGTCCATGATTTGCGGAGCGGAATTTCCCCACCACACTGCAGGACGCACGTCCTCCCACGGTTCGGGCGGCTGCGGTGGCAAAAACCGGTTTTTTCCGCCGGTATCGGCGCCATAGGGAATTCCCCTGAATTGGTAAATATCGCGCAGGATAAACCCCTGCACTTTGCCGTATTTCGTTTGGGCAATGGCAATATCGTCGCCCACAAAAAGCACCTGATCATCATATTTTAGGGCAGATTTTTGTGCATTTGCAGCCTGCGATGCTAACGGGAAAGCCGATGCAAGTCCAAGACCGGCCGCACCGGCGCCCATGGTTTGAAAAAAGTTTCTTCGGTTCGTTTTCATTTTTCAGACTATTTAAATAACAACGGTACAAATTCAGAAAGATAAACCCGCCAGTTACGCCAGATGTGGCCGCCTTCGCTTTCGCGGTAGGTGTATTTCATTTCCATGCTGTCGAGTTTTTCGCGGTACTGTTTCCCGGCGTCGTACAAAAAATCGGTTTTTCCCATTCCAATCCAGTAAAGCTGGTAGCCGTTTTCCAATTGGGCTTTCAGCGTACCGTCAATGTTTTGATACACTTGATGCGAAACATCCTGATTGGGCAGAATGGCGGCTGAAAAAAGCCCTACATAATCGAACGTATTGGGATAGTATCGAGAAATGTGCAATGAATGAAAACCTCCCATTGACAAACCTGCGATAGCTCGGCTGGCTTTTTCAGCTTTCACGCGGTAGTTGCTCTCTACAAATTTCATGATGTCGGGAAATGAAGCTTCGTAGATGCCGTCCATTGTTTTTGGAACCATAAACTGCGGCTTGTAAAAACCATCGGTTCCTTCACCGGGCGCAGCATCCTGAATCACGTTTCCGTTGGGCATCACCACAATCATGGGTTTGGCTTTTCCCTGCGCAATCAGGTTATCTAAAATTTGCGCGGTCCGGCCAAGTGTAATCCACGCTTCTTCGTCGCCACCAGCGCCGTGAAGCAGGTATAACACCGGGTATTTTTCGGAACTATTTTCGTAGCCCGGAGGTGTGTAAATGGTCAGACGGCGTGTTTTGTCCAGCGATGGCGAATTGTACCAGCGACGGGCAACCGTTCCGTGTGGTACGTTGTTCACTTTGTACAAATCGGCCTGTTGGCCGCCAACAATAAAGATGTTCATTACCGAAGCCACATCGCGCACAATGAACGGATTGTTCGGATCGGTGGTTTTAAAGCCGTCAATGACAAAGGAATAGCTGTACAACTCAGGCTCCAGTGTTTCGGTAGTGAAACTCCAGATGCCGTTTTCATCTTCTTGCATGGAAGCCAAACCGGGTGTCCAGCCCTCGGAAGGCATCCATTCCCCGGCAAGCTTAACTTCTTTGGCGTTGGGTGCATTCACTTTGAATGTCACTGAATTATTGGCATGGATTTCGGGCGAAACTATCTGTTCTCCTCCAAAAAGAGATTGCTGGGCACTTGCCGTAATAACCATGCTTAACGTGATAATGATTGTAAAATATTTCTTCATAGGTACAATTTTAATTTGAAAAACGAATGAAATTCAGCTCCTTTGAAACAAAAATCAGAAAAAAACATTGCAACTGAACATCGCTTCCGTTTTTGTTTCGCAGCGAAAATACGCATTATAACAAATAATCAAAATTTTTTTGTGTGAAAATGACACATTAATAAAAAAACACGATTGTTTGGAGAAATACCGAAAAACGTTTTGGTAATTGAACAAACATTAAATGGTTACTGAATCCATTGGTTTTACCGCCGCCGGGTTCGGGTAACCTGCCTGTTGATTTTATATGAAAACCCAATGGATATGAATTCCCTCAGCTGTAGTTTTGGCTTCTCATCAATTTTCACCTCGTTGGCATCGTAAACCGGAAACAGCACATTTTCATCATAAATCATGTGAACCAGCATGCGCATGTTGATGTGATCGGTTAACCGCATTACCACAAGGTTTTCCCAGTTGATGTCGAGGTTGCCCCATGGCTGAATGTAATTGATAAACATTTTAAACTTGGTTTCATAGGAGATATCCGGGGTTATATTTTTCCGGTAGGTAATATCTGTATTTAAACCCGGTTCCCAGAAACTGCGTTTGCCACGCTGAATACCAAAGTTTGTCTGGTCGATTTTCATGGTATCTTTCACAAACACATTTTTTGCTGTAATGGGTGAAAGGAACAGCGAAAAATTGTTGTTCGGCTTGTAGTCGAGCCCCACTTTAAAAAAGGTCCGCGCGGGAGCCATAAAGGCCGAAATGGGATCGGGATGGGATGAAGTCGGGTACCTGTATCCATTGAAAAACTGGGTTTCGTAGTTGAACTCAACGCCGTAAAACCATTTTTTAAATGCACTGATACCCAGTCGCGAGGTAATTTCAAATTTATCGTCGTTTTTCTGGAGTTCGGCGCCTTCACCTCCGGGGCGGATGTATCCGTTGCGAATTTCAGCCGAGTTTTCCCATTTCAATTTGTTATCGTGGCGCGAGTAGTTGGCAAAACCTTTCAGCACCAGTTGCAGCGACAGGGCACTCTGTCCCCCTTTTTTCCAGTTTTCGAGATACGTTTGCGTAAACCCGATGGTTCCGTCGCCTCCAAGTCGCCAGGGAGTATAAGCCTGGTACTTTTGGGTTACACCGGTTAACCCGCTGACCCCGCGGTTCAGCGAGCTGAAATCAAACTCTCTGGATTGCCTTGGCCTGAAACGGCTGAACGTAACACCGTCGTCGATTAGCAACTGCACCGAGCGCTTATCCAGGCTTTTCACCATAATACGAAGTGAGTCGTTTTGTTCGTTTTTCAGCCATACCCGCGAAAAATAGGGATTGTTGTTCTGAAGCAACATGGTTGATTCCTCGTTGAGCAAGTTGGTCATGGAAATTCTTGTGGTATCGATAAAGTCGGCATATTGGGTCAGGTTTCCCACGATAACCGAAATGGAGTCGTTCACAGCAGAAACCACCAAATCGTTGTATTCCTTCAACACCTGGTAATTGTTGAATTTCACCGAATCAATCAATCGTTGCCGGTATTCAGCCAGTTCTTTCCGGTAGTTTTGCTGCCGGTATTCCTCAATAATGGAATCGCGGTAAGCCGTTACCACCGAATCGTTGTAAGCCCGTCTTTTCTCCTCAATCAGACTGTTGCGGATGCTGTCGAGTTTCAGAAAATGCCTGAAATCGGCAGGCGACTGCATCAGCGAATCGGGAATAATATCGGGCAACTGAAGGCTGTCGGGAAGTTCATAAATACCGGTTTCAAAGAGCCTCCTTCCCTGCCCCGGCGGAATAGTACCGGCTCTTTCATCGAGACCCGACAAAAGGCTCATAGGTACGACCAGTTCATCCTGAAAATATTTTTTCTGAAGCCGCGCATCAGCTGCATCCAAATCTTTTTGCACCGAACCGAATGGATAAAAACCCGGCACAGACAGGCTGTCGGGCACATGTTCGGGCAGGCGGTAAACAAACCTGAAAGCACTGTCTTTCACAGCGATGTTGAGTGTATTCAATATGGAATCGAGCGGTTGTTTTTCAATAAAATGAATCAGCCCGCGAACCGATTCACCGGTTTCAGAATGAATCACATGCCAGGAGTTATCCCTGTCAAAATAGCGTTCCAGTAAACGAATTCCATAATTGAGCAATTGCTTGCTTTCTTCGTCATCGGTATTATTTTGCGCCATGGCCGGACGAACCACACAAAGGCAGGTTAGCAGCAAAATCAGCAGCTTTCTTTTTCCTGAATACATAGTCTATTGTTTTTTCAGCTTTTTGTGAAAACGCAAAAATAGTATTTATGTTATTTTGGAACGAAAAATTCGGGATAACGAGTAAAAATTTAGCAAATACCTGACATCCGGCCGGGGAATTCAGCGAAATAATCAGCCCTGAAATTTTTAATTCAGACACAAACAGGTAATTTTGCAAAACTAAAAACCCGAGAAAAATGATGAACAGAAACGAAGCAGTTAAACTTTTGGAAGAAAACATCGCATCGGAAAACATGCGGAAACATTGTTATGCATCGGAGGCTGTGATGCGCACACTCGCCCGAAAACTGGGCAAAAACGAAGACGAATGGGGAATTGCCGGCCTTTTGCACGATATCGATGTTGAAATTACAAATGCCGACCCCAAAACGCATGGCCCGTATGCCGAAAACCTGCTGAAGGGGAAGATAACAGATGAAATGCTTGATGCCATTGTGATGCACAACGAAATGGCAACCGGAAAAGAACGCACCAACGAATTTCAGCACGCCCTGGCTGCCGGCGAAACCATTACCGGTCTTATTACAGCTACAGCGCTGGTTTACCCCGGCAAAAAAATTGCGCCGGTAAAAGCCAAATCCATCACCAAACGTATGAAACAAAAAGCCTTTGCAGCCACGGTAAAGCGCGAAAATATTCTGGAATGTGAGAAAATCGGAATCCCTCTGAATGAATTTGCAGAACTTTCGCTCAATGCTATGAAGGAGATTGACGAGGTACTGGGATTGTAAAAATCCGTTTTTTTTTAATGGTTTATTTTTATCCATCCCGGTAACAAATGTGAAAATTACTTTTTTTATCCATTTTAAATTTCTAATTTTACCATTGGAAAATAAATTAAACTGAAAACGAAATCTTACCAGGCCAATGCTTTTAAACAAACGAAGTATTCAGCTTATTTCCCTCGGCGACCAAAATACATTCAGACATTTAATGAATTGTATATCCGACGATTTGTTTCTTTTTGCATGCAGTTATTTACAGCAAAAAGAAACAGCCGAAGAAATTGTAAGCGATGTTTTTGTTAAAACCTGGGAAAACCGCAAAGAACTTCCTGAAATAGAAAACCTGAAAGCGTACTTGTTTATTTGTGTGAAAAACGCCTGCATCTCCCATATCAGAAAAAGCCGGAAAGAGAAGTTGGTTTCGCTGGACGGAATGGAGTACTACAATGTACCGAAAGTAGAATGTGCCGAAAGCCAGTATATTTCAAATGAAATACTGAACCAGATTCATCAGGCCATCGACACCTTGCCGCCCAAGTGCAAAATGGCATTTTCGCTGGCAAAAATAAACGGGTTAAGTTACCGGGAAATTGCCGAAGTCATGGAAGTGTCGGAAAAAACGGTTAATAACCATCTGGTTCTTGCATTAAAAAAACTTTCCGAGGTGCTGAATATCAGCAAAAAACAGCAAAAGAAAAAATCAACGCTGAAACAGGCCGGTCTTTTCACGTTGTAAAATCAAAAAAATACTTGTTTTTCATTAGGTACTTTTTTTCATTTTATCGTCATCATAACAGAGAGTTTAAAATGAGTAAAGAAGAAAAAATTAACGAACTTTTTGCCAAAACACTGACTTCGGAAATTTCCGAAGAAGAAAGGAAAATGCTGGACGAAACTCTGGTTGAAAATGAATTACTCAGAAAACGTTTTGACACCCTCGATGAATACTGGAACCGGTGTCACCCCCGAAAACCATTACACCATATTATTGAAAAAACGGAAAAAAAGCTGGCATTCACTTATCATCCCGAATCCCGCAAGTTAAAAAACATTTTTTTCAGAATTGCCGCCATTGCGTTTTTATTAATTTCTCTTGGGCTTGCTGTTTTTTATTTTCTGCAAACACCTGTAAATCAGGAGCTTATTGAATACCATGCCAGAGGCGAAATAAAGGAATTGTTACTTCCTGACGAAACCCGGGTATGGTTGAATAGCGGCTCTTACCTGATTGCCGCTGAGCCCTTCGACGACGACCTGAGGCAGGTAAGATTGTATGGCGAGGCCTATTTTGAGGTTTCCCACGATGCCGGCAGACCTTTTGTCGTTCACAGTCCCGGATTAAAAACCGAGGTACTGGGAACCACCTTCAACATCAATTCCTGGCCAAACAATGTGCATACCGAAATTAGTTTGTACGAAGGCAGTGTAAAACTTACACCGGAAGATGAAAGCGTACAAAGTGTAATGCTTTCGCCCGGGCAACGGGCGCTGCTCAATCAGGAAAGCGGAGAACTCGACGTTTCAGCGTCAGCCGCAGAAAACCGGGCAGCATGGCGAAATGGAATTACGGTGTTTTACAACGATGAACTGTTTCACATAGCTTCGGCGCTGGAAAGAAAATTCGAAACACGGATTCTGGTGGCCGATGAGCAGGCAGGTACGTTGAAATATACAGCCGAATTCAGCGATGAGTCATTGGAAAAAATACTGCTTTTGCTTAGCGAAGCAAAAGCATTTAAATATAATATTACCGAACAGGGGGTTTTAATACAATCTGTTAACTGAAAATTGAAATACCTGAACCAGGTAACCGGAAAGAAGAGTGCCGGAAAGGAAACTCTTCTTTCAAAAAATGAAAGAGAGTGTTTAATAAATAATTGTTTAATGTGCTAAACCAGTAATGTATGGAACAAAACATGAAAGGTTTGCTGTCCCTTTTTCTGCGACAGCTAAAAAAAATCCGGCGTACATCGATAGCTTTGCTGCTTCTGATGGCGCTGGTAACCAATGCGCAGGCCAGCGCATATTCTGAAACGGTTACATTTGATTTGAAAATGAAACAGGTAACCCTGAAAGAAGTTTTCAAAGCGATAACCGAACAGAGCGAGTTCAAATTCATCTACAACAACGATGAAGTGAACGACAACCAAAAAGTTACCTTTACCAAACAGGGTGTGCATGTGGAAGAAATTCTGGACGAACTGCTTCCGGCATACAACCTTGATTACAAGGTAATCGACCGCCAGGTGGTTGTTTTTCCCAGGGAGGAAATCCGGGCCGAAGCAACACCTGCAGTAGCTGCTCAGCAGCAAAAAACCATCAGCGGCCGGGTCATCGACCAGGAAGGTTTACCCCTGCCGGGAGTTTCTGTGGTAGTGCAGGGAACCACCATTGGTGTAGTTACTGACATTGACGGAAATTACACACTGCAGGTACCCGATGACGCCCGTGTTCTGGTATTTTCTTTTGTGGGCATGAGGCGTCAGGCTGTAAACATTGGCAACCTATCAACTATCAACGTTACCATGGAAGCCGAAACCATCGGTCTGGAAGAGGTAATTGCCGTGGGGTATGCCTCGCAGAAAAAAGCCAACATCGTTGGTTCGGTAACCTCTGTTAGCGGTGAAAAAATCGATGCCATTCCGGCAGCCGATGTTGCCAATACTCTTTCGGGGCGTATGCCAGGATCTGTTATCATACAGGGAAGTGGTGAGCCCGGACAAACTTCACCCCGGATTTTGGTACGCGGACGTTCAACATTAGGGGATCCTGATGATTCCGGCAGAGACAGAGCGCTATCAGCTCCTCTGGTTGTGGTTGACGGTGTTCCGGGACGTTCTTTAGGGGACCTCGACCCTGTGGACATTGAAAGTATTTCTGTTTTGAAAGATGCCTCGGCTGCCATTTATGGTTCTACGGCTGCCAACGGTGTTATTCTTGTAACTACAAAAAAAGGTATGACAGGGAAACCAACTTTGAGTTACCAGTTCTACCAGGGATTTATGCAACCCACCATTCTTCCCAAAGTTACCAGCGCCGGCGACTATGCCACCATGCTCAGTGAATTCCAGGATTATGAAAATAAACCCAGAACATTCTCCGACAGGGACATCGAACTGTTTTACAGCGGAAGAGACCCGTGGGAACATCCCAACAGCGACTGGATGGGCGACCTGGTTGCCAACTGGACAACCACCAGCAAACACAACATAAACCTGAGCGGGGGAACAGCCAATGGAATGAGCTATTACGTTTCATTCGGTTTCAGAAACGAAGAAGCCATCTACAAACAGGAATCGACCAATTACCGGCAATACAACCTGAGGGCAAAATTGGATGTACCTATTACCGATTGGTTGAAAACCTCGGTTGATTATGCCGGATTTTTAAACAATAAACTGTATCCCACAAAAGGAGCCGGCGACATTTACGGACAAGCTACCCGTTTGGTGCCCACACAATGGTCGTTCTGGCCTACCGGTGAACCGGGGCCCGACATCGAATATGGCGATAACCCCGTGGTAACTTCTACTTTGGAAGGCGGTTATGACGATCAAAAATCATACATCAATCAGGTGACCTTCATCGGAACCATTACTCCGCCAATGGTAGAAGGGCTGACGTTAAATGCATCATTCTCCTACGATGCCACCAACTGGTACCGGAAAAGATTCCGCAAACCATGGACACTTTATTTCCCAAATACCGATAGTGCCGTCAGAGACTCCGAAGGATTTATTACAAGTATGGAACTGGAACCGAGACTTCGCGGCTATTCCGCCCCGGAATTGGCAGAAGATTATGACCGTAACATAAGGATGATGACAACGTTCAGTTTCAATTATGCACGCGATTTTGGCGATCACTCAATCAATGTCTTCGGAGCCTTTGAGCAAATCGATCAAAAACAAAACGACTTTGGCGCTTTTCGCAAATACTATATTTCTGATGTAGTACAAACCATTGACGCCGGAGCAACCGCAGATATGAACAACTGGGGCGATATGTGGATTTATGCCCGCAAGTCGTGGATTGGCCGTTTCAACTACAACTACCAGGGCAAATACCTGCTGGAAGCCATTATCCGTCGCGACGGTTCCCTGAAATTCCCGCCAGAAAGCCGCTGGGGTAACTTCCCAGGGGTATTGCTGGGCTGGAGAGCTTCAGAAGAAGATTTCTGGAAAGAAAACCTAAGTGTAGTCAATTACTTCAAGCTGAAAGCCACCTACGGAAAAATGGGTATGGACCCGGGTAATCCGTTCCAGTATATGAATAAATATGTGCTGGGTAACGGTCTCACCCTCGGTTCCGGCAAAGTGGTGGAAACCGTGGTTCAACAAGAAGGTGTGGCAAACCCATTCATTACCTGGGAAAAACAAACCACCTACAACATAGGTTTTGAGTCTCAATTGCTCGACAACATGTTCTCACTCGATTTCGACTATTTCTACAGCAAACGGTCGGATATTCTTGCCACAAGAGATGCTTCCGTTCCACGCTTCACCGGACTATCACTTCCCGACGAGAACATTGCCGAGGTGGACAACCGGGGATTGGAAGTTGAAGCCGGATACCACAAACAATTCACCAACGATTTCAGGCTCGACCTTTCCGGAAACATCGCATACAACCACAACGAAGTGGTGTTTATGGACGAACCCGAACGTTCAGTACCCTGGCAGCAACGCACAGGACATCCTTATGGATCAATTTTACTTTACAATGCCATTGGCATTTTTGCCGATGATGCGGAGGTTGCAGCATTACCAAGCTGGCCGGGAGCAAAAGCAGGCGATGTTATTTTTGAGGACGTAAGTGGCGACGGACAAATTACTGCCGACGACCGCATTTTGCTCGACAAAACCGATGCTCCGGAAATTTTCTACGGAATTTCTCTGGATGCTTCCTGGAAAAACTGGACATTGTCTGTACTGGCACAGGGTCAGGGAACTTACTACCGGATGAACATTCAGGATGGTCGCCGTGGCGAAGCCGGGAACTATTTCCAGTGGAGTTTCGACAACCGCTGGACACCCGATAACCGGAACACTGACGTTGCCAGAGCTTACAACCGTGACGATGCCTACTGGGCATTCGACGTAAACAACAGCACCTACCATTACGACAACATGGCTTACATGCGGTTGAAAAATGCTGTACTTACATACAATATTCCCAGCGAAGTGTTTGGAAATACCGGAATTTCAAGGGCCAGCGTTTACTTTTCGGGAAACAATTTATTCCTGATTTACGCTGCTCAAAAGAACTTTGACCCGGAAATCGGTGCACCCATGACCTATCCGGCTATTCGTACACTGGCCATTGGAGCAAGGATTACATTTTAAATTTTTTGAAATCTGAAAAATGAAGAATATGAAAAAAATATTAGGATATTCACTGATGATGCTGGCGCTGATACTGGCGACAACATCGTGCGAGGATGTGCTCGAACAGAAAGCCGTGGATGCGTTTAACGAAGAATCGGTATTCGAGGACATCAACTTAGCTAAAGCTTACCTCGGAAGGTGCTACGATTTTATTGGCGTTGACAATAACATGCTGCTGGGGCTTCGGGAAGACATACTTGCCGGAGCTACCGACGAAGTGTTGTGTATTCACCGCCCTGGAGCTTACACCAACATCAAGGGAACCATGAGCCCCGATTATCTGGGACACTTTGGAAACTGGCGTTTTAACTGGATTTCATGGTCGTTGTACAGCAACATCAAAAACGTGAATGTGTTTCTGGCCAATATCGACAATGTTCCTACTGAAACCAGCCAGGACGAAGTTTTGATACAAAGAATGAAAGGCGAAGCTTATTTCATTCGGGCATTCGATTATGCCAACCTCATGCGTTCTTATGGTGGTGTTGTAATTGTAAAAGATCCGTTTGAGCTCGATCAGGATTTTCTATCTGTTAACAGGTCATCCATCGACGAAACCCTGGAGTTCATCCTTGACGATTGCGACCAGGCCATCGCCCTGTTGCCCGACAAAACAGGAATTGAACAGGGCCGTGCTACCAAAGGTGCTGCCGCTGCACTAAAATCCAGAATGTTAAGCTGGAGTACCGGTATTTTAATGAATGGCGGTTACGAGCCAAACAATCCGTTGGTTTCATTCCAAAGCGGCTCGCGTACACAAAGGCTCGAGGCTGCCAAAGCTGCCGCCAAAGGCATTATCGACGGAAATTACGGACACTATGCACTTAAAGGAACTACAGAAGATCCACCAGCTGATATGACCGAAGAAACTGTACAGGAATATGCAGACAATTTTTTCAGTATATTCACCCAAAAAGGCCAGTGGGACGATGAGGCCATCTGGGGCGTTCAGCACTTGCAGGCCCAGGGAAATGTTACAACCCAAAACAGATGGTGGGGACCTAACGGATACAATAACTGGGGGAATAATGGGCCAAACGAACCTGTAGTAAGGCAGTTTGAAATGGCTGACGGAACCCCGTTTGTATGGGACAAATACAAGCCCGGCGATGAATACTTAAGGGAAGCAACAGGGGAGCAACTGGCCGCCGACCCGGAAATTAATCCATATGTCGGACGTGAGCCCCGGTTTTATGCAACAGTTTTTTACGATGGAGCGCCGTGGCAGGATCGGGCTGTAACAAACGGACTCATAGAAACCGGCTACTTTATTTCAGGAAACGATACCACAGCAGGATATGACACCCGCCAAAGTTTAATTGAAGCCTGGAATGGAACTAAAAATGGGTACTACCTGAAAAAATATCAGGACCCGGCAACTGTGGGGCAACATTTCAACAACCAGAACTCCTGGATAGAAATTAGATATGCCGAAGTGCTGCTGGATTATGCTGAAGCCTGTATCGAACTGGGCGGGAACAACCTGCAGGAAGGGTTGAATGCGCTGAATATGGTGCGTAACCGTGCAGGATTGCCCGACAGAGTAACCACCAACCAGGCACAAGCCAGGGAATGGTACCGCAAGGAACGACAAATCGAACTGTTTGCCGAAGGCGATCGCTGGTACATGATGCGCAAATGGATGATTGCCGACGAGGTAATTGATGATGTCTATCACATAAAAATTTACCACTATGCCGACGGCAGTAAAAAATGGTTTTACGATACCAGCCAAAGCGTAGATGACAGAATGTGGAACGATAATGCATACTGGTTGCCAATTGCAAGAGATGAAATAAACAGGGCGCCGCAATTACAGCAGAACCCGGGATATAATTAATAGTTAGGTTTTGTTAGATAGATAAAAGACCGGCTCAATTTGGGCCGGTCTTTTTCAAATATCCCAATACATAAAGTACAAACAACAAAATGAACCGAATAAAATAAATAGTGATGACAAAATTCAAACTTGCTGTAATGATGCTCCTTCAGTACATGATGTACGCTGTTTGGTGGGTTCCGCTGGCAGCTTACCTCACCAACCTCGAAGTGGGGAGCACCCAAAAAGCGCTAATTCTGAGTTCCATGGCCATCGGCTGTATGGCTTCGCCCCTGGTGGGTATGCTGGCCGACCGTTTCTGGCCGGCACAAAAAGTTCTGGCCGGCTTGAATTTTGTTCATGCACTCATGCTGCTTTGGGCAGCAACCACCCATAATCCCGATGTGCTTTTCATTTGTCTGCTTTTAGCTATGCTGGCCTACATGCCTTCGTGGAGCCTGACTTCTGCCATTGCTATGGCACATCTGCCATCGGAAGATTTCCCTAAAGTGCGGGTTTTCGGTTCCATTGGCTGGGTAACATCGGGCATTTTCAGCCTTATTTTTATCAAATTACTGAACGTTGATTTTGATGGAACGCACCTGCCATTTTACTGTGGCGCCGGTGTGAGCATGGTAGCTGTTTTTCTGAACCTGACGCTACCCAACACACCACCTCTGGCCAAAGGACAAAAATCAACACTCATCGATGCATTCGGACTGGGTTCGGTTCAGTTGATGAAAGACAGGAATTTTGCCCTGTTCATCCTGTTTTCCTTTCTTTCCATGATTCCCTTTGCCATGTATTACTCCTATTTTTCAGAGTTTTTGCTGAATATCAATGCCAAATACATTTCCATCACCATTAACTGGGGAGTGCTTGCTGAAATGGGATTTTTACTGTTGGTTCCGGTGGCCATTAAAAAGTTCGGACTGCGAAAAACCATGATCTTTGGTTTGGTTGCACTTTCCATTCGCTATTTTTCGTTTTATGCCGGTGGAGTTATTACCCAGCCCTGGATGTATTACATTGGTATTTTGATACACGGATTGATTTTTGGCTTTTTCTATGTGGGTGGCCAGATTTACATCGACAAGAAAGCACCCAAACATCTGAAGTCGCAAGCACAGGGATTTATTTTCCTGGTGACATTTGGGGCAGGTTTGCTGGTGGGCAATTTTCTGTGTGCACGACTCATCCACCAATACAAAACCGCTGCCGGTTATAACTGGGATGCCATCTGGGGAATTACCACGCTGGTTTCCGTTGTTTTAATGCTGGGGTTTATGCTGTTGTTCAGGGAAGACGGGGATTTGCGAAAATCAGCGACATTAGCGGGAAAACAATAATTCAATTAAAAAACAGATAATACCAAAAAGTTTCTGAAAATTGCGGGTAAAGCGCCCGTTGGGCCTGCTCGCGGCTGTTGCTGTTCTGCTGAAAAATCTGATAATACTGCCGGAACCGTTGTTCGGTTTCCGCTCTTGTTCTCAGAAATTCCAGCTGAGGAAATTCGCCCATATTCAGCAGTTTAAAACCGGTTGCCGCTTCGTCGATATGACGTGGAATGTGATTGTAACCAGCCTTTTCAAGCAGAGGTAGATTTTCTGTTAAAGCTGTAACATCTTTCTGCAGCAACAACCAGGCAAACTGGTATTCTATAGCGAAAACATTGGTTGAATCCACCTCCAACAAAGGTTCGAGATTGGTGGCAGGAGCCTCTGAAAGCACAAAAAAATCGGTTTTCGGTTTGAATCTCTTTTTCTGCCCCAGTTCAGGATGGTTTTCCACAGCTTCGTCGTTATCCAGCAACTTCAGGAATTCCCGCGCATCATTCCGGTAAAAAACCGACTGGCTGAGGATTTCAATATATTTTGCAGCCACCTTGTAATTACCGTTTATCAGTTCGGTTTTAATAAGCATTTTCAGTCCTTCGGGTGTATAACCACGAATCACCATATACTCGTAAGCCCAGCGATGCGCCTCGTTTACCAGTCCCACCGTATAGTAAAAATGGCCACCACGCCGAAGCACTTCTCCCATGGTTTCCCATTTTAAAAAAAGTGTTTCGCCATCAGGGCTTTGCGGAAACTCAAACAACCGTTCGGTCAGCTGCCCGGTTTCGGCCAGCGCCAAATTGTTCAGAAAAAGGGTAAGTTTATTTGTGGTTGGAAAGGTTTTATTGAAGGTGATGATTTCATCGAACTTCCGCTCGTAAAACAGCTTTTCTACATGAAAATAGTGGCTGTTTTTACGATCGATTTGTTGTGAAAGTGCGCCTGCCAAAACCGGAATAACCAAAAACGGTAAAAATTGCATCCAGCTAACTTTCCTGGCAATACTGGTTTTCGAAGGTTGGATATTTATTTTGAAAAGCAACGGAAACAGGCCAGCCAATCCTGCCAGCAAAGCAAATTCGCGGGTCTGCATGCCTGAGTTCAAATCTGAAAAAGGATATTGCACCAAGGTTTTGGTAGTTTCATAAAACAAAAATTCGCTGGAAATAAAAAAGGCAAGACATACGACCAAAAGCAGCGCTCCCAAATGAAGCCAGCGATTTTTCCCCGAACCTGTGGCCAGGAACAGAGAAAACATCAGCAAAAAAAGCCAGGCAAAACCGCCGGTAAGAAAATACCAAACAGGAAACAACAGCACAGGCAGTAACAATCCTATTTTCCGGAAAATCCGGATGGTTGCAAAAAACCAAAACAGCTGCAACAAAATTCCAAGGGAATTAACCAGTTGGAACTGATAATGTGAATGTAAAAATGCCAGACCTGCACCCACCAGAAAAGGTAAAAAATAAACCGGTTTGCCGGTAATTTCTTTCCCTATTAACGCTGAAAACCAAACAACTAAAAGCAAAATAAGTGATAGTATGCCCGCTCCGAATAATTCAAAGTGGTAAAAAGCAGTTAAAAACGTTGCCAGGTAAGCCAGAAATCCACCCGGCTGACTGAGGTGTTCGCGTAAAAATTCACCGGAAACCAAAAAGAGCGACAGTTTTTCCTGGTAAAAAAATACATATCCCGAAAACCATAAGAAATAAAACAGAACAACCAGAAAAAAAAGCAGGAAGGAAAAAAATCTCAGGATACGATTTGTTCTTTGTCCGGTGCTTCGCATAACTTCTATTGATTTATCCATTGGGCCTGAACAGGTTTACTATTGGCTGTATTCCTGAGTTTTCCGGGGGAAAAGGAAACTGCAGAAGTTGAGAATTCCGGGATATTGAATGTTTTTACAAACCCCTCATAAAACCGGGGATCTCTTTGCGGCAAAATAAACGGCTTACCTGTTTCTCCTGTGGCTGAAACATGCGCCATATAAGGTCGTGCCGAAAGCCCGTCGCCGCGCTTGCTGCTGAACAAAAGCCATCTGCCGTTGGAAGACCACGAGTGGTAACTTTCGGTAAACTCGCTGTTCACCGACAGTTTTTCCACCTCAAAATCCGTAAGGTTGATGGAATACAAATCGGCTTCTTTGTGCCAGATGGGAAAGCAGCCGTAATCATGTAAAGTGAAAACCAGTAATTTTCCATCGGGCGAAACGCGGGGGAACGAAACACTTTTATCCGCCTCCGAAGCCTTAAAAACCGGTTCGGCAATACCGGATTCTCTGGTTTCGGGGTCAAACTCCACACGGAACAGGTCGTATTTAATATTCCGGTAATCATAGTCCTTCCCGATTTGTTCTGCCCGGCAAAAATAGAGGTAACGGCCGTCGGGCGACCATTCCGGATAGGTATCCATAAACTGTCCGTTGTTCTGCACGCCAATATCCATGAGTTCATTCCGTTCCCGGTCGTACAACACCAGCTTCGAGTTCAAATCTGATACTTCAATTTTTTTTGCTGCTGCCGAATGAAACTGCTGCACCACTTTGTTCGACGAAAAAGCCACAAACCTGCCCGATGGATGCCAGCGCGGATAGGTGGCGCCATTTTCATTTCCTTCGGTTTTCAGGTTCACATTCACCAGGTTGTCGCCTTCCAAAAAATAGGTTCCGCCATGCGAACCCCGCACGTGGAGCATGAAATCTTCGGGATTTTTATGATTGAATGCATGGCAGTTTACACAATTCTGATCCAGTACATTGTTTTCCACTAAAGTTCGTTCTTTAAAACTTTCCAGATTTCGCTGCACAATACTAATTTCGGTCCAGCTTTCGTAACCCGGATGCAGTAACCGGTAATACAAATAAGGATCAACCGGGTCGGCTGCCACAGTTTGAGAAAAGGATTCAAATTGCATCCACTCCCCTTCCCTTTCTGCATAAACCGTGTAGTTCAGCGTGTGGTTCAGGTTCTGTTCCAGCAGTTTTTTCCATTTTTTTTCCGGAAAATGAAAAGTTCCGTCTTTTGAGGAAACTGAAAGAGCACTTCCGCTTTGCCCGGTTACTTCAACAAAAAAACGGTTTCCTGCTTCTTCAACATAAAAATTAAGCGGGGCAATGTTTCCCGGTATGGTGACTTCGGTAAAATCTGGCTGTAAAACCGGTTTCCGATCTATTCGCTGATTGATTTTTTCGGGTTTGGTAGTACACGAAAAGGCCAGAAAAACAGCGGCAATTAAATATGTTAGTTGTTTTTTGTTCATAGCGTTTCAAGTAGCACAAAAATAGGAAAAATGCCGTGGATTAATCCCTTTTACACAAAATATGGTTCAATTTTGCTACGGGGTATCTAAAATGCTTTTACCCATGAAAAAAACAAAGCAACGCCTCTATACGACAATAAATAATTCTGTAAATATTTTCTAACTTTTCTTGCGCTAAGTTTAAATTTAATATATATTTGTCAATAAATGACAAGTCAAATCATGCATGTTTCATTCGGACAATATATCAGAAAATTGAGGACAGACAAGAGATTAACCCTTACCCAACTTGCAGCATTGCTTGATTTGGATTCTGCAAATTTGAGTAAAATTGAAAACGGAAAACGTGATTTCGATGCCAAAAGACTCGAAAAACTTTCTATTGCACTCCATGTTGACTTTGAAAAGTTAAAATCGGAATATTACAGTGATTTTGTCGCTCAAAAACTGTATCAGTCAAATTGCAATGAAGAAATACTGGCATTAGCAGAAAAAAAGGTTCAATACCTCCGGGAAAAAAACTCCAAACAGGGATCATTAAATTTGTAAAAATGAACACAACAGACGAATTAATACTTGAAAAAGAAAAACTGGAACTCGGTGCTCTGGTATCAAATTCACAAAAATACCGGGATGCGCTGTTTTATAATTATCAGGATAAACTGAAAATCAACCGGTACATCAACCGTTCATTAATATCTTTTCAGGCCAATAAAAATGAACCATTTTACAGATGGTTTAAATACAAAGAAGGATTCTCCAGTGCGTTTGTGGAGTACATCCTGAATCTGTTTGGTACTCCTGATGTTGGCCAAACAGTCATGGACCCTTTTGCAGGTATGGGAACAACAATAACAGCAAGTATCCAAAGTGGATTTCATGCAGTAGGGATTGAGTTATTACCACCGGGAATTCTGGCCACAAAAGCCAGAATTGCAGCCAGCCGAATAAATCCGGAGGATTTTGTTAATGTGTTAAATTCAATCGAAAACCTCAATTTTCAGGATAAAAATACACCCCAAAAATATTATTTCAAACATTTAACAATAACCAAAGGAGCATTTTCTGAAGAAACGGAACTGGCTATTGCAAACATTCAAAAATTCATAGAAGAACAATGTAGTATTGCAGAAATGAAAGAACTTCTCAAATTTTCAGTGAGTTCCATTCTCGAAGATGTTTCATTTACCAGAAAAGATGGCCAATACCTGCGTTGGGATTACCGGTCGGACCGAAAATTGAAATCGAAATTTTCCAAAGGCGAAATCCATACATTTAAACCACGATTGATTCAAAAATTGAAGGAAATTCAAAAAGACATTTCACAGCTAAAACAAAAAGAAGTAAATACCACCTTCAATTTAATTCAGGGAAGTTGCCTAACCAAAATGCACGAAATCGCTGATGAAAGTATTGATTTGGTTATCACTTCTCCACCCTATTGTAATCGTTACGATTACACCAGAACCTATGCGCTTGAGCTTGCATTTAACGGTATAGATGACAATGAAATTAAAAAACTCCGTCAAACACTGCTCTCGGCAACGGTAGAAAACAAAAGCAAATACAATCAGTTAAAAGAATTTTATTCCGACATTCATAAACCCGAAACTTTTATAAATGCTGTTCATTCGTACAGAAATCAGCTTGCACTTCAGGAGGTTCTGGAAAACCTGCGTTTGCACAAGAATGTTTTGAATAACAAGAACATTCCCGATATGGTCGCAAATTATTTTTTCGAAATGAATTTTGTTATCCGGGAACTTGCCAGAACGTTGAAAAAAGGTGGAAAAATAGTCATGGTGAATGACAATGTCCGTTACAACGGAGATGAAATTCCGGTAGATATAATTCTTTCTGAATTTGCCCGTGAATCAGGATTGGCAACAGATGTAATTTGGGTTCTCGAGAGGGGGAAAGGCAACAGCAGTCAGCAAATGGGAACACATGGCAGAAAAGAATTGAGAAAATGTGTGTATGTTTGGTCAAAATAATTTTCCATGGACAAATATTCAGAAAACCTCAGAAAGGTAAAATCACTGCTTATTGTAACTTCACTACAGAAAAAAAACGATCTAAAAGTTTTTGAAGCACTAAAAAACCTGGAAATTGAACCAGAATGGATGCCGCTTTCAAATTTTATGATTGATGATGAAGTTTGGAAATATGTTACCATCGAAAAAGAATATAATCCCAAACTTGTTTTTTGTCATCCTGAAGTTTTAAAAGCTTTACCAACTTCCAGTCTTTATTACCGGGGAATTACAGGTTTATCAATGAAAGCCGCAAAAACATATTTCGGATCAATTGAAAATTTGGAAAAAGGGAAGCAAAAAACAAAATTGGGTGAGAATAAGGCATTAAAAATGGCCAGGATATACAATACTTTCATCTGCACGGTTATCAAGGGTTCTTCAGACTGGACACTCGAAAACGGGAAAAGGACAATTATTGCCACACTGGGAATTACACTCGATGGAATTATGAGAAATAAAGTGGGTACTATTGCAGAAGAAAGAGTACGTACATTGGTTTTTGAATGGCTCAGGGAAAATAATCTGATAGTTTTCCCTCCACAGGAAGAGTTGGAAACTATGATAGAGCTTCCTGTTATTTGTCAGCTTAAAGACAACATTTTCATGAAGTTCTCGTCCGAACCAGATATTTCATTTTTCCGAAAAACCACCAATTTGGATACCCTACTGGCGGTAATTGAAATTAAGGGTGGAATTGATCCGGCAGGTGCTTTGGAAAGATACGGTGCAGCAACAAAATCGTTTCAACAAGCATTAAAAGAGAGTCAACGATGCAAAAACTTTTTTCTTTCGGCAGTTTTTACTCCCGAATTAAAGAACAGAATCAAAGGAGACAGGCTTGTTGAAAAATATTACGACATCATTGATATTTTTGAAAAACCTGAAGTTGAAGAAGAATTTTTCAGAGAGCTTTTTCATTATAGTTTACGGTTGATCTAAATCATTTTCGAGTTTAAAATCTCCTCCAAATTTAATTTTATCAGAAAAAATGCAATTTTACTTTCAATTCATTTTGATTTTTAAATATAGTTTTTACATTTGCCTGCATAAATAAAAATTTAGTTAATGAAATTAGTTGCTACATACATTCTAGTCATTCTCGTGGTCATTTCTGGAAACACCGGGAAAGGGTAGAATTATATGTAGTTGTATAAGATACAAAACAAGCCTTTCCCGAAAACGGGGAAGGCTTTTTTAATAAAAAACCTGAATAAAAAGACAAAAAAG
>CAZLGT010000004.1:0-140990 GCA_964559175.1 uncultured Mariniphaga sp. | reverse complement strand
TGGTTGAAAATGTGGTTCGCGACAACATGGTAACCCGGTTTTAAAATTCACTCCGCAGACCTGATTTGAATTTTTTCTCCAAAAACTACTACCTGATCGCCCGGCCTCAGCTTGGCTCGTTTCCTGTATTCCGGTTCTCCGTTTAAAAGAACTTCACCCTGCTCCACCATCATTTTCGCATGGCCGCCGGTTTCTGCAATACCAAGTAATTTGAGCAGCTTCACCAGTTCTATGTATTCTGAGTCGAGGATAAATTCGCGCATCACAAATTCAGTTTTGGTTTGATTTTTTCCGGAATGGCATCTTTATGAACCATAATGGCAACGGTTTTCAGCCGCACATAATCTTCGGTCAGATTTAAATATCCGCCAAATTCATTGCTGTCGGCACCCCACGAGTTTTTTGTGTAAAACCCGGTTTGTCCGTTTTCATCTTCCGAAAGGCCCACCACATGCATTAAATGGTCGTCGGTTGTGGTGCGGTCGTAGAACGTTTCCTGCCGCAGACCCTGAGTCACCTTGCCTTTCTGTTTTTTCGGGAGATCGGCCAGTCCGTTTTTGTGGCTGAATGTTTTTTCGCTGGTGTCGCCATCCCAGCAAACGGTAAAATCGTTTTCGAGCGCATAAACCATCACCTCAACCAGTTCGTCTATGGGGAGGTTGTAATACAGCGCATGCGACCAGTTGTCGGGAACTTCAAGCACAAACGGCCGGTAAAACGGATGGTGGCTATACGAGGTCAGTTCCACAAAATCATCAGGATCGATTTCAAATTTATCGCGAAATTCAATCGGGGTAAACCGCCCTTTCCCTGTTTTTACTTTTTTAGGCAACCCGCCCAGATGATTTTCCAAAACAGAATGCAGGCTTTTAATTTCCTGAACGCTGAAATCGTTCCGGCTGCTGTTCATTTCATTTATTTTTTCCCGGATTTCCTTTGCCAAACTCCGGTGCTGATGCCGGTCATCCACCTTTTTCCCTGGGAATGCTTCGTCGGTAACCATGCCGTATTCGCGCAGCACATCAATTACATCATGCGCCTGACCACCCTGCCCAAAGTTGTTGTTCCCGTGAAAAAGAAGGTACCGCTTTGCCTTGTTCATGTATGTGTGATACACAAAAAACATTTCCGAAAGATCTGTTTCGGGAAATCCTTTCCGCATAATTTCCGACTCCAGAAAACTGGTGGCTGTAAAACTCCAGCAGGTGCCGGTACTTCCCTGACTGATTACCGGCGAATGATCAACTACCTTTCGAAGCGTAAAACTCCCGGCGCCGTCGCTGGCCAAAACCGGTAATGTAAATAAAACGAAAAAGGAAATCAAAAGTGAAAATAATCTCATAACACGTGTATTTTATTCATTCTGAAGTTCTTCCCTAAACTTTTTGGGCAATTTATTCACAATAATCCGGTACGATTCATCAATTAATTGTTTCAGCATCTTATCGGAAATGGAACCATCTATCGAAACGGTGTTCCAGTGTTGTTTGTTCATGTGATAACCGGGCCTCACTGCCGGAAACCGTTCGCGCAGTTCCATATTTTTTTCCGGGTCGTTTTTCAGAGCCACTGCAAAATCATCCACCAAATCGGTGAGGCAGAACATTTTTTCGGCCACCTTAAAAACCAGTGTGGTTTCGTCAAAAGGAAAGCTTTCGGTCACTCCTTTTTTAGCCATGCAATATTCTCTGAGTTCTTCAATATTCATTCTTCTCTTTTTTTTCTCAACATCCAGACATCCTGGGGCAACCAGCCACCGTTTTCCGGTTTCCGTTCGATGTGTTCCAGAATTTCGGCCGGTGCAAAAAGTTCTTCCATAAACTTTTTGGGATGAAAGGCAGAATAGGTGCGGTGGCCTTCTTTTGTTTGTCCCCGAATAACCAGCTTCCCTTCATCAAATACAGTTAATTCATTCGTTGTTAACTTGGCCCTGAAATTTTCTCCCTGCGCCGTAAAAAGCATGATACCGCCTGGTTTCAGCACCCTCAGTAATTCCGAAAACCATGCAAAGTGCATTTTTTCACTCAAATGGGTAAAAACAGAAATCCCGTAAATAACATCGAAAAAGCTACTTTCATAAGGTAATTGGGCTTCCAGTGAATTTCGGTTAAACAGAATTCCGGGCAGATTTTCGGAACACCAGTCAATGGATTCGGTATTGTAATCGGTTCCGTAAAATTCACATTCAGGGCCGGCAAATTTGGAAAGATGCCGGATGACCCTTCCCGGGCCGCAGCCCCAATCAAGAATTTTTACTCCGTCAAGTTCAATATGCTTTTTAAGCAGATCGGCAAGCCAACGGGCCGTCTCTTCGCTATCGATGAAATATTTTTGGTAGTCCAGTTGAAACGATTCATAGATAAGGTAATCTGGTGGCAGTTTTACTCCGGGGTTTCCGTTCAAAAAATCCCGGTTCCTTTTCCGGTTCCTGAACTTCTCCAGCCAAAACCGGAAATAGTCAGCCGGTTGCAAAAGCCCCAGTTTACGCAAAAAATTAGAAATCGCTCCTTTTTTCATCTAACGCTTACAGCTTCAGTTGTAATTGAAGGTCTAAAAATAATCTTTTCAGAGGGAAAACAAACTTTTTTACATGGTTGGATAAAACGCATCTTTAAAATGCTCGAGTTCATGGCTTTGCTTGAAGAAAATAACGGTAATAACATCGAACCGGGTTTCCAGGTGCAGGTCTTTTTCGAAAATATATGCTTCGGCAGCTTCCACAATCCGTTTGATTTTGGTATTAGTAACCGCCTCCGACGGATGCTCATACCGGATTCCGTTGCGCGATTTCACTTCGATAACAACCAGTTGGTCGCCGTCCTGTGCCACAATGTCGAGCTCCAGGTGACCGTAGTGCCAGTTGGTGTCTTTGATTTTGTAGCCCAGCTTTGAAATGTACTGCTGTGCAAGTCCTTCGGCAATTTCTCCTATTTCTTTTGTTGAAGCCAAATTTAGTTTTTAGTTTAAAGTTCAAAGTTTAAAGTAAAGAGGCCGAAAGAAGCTTAAGGGTTGATTCCGTTTCGGTTACATCGAGTTCCCAGTGTTGCCCGAAAGCCAGTGCCAGGTTTTTTTCGTTGTGTCCGGCAGGAAAATCGTAACATACCGGAAAATTAAATTCTTCCACTGCCTCCGCAATAATCTCATGTATGGTTTTTCCAAAAGGCGATTCATTGTCTTTCATGTCTGTAAAATTTCCCAGCACCAGCCCGCCCAGGTTATCCAGTTTGCCACTCAGTTTCAGTTGATGCATCAGCCGGTCAGAGTGGTATAAAAATTCGTCGATGTCTTCCAGAAAAAGAATTTTCCCACTGGTGTCCAGTTCGCAGCGTGTTCCCTGCATGCTCGAAATGATGGAAAGATTTCCGCCCACCAGTTCGCCGGTTGCTTTTCCATGCCGATCGCCTTCGGCAGCCGGAATCGTATAGAGCGCTCCTCCTCCGGTCAGCAACTGCATCAGCGATTGCAGACTTTCGCTGGGCTGCCCCTCCATATCGAAAAAATAGCGGGGCATGGCGCCGTGAATGGTAGCCAGCCGGTTGCGGTTGAGGCACGAATGTAGAATGGTAATGTCGCTGAAACCTACAATCCATTTCGGGTGTCTGAACAGGCCGTCGTAGTTGAGTTTGCTGATGATGCGCACCGTACCGTAACCTCCGCGGGAACAAAGAATAGCCGAAGCTTCCGGATCATCGAGGGCTGTTTGCAGGTCTTCCAAACGTTGCTGATCGGTACCGGCAAACTGAAAATGGCTGGCAAAAACATGCTGCCCCAATTCCACCCGGTAACCCTGGTCAAGAAGCCAGTCCACCGCCGGAAGCACATACTTTTCCTTCACTTTCCCTGCCGGGGAAACAATGCGGATTTTGTCGCCGGGTTTTAATGTAGGTGGAACAATCATAGTCTGATTTTTTCAAATCAAAGATACCTCAATTTGGGCAGAAAAAACCTGCTGCGGATCATTTCGTTTGTTTAATGATTCCCAAACGACAGAAATTGTTCGTTTTGGAACCTCGTTGTAAAGCACTCTTCCGTTGAATTCTACCGTAATTTTTTTGTCCAAATCCATCATTTCATCGTTCAGAAAAAAGCGCAGATTATTCACCTTTTCTGCTTTTTCTATCCGAATGGTTTGCCCGTTTCGCGAAACAACCAGTTCGGCATCTTTTTGCACTTCATCATCCGAAATACCCAGCCAGTAAAAACGGTTGTGCGTGACGCTGCTTTGTTTCCACACCACTTTTTCGGGCCAGGGATTTCGGGTGAACTGCGCCATCCACTCAATGGCCACGGTGTCTTTTCGCTCCATCCAGTGACCCAGACCTTCGTGAATCTGCACATCATGAATATACCCTTCCGGATCGTTTTGCCGAAGTTCGTCCAGTTTTTCGCCCCATTCTTCGGCCACCAGATTCCGGTTGTAAGCCGCATCTTCAGCGCCCATGTGCAGGGCAAAAGGCAGATTCCGCAATCCCAGCGGCGAGGCATCGTTGGGATGCCCGGCCATCATGGCAGCGGCAGCAAACCGGTCGGCCATGCGTGGTGCAAGCTGGTAAACGCCGTCACCACCTGCAGAATAGCCGGTCAGATAAACCCGGTTGGTGTTAATACCTTCAAAAACACCGGCCAGTTGAATAAACAAATCGAAAAGTTCGTCCACATGCGACTGGTGCCACATGTTCCACGAATCGGTGGGAGCCCGCGGAGCCATGTAAATACCTTCTGCCGGTTCGTACAAGCCAATCTGGTTTTGCCACTGACGATCATTCATCTCTGGCCTTGTGTTACCTCCGCCATGCATGGAAATATACAGGCTCCAGCCATCAGCCGGCTTTTGGCCAAACTTTTTGTATCTGAATTGAAGTTCATAATCGCCAAAAACAAGCGTGCTGTCGTTCCACTGCCCGGTAAATTCTTCCTTTAATTTATTCTGAAAAAAAGGATGTAACAATTGTATTGCAGCTTCTGCCTCCTGCTTCGAAAGTTTTTTCTGCGCAAAAGGCTGATTCAATAATTCTTCAGATGAACCGGAGGTTTTATCAAGCCATATTTTCAGCGAATCAATTTCGGTTGATTGCTTTCGGCATCCTGAAAAAACAAGTGTTGCCAGCAAAATCAGTAAAAAAAATCTGGACATAAAATTCAGTTTGAATATTTAGCGGTAAAAATAAAGTTTAGGACGAAAACCAAATGCTTCAAGTAGAATAATTCAGAAAAATTAATTCCAATCGGGTTTTACTGAAGAATCTGAAAAAGTTCCTCCACACTATCCGCCCAAAAATCGGGACTGGCTTTTTTCAACTCTTCCCTCTTCCCGAAACCGTATGAAACGGCAATGGTAGTGAGCCCATTCTCCTTTCCGCCTTCCATGTCGAAAACCGTATCGCCCACCATGGCAATATTTTTAGACGGAACAAGCTGCCGCGATTTCAACAGGTTCGAAATGATGGTAGTTTTTGTGGCATGATCGCCTTTGTAATCAGCGCCTTTCAACTGCAAAATGTATTTATCGAAACCGAAATGTTCGCTAATCTGTGCTGCAAACTTTTCCAGTTTTGATGTGGCAATAAAAAGCTCTTTCCCTGCAAAATGCAGCTCTTCCAGCATTTCGGAAACTCCCGGATAAGGATCATTTTCAAACAAACCGTGAACGGAATAATACTCCCGGAAATACTCCACCGCAAGTTGGGTATTGCGGTCATTCAAACCAAACAGATTTTTAAAACCATGCTGCAGGGGCGGACCGATAAAACCTTCGGTCAAAACTCCGTTAAAACCATCTATCTGCATTTTATCCAGTGCAAATTTTACAGAAGCTGCAATACCCCGTGTATTGTCGGTAAGCGTTCCGTCTAGATCGAATATGATGTGGGAAAAATTGTTCATGCCGTCAAAGATACAAAAGTGGGGAAATGAAAGGTGAGATGAATTCTGATGTTTCAAATTTTTGTACTTTTGGAAAAATTGAAAATAATTATGGCATTCGAAACTATTGACATAAAAAACAAAAAAGGATTTCAGGCAATAAACATCCCAAATCGTATGAAGATAAATGATGACAAAGTTTATCTGAAAAAAGTCGGACATGCAATCCACATTATTCCTTACCACAATCCATGGCAAAACCTATTTGAAAGTCTGGAATTATTTACCCCGGATTTTATGAATGAAAGGAATCAACATAGTAATCAACCCCGCGAATCATTTGAATAATGGAATACCTTCTGGATACAAATATTTGCATTTACATCATAAAAAAGAAACCTGAAAAAGTTTTTAAAAAATTCACGGAAATGCCTTTCGGCACTATTGGAATTTCTTCCATTACCTTGGCTGAACTTCAATATGGGGTAATGAAAAGTTCCAGCCCAGCAAAAAATCAGGATGCACTCGAAAAATTTCTAACACCCCTTCAAGTTTTTGATTTTGGGTTTGAACAAACAATTATTTACGGAAAGGTTCGTGCCGATTTAGAAAAAAGAGGAACTCCAATCGGACCAATGGATACGCTAATTGCCTCTCATGCCATAAGTCTTAATATGGCATTAGTAACCAATAATGAAAAAGAATTTCGAAGAATTCCTGAGTTATTGGTTGAAAACTGGATTTAATATTTGGAAACGTATCAGACCGTTTTCCCTCAATTCCACTATCTTTGTGCCCTTAACAAAAAAGAACCATCAATTTCAGGAAAAAGATTTTAATCATGGGGGAATTTAAACGGACTTTGATTACCACTGCGCTGCCGTATGCCAACGGTCCAATCCACATTGGCCACCTGGCCGGGGTTTATGTGCCTGCCGATATATTTGCGCGCTACCTGCGCCTGAAGAACGAAGATGTTTTGCTCATTGGCGGCTCCGACGAACATGGCGTGCCCATTACGTTGAAAGCTAAAAACGAAGGCATTACTCCGCAGGATGTGGTGGACAAGTTCCACGCAATCATAAAAAAATCGTTCAAAGACTTTGGAATTTCATTCGATGTGTATTCGCGTACCAGTGCTGAAATTCACCATAAAACAGCTTCTGAGTTTTTCAAAAAAATGTATGATCAGGGGCAATTTATCGAAAAAACTTCAGAGCAGTATTACGACGAAGAGAACCAGCAGTTCCTGGCTGACCGTTACATTATTGGCACCTGTCCCAAATGCGGGTTCGAAAAAGCTTACGGCGACCAGTGTGAAAGCTGCGGGACTTCGCTCAGTCCCACTGAGCTGATTAATCCCACCTCGATGATTAGCGGAAACCAGCCAGTGCTGAAAGAAACCAAACACTGGTACCTTCCGCTCGACCAGTACGAACCGTGGTTGCGCGAATGGATTCTGGAAGGACACAAGGAATGGAAACCCAATGTTTACGGGCAGTGCAAGTCGTGGATTGACAGCGGGCTGCAACCCCGTGCCTTAACCCGCGACCTCGATTGGGGTGTGCCGGTTCCGGTGGAAGGCGCCGAAGGAAAAGTGCTGTACGTTTGGTTTGATGCACCTATCGGATACATTTCGGCTACCCGCGAACTTACCCCCGAATGGGAAAAATACTGGAAAGACCCGGAAACACGTTTGTTGCATTTCATCGGTAAAGACAATATCGTTTTTCACTGCATCATTTTCCCCTGCATGCTGAAAGCCGAAGGTACTTTTAATGTGCCCGACAATGTGCCGGCCAACGAATTTCTGAATCTGGAAAACGATAAAATTTCCACATCGCGCAACTGGGCGGTGTGGTTGCACGAATACCTGGAGGAGTTTCCGGATAAGGAAGATGTGCTGAAGTATGTTCTAACCGCAAACGCTCCCGAAACCAAAGACAACGATTTTACCTGGAAAGATTTTCAGGCGCGGAACAACAACGAACTGGTGGCCATTCTCGGCAACTTTGTGAACCGGGCATTGGTGCTTACCCAAAAATATTTCGATGGCAAAGTACCGGCACGTGGCAAACTTTCGGATTACGACCGTGAAACGCTGGCTGCCATTTCAACCCTAAAAAGCGAAGTAGAAAAAAGCCTCGACAGTTTCCGGTTTCGCGAAGCGCTGAAAAATGCCATGGATTTGGCGCGTTTGGGCAACAAATACCTGGCCGATGAAGAGCCCTGGAAAATATGGAAAACCGACCCCAAACGGGTGGAAACCATTTTGAATGTGAGTCTGCAAATTACAGCCAACCTCACCGTTTGTCTGGAGCCGTTCCTGCCGTTCAGCATGGAAAAACTGCGCGGATTCCTGAATTACGGCAAACAGGACTGGAGCCAGTTTGGAAATACTGATCTATTGACTGCCGGTCACCAGGTAAACACACCGGAGCTGCTTTTTGAAAAAATTGAAGACAGCGTGATTGAAGCTCAACTGCAAAAACTGATGGACACTAAAAAGGCTAACGAACTGTTGGAAGCCAAAGCCAAACCGGCCAAAGAAAGCATCGAATTCGACGATTTCGGGAAAATGGATATCCGTGTGGGAACCGTAATCGAAGCCGAAAAAGTAGCCAAAACCAAAAAGCTACTGAAACTGAAAATCGATACCGGAATTGACAAGCGCACCGTGGTTTCAGGCATAGCTGAATATTACGAACCCGAAGATTTGATTGGCAAACAGGTTTCCATTCTGGTGAACCTCGAACCCAAAAAACTGCGGGGAATTGAATCGCAGGGAATGATTTTGTGTGCCGAAAACGCCGACGGAACCTTATCGATTGTTTCTCCCGATCAAAAGGTGAAGAATGGGTCGGAAGTAAAATAGAATAAAAAGACAAGCATCAACAGCAGTTGATGCTTGTCCGTAGGTTGCAGTACAGTATGCCGGCTGGCGGACGGATCGGTAACTTACTCCACATATATTCAACCGCTTTTGTACGCAAGAGCGGTTTTTTATTGTGGTTCTATTTTCCCTGTTTCTCCTCAAGTTGAAATAATTCTTCAACTTTTAAATTGAAATAATCAGCAAGTTTTAACGCTGTTTGAACCGATGGTACAAATTTATTCCGTTCGATTGCATGAATAGTCTGCCGCGAAACACCAATTGAATTAGCCAGTTCTTCCTGGGTTTTGTCGCGCATAACACGATGCAGTTTTACCTTGTTTTTCATAGGCTACCAGTCAAGAATGGATTTTTTTCTGAAATACCGGATAATTAAATACAACACCAACTGCGCGCCTATCAAAGTCGATGGCACCAACTTCAGGTTCGGAATTATAATGTATAAAATGAGAATAAATATTATCGTGATTACAAATACAATATAAGCAGCTTCGTATCTCATCTGCCGGGTAAACTCATCGTCTCTTTTATTCTTTGATAATACATAAATTAGTAACCCAAAAAGCAAAACGTAATCTGCAACTTGTGAAACTTTTTCGGGCAGGATTCTCTTAAACTCAATTTTAACCGGATCGTGCGAAGTTTCATTATATCCTTCTAAAAATCCCTTTCGACCATCATCAATGGCGCCAAATACAAAACCAATAAAAAAAATAGTTATTCCTATCCATTTAAATACGTGAGGTAAAAGTTTCATGATATAAAAAGTTAAAAAAACATGATAAATGTAAAAAATAATTTACAAGCGACAAATAAAATAGAGAAAAACATAGTTTACCTTGAAAAACTTAAACAGCATTTAAAACCCAATGGTTATTCTGGAATTTGATGGTCTTAATAAAGGCGATTTAAATTCCTGGCCTGGCATGGAATAAACTCCAAAACCAATATGTGTTTTGTTGAAATTGGCTTTCACTCCGGCCCCAATTTCATTTTGCAGAAATAATGGATTGTTGTGCATAAACGGATCTAAGTAATCATCCGCCTGGTTGAGAGGTTTGGTTATATACTGGCCATACAAATAAGCGCTAAGCCAGTCGTTTAAGGAATATTCGACAGATGCCCGGAAACTAAGCTGATAATTGGGAACGATTGGATTCATTATCGTATTTTGAATGGCCAATCCTGCACCAAAGTCCACAGCAACTCTGTTTCCGGCCTTCCACCTGAACTGATTGGTAAAGTGTTCAATGGAACCCAGGTTCGGCAAAACCGTTTCAAATCTATTTTGTGCAACCGAAATTACTTTAGGCGGCTGTTTCTTCCCGAAATCCAAACCGGATTGAAGGTTGTTTAACGCAGGAGATGCCGGGCTGAAAAACCAGTTTTCTCCCAACCCGGGAACGGAAAAAACAGACAAATCATCAAAAAGTCTAAACTTCTTTAATTGGACGGAATCTTGTTGAGCCAGTAAAGGCTGGATTTCTGTTTGCGCAAACAATATCTGACAAAACATCAGAAAAATAAAAACCAAAAAAGCTGTTTGTTGTGTGACTTGTTTCGATACCATAAGCTTGCTTAAAATGTTATGTCGCAAATCAGAAACTGATTCATTATAAATACCAATCAAATTTAGGTGAAATTTGCCAATCAAATTGCTGATTCACTATTTTTTAACCGAGCATTTAACATCATTTAAGAGGAAAAGTGCCGATATGGTATTTTCATTTAAGGCAAAATGCTCTTTCCAAAAAGCAAAATAGACAATAAATGCTTTTTCCAAAAAGCATTTATTGAATTAATTGCTTATCTTTGAAATCATTTTTTGAATTAATTATGGAAAAGCTAGTTGAAAATCATTACCAGATTATTAACGATACCCCGGATAATTTTATAAGGAACTTTATCCAAAAGGTGCATTGGGACGAGCGTTTGATTGGAATAAAAGGAGCCAAAGGGGTTGGAAAAACCACCCTCATTTTACAATACATTAAAAGCAGGCTTCAAAACGAAAAGGTGATTTACCTTCCACTTGATAATCCTTATTTTTACAGCAACAAGCTTACTGAAACAGTTGAATTTTTTATAAAAACCGGATATACCTATTTTTTCCTCGATGAAGTACATAAATATTCCCATTGGTCAGCAGAGATTAAAAATTTACACGACACCTACCGTAAAATAAAAATCGTTTTTACGGGTTCATCTGTTTTACATTTAATAGAAGGTGCTGCCGATTTAAGCCGCAGGGCTATGGTTTATGATCTTCCGGGTTTATCTTTTCGCGAATTTCTGGAATTTACAACAGAAAAATCATTCCCTTCCTTTTCTCTGGAAGAAATTCTGCAAAACCATCTTCAGATTGCACAGGAAATTACAAAAAAAATTCGCCCCTTTGAATTCTACAGTCATTATTTGGAGCAAGGATATTATCCCTTTTTTATAGAAGCTGAAAAAACGTTTAAATTCAGGCTTGAAGCTGCCGTTAACCAAACACTTGAAAGCGATCTGCCTTTAACAAAAAAAATCACTCCCGATATTGTGATTAAGCTGAAAAAAATTCTGGGTGTGATTGCACAATCGGCACCATTTAAGCCAAACATTCAAAAAATAAGTGAAAGGGTGGGAATTACACGAAACTCTCTGGTAGTTTACATCCGTTACCTTGAAGATGCCGGCATCATCAGGCAACTTTACAGTGAAGTTTCGGGAATTGGTTCGTTGCAAAAACCGCAAAAAATCTATCTTGAAAATTCAAACTTGATATACAGCCTGGCACCGGGAACTGCTCAAATTGGAACAGTAAGGGAAACATTTGCCGCAAACCAGCTTTCAAAATCCAATACGATAACCTACCCAAAAACCGGAGATTTTCTGGTGAATGAAAAGTACCTTTTTGAAGTGGGAGGAAAAAACAAAACGAAAAAACAAATTGCCGGGATTGAAAACTCATTCATTCTGGCTGACAATATCGAGATTGGGTTTGGAAATAAAATCCCAATCTGGCTGATGGGTTTTTTATACTGAAATACCGGATTATTTCAACGAAGCAACCCGTTCTTCCAAAACTTTTATTTTCGCTTCGGCATCGGCCTGTTTGGCTTTTTCTTTCGCCACCACTGCTTCGGGTGCGCTGTTTACAAACCGCTCGTTGCTGAGTTTTTTCATTACCGAGTTCAGAAATCCTTTGGTGTATTTCAGCTCTTCTTCCAGCTTTTTCAATTCCTCTTCCACGTCGATTAGGCCTTCCAGGGGAACATAACAGTTGGTGGATTTTACCCGGAACGATGCAGTGCCTTTCACTTCTTCCGAAACCATTTCGAGCGCCGAAAGATTAGCCATTTTTTGCAATACAGGCGCAAAATTAGCTTCAAAACCTTTATCTCCTTTCTGAATTTTCAGTTCCAGCGTATCCTTATTCGGGATATTTTTCTCTTTTCGTATGTTGCGGATACCCGAAATGGCTTCTTTCACATTTTCAAATGCAGCCAGCATTTCAGCATCATATTTTTCAACTGCCGGAAGTTGGCTTACCATGATGCTCTCGCCGTCGTTCCGTTCTTTCAGCAGTTGCCAGATTTCTTCGGTAATGAACGGCATAAACGGGTGCATGAGACGCAGCAACTGGTCGAAAAGTTCCACCACTTCGCTGTAAGTTTTTGCATCGATGGTTTGCTGGTAGGGCGGTTTTACCATTTCCAGCAGCCAGCCCGAGAATTCGTCTCGAACGGTGGTGTAAACGGTCATTAGCGCTTCTGAAATGCGGAACTGGTTGAACTGTCCGTCGAGCGTTTCAATTACCTGACTCAATTTATTTCGGAACCAGACGATGGCCAGTTTCGAATGTTCCGGCTGTTCAATCTCTGCTGAAACCTCCCAGTTTTTCACCAGGCGGAAAGCATTCCAGATTTTGGTGGCAAAACCTGCTCCCTGATGCGGCAGGCTTTCGTCGAACAGCAAATCGCCGCCGGCAGGCGAGCAAAGCAGCATACCCACACGTACACCGTCGGCGCCATATTTGGCAATCAAATCGAGCGGATCGGGCGAGTTACCCAGCGATTTCGACATTTTGCGGCGCTGCGCATCGCGCACCATCCCGGTGAAATAAACATTTTTAAACGGAAACTCATCGCGGTATTCATAACCGGCAATAATCATGCGGGCCACCCAAAAGAAAATAATATCGGGTGCAGTTACCAAATCAGAGGTTGGGTAATAATAGTTAATGTCGTTATTTTCCGGTTCTCTGATTCCGTCGAACACCGAAATGGGCCATAACCAGCTCGAGAACCAGGTATCCAGCACGTCTTCGTCCTGGCGCAAATCACTCATCGTCAGGTTCTTATTTCCGGTTTTTACTTTGGCCAGTTCCAGTGCCTGCTCAGTGGTTTCAGCAACAACAAATTCACCGTCAGCCAAATAGTAAACCGGAATCTGGTGCCCCCACCACAACTGCCGGCTAATGCACCAGTCCTTAATGTTGCCCATCCAGTGGCGGTAAATGTTTTTGAATTTGGCAGGATGAAATTTGATGGTGTCGTTCAGCACATTTTCCAGCGCCGGTTTCACCAGTTCGTCCATTTTCAGGAACCACTGGGCCGAAAGTTTGGGCTCGATGGCCACATCGGTCCGTTCGGAATAACCTACTTTATTGGTATAATCTTCAATGCGGGCAAGGTTTCCGGCTTTTTCAAGTTCGGGAACAATTTTTTCACGTACATCGAACCGGTCATCCCCGATAAAAATTTCGGCAGCTTTGCTAAGCGTTCCGTCGTCGTTAAAAATATCGACAACAGGCAGGTTGTGGCGCAACCCAATTTCGTAGTCGTTAATGTCGTGTGCCGGCGTAATTTTGAGGCAGCCGGTACCGAATTCCATGTCCACGTAGTCGTCTTCAATAATGGGAATGGAACGGTTGATGAGCGGCACCAGCACCCGTTTTCCTTTCAGGTGTGAAAACCGTTCATCCGCAGGATTTACACAAACTGCCGTATCGCCCAAAATCGTTTCGGGCCGGGTGGTCGCGATAGTAACGAAAGCCCCCTCCAACTCCCCCGGAGGGGGAGAGATAAGAGCTTTCCTGATGGTCTCCAATACTGAATCAATATTTGCTAATACTTCATTGTTTGTAAATCGAATAACGTTATAACCTAATTCACTTAAAATTTCAGTTTTGAGTGTATCTGATTTTTGAATTTCAGGATTGGCATGATATCCGCCATCCACTTCAATTACCAATTTTTTTGAAAGGCAAACAAAATCAACAATAATATCATTAATAATATGTTGTCGTCTGAATTTTTCACCTAATTTTTTTGCACGCAACATTTCCCATAAAACACTTTCTGCTTCAGTTGAAAAGCGACGTAAATTTTTTGCATTCCTTTTTAATAGTTCATATTCTGATTTACGGGCAGTTTTGTACAGGGGATCCTCTTTCCCCCCTCCGGGGGGATTAAGGGGGGCTTCCAATTTATATTTCAAATAATACAGTTTGCTTTTTACTTCCTTGTAAATCACCTCTTCGTCGGACAGGGCGGTTTTGGCGGCAGTATCCCAGTTTATCATGCGCACACCGCGGTAAATAAGGTCTTTTTTGTACAAATCGATAAAAACGTTAATGACCGACTCGCTGCGGGCTTCGTCCATGGTAAAAGCGGTGCGTTTCCAGTCGCACGAAGCGCCCAGTTTTTTGAGCTGCTCCAAAATAATTCCCCCGTGTTTGCGGGTCCAGTCCCAGGCGTGTTCCAGAAATTCCTCGCGGGAAAGGTCGTATTTATCGATGCCTTCGGCTTTCAGCTTGTTCACCACTTTGGCTTCGGTGGCGATGGAGGCGTGATCGGTTCCGGGCACCCAGCAGGCGTTTTTGCCGGTCATGCGCGCGCGGCGCACCAGAATGTCCTGAATGGTATTGTTGAGCATGTGCCCCATGTGCAGCACGCCGGTTACATTGGGCGGCGGAATGACGATGGTGTATGGTTCACGTTCATCGGGTTCGGAATGAAAAAAATGGTTTTCCATCCAGAATTTGTACCATTTTTCTTCCACTTCTGCCGGGGTATATTTGCTCGCAATTTCCATGTTTTTCTTTTTCAGAATAATAACGTTAAAAAATGAGGTGCAAAAATAGGAAAATAGGGGCAAATGCTGAAAAGCAAAGGATAAAAGTTGAGATTTAGGCAGGTTAGGTAACAATTAGAGGAAGTAAACTTTAATTGCGCCCCTGTTTAAACAAAATTTCCTTTTCTTTCCTGGTTAGGCTTTCGTAGCCCGACGCTGCAATTTTATCGAGAATGCGGTTGATCTCTTCCTGCTGAATATTCTGTTGTTTGTTGTACTCGTAATCGTTACGCGGAGGGGGTTGTTTAAAGGTTACTTTCATGTTGTTTTTTGGCTTGAACCAGTCTCCGGTTTTATCGATAAAAGCAACCAACCCTGACCCCCAGTCTTTACCTTTGCGCAGTTGGGCAATGTAAAACCATCCCCAGGCAGCCCCGCCAAGATGGGCCAGGTTTCCGCCCGGATTGGAAGCCGAAATGCCGATAATGGATATTACGACATAAAAAGCAGCAATGTATTTCAAGGGGAAACGACCGATAAAAAACAGGTGGATTTCGCGCTGCGGGTCGTAAACGGCAATGGCCACCAACAGGGCAAAAACCGATGCCGATGCCCCAAACAAAATGGCATTTACCGACTGAAAAGCCGGGAAAATATTGAAGGCAAGCACGTAGAGTAAAGCGCCGGACAACCCGCCCAGCAGATAAACACTCAACAACTTATCCCCTTCAAAATGATACAAAAAAAGTTTGCCAAACCAGTACAACCCCAGAATATTGAACAGCAGGTGCAAAAACCCGGCATGCAGAAACATATAGGTAACGGGAGTCCAAAACCGTTGTAAAAGCATTTCGGGGTTCGAAGGAACCGAAAGCCATTCAATGAGATAAAATGGCTGGCCAACAAGGTAAAAAATGACCCCGAACAGTTTAATCAGCAGAAAAACACCCAGGTTTATATAAATCAGTCGGGTTAAAACCGAACCTTCCTTAAACGTTCGTTTTATGTCGGCCCAAATATCCATCAATAAAAATGCGTTGTGGTTTTATTCCAGTATTTTATAAGCAGGTAACCGAATAACATTCCGCCTAAATGGGCAAAGTGCGCTACGTTGCTTCCCGGTCGTGTGAACCCAAGGTAAAGCTCAATCAAACCATAAGCAATAACAAAATATTTGGCTTTGATTGGAATGGGCGGAAAAAGAAGCATCAGCTGGGTATTGGGGAACAACACACCAAAAGCCAGCAGAACACCAAACACAGCGCCTGAAGCACCTACCGTTGGAATGTCCATTTTCATCTGAAGAATACGTTCCATAAGGCTTAACCCTTCGGCAGCGTGTGCAGTGCTTGTGGGATTGTCATACCAGGCATTGATGAAATCGCGTACGCGCGGAGCTGCATTGGGGAGATTTTTATTGACAAACTGATCGAGCAATTCAGGAGAGGGAGTATTCCGAAAAGCTTCCACAGCATTCTGAATGGATGAAATTTCGAGGTGGTTCACAAACATGTGCAACGCCACAGCACCAAAGCCGGTAACAAAATAATAAATCAAAAACCGGCGCGACCCCCAGACGCTTTCCAGCACACGTCCAAACATCCACAGGGCAAACATATTGAAGAACAAGTGAGCTAACCCACCGTGCATAAACATGTGGGTAACAATTTGGTGCATCATAAACTTATCGGAGCCCGGATAGTGCATTCCCAGGTATTCAACCAAATCGATGCCCTGGCTTTGCAAAACCCATGTTGCAAACAGCAGCAACACATTAATAATGATCAGGTTTTTAACAACCGGTGGTATCGCGTTCATTACAGGACGGTAATTCATACTTCAAAATTTAAACAGGTACAGGACAAATGCCAGACCATTGTATATCTGCCGCAAAATAACGACATATTGTCATTTATTAAAAATTTTTTCGAAATCTTCCAGCGAAATGATGGTAAGTACTTTTTTGCCCTCAGGCGAAAAATTAGGTGTTTTACAGGCAAACAGGTTGTCGATAAGGTGATCTATCTCTTCCTGTTTCAGCTCAGTGCCATAATCGAGTGCCGATGCTTTTGCCAGCGAAATAGCTACCTGCTCTTTGGCCCTGGCTTTGGCATCAACCGGCGAGTTTTTATACTCTTCGAGCAGTTTTTGAATGATTATTTCGGGTGAAGACACATCGAGCATACCCGGCGTACCGTTTATGATGAAAGTGTTTTTTCCGAATTCGCGAATATCGAACCCCAGCGACAGCAAATCATTCAGAATGTTTTTCAGCAACTCGGCATCGCCGGGCTCCAGTTCAATGGTTTGCGGAAACAGTTGTTGCTGACTGGCCACCGACTCTGAATGAAGCACTTCCATAAATTTCTCGAAAAGAATGCGCTCGTGTGCCCGTTTCTGATCGATCACCATCAACCCCGATTTTACCGGTGAAAGAATGTATTTCTGCTTCAGTTGTAAAACTCTTTTTTGAGAGAAGGATTCACGCGACTGACTGAAAACATCAGGTTCTTTTCCGGGAGAAGGGTCCTTTTCAGGTTTTAAAATGAGTTGTTTCCCCTGGTACAAATCTTCCCAGCGCGACAAATTGATTTTTTCCGAACCCGATGCTTTGGGAATCTTCACCGACGGTGTTTTTTCCGACTCGAAAGGATTGTAATCCGGGTTTATTTTTATTTCCGGAAAGCGTACTTCATCCTTGTTTTTGCTTTTTACCGGAATATCGATACTGCCTTCCTGGTCGAAATCGATGGAAGGTACCACATTGTGTTTTCCCAGCGAAGTACGTACGGCCGCATGAATGAACTGCCAGATAGCGACTTCATTTTCAAACTTAATCTCTGTTTTGGTAGGATGTACATTGATGTCGATGCCTGCCGGATCCAACTCGAGGAAAAGAAAATAGGATGGAAAAGCATCGGAAGGCAGCAATTTTTCGTAGGCCTGCATCACCGCCTTGTGAAAGTATGGATGGCGCATGTAGCGCTTGTTCACAAAGAAAAACTGCTCTCCCATGGTTTTTTTGGCATATTTGGGTTGTCCCACATACCCCGAAATGTTTACCATGCTGGTTTTTTCTTCCACGGGTACCAGACTGTGGTTGATGTTTTTCCCGAAAAGATCCACAATCCGGCGTCGAAAATTGTTCTTGCCCAGTTCGTAAAGGGGCGAATAATTGTGGTGAAATGAAAACCGGATTTCGGGGTTTGGAAGTGCTACCCGCTGTATTTCGTTAATGATGTGCCGTAGTTCGGTGGTATTGGTTTTCAGGAATTTTCGACGTGCCGGCACATTAAAAAAAAGATTTTTCACCATGAGTGCCGTACCGTTGGAACAGGCTGCCGGCTCCTGGGTTTTTACTTCCGAACCAATAATGTGTATGAATGTACCCACCTCGTCCCCGGTGCGTTTGGTTCTAAGTTCCACGTCGGCAATGGCGGCAATGGATGCCATTGCCTCACCCCTGAAACCCATGGTGCGAATGGAAAACAAATCGTTGGCCGAACTGATTTTGGAGGTGGCGTGCCGCTCGAACGCCATTCGGGCATCGGTAGGCGACATGCCGCAGCCGTTATCGGTAATCTGAATGAGGGTTTTTCCGGCGTCTTTTACATGGATGGTAATTTCAGTTGCGCCGGCATCCAGTGCGTTCTCCACCAGCTCCTTCACCACCGAAGCCGGCCTCTGAATCACTTCGCCGGCAGCAATCTGGTTGGCTACCGAATCGGGTAATAATTGAATAATATCGCTCACTAAAACGTAAAATCAGAATAAAAAAACAGATAAAAAATCAGAGTCAGAATCAAAATTAAAATAATAAGCCGGGTGTTGGAAGCCTTGCGGGCTTTTTCCGACGATTTGGAAAAACCTTCCTGCGCCTGCCTGAACTGCCCTTTAAGATTGGGCCGGAAAGGTCTGTTGCTGTCCGGTTTTTTTTCGTCAACAATACCCAGTTCATCTTTTACGCGTCGTTCACGCTCATCCCGTTCATCCTTGTCGGGGTCGTAAAAACGCGGCGTTATGTGAAACTTCTTAGCCGGCGGTGTATAAAAAAATCTCCCAATCATAATCGTTTCTAATTTTTACAAAGATAAGGTTTCTTCAGGAAAATGCATGATAATGAAATAAGGAGAACATTTTTATCATACCTCGCTTACCGGATTTATCTGACCCTGTTTTTAAATGTATCTGACCAGATTTTTTCTCAGTAAAACAATTTTGAGGGGAAATAATTTAGCCATCTAATTTTTTATGATTTTAAAACCTTTTACAATTTTATGGTTTTGCGATAATACATTCAGAAAATAGATACCTGAAACGTAGCTTCCCATGTCTATTTCTTCGGTGTTGGCCTGCATTTCTTTCAGAACCGATTTACGGCCTGTAATGTAGGAAATTTCATAAAAGAACTGCTCCTTCCCTGTCTGAATGATTTCAATTTTCAGAAACCGTCCGGTGGGGTTGGGATATACCTTCACTTCCAGTCCGGGAAGTTCCATTTCGCCGATGGCCGTTACCAGAAGTTTGATCTGGTGCATGCCCTGTGTAAGTATGTTGCCTGAACCGGAGATGGTTTCAATCACCGGTTCACCCAGGGTCCAGTCCACTGTGTAACCGGCGGTGCTACCAGAGTTTCCCGAGCCTGCAATCACCTGCTGGGCATAAGTTGCAGTTGCTGCAAAAAGCAGCACAGTTAAAACGAAAACTGGTTTCATGTTGATCTTATTTACGTTTTTATTCTTCATTTTGTGCACGTGTTGAAAAGAGACTTTCCAGCCGTTCAATCCGGGAATTTTGTTCCCAGTTTTCAGCTTTCAGCCGGACGTTTTCGGCTTTCAGTTCTTTAATGGCATTCACCAGGGCAATGTTAATGGCATGAATATTAAAATCGAGGTAGCCGTCTTCGGCGTCCGATACTGCTTCGGGGAAGATTTTCTGAACTTCCTGTGCAACAAACCCAACCTGTTCGATATCAGATAAAAGTTCCCGTGGATTGCCTTCATTATATACAAAACGAACAGCATTAAGGGCAGCAATTTCATCCAATCCCTTTTCATAGTTGCCCAAAACGGTTTTTAACCTCAGGTCGGAAGAAGTTGCCCAGGAAGTTCCGCCTTCGGTTTTGTAGGCATTACCCACCACATGAAGTTTCTGGGTTGGATTGGTAGTTCCGAGACCAACAAAGGTATTGGATTGTTTGGCAAAGATGGCTGTATTCCCGTCGGCATTGTAAATTTGCAACCCGCCGGACGCAACATTGTTAAACAGATGCCATTTTGCTGTTTTGCCGTCATATATGCGGATACCTGCATCATTTCCTACATTTGCCTCTATATACATGAAACTGGCAGGGAAACCACCCCCTTTGATATGCAAACCTGCCTGGGGAGTATCTGTGCCTATACCGGTAAATCCACTTTTTAAGACAGTCATTGCATTGCTTGCCGAGGTTATTCCGTTACCTATAACAAAGAGCCTGTCGTTTGGACGCCAATCTGTTTTACTGCCTGCATAAGGCGTGTTACTGTATCCTATAACTGTTTCACAAAATGAATAGGCCCTTACATTTCGACCGATAGTGACAGAATTCTCTCCTTCAGCAGTATTATCTTTTCCCATGGCAATGGAATTAGCTCCCGAAGCGGTAGTATGATTCCCTATCGCTACGGACCATTGACCCGAAGCCTCAGCAGCGTTTCCGAATGCAGTGGATGTCGATCCGGAAGCGATTGTCATGTAACCGAAAGCGGAGGAATAACTTCCCGAGGCGGTGGGAGAACCTCCTATCGCAACTGAATTGGCGCCTGAAGCCAGCGGACTGGTGCCAAAAGCGACAGAGTAATTCCCGATATTGTCTTTATCCCACCGGGAGCCCCCAACATAACCAGACCTTAAAGCTGCTTTGTCGGGGTACCACATCAGGCGCGTGCCTTCCCCTGAGGCCGGCGGCTCGCCTGGGTTCGAAGTTTTTGCTCCGGCAAATAAAATATTCCCCTGGCCGGCTGCGGTGCCCTGCACATGCAACTGTGCAGCAGGAGTATTGGTTCCTATTCCAACCTTTCCTGCAGAACGGTAAACATTGTCTCCGGCGGTTTGCCAGGCACTTTCACTGCTGCCTTCATTATCGGCTGCAGGTGCCCAGGTGGTGCCGTTCCATTTCAAAGCTTGTCCGGTTGTAGCGCCACTCTGTGCTATTTTAGCACCGGTTACTGCTCCATCCGCAATTTTTGCTGATGTGACCGAATTGTCAGCTACTTCTTCAACCGTTTTTGCATGAAATGCATACGGAACAGCCATTAGTTGCATGGTTCCCAAATGAGAAAAGGTGCTGCCGTTATTGGCGTCGAGTTCCACTTTTAAATAATGGGAGTTGCTTCCCCATGCCGCCGGGTTAAAATTTCCGCTGACTTTGGTACCTGTGCCTACAACCAGGTTGGCCAGGCCAAATTCGTTGGTTTCCTTCGACTGGGTCTCCACATAAACCGGCGTTCCGGTAGCGCTGTTCTGTAAAATGCTGAACTTGAATTTTACAGTTTTTCCGGCAACCACTTCGCCTGAATTGTTGCGCACTACGGCCTGGTAACTAAAACCTGCCGGAACCTGTGCCATCAATACAACGGCAAACAGGGAAAAAAGAAAGGTTAAGGCTGATTTTTTCATCTTATTCCGTATTTAGATGATAAAAAAGAATCGCTGCTTTTGGAAAACAAAAAGCCACAATAAGTTACGGATTATTTTAATGTGTTGGAGCGATGCCGTTTTTTTTTTATATCAGACCGATTTTTCGAGAATGGCTGTCAGTTGTTCTTTGCTGAGCGATACCGGATTTCCCTTCATGCTGCTGGCTTTTTTGGCTTTTTCAACCAAAACAGGAAAGTCGGATGAGGAAAGCCCAAAAGCAGCCAGGGACGGAATTTTTAAAGCTTTCACCATTTCTTCTGCCCAATTTATTCCATCTTCAATTTTTGCGTCTGGGTTTCCGGTCAAAATTTGGGCCACTTCGACATATTTTGCCAGCGATTGATTTTGCTTTTGTTCTTCCAACACCCTGATGTTGATTTCCATCACAGCCGGCAAAAGTGCAGCACAAACCGCACCGTGCGGAACCGCAAACATTCCACCCATTGGACCTGCAAAACCATGAACGGCGCCCAGTTTTACATTGGCCAGCGCCATTCCGCCAAGCATGGCCGCAAATGCCATGTCTTCACGGGCTTTCAGGTCATCGCCGTTGTCATAAGCCTTTTTTAATGAAACGGAAATCCGGCGCATGCCTTCGCGGCAAAGTATGTCGATAAACGGATTGGCCTGATTGGAAACAAAGGTTTCGAGCAGGTGGGTAAGGGCATCCATCCCGGTAGTGGCCGTAATTTCAGGTGGCATGGAAAGGGTGAGTTCCGGGTCAACCACAGCCACATCGGGAAACATGAGCGGACTGCGTAAACTTACCTTTACATGGTGTTCGGGCGAATGAATTACTGAATTTTTGGTTACTTCGGCGCCGGTGCCGGCGGTGGTTGGAACGGCAATAAACGGCAGCGGTTTTTCTTCCGGCTTTTTGCCTTTTCCAATCACTTCCAGGTAATCCGGCAGTTCACCTTTGTTGGGAACCAGTGCGGCAATGGCTTTGGCGCTGTCGATAACGCTTCCACCACCGAATCCCACAACCGCCTGGCAATTTGTTTTGCGTGCAAGTCTTACCCCGTTGGAAATCATACCGGTATCTGGTTCTTTTTCAACCTGAAAATAAAATACACTAAAACCTTCTGCTTCCAGGCTTTCGGTTAAAAACTTTGCACGCCCGGGGTTTTTTCCGGTAACCAAAAGAATAATATTCCCCATTCCCTGAAGCAATTGCGGAACTTTGGAAACCGTTCCGTTCCCGAAAACAACCTGTGTTGCCGTTGCAAATTCAAAGTTTATTCCCATCCTTCATCCACCGGAAATACATTAAAATACTTAACGGAAGTGCGCGGCTCGGCCATCATGTGAGCCACCTCATCGCGCCACCTTAAATAGTGATCGGTTTGTTTATGCTTTCCAGGATCTTCATACGTACGATATACCTCCACCAACAAAAATTGGGTGGGGTCGTCCTGTTCCTGAATGATATCGAAACGGGCAATTCCGGGTTCCTCCAAACTCTGGCGGGCATTTTCAATGGTAGCCATTTTAAAATCCTCTACCCGGTCTTTTTTAACATGCACAAATACGTGAACAATAAACATAGCATTACATTTTGGCCGAAATTACAAAAAAGCAGCAGAAAACAATAATACACATCATTGGTTAAAAACTTGCTTTTTGATTTGTCATTCACTAACTTTGATAAGAGACCTGCTCATTTCCCGATTTTTATACAATTATGGAGCATTTTAGGCATATCGTTTTTATTGTATCTTTCCTTTCAGGATGCTGTTATTCTTTTAAAGCTCCCTGCCAAAACAGGCTCGACCAAAACCCGGTTTATGAGGCAAAAGCCGATTCGCTGGCCTTACTGGAAAAGCATGGGGAGGCTGCCGGGATTTATCAGAAAATTTTGCAAAACACAGAAAAGAATATTCCGGATGAGGATAAAAACCGGCTTCAATACAAAACCGGTAACAGCCTGATGCATGCCGGAAAAGAAAAGCAGGCCCAAACCTGGTTCCTCAGAGTTCTGGATGAAACAAAGGACAATGGCCTGCAAAGCGATGCCATGACAGGTTTGGGAAGAACATACGAATATACCGGAAACCGCGACTCTGCTTTTTACTGGTACCTTCAGGCGTACTGGCTGGTGGAAGAATCGGCTGATACCCTTCGTCGGGCCCGCGGCGCCCGGAACATGGCGCAATTGCTCCGGGTGCTGGGCCGTTTGGATGAAGCCGAAAACTATTGCCGGCGCGCGGTGAAGCTCATTCAGGGAATTTCCGACTATAAAATTGTAGCCAATATTTACAACGAAACCGCCTATCTGTTTGAGCTTTCGGGTCAAATGGATTCTGCTGCTCATTTTTATCGTCAGCTTATTCATGTTTCAGCAGAAAACGATTACAGCAAAGGCGAATCGGTGGGCTACTCCAATCTCGCATCGGTTCTGGAAAAACAGCAAAATTATGACCTGGCGCTTGAACTCAAAAAAAGAGGATTGGAAATAGACCGGCAGATTGGCGATGTTTACGGCGCGATGAATTCTCACCGTGGGCTGGCTGAAACGTACATGCTGATGGGAGAAACGAAATCAGCAACTCAGGCTCTCGATGAGGCATTCTTATTGTGCGATACCAGTTGGATTGCCGATTTGTCGGGTATTCATCTGGCATACTACCAGCTTTTAAAAACAACCGGAAATACAAAAGATGCGCTTGCCCATTACGAAAAATATGTTGAACTGTTCAACCGCATAAATGAAACCAAAAGCCGTGAAACGGTGATAGACTTACTGGCGCAGTACGAAACCGAAAAAAAGGAACAGCAAATTCTTTTGCTGGAGCAATCCAATCAACTGAAAGAAAACCGGCTGCGGCTGCAATGGCTGGTTATTGGCGCCCTTGTGTTGCTGGGTCTGCTTATCGCAGTTACAGGCTGGTCGGTTATTCGGCATAAAAACCAGAAAATGAAACAGATGAAAACCGAATTGCAGCACTTTCTGCTGCATGAAAAAAAAGGTAATGAGCACGCTGATAATTCCAGTCAGCCGATTCAGGAAATTTATACTGAAAAATGGGGATTAACCACCCGCGAAAGCGAAATTCTGCATCACCTGGGGCAAGGCTGTTCCAATGCCAAAATTGCTGAAAACCTGTTTATTTCTGAAAACACGGTGAAATTCCACATCAAAAATATTTACATCAAACTGAATGTAAAAAACCGGATGGAGGCTGTTTTGCGGTGCAGCGAAAATTGAATGCCCGATTATCATAAGCGCAAAAACTACCCTTCCGGGTAGTACATCCTGCCGGTTTCTTTCCGAAATTGAATGCAGAAATCTGATCAAAAGATGGAAACGAAAAATTTAATTTCGGTGGAGGAAGAACACATCCTTCTACTTCTGCAAAAGGGATATTCCAATCAAAAAATTTCAGGAGAAACCGGCATTTCGGTGAATACCGTTAAATATCACCTGAAAAAGATTTTCAAAAAACTGCATGCCAAAAACCGCATCGAGGCAATTAATAATTTCAATAAAACATTAAAAAACATACCGTTATGAAAAAAATTTGGATTATCATTTTAATGATTGGCGCTTTTCTTTTGGAAGCCGTTCCTGCCACATCGCAGGTAAAAGTGGATGTGGAGAAAAAAGTAGAGAAAAAGGTCGATCAGCGGGCCAACAAAAAAACCGACCAGGCCATAGACAAAGGACTCGATAAACTGGAAGAAGGCATTGGCAATCTGTTTGGCAAAAAGAAAAAAAAGGACAAAAGCCAGGCAGAAGAAGCTGAGCAGGAACAGCCAGCCGACGGACTTCCTGCCAACGCCCAGCAGCCTCAGCAAACCGCAGCCAAAGGCCCCGAACTAAACTGGGCCAAATACGATTTTGTGCCGGGCGACAAGATTATTTTTGAAGACAACCTGGAAAACGAAGAAAACGGGGAATTTCCGTCGCGATGGGATTTGAATAAAGGAAATGTGGAAATTGCCGAATTTGGAGGTGAAAAGGTTATCATGTTCAGAGAAGGTGCGAGTAGCATAATTCCCTTTATGAAAGAACCGGGGAAGGACTATCTTCCGGATATTTTTACCATTGAGTTCGACGCTTATTACGATGTGGAGCCGCATTCAGCCAAATATTTTGTGTATTTATATGATTTGAAAAATCAAAGAGGTGCTCCTTTAAATAAAATCAGTTTATTCCCGGGTGGCATTTCCGGCCTGAAAAGTGAAAAAATTATTCCCGGGAAACAGCTCTGGTACAACCAGGACAAACCATTCTGGCGCCACATTGCCATCGGATTTAATGTGCGGGCGCTCAAAGTTTATTACGACGATGAACGCATGCTGAACATTCCAAACCTCGGTTTCAATCCCACCGGACTAACCATTGAAATTATCAATACAAAACCGGTGAATTTTTACATCAAAAACATTCGTATTGCCGAAGGCGGCCAAAAACTGTACGACAAATTCATGCAGGATGGAAAGATCATTGCCAACGGGATACGCTTTGATGTGAACAAAGCCACTCTGAAGCCGGAGTCCATGGGAATTATCAATGAAATTGCCACGTTAATGAAGGAAAATCCTGACATCAAATTCAGTGTGGAAGGCCACACCGACAGCGACGGCGACGATGCGCTGAATCAAACCCTGTCGGAACAACGCGCTGCGACAGTAGTCAGCACGCTGACAAAACTGGGCATCGATGCCGGCCGCATGACTTCCAAAGGCTGGGGCGAAAGCCAGCCGCTCGATACCAACAGCACACCCGAAGGCAAAGCCAACAACCGGAGGGTGGAATTTGTGAAAATGTAAAAAAGTAGCCCCTCCCAGCCTCCCCAGGGGGAGGAGTTGAAGAAAAATTCTTTGAATAAAAATTTAAACAAATCACGATGAAAACAAATAGGAAATTTTCTGTTTTACTTGCCGGATTTTTGCTGATTGCAGCACTCCCAAATCTTTTGGCCCAAAGCTCCGACCTGATTAAAAAAGTGAAGGATAACGATGTGAATGCGGTGAAAGAACTGATTGCTTCCGGCGCTGAACTTAATTTTGAGCGGGAGGATGATTTGCATGGTATGACACCGCTGGGTTTAAGTATAATGATGAACAATGCGGAAATGGCAAAAATCCTGATTGATGCAGGGGCCGATGTCAACACCAAAAATTATTTAGGAGACGCACTTGCAAACAACCGGGTGGAGATGGTGAAATTATTGATTGCAGAAGGGGCAGATGTAAACAGGGAAGAAGAAATTTCAGGGTCGGTATATACGCCATTGATTCAGGCTTTCCAAAGTACTGAGCTGACAAAAATACTAATTGATGCCGGTGCTGATGTAAACCACAGGGATAAAATTCGCGGCAGTACCCCACTTATTCAGGCCTGTAAGAGTTATAAGCCGGAAGCAGTTAAAATGCTGATTGATGCCGGAGCGGAAATCAATGCTCAGGAAACAAGTAGTGGCTATACACCTCTGATTTATACCTGCCAATACAATTTTCAGGACCTGGCAAAATATTTAATTGCTGAAGGTGCAGATGTAAATTTGAAAGGACAAGACGGCACTACCGCACTTCTCGAAATAGCTTCCCGCTCGCAGGAACTCACTGAGCAACTATTATCAAAAGGTGCCGACATTCATGCAAAAAGAGAAGATGGCGGCGGCATTTTCCTCCAGTGCATCACCGGAGTTCTGTTTGAAAGGGTCCCGATAGAAATGGCAGAATTGCTTATATCAAAAGGAGCCGATGTGGACGAATCGAAAACATCAGGGCCTGAAGCAGGCGGAACTGCACTCATGTTAGCGTCAGCTTTTAACAAAGAAAAACTGGTTAATTTTCTTATTCAAAAAGGTGCAAATGTGAATGCCAAAGCAAACGACGGGACCACAGCATTATCACTTGCTTCAGCCGAAGACCATCAAAATATTGTTGAAATTTTAAAAGCAAACGGCGCAAAATAACACCCAAATTTTAAGGATATGATTTATATAATTGTAATAGCAGTTCTTATCCTTCTGATTGTAATCGGGCTATATAATTCATTGGTGAGGAAAAAAAATGATGTGGAGAACGCTTTTGCCTCCATCGATGCAATGTTGAAAAAACGGTACGACCTGATTCCCAATCTGGTGGAAACCGTAAAAATTTACTTGAAGCACGAAAAGGATTTGCTCAATGAACTGACCGAACTGAGAACAAAGGCCGTTTCGGGTGAAACTTCGGAAAACGAACGGGTTGAAATCGAGAATAAAATTGTAAAAGGAATGTCAGGACTGATGGTGGCTGTGGAAAACTATCCGGATCTGAAGGCGAGTCTGAATTTTCTGCAGTTACAGGGAGCCTGGAACGAAGTGGAAGAGCAAATTTCGGCATCACGTAGGGCTTTCAACGCAGCAGTGACTACCTATAACAACAAGGTGGAAACGTTTCCCTCCAACATCATGGCAGGAATAATGGGATACAAGCGAAGAACGCTGTTTGAGATTCCGGATACTGAGCGACAAAATGTAAACGCCCGTAACCTTTTTAACCAGTAAAAGCTTAAAATCAGACGAATGAACGATTATGCAAATTTCAAAGAGTTTTATGATATCAAACTAGTGCACGACCTGAAAGAACTGGACCAGGAACGAAAACAGGTGGACCGCAAAGTAATTCTGATTGGAATCATTGCGTTGGTTATCATTTTAATCATCGGGCGATTCAGGGGAAGTGGCACCATGTATTTCCAAATACTGGCCGGTGTAGGGGCATTTATTGCCATAAGCATTGTCAGCAAAAAGTACCGGCAAAACTTTAAAGACAAAATTATTTCTAAAATTGCCGGTTTTGTAGATGAAAACCTGGTTTATACTCCCGATGGAACGGTTTCGCGCGAAGAATTTACCAACAGCGGCATTTTTCAGAAATATGCCAGTAATTACCATGGCGAAGACCATTTCAAGGGCAGGATGGACAAAACAGCTTTCGAGTTTTCCGAAGTGGTGGCAAAGCATGTCACATCAACTGGCACCGGCTCAAAGCGGAAAGAGCATCAGTACCTCATTTTTAAGGGAATTTTTTTTGTGGCCGACTTCAACAAAAATTTCAAAGGACACACGGTGGTTCTGCCCGATACTGCCGAACGTATGCTGGGTAAATTCGGACAAAACCTGCAGTCGATGTCGTCGCGCGGACAACTCGTTAAGCTCGAAAATCCTGAATTTGAAAAAGAATTCTGTGTCTATTCCGACGACCAGGTGGAAGCAAGGTACATCCTCTCCCCGTCGCTGATGCAGCGGATCGTGGAGTTTAAAAGGAAATGGGATACTAAAATTTACATGTCCTTTCGCGATTCAAAAGTGTATATCGCCATAAAAATGAACAAAAATCTGTTTGAAACCCGGCTATTCAAGTCAATAGAGGATTTTAACTTCATTGAAGAAAACATTCGGTTTTTGATCCTGATTACAGGCATTGTGGAAGACCTGAATTTAAATACAAGAATATGGTCCAAGGAGTGAATAAACAACCTGCAAAACCCAAAAGAGTCAACAGCCGGACTACACGGCGTAACAGAAGAGATATTTCACTAGATATTCGTGATGTGTTAAACCGTTAAAATTATAAAAATGAAAAAAGGATTTTCCATACTTCTGTCCCTGCTTTTCCTGCTTGCCGGCATGTATAGTTTTGCCCAGAGGATTACCTACAGCGGGCCGGTGGAATTCGAAATGGAAATAATAAAATCTGCCGACGGAGGCGGGAAAGAAGGAAATTACAGCTGGGGAGTGAGTGTCGATGAAAAACGGATCATCAAAGCCACTTTTTACGTCACTTTTAATGCAGGGCCGGGTATTCCGGCTACCGGAACCGGAATGTACCAGCTTACGGATATTCAGGAAAATATTGAACTGATTGCTTCGGCAAAAAATTACGGATTTGAAGAAAAAATCTCACAAACCTGTGCCGGAGAAGACAATAAACCCAAAGACAGCTGGGGCAAACCCAATACCTGGACCGTTTCGCCGGGCGATTCGGAAACCCGTGATTTTTCAGCAGTTACTACCCGAAAAGACCCGTCGGAGCAGGTTATCAAACGCGGACTGATTGGCATTCAAGGGGAAAAATACAGTCTTATATTGCAGGGAAAAATGAAGGTTTCTGTCGCCTCTACCAGCCACAATACCATCAAATTCCCCTGCCTGAAAACCAATCCTCCCTCCGAGCCGTTAACCACAACCACCGAGCTTGAATGGCCCATTGCCATAGGTGCTGAAGGACGGTTAACGAACCCGGATTACCTTGAGGGGGTTCATGTGGCCGACAATATTTCAAGCGACGATTGCCGGTACTGCATCGGTTCGCTCGGTAATTTGGTACACGGAGATGTGAGCTGTTCCTACACATCGAAAGTGACCACAACATGGATGCTTACAAAACGAACAGATGAGTGCAATGCTGAAGTAACATACCTGAAAGGTGATGTAAAAATAAACGGAGTGCCGGCAAAAGAAGGAAGCATAAAAATAGGTGCCGGGGATATCATTGAAACCGGAGAAAAATCAAGAATTTCCATCAGCATAAATAATAAAAATGAACTTTACAATTTAGGTTCGAAATCGAAACTTCAACTCACCTATCCGTGCAAGCCAAACAGGATGAATCCTCCGGGAAAGGGACTTTCATCGGTAAAATTTCTGGTGGGAAAGCTCTTCTCACAACGACACCCTGGCTCTTATACCCGAAATGATTTTGAAAGTGATGAAGAATGGCAGCGATTTCAAAGCCGCCATTCAAGTTGGTTTCGTTATGGCGGGGCTGGAGTAAGAGGCGAGATGTTTAAAGCCCCTAAAGCTTATTTTGCTTCTGCAAACCCGGATTTAAATTCTTTGTTTTTTGTTCCACCAGATTCCGAGAAAGAGGAACTGATACCGGCCCTGAATTCAATTCCAAAAGATGCCAGTGCATTTTATATCCATTGCGAAAACGGGGAAGTAAAAGATTTTACAGTAGTTAAAGGGACTTTAAAAATTGAAAATTCGGTTCAGCTAAAAAATAAAATTGTTTCTGAAGGCACTACAACAAATACATGGGACGACGGCTCGAAAATGACTGATATAATAGTCTTCAGTCAATAATTTTTCTTTGCAGCAAATACCAATTCTGATAAAATAATTGCACTTTTACTGCCATTCCGAAAAGTTTATTCTTTTCGGATTTCCGGAAAATAAGTAAAAATTAAACCGATGAACGGCAGAAATTTTCTATACAAAAGTGCAATAGTTGCATCACTGGCGGGTTTTTTATTTGGATTCGACACGGTAGTTATTTCCGGTGCAGAACAAAAAATTCAATCGTTGTGGGAACTGAACAGTTCGTTGCACGGACTGGCCATCAGTATGGCGCTGTGGGGCACGGTGCTGGGTGCATTAACAGGAGGCTGGCCGGCACAATTTTTCGGAAGAAAAAAAACCTTACTGTGGATTGGCGTGCTTTATCTGGCATCGGCTTTTGGTTCTGCCCTGGCGCCAGAGGTTTATTCCTTTATGGTTTTCCGGTTTATCGGCGGTGTGGGCGTGGGCATTTCAACGGTGGCAGCGCCCATGTTTATTTCCGAAATCGCGCCACCGGCTATGCGTGGCCGCTTAACCGGAATGTTTCAATTCAACATTGTTTTTGGAATTCTTGTCGCTTACCTTTCCAACTCGCTCCTTGGCGGAATTGGGGAAAATGCCTGGCGCTGGATGCTGGGCGTGGAAGCAGTGCCGGCACTCATTTTTACGCTGTCTTGCATTGGGTTGCCCGAAAGCCCGCGATGGCTTATTGTACAGAACAAAAACCGCGAGGCCGGGCTGGCAGTTTTGAAAAGGGTAAATCCCGGTTTTTCAGAAAAAGAACTGAATTCCCTGGTGCAGGAAATTGAAAACTCCGGGAATCAGCAAAACAAAACCCATAAATTCTTTACGAAAAAACTGCTGAAACCAGCTTTTCTGGCCATTTTCATCGCTTTTTTCAACCAGCTTTCGGGCATTAATGCCATTCTCTATTTTGCTCCGCGCATTTTTGAAATGACCGGTCTGGAATCGCAGGCTGCGTTGCTGCAATCGGTGGGAATCGGCATCACCAATCTGATTTTCACTTTCGTTGGTTTGTGGCTGATTGACCGGCTGGGACGCCGGAAATTACTCTACATTGGCTCTTTTGGTTACATCGCGTCACTGGGACTTACTACGTGGGCTTTTGCCTCGGGAAACCCGGGCATTGTGCCGGTTTGCATTTTCGCATTTATTGCAGCCCATGCTGTTGGACAGGGAGCCGTTATCTGGGTTTTCATCAGCGAAATTTTTCCCAACCGGCAACGGGCATTCGGTCAGTCGCTCGGAAGTTTCACCCACTGGTTTTTTGCCGCAGCGCTCACACTGGTTTTTCCGCTGATGGCCGAAGCTTGGAGGCCACAGTTCATTTTTGGCCTGTTTTGCTTTATGATGGTGCTGCAACTGGTTTGGGTTCGGTTTTTTGTGCCGGAAACCAAAGGTGCATCATTGGAGGAACTGGGAAAAAAAATGTAGGCACATAATCAAAACCTTAAGTTATCATTCAATTATTTTCTTAATAAATCTGCCTATATCCTCAGATAAATTCGAGGCCGATTCAATGGTAAGATGGCTGCCATCATAAGTTTTGTAGTGTGAGGGATTAAGATCCATCCAAAATCCACCAGCTTTTTCAAAACCTGCTTTTATTTCCGATTCAGCGAAAAGTCCCAGTGAATCTTCCAACTCGCGCATAGGCTGTGAAACCGGTGGACGGAACCCTACAACAATCATCTCCTTACTTCTCCAGTTTGCCACTTGCCGGAATAAATTTTTCAGGTATTTTTCTTCTACTTTGTAATTTTTAAAATCATCCGTGTAATGCGGAATAGCTTCGGTTGTGTCCTCAGGATACTTCTCTGATTTTACGTACCCATCCATGAAATAAGTATTCCGGTAAAATGAAGAATCGCTTTTTTGCTGAAAATGAGCTTTCAGATTTTCCGGAGATGTGGCAGAAAACCAGTAGCGTACAGGATTCAGATACATCCGTTCAATAATTTCTTCCCGCGGACGGTTTAATTCCTGCCGAAATTGTTCATTCCCCTCAGAATATCCCGTAATAGTATTTGCTGAAACTCCTATCACCACGACTTTAGGTTTGTTATTTTCAGCCATTTTATTTTCGGCAGCATTATACATTGCAGGATTCAGGCCTCCGTTTGAATAAGCAAAATTGAGTATTTTCAGGTTGGGCAGAAAAGGCTTCATTACTTGTGGGGAAATCCCCCGGTAAACACGTGAATCACCCATCAGAACAACATCATATTTGGGAGGGGCAAAAGTTTTTCGGGTCCAAAACAGTTCACCAATATATTTTTCGGAATTTTTCGGAATTATAAAACTCAGTCCGGCAACCATAATGGCTGCTATTAGCATTGTTATCCATATATCGGGTGTTCTTTTCATCTTAAAACTGAAAATAAATAAATTCGCTGCCTTCGCCTCTGAAAAAGATAATTATTGCAATCAATACCGCATAAAAAAACATTTCCCAAACCGGATGACCCGGTTGTATTTTTTTCTCCTGGTAAAATACAGCATACAATTCCCGTAAAACTATCATGGAAATAAAAAACGTTCCGTCCAATCCCCATCCAAAATTTGAATCCCCCTTAAATGAGAACATCATTATAACTATTTCTCCTGCCTGTTCAATATTTTGGGCCCTGAAAAACACCCAGGCCACAAGCACCTGCATACTAACAAAAATCCAGGCCAAAAATTTTCCTGGAATAGAATTCTCCAGTTTTTCAGGCCAGTGGCTGATTCGTTCGAAGGACGCAAAAAAAGCATGAAGTGCTCCCCAAGCAACAAAAGTCCAGGCGGCACCATGCCAGAGCCCCGAAACTACCATTGTTATCCAAAGGTTTATATGGGTTCTCACCACTCCTTTTCTGCTCCCCCCCAATGGAATGTACAGGTAATCGCGAAACCAGGTAGAAAGTGAAATATGCCAGCGTGTCCAGAACTCACGTATCGATATGGAAATATATGGGTGATTGAAATTTTTAGGAATTTCATACCCCATCCAACGTGCAAGTCCGCGGGCAATATCGGTATAGCCAGCAAAATCGCAGTAAATTTGAAACGCAAAAGCGATGATCGCTCCCCACCAAAACATAGATGACGAATTGATTTCCGGTGCACTAAAAGCTGCTACAACAATAGGAGCCAGATTATCGGCAATCACCATTTTAAAAAAATATCCGCGAACGATTAACTGAAATCCTCTCCACTGATCTTCTTTTGATATTTTGGGAGTTTTCAGCAACTGTGGCAACATCGTTTTCGCTCTCACTATAGGGCCAGCTACCAGTTGCGGAAACATCGACAGATAAGCAAAAAAATGAATGAGGCTATGGGTAGGTTTTAGCTTGCCCCGGTACACATCAATGGTGTAACTCATACTTTGAAAAGTATAAAAACTAATGCCCACCGGAGTAATCAGAAGAAAATCGGGAATATTTGCTTCCAATGACACATTGCCGCTCTGTCCAATCAATGCACCGATATTTTCTGCAATAAAACCTGAGTATTTGAATAACGACAGCGAACCAACATTGGCAAGAATGGAAAAAATCAGCCACATCTTCTTTCGTTTGGGAAATCGATTCATTTCAAGGGCGGCAAAATAATCGACCAATCCGCTAAAAATGATCAAGAATAAAAAACGCCAGTCCCACCAACCATAAAAAAAGAAAGAGGCAATAGTAAGCCATATTAACCGCCCGTTTACGCTTTTCCCGACAAATTTGAAAACCAGGAAAAAAACAATTGCAAAAGCAACAAAAACGAGCGAGTTAAACAGCATAAGGATGAACTATTTCTGCCTGAAATACACCTGTATTGGCACTCCCTTAAAATCGAAATTTGCGCGAATCTGGTTTTCGATATAACGTCGATATGGTTCCTTAATGTATTGCGGCAAATTGGCAAACAGCGCAAATGCCGGCGTTGGCGATGGCAACTGAGTAACGTATTTTATCTTGATGAATTTCCCTTTTACCGATGGAGGCGGGTATTTTTCAATGGCTTCCAACAATACCTCATTCAGTTTCGATGTTTTAATTCGTCTTTTGCGGTTTTCATTCACTTTCATGGCTATTTCAAGGGCTTTGTGCACCCGCTGTTTGGTAATGGCCGAAATAAACAGGATGGGCACATCCACAAAAGGCGCAATGCGTTCGCGGATATCTTCCTCCACTTTTCGGGTGGAATGGCCATCTTTTTCAATTAAATCCCATTTGTTTACTAAAATAACCACACCCTTTTTATTGCGCACAATCAGGTTGAATATGTTCATGTCCTGCGCTTCCAAACCCCGTGTGGCATCGATGAGAAGCAGGCAAACATCTGAACTTTCGATGGTACGCACCGAACGTAAAACCGAATAAAACTCAATGTCGTCGTGCACTTTTCCCTTTTTGCGTAAACCTGCGGTGTCGATAATTATAAAATCGTGCCCGAACTTGTTGTAGCGGGTGTGAATGGAATCGCGGGTAGTGCCCGCCACATCGGTAACAATGTAACGTTCTTCGCCCAGCAGGGTGTTTATAAATGACGATTTGCCCACATTTGGGCGGCCAACCACCGACAAATAAGGCAGTTCGTGTTCTTCATCGTTATCGCCGGTTTCGCCAAAAGTTGTTATCACCTGGTCGAGCAGATCGCCGGTTCCGCTTCCGGTCATGGACGAAATGCAGAAGATTTCGCCCAGTCCCAGACCGTAAAACTCCTGAGCATCGGCAATGCGCTGGTTGTTATCCACCTTGTTTACGGCAACCACAATTTTTTTTCTGCTTTTCCGGAGGATTGCGGCAATAGCATCGTCGAGGTCGGTAATTCCCGATTCCACATCTACCACAAACAGAATCACATCGGCTTCGTCGATGGCCAGATGCACCTGTTTATTGATTTCCGATTCAAACACATCGTCGGAGTTCACGACATAACCGCCGGTATCAATCACCGAAAACACTTTCCCGTTCCACTCCGATTTTCCGTAATTGCGGTCGCGGGTAACACCCGACACCTCGTCCACAATGGCTTCCCGCGATTCGATAAGCCGGTTAAACAACGTCGATTTGCCCACGTTGGGGCGGCCTACTATAGCTAATATTCTCATTATTCTCTGTTTTAAAGGACTGAACTACTTATTTTTGGTCAATCCATTTCCTGTCTTTTAATTGAAAATTATTCTTTAATTGTCCAGGTAATACAATTTAATGCTCCATGAAATTCAATAACCTCGTTTAAATTAACACCAGCGATTCGATTTATATATTCGGGATAAAATTCTTCAATTTTTGCAAAAGCTTGTTCATCTTCGTCTGCACCAATTTCAGGAAGGAGGATCAAATCTTTTGTCTGGAGAAAATTTATATAGGCCCAGTTAAACTTATGGTTCTTTTTTACCTTAATTTTTAGAAATTCATATTTTAATCCGGCCTCTTTCAAACGAGAAAGTAATGCAGTGTCATTTTGGTAAAAATGGTTAACCAAAACGGTCTCATTATCAATAAAACGAAGCATCCCGTCAGCATGTCCGTATTTATCATTTTTTTTATCCCAGGATATCAAAATCACTTTATCAACTTCAAAAGTTTCCCGAAGTTTGTTGATTAATTCTGTCTTTGTGTAAAAATGTCTATTCTCTTTAATTATTTTATCGGTTAAAATAATACAATCAGCAGATTTGATCAAATTTCCTCCATCCAAAATGATATTCGATTTTACTGTTTTTATTCCGATTGAATCACAAACAATATCCTGATAAGTTTTTAAATCTCGTTTATTTTTATAGTGTCCCTGCAAATAATCCGGGTCATAACGATACTCTACAAATTTTGATTCTGAAACCTGAACTGGCATATAATCTCTTGCCCAAATATCATTGGTTTTTGGAAGAAACTTTGGTTTTACTCCAAAGGTCTTCAAAACCGAAAAAATTCGATATGAAACCTCAGAAAACCGTTTGTCCGTTTTCAGTAATTCTGAAAAATAAATGGTATTTGTTTGTTTGTCAGTAATCATTAATTCTAATTAAAAATCTATATCTGGATTTATCAAATCCGCTTTGTTTGGCATTATATCCTAAACCAATCCGCTCAGTTTGTTTCAACTCTTCTCTCTGAAATTTGTATTCAAGAATTTTCGGAAATACATCATCTGAAAATGCGTTAACTCCGCTAAAAAGTTTCATGGCACATATCATTGGCCCTTTAAATACTTTTTTTGGATTAGAATTAATATCATAAATACTTCGAATTAATATACCTCCATAGCCATTGGTTTCTTCATTCTTTAAAGCAATATCTACTCCTGAATAATGAAAAAACCATTCTCCTGTTGCGGGATCGACATATTTTCTTTCATAAGTACTTTTATCTTTATGACTCGAAGAATTCCAGTAAAATTCTATTTCAATCAACCGAAAAACAGATTCTTTATTTTGGATCGCAAAGTTGTTAAAAAGTATCTCAGCAATTCCCCTAAACTCCTGCTCTGTTTCTTCTTTAATTTTTAAAAAGTCAAATTTCATAATTCCAGATCAACCTTAATCAATATTGATGAAAAATAAAAATCTCACTACTGAGTACTCAGTACTAAAAAGATTCGTACCCGAAATTTTTCAACTGTTTATCCCTTTCGCGCCAGTCTTTGGCCACCTTCACATAAATCTCCAGAAAAATTTTTTTTCCAAAAAACTCCTCGGCGTCCTTTCGTGCTTCGCTACCCACTTTTTTCAGCATTTTTCCGGCTTTGCCAATAATAATTCCCTTTTGTGTTTCGCGAGCTACATAAATTACCGCCCGCACCTCAATTAAACCGCCTTTGGTTTTGAAATCTTCCACCTCAACCTCAACGGAATAGGGAACTTCTTTTTGATAGTTCAGCAATATTTTTTCACGAATGATTTCCTGCATAAAAAACCGTTCGTTGCGGTCGGTCAGCGCCTCTTTATCAAAAAAAGGCGGACTTTCGGGCAAAAGCTCCAGAATACGGTCGAAAACCGGTTCGATGTTAAACCTTTCCTGTGCCGAAACAGGATGAACCGAGGCGCCGGGGAATACTTCGCTCCAGTAGTCAAACAGCCGGGTTACCGCTTCCTGGTTCGACAAATCTATTTTGTTGATGAGCACAATTACAGGCACGTTCGATTTACGTATGCGGTCGATGTAATCTGGATTTTTGCCCGGTTTTTCAACTACGTCGGTCACAAACAGAATCACATCCGCATCGGTGAGCGCCGAGTCCACAAAATTCATCATCTTCTCCTGCAGCTTGTATCCAGGTTTTAAAATTCCCGGTGTATCCGAATAAACCACCTGAAAATCTTCACTGTTTACAATGCCTTTAATGCGGTGACGTGTTGTCTGCATCTTTTCGGTAATAATCGATAACTTTTCACCCACCAGGGCATTCATTATCGTCGATTTACCAACATTGGGATTCCCTACAATATTTACAAAACCAGCTTTATGTGCCATATTAAATTCAATTCGCTAAAAATCAGGGCAAAGATAATGGATTTGATTTACCGGAGATGTTTTTTATTCCAGGTTTTTATTTGAAAGCTGTTACAAATGAAAGGTTAACATCCTGTTAAAAGTTTTTAAAAAAAGGCCGCGTTAACCCGTTGTCATTGTGAGATTGAGCGATTTTTCGTATTTTCAGGTGAAAATTATAACAATTCAATATAAAAATTATGAAAAATATACGCCTTGATAAAATTGCCATTAATGTTCATGCACGCAGAATTCTATTAACGATTCTGGAAGAAAATCCGATTTTGGAGCGAATACTCCGGAAAGCTGAAAATGAAAATGAAGCCATGGATGCCATCAAGGAATGGATTTTACCAAAGCTGAAGAAAAACCCGGCAGCCGAGTCTTTTTACAAAGGGAAACATCATAATCACGAACTGTTCCAGCAACTCGACTGGGAAGACTTTGCGGCAATCCGCCTGCTCGATTACATTGACTATGCCGGCGAGGCCTATCCGGACCAAAACATTCACGGGGAAATGGCGGTAACCAATCCCATAAAAATGATGTGGCTGGCTACCAACAAAGGTATTGGCGGCGCGAAACCCGACTTTTTCCTCGATATGCTGGAACTTTTCAGACAGTTGAATGGCACGCTGAAACCTGAAATTCCTCCGCGGGAACGGGTTGAAGAATGGATGGACCGGTATCCGTCGGGGCTGGAACCCAAAATTGCTGATTTGCGCAAAGATAACCGCGACCGGATTATCCGCATTTTCATTGAAAAAATAGATAATGGCGAAATAAAAAGCAAACGATATTACTTTGAACAAGGCCTCACACAGGAACAGAAAGAGAAAAAAATGTATGAATGGTGGAACGAAAGCCGTTTTCACCTGAGTTTTGCTGTACGCTCGCCCGAACTGCTCAACGAATTGCTCGATTACTCGCTCGACCCCGATACTATGGATATTTTGTATGATGCAGAGGAAAAAGGAATTCCGTTTTTCGTGAATCCTTATTACCTTTCGTTATTGAATGTACAAACTCCCGGTTTTGCCGTAGGAGGCGACCTGGCCATTCGCTGCTACATTGTTTACAGCAAGCAGCTGGTGGAAGAATTCGGTCAGATTCAGGCCTGGGAAAAAGAAGACAAGGTTCAGCCGGGAAAGCCCAATGCAGCGGGATGGATTGTTCCGTCGCACAACATTCACCGCCGGTACCCCGAGGTGGCCATTTTTATTCCCGACACCGTTGGCCGCGCCTGTGGCGGATTGTGTGCAAGCTGCCAGCGAATGTACGACTTCCAGAGCGGACGCTACAACTTCGACCTGAAAAAGCTGAAGCCTGAGGGAACATGGGAAGAAAGACTGCCCAAACTACTCTCCTACTTTAAAGACGATGCCCAGCTGCGCGATTTGCTGCTCACTGGCGGCGACGCCCTGATGAGCTCCGATAAAAGTCTGAAAAAAATTCTGGATGAAATTTACAACATGGCCCTGACCAAAAAAAAGGAAAACGAAAGCCGGCCCGAAGAAGAAAAATATGCCGAAATGCTCCGAATCCGTATTGGAACCCGCCTGCCGGTTTATCTGCCGCAGAGAATAACACCACAGCTTATCGAAATTCTGAAAGATTTTAAAAAGAAGGCATCGGAAATCGGAGTGAAACAATTCGTTATTCAAACCCATTACCAGTCGCCAATGGAGGTGACCCCCGAGGCCAAAAAAGCGGTGAAGATGTTGCTGGGTGCCGGCTGGGCCATTGCCAACCAACTGGTATTTACCGCACCCGCCTCGCGCCGTGGCCACACAGCCAAACTGCGTAAAGTACTGAACGACATAGGAATTATTACATACTACACCTTTACCGTGAAAGGCTTCAAGGAAAACAGCTCCAATTTTACGCCTAACGCCCGTGCGGTTCAGGAGGAGATGGAAGAAAAATACCTGGGACGCCTGCCCGAGGAAGACATGCTGGAAGTACAGGAACTGATGCACGATGCCGAAGATATGGTTGAAAATGTGAACCACCTGAGGGAAAAGAACGACCTGCCTTTCCTGGCCACCGACCGAAACATCCTGAATCTGCCGGGAGTAGGGAAAAGCCTCACTTTCAGAGCCATAGGAATAACCCGTTACGGACGGCGGATTCTGGAATTCGACCACGACCGCACCCGAAACCACAGTCCGATTATCGACAAAATGGGCAAAGTAATTGTGATTGAATCGAAATCGATAACCGAATACCTGCGGCAGCTGGAGGACATGGGCGAAAACCGCGATGAATATGAAGGAGTGTTTGGCTATTCATTGGGCGAAACCGAACCGCGCATGCCCATGTATGAGTACCCTGAATATGATTTTGATGTTACAGGGGAAATGACCCACCTGGAACTGGAAGCATAACCGCCGGTTTTTTAATTACGGCTTATACGCATGGCCCCGCGTCCTGGTTTTCCAGCGCCGGAGTTTTTTTACAGTTCAGACCCGCATTTTTTGCAAAAGTGAGCATCATCGTCGTGTTTGTCGTACATGCAGTTGGGACAAACCTGGGTATTGCTCCGGGTGGATGGCCGCATCATTTCGGCCGTTACAATTCCCGTGGGCACGGCAATTATGGCGTAACCCATAATCATTACCATGCTGGCCAAAAACTGGCCCAATGGCGTTACAGGACTAATGTCGCCGTAACCCACGGTAGTAAGTGTAACTATGCCCCAGTAAATGCTCACCGGAATACTTGTAAAACCGCTGGCCTCCCCCTCAATCAGGTACATCAGGGTACCGATAATAATCACCAGAATAATTACAAAAAAGATGAAAACGCTAATCTTCTCCCGGCTGTTCCAGATGGCTCTTGCCAGGGAACGACCGGCAGCGGTGTAACGGGTCAGTTTCAGAATCCGGAAAACACGTAACAGCCTTAAAATTCTGATTATTATAAAACTTTGGTAACTAACAACTAACAATCCCAGATAACTGGGAATTACGGCCAGAAAATCGATTATGCCATAAAAACTAAAAATGTAACGCCAGGGCTTTCTCACAACAATAATACGTATAATGTATTCGAGCGTAAAAATCCCGGTAATTATCCACTCCAGCAAAACAAGCGTTTCATGGTAATTATTACTGATTCCCGGCACACTCTCAAGCATAACCAGTACAACACTGAAAAGAATGACAATCAGCAAGGCTACATCGAAATATTTACCGGCACTTGTATCGGCTTCAAAAATTATTTCGTAAAGCTTATCCTTAAAACGATTCATTGCATTAGTTTTCTCTAAAGTTCGGCGTTTAAAACAAAAATAACAAATCCGTTTATCTGTTTTCACAGAACAAAGTTTCTTTTTGCGTCATTGTTACAAAGGAAAAGCTTATTTTTATTTTCATAAAAACGAAATACCGTTACTATGAAACGCCGGACTTTTTTCAAAACAACCGCCCTGAGTGGCTCAGCCCTTGCAGTTACCGGATTAACCGGATGTCGGATTGCAACCCAAAAAATCGAATCCCAACCCGATTTTTCAGATTTCGATTTGAATGAATTCGATGTGGATGAACTTCAGCGAAAAATGGAGTCGGGCGAGCTTACTGCGGAGGCCATTTGCCAAAAATACCTGGCACGAATTGAACAGGTTGACCCGGTGCTGAAAGCAGTTATTGAACGGAATCCGGATGCACTGGAAATTGCCCGAAATCTGGACGAGGAACGGAATAACGGCAAAGTGCGCGGACTGCTGCACGGCATTCCGGTGATGATTAAAGACAACATAGACACGGGCGACAAAATGCAAACCACTGCCGGATCGCTGGCGCTGGCCGGGCATATTGCAGAAAAAGATGCATTTATTGTGGAGAAACTGCGGAAGGCAGGAGCAGTGTTGCTTGGAAAAACCAACCTCAGCGAATGGGCCAATTTTCGTTCCACCAACTCATCGAGCGGTTGGAGCGGGCGCGGCGACCAGGTGCGTAATCCGTATTGCCTCGACCGCAGCCCGTGTGGTTCCAGCTCGGGCACAGGAGCTGCTGTGGCGGCCAATTTGTGCGCCCTTGGTATTGGCACCGAAACCGACGGCTCCATTGTTTGTCCGTCGGGCGTAAATGGCGTGGTGGGTATAAAACCAACCCTTGGTTTGTGGGGCAGGAACGGAATTATTCCCATTTCCCACAGCCAGGATACCGCCGGTCCGATGACCCGCACGGTAAAAGATGCCGCCATTCTGCTGGGAGCGCTGGCTGCGTTCCACCCCAACGACCCGGAAACGCACATCGATAAAGGTGAGATTTTTTCAGATTACACCCAGTTTCTCGATCCGGATGGACTGAACGGAATGCGCATTGGCATTGCCACCCAAATGACCGGTTTTCATAAAGGGGTAAAGGAATTATTCAGGCAGGCTGTAGAAGTAATGAAAAAGAAAGGTGCAGAAATTATCGATGAAGTGACTTTTGAACACCGGCAAAAATGGGGTGTTGCCGAATGGGAGGTTCTGCTGTACGAATTTAAAGCCGATTTGAACCAATACCTGCAAAACCACCTGAATGCACCTGCAAAAAGTTTGGAAGATCTGATTGCTTTTAATCAACAGCATGCCGAAAAAGAGATGCCCTGGTTTGGGCAGGAAATATTTGAAATGGCGCAGGGAAAAGGTGATTTAACCAGCGAAGAATACCTGAAAGCGCTGGAAGAAGCGAAACGATTTACCGGGAAAGAGGGAATTGACGCTGTGATGGGCAACCACCGGCTGGATGCCATTATTGCCCCCACCAACGGCCCGGCCTGGAACATCGACTGGGTAAACGGCGACCATTTTTCGGGAAGCAGCTCGGCGCCGGCTGCCATCTCGGGCTATCCGAACATTACTGTTCCCATGGGCTTTGTGCACGGATTACCTGCCGGCATTTCCATTTTCGGACGGGCATGGAGCGAACCCACCTTGCTGAAAATTGCCTGTGCATTTGAGCAGGCAACAGGACACAGGAGGGCACCGGGGTTTGTGGAGAGTTTGATGGGGTAGAATTACATGTTTGTCATGGAGTTTCTTTCAAACAAGAGATTTAAAAGCAAAAATCATTTTGTCATAAAATGAACAACAGGTTAATCCAAAGAAATTACTTTACAAAAAGTTTGCACCTGCTTTTGACAAACCGACTCCATTCAAATTTATAGCTATCTAAAAAAACCTCCTCCAAAAATGTAACTATCCCATTTTAGCCTGACTAAATAGTGAAAAAGAGTTATTCAAGTACAAACCGCTCCGCGACGATGCCCTCAGGCTGCTCAGGGAGATTGAAAATTAACATAGCTTTTTAATGCAATTCTTCTTGTACTATGAACAATTAAAAATTTTCATATCTTCACCCCTGAGAAATATTTTTTACCTAAATCAAAAGTAATGAGAAGAGTAGTTTCGTCCCTGATTATTTTGTTAATCCTTTCATTTTCGGTTTTCGGACAATCGTTTCCTGTGCACCTGAACTCCATTGGGTTTTTGCCGGAGTACAAAAAAACGGCAGTCATTCCACACCAGTGTGAAACATTTAAAATATTGAATACCGAAAACGGCAAAGAAGTTTTCTCCGGAAAAATAACCGGTCCGGCATTTCAGGAAGATGTAAACCAGAATGTATGGACTGCCGATTTTTCGGCCCTGCAAACCCCGGGGAAATATTACCTGGAAGTGCCGGGTGTGGGAAAATCAGTTGAATTTGAAATTGCAGACGATGTATTCCGTTTTGCCACCAAAACCAGCTATCGCGCCTTTTATTTGTGGCGTTGCGGTATGGCCGTCAGGGGTCAATACGATGGAAATATTTATGAAACCGAAGCCTGCCACCTGAACGACGGATATGAAGATTATATCGGAAATCCCGGCTCACAGCGCGACGGCACCGGCGGCTGGCACGATGCCGGCGATCACGGCAAATACATTGTAAATGCCGGTGTTACGGTCGGCCTGCTGTTCTATGCCTGGGACCATTTTCAGGAAAACCTGGAAAAAGTAGATTATGAACTGCCCGAAACTGCTCCCGGCTTCCCTGAATTTCTGAAAGAGTTGAAATGGGAAACCGACTGGATTCTGAAAATGCAGTACCCCGACGGCTCGGGCAGGGTTTCGCACAAACTCACCCGTACCAACTTTTCCGGGTTTATTATGCCGCAAGACGACCATGAGAAAAGGTATTTCACCGAATGGAGTTCGGCTGCCACTGCCGACTTTGTAGCCATGATGGCCATGGCAGCACGCCATTTCGAACCGTACGACGCAGCTTATGCCAGGATGTGCCTCGATGCCGCCTGGGTAAGCTACCGCTTTTTGCTGGAAAATCCTGAATATAAACGGTTTGTGCAGGGCGATTTTCGTACGGGTGGTTATCAGTCGCGCGATGTGGACGACCGCCTGTGGGCTGCTGCCGAAATGTGGGAAACCACCGGCGATCCGAAATGCCTGGCCGACTTTGAAAAACGGGCTGCCGAAATGGATTTCGAAATAGACGAAAACTGGGACTGGAGCGATGTTTCCAACCTGGGCATGTTCACTTACGCACTTTCAAAAAGAGAAGGCAAAAACCCGGAAATTGCCGGAACCATCCGGCAGAATATCATCGAAAATGCCGATGCTTTGGTGCAAAAAGCGCAGGAGGATGTATATAACCGTCCGCTGGCAGGGCGCTACTACTGGGGTTGCAACGGCACCGTTGCCCGCCAGACCGTAAACCTGCAGGTGGCCAACAAACTTCAGCCCAACAAAGCTTACATTGAAACAGCTCTCGATGCCGTGAACCATATTTTCGGGCACAATTACTACAATCGTTCGTATGTAACCGGATTGGGCATTGACCCGCCCATGAATCCGCACGACCGGCGTTCGGGCGCCGACGGAATTGAAGCGCCGTGGCCCGGATACATTGTAGGTGGCGGCCATTCAGCAACTGATTGGGTGGATGTTGAAGAGTCTTACAGCCACAACGAGGTGGCTATCAACTGGCAGGCTGCACTGGTGTATGCACTGGCCGGGTTCGTGAGGTAACCCTGGTTGAATAAAACGCCGCTCTAGTTTAGTTAGGCACCTGATTTGTAAATTTGTATTATTTATTCACTAAAAGGACATTATTGAGAATTCAATTCGGTAATATTTTAATCGCTGCCTTAATCCTCTGAATGGTTTCCTCTTTTCCCAGAATTTCACAGATTTTGAATAAATCGGGGCCCATGTTGCCACCAACCAAACAGAGGCGTAAAGGATTCATGATAGCTCCAAAACCCCAGCCTTGTTCGTTCATAAAAGCAGAAAAGACTTCTTTGATATTTTCAGCTTTCCAAATGTCAACAGTTTCAAACAATGCTGCAACGACAGAAAGTTGTTCGGGTGTGTCTTCCTTCCAGCGTTTTTTTACCGTTTTTTCGTCGTAAGAGGCGGGTGCTTCAAAAAAGTAGCTGCCCTGTTCCCACAGGTCGGAAACAAATTCGCAACGTTCCTTGATTTCGGTAACCACAGTAAGCATTTTTTCTGTTGAAGCAGAAATACCTTTTTTTTCCAAAACGGGTTTAAACAGTTGGGCCAGCTGCTCATCTGTTTTTAGCTGAAAATAATGCCGGTTGAACCATTTGGCTTTTTCAGGGTCGAACCGCGAACCTGATTTTACTACCCTTTCAAGACTGAATAGCTGTGTCAGTTCTTCCATCGAAAAGAATTCCTGCTCCGTTCCGGGATTCCATCCCAGCAAAGCAAGCAGATTCATGAAAGCCTCGGGGAAATAGCCGTCTTCACGATAGCCGCGGAACATTTCGCCGGTGGCAGGGTCTTTCCATTGCAGTGGAAAAACCGGGAATCCCATTTTATCGCCGTCGCGTTTGCTGAGTTTGCCTTTGCCCTGCGGTTTCAGAATGAGTGGCAGGTGGGCAAATTGCGGTTTGGTATCTTCCCAGCCCAATGCGCGGTACAACAACACGTGCAGCGGCATAGACGACAACCACTCTTCGCCGCGGATAACGTGGGTAATTTCCATCAGGTGGTCGTCCACCACGTTGGCCAGGTGGTAGGTGGGCATGCCGTCGGATTTAAACAGCACCTTGTCATCGAGGCTTTTGGTGGTATTGAATGTTACGTTTCCGCGAATGATATCGTTTTCGGTAACATCTTCATCTTCGGGCATTTTAAACCGGATAACGTACACTTCGCCGGCAGTCATTTTTTGCTTCACTTCTGCTTCTGAAAGGTTCAGTGAGTTGTTCAGCTTTTCGCGTGTGCCAATGCCGTAAGAGAAGGTTTCCTTTTTCGATTCAGCGTCGGTGCGCAGTTTTTCAATCTCTTCGGGCGTGTCGAAAGCGATGTAGGCCCAACCCGATTTTACGAGCTGGTCGGCATAATTTTTATACAACTCTTTGCGTTCGCTTTGCCGATACGGTCCGAATTCTCCTCCCATTCCAGGGCCTTCGTCGGGATGTAGCCCGCACCATTTCAAACTTTCCACAATATATTCCTCTGCACCGGGCACAAACCGGCTCTGGTCGGTGTCTTCAATACGGAGGATAAAATCACCGCCGTGTTTTTTGGCAAAAAGGTAGTTAAACAGTGCGGTGCGCACACCACCCATGTGCAGCGGCCCGGTTGGACTTGGGGCAAATCGTACCCGTATTTTCTGGTTGCTCATTGTTCTGATTTTTGAAGTTCGGTGCAAAGATAGGGGAAATTAAAAAACTGATCTTCTAAATCAAGGCTAGTTTTTAGGTGGTGACGGTATATCGAGTTGTTTACAAATTAATTCGCATAAATAATCATCTAAATCGGGATGTCGTGGTATCACGGTTCTTTTTCCATCGGCCGTGTTTTGGTATTTATCGTGTTTTTTACCATGTTTGATAAAACCACAGTTGTGCTGATTCAGGAATTTTATGAATTTTTTACGTTTCATGGACTACGCAAAGTTCAACTCTTCTTCAGCGATCATATCACCCATGGGGTTATACTGTTCACGTATATCCTCAAAATAAAGCTCCAAAGCATCTAAAATATTCTCTTTTAGTTCTTTCATGTCTTTTCCCTGGGTAAATACTTCCGGAATTTCTTTCAACTGACCCACCAAATAACCGCTTTTCCCTTGTTTTATAACCATTGTAAGTCTCATAATTACAAGCTTTTTTACAAAAATAATCAATTCTGTTTTGAAATACCGTGCCAGTGATGAAAAAACACTACCTCTTTTCAAAATATTATACCTTTGTGGCCAGAAAATTTGAAAAATATGGAGCGAAGAGAGATTGAAATTATGGCGCCGGTGGGTTCGTACGAATCGCTGATGGCGGCTATTCAGGGCGGGGCCGGTTCGGTTTATTTCGGTGTGGAACATCTGAACATGCGGTCGCGTTCGGCTAACAACTTTTCGCTCGACGACCTGAAAAAAATAGTTGAAATTGCCACAGCCAATGGTGTAAAAACCTATCTCACCCTGAACGTGGAAATTTTTGACAATGAAGCAGAACAGATGCATGCCGTGCTCGATGCAGCCAAAAAGGCCGGCGTTTCTGCAGTGATTGCCGCCGACATTTCGGTTATCATGTATGCCCGTTCCATAGGCCTTGAGGTGCATATTTCAACTCAGGTAAACATTACCAATGTGGAAGCGGTGAAGTTTTATGCACAGTTTGCCGATGTGGTGGTTTTGGCCCGCGAAATGAATCTGGGACGTGTTTGGGAAATCAGTAATCAAATAAAAGAGCAAAAGATTAAAGGACCTTCGGGAAATCTGGTGCGGCTGGAAATGTTTGTGCACGGAGCCCTCTGCATGGCCATTTCAGGGAAGTGTTACCTGAGCCTGCATGAGATGAACTCGTCAGCCAATCGCGGGGCCTGTCTGCAAACCTGCCGCCGCGCCTATACGGTTACCGACAAGGAAACAGGTGCAGAACTGGAAATAGACAACGAATACATCATGTCGCCCAAAGACCTGAAAACCATCCACTTTCTGAATAAAATACTGGATGCCGGCGTTTCGGTGCTGAAAATTGAAGGGCGCGCCCGTTCGCCCGAATACGTGAAAACCACGGTACAATGTTACCACGAAGCGGTGGAAGCGTGTTTTGAAAATGCATTCACCGAAGAAAATATTAAAGACTGGGACGAACGGCTGGCATCGGTTTTTAACCGCGGGTTTTGGGATGGCTACTACCTGGGAAAGCGGTTGGGCGAATGGAGTGCCAATTACGGCTCGCGGGCTACCAAACGAAAAATTTACATTGGCAAGTGCACCAACTACTTCACCAATATCGGCGTGGCGGAATTCAAACTGGAGACCCAAAACCTGAATACGGGCGATGAAATTATAATTACCGGACCAACAACCGGTGTGGTTCAAACCGTTGTTAACGAAATCCGGTTCGAAATGAAACCTGTTGAAATGGGTTTAAAAGGTCAGCATATTTCTGTTCCGGTTGACACAAAACTTCGGCGATCAGACAAGCTTTTCAAGGTAGTGGATGCCAAAGAGGTGAAAGAACGAAGGTAATTTTTCAGCATCTGTTTGGATTTTCGGTACGGAATATCATATCTTCATGCCGTAAACAAAAAATGAAAAATGCATGAGAATTAACCTCGCCATGTTATTTATACTTATTTTGTTGTGTGAAACTGCAATCGGGCAGGTTTTCAGGGTAAGGTTGAGTGGCAACAGCAGTATTTTTTTAGGAGAGCCCGGCGGAGGTGAAGTTTCCCACCCCAGGAAGAACGATTTGTCGCACCCGGGCAGCCACGACTTTAAATCATTGATCAGGCCGGGAGCAGAACTGGAAATTATTTCGCCGGTTGCCGCCGATTTTGAAATGGGGATACAGTTTGGCTACAATCAGGTTTCAGGCCATACACCCAAAGCACCGCTCTACAATTTTTTCCTGTCGCGCCATAACCCACTCCCCGATATTTATAAATATCCTGACAATGCATTGATTTACGATACACAAATTTTAAATACCCTTCTGACCGCCAGGTGGTATTTTTTGCCTTACAGCAGAGAGATAAATATATTTTTAAAAGCCTTTGGGGGAGTTGCATTTGTGGGTACCGATTTTATGTTTGAAGATCCAGTACACCGAATTGATTATGACGCAAGTGTTTTATTTGCCCGTGGAACCAAAAACAGCGAATATCCCAAAATGGCTGCATTTAACGGAGGAGCGGGTCTGGGAGCTACTTACCGGTTGTCCGACAGGTTCGATATTTATTTTGATGCTACGGCCTCGTTTATTAACTCCGACATTGTAAACGGCGTGCCCAATTTTGATTATAGTGCACAGGGAGAAACCAGTTTGACACGAACAAACAGCTTTGCTGCAGTGGCCCAGGCCAGTGTAGGGCTTATTTTTTCAGCTGTCCCCGACCGGCGGTATCACCGGAGCAATTTCACCCGGTCGCGCAACACACGAAGCGGACTTTTCGGTTCGGGCCGCAAAACCCGACCGGTAAAAAGGCGTTAAAAAAAGCGATGGACTAATTTCCACCGCTTCTCTTTGTAAGACAAATAACTTCTCCCCATTTCAATTTCTGAACCAATCTCAACCAATCAACCCAGATAAGTCCACTTTTAAAGTAATTTGCCAAAGGCCACAGTGGAATTACGGCATCATGAATACTTTGTTTCAGATTGACATCGGGTTTAACAATTTTTAACCCGTTTTTCAGGCCAGGCTTTCAAATGCGCGTTCCAGCAATTGCCTGGTTGCCAGTATTCCTTCTTTTTCAGGCAATTCATTTCCTTCGTATTCAATGCCTACCCAGCCTTTATAGCCGGAATCTTTAACAATTTTCATAATTCGGAAATAGTCAGACCGCGTATCATTTCCATCAGCATCAAAATCATTTGATTTGGCGCTCACTCCTTTGGCATACGGCATCAGCAATTCCATCCCTTTGTACCGATCGAACTCTTCTCCGGTTTGGCGGTTAATAATGAAATTCCCAAAATCGGGTAAGGTACCCACTCGTTTGTGGTCAACCAATTCCATAACTCCTGCCAGCCATTCGCCGTGGCTCGACCATCCGCCGTGGTTTTCCACCAGAACGTTAATATCCTGCGAGTCGCCGTATTCACACAACATGCGCAATCCGTCGGCAGCCAGTTTCTGTTGCTCTTCAAAACTTCCCTGGCTTCCTGCATTTACTCTGATGGAGTGGCACCCCAGAAATTTGGCCGCATCAATCCACTTTTTGTGGTTTTCAAGGGTTTTAATCCGTTCATCTTTTTCGGGATGACCCACCATGCCTTCGCCGTCGCACATAATGAGCACACTGGTTACTCCTTCGTTCTCACAAATCTTTTTCAGCTCGGACAGGTATTGTTCGTCTTTCGCTTTATCTTTAAAGAACTGATTTACATATTCTACTCCCATTATGCCGTGTTCTGCGGCAAAACGTGGAAAATCGAGATTTGTCATTTCGTTGGCAAACAACGTTTTGTGTAACGACCATTCAGCCAGCGAGATTTTAAAAGGCGATTTACCGGACCCCAAACCGGCACAGGCCGGAGATAAAAGCATGGTGCCTGCAGTTGCAGCCAGTGAAGTTTTTAAGAAATTCCTGCGCGAAGTATTTTCCATTTTATTTGAATTTAATTTTACAAAAAACGAAGTTATGATTTTAAATTTTAAAGAAGATTTTTTTTCGGTATAAATAATAGCATAAAAGCCATTCGAGCGCCAAAACGGTTAACGAAGTTACCAATGCCATTAAGAATTCGGGGGTATGAAACCAGTTTAGAAAACCTTTGGTAAAAATACCTACAAACCCGTTAAACCATTGTCCGCCAACAGTATTGGAAAAGAGGTAAATGAAAATGGGATTCATTCCAACAATAACAAACGGAAAAATCCAGCGGTTGATTTTTTTTATGTCGATAAACCAGTAGCAAAAAGCCAGTACCAAAAGTGACCAACCGCCCGATGCCAGCACAAACGATGAAGTAGAGATACGTTTGATAATGGGCGTTACAGAAGTGAAGTGGAGCACATAGCCTGCCACCAGAATAATCAATCCACCCACGATTAACTTTTTCAACTTTTCTGATTCCGGTTTTTTGGAAAGCAGCAGTTGCCCCGCAACAACACCCCAAATGGTATGTGCTGCTGTAGGAATAAAGTTGATGGCTACCCATCCGCCACCGGCATTGATTTTGCCCATGAGAACCATATCCATCCATGTACCGAAATTGTGGTCTTTAACGAAGGGTTGGTTGTATCCTTCCAAAGGAAATGTCCGGTATAAAATTTCTGTCAGCAATAGAAGTCCAAAAGCGGCAAGAATTTGTAAAGAGGGTTTGTAGCGCATGAGAAAATAGGCAATAATGATGGTAACCGATAGCTGTGAAAGCACATTCCACAACTCCCAGACCAATTCACGCCGGTAACCGCAGTGAAGTCCAACGCCAAATGCCAGCAGCAAAATACATCGCTGAATTATGTGCCGGGTTATTTTTTGATTTGAATCGCCCCGTTTCCGTCGTTTGGCATAAGAAAACGGCATGGCCATCCCAACAATAAACATGAAAAACGGCTGCACCAAATCCCAGAATCTTAATCCGGCCCACGGATGATGGTGAAATTGCTGAAAAAATGGTTCAAGAAAAGATCCGGCAACCGGCTCTTTAACCAAAACACTCCATAAGGCTGTACCCTCGGCCACTAGCAGAAACATGGTCATTCCACGAAAAAAATCAAGCGATAACAAACGTGTTCCGGTTGTATCGATTCCTTTTGATTTACCTGGTTCATGGATATAAAAAGGTTTTACAAACACATTATTTTTTGGTTTGATTGAGTTGCTGAAAAAAGATTACAGCCATTTGATTTATATGTACTTAAACCGCTTGATATTCTTCTTGGGTGTTTTTTCAAACTCTTCACTTACCATTTCAAACAAACTGATTTGTTCAAATCTCGGCAGTTCGGCATTTAACCGCTTGCGGTTTTCTTCCATTACATCCGAAATTTCATCTGTTGAAATGCTGTCGGCTTCCATCGCTTCAAAATCGGGAAAAACCTTGGCCACCAGTTTTCCCTGCCGGTCGGTTACAACACATTCGGCCACATAGGGCATATTTGCAATTTTGGCTTCAATCTCTTCGGGATAAATATTCTGTCCAGAGGGTCCCAGAATCATATTTTTGGAGCGTCCGCGAATGAAGATAAAATTATTCTCATCGATAACGCCCAAATCTCCGGTTTTAAGCCAGCCGTCTTCGGTAAACGCTTCTTTGGTGGTCTGTTCATTTTTGTAATAGCCGGTCATTACATTCTCGCCACGCACCTGAATTTCGCCAACCGCGTTGTAGGGATCCTCCGAGTCGATGCGCACCTCCATCCGGTCAACCAGCCGGCCAGCCGAACCGGGCCGGGTTTTATCCCATGCTTCGTAGCTGATGAGTGGTCCGCACTCGGTCATGCCGTAACCAATGGTAAACCTGAAATTGATAAGCCGGAAGAATTTTTCTACATCGGCACTGAGCGGCGCCCCGCCAATCACAATCTCGAAGAATCGTCCGCCAAATGTTTCGGTAAGTTTCTCTTTAATTTTTTTCAGCAGAATATTTTTTATACCCGGGGTTTTCAGCAGAATGCGCATCACCGGTTTTTCGATGGTAGGTAAAATCCGTTTTTTGTAAATTTTTTCTATTACCAGTGGTACTGAAAGTATCAGGTTCGGTTTTACCTCTCCAAAAACCTTGGTAATAATAGCAGGAGAAGGAATCCGGCTTAGGAAAGTAATATGGCAGCCCAGCGTTACCGGGAATAAAAATTCGAACAATAATCCGTAAACATGTGCCATAGGAAGAAAGGATACAATTTTATGGCCTGACTGCAAGGGCATGTGTTCCTGTGCATATACAATATTGGAAACAAGGCTTCTTTCAGGAATCATTACCCCCTTGGTAAATCCTGAAGTTCCCGATGTGTAGGAAATGATGCAGGTGTCTTCCTTTTTCCATTCTTCAAATTGAAAGCTCTCTTTTTTCAGATCGTTTTCTTTGTAATAGGTAAATGCATCGTCGAGCTTATACCGGGTGTTCTCGTCTTTAGCCAGGTGAAGCGAAAAATCATCCAGGGCAAGCACCGTTTGAAGCGTTTCGGATTTCTCAAAATCAACCTTTTCAAGTAACGATTTTGAACCAATCACCAGCTTCGACTCCGAATGGTTGATAATATGATTTGTGTTGCTTTCATTAAAGTCGGGCAAAATGGGGATAATAACAATACCCGATGAAAGTGCTGATAAAAAAACAGCGCCCCAGTGGGCAGAATTCCTTCCTAAAACAGCAATTTTATCGCCGCGTTGGAGCCCGGATAACTGATAAAACAGATGCAGCGACTTGATGATTTTTGCAACATCGGCATACCTGAAATCGTTACCCTCATAGTCGGAAAATGCCAGACCATCCCAGTTCTTCTGAAATGCACCAGTGTAAAGTTGTGATAATGTTTTATTTCCCATTTCTTTTTCATTTAAATTTTCTCAAATGTAAAAAAAATAGGAACGTAACCTACCTTTTCAACCTTCCAGAAAAAAAAATGTATTTGTATCTGTTTGAACAAACCCAGAAATCGACCTATTTAACTTTTTTTAACAATTATAGCAAAATGCTTTATTACAGCTGTTTATAATAATAAAAATTAAAAATGTTTCTGCTTATCACAGCATACATAAACAAAAATACCTTTAGATCCTTTATTAGATTGAAAGTTATAAAAATGAACAATTAAAAAACAAGATTATGAAAACAATGAAAACAACAATGATTGCAGCAGCCATACTTTTTATGGCAAATTTTGCTTTTGCTTCCGGAAATGTAAGAACGAACATGGCGCCTTCGACCGATGAAAGTGCTTATGTAGAAATTACAAATGCAACTTACACTCAGTTTGAGATAGATGTAAAAGACCAGTTTGGCGATGTAATTTTCTCGAAGAAAACCACCGAACCGGTTAACAACTACAAAAGAAAATATGATTTTTCGGCGCTGGAGGACGGAACTTATATGCTTTCGGTGAAATCGGAGAAAGAGAAAAATGAAACCCAGTTTAAAATTGAACGTGGTGAGATTACTGTTATGAGTGAAAGGAAAACACTGGAACCGTTGTTTAAATTCGACAACAACATCTGGAAAATGTCGTACCTTAATTATCCTATGGAAAATATGGGCATTTACATCTACGACAGAAGCAACGAGCTGGTATATGAAAAAAAATTGAATCCCGAGTTTGCAGTTCATGAAGGGCTTGACCTTTCAAAACTTCGTCCGGGAGAATACGAAATTGTTTTTGCTACAGGGTTCGATATTTTTGAACAGACTGTACGCATAAAATAACAGAGGAAGAATCATGATGATGGAAAGCCGGTTTGTAAAGCCGGCTTTTTTTGTTTTCAGTCCAAACCGAAATTATTTGAATAGCAATTAAAATGAGGAATCTATTGGTATCTTTGCAGCAGAAATGAGGCAACAGGTGTTTACATACCAGCAGGATACCACAAAGGCAGCAAATCCTTTAAGAAATTTACCCGGCGAGCCTGCCACCGGAGGGTTAAACATTAACCGTGCGGCACCCGTTCCTCTGGGTCCGATTCCGGAAAGGCAAACGACGGAAACCGATTCGGGAAGCAACGTTTCCCGGTCTGCTCCGGCCCCACCAACCGCCACTCAACTCAGATACAGGTGGTGGCAACGCGAACAAAGTCTTCTGGTGGAGGGTTCGCGCTATATGGAACCCCGCACGGAAGCAAAAGTATCTGCAGCAACAATTACAAAAAACGAAGGTTTTCGACTGCCCGCCAGAACCGTAAACCGTGAAAATTACGATTGGCTTACAATCCTGCTTCTTTTAATTCTGGTTTTGCTGGCGTCGGTTCGCACATTCTGGGGAAAATACCTCGGTCATCTTTTTCATTCCGTGTTAAACTATTCCACTTCGTTGCGCTTGTTTCAGGATAAAAATACCGCTCTGTTGCAGGGAACTTTTCAGTTAGACATTCTTTTCTACCTGGTGTTTTCCATATTTGTTTTTCAGCTTTTTCAATTTTTCAGAATAGACCTTCCCTGGAAAAATTTTTCACTTTTCCTTTTCAGTCTTGTGCTCGTACTGATATATTTTTTGGCAAAAAAGGCATTATACAGGCTCATGGCTTTCATTAACGAGAAAAACCACGAAACCGGGGAGTACTTATTCAACATGAATAATATCAACCGCGTAACCGGTTTACTTTTGTTTCCGGTAGTTACAGTAATTGCATTTTACCCGTTCAGCAACATCAGGTATCCGGTTATTACAGGTTTAATTACCGTGTTATTTCTTTATTTTTTGTTGCTTTCGAGAGGATTAATAATATTATTAAGAAAACAATTTTCTATATTTTATCTCTTTTTATACTTTTGTACCCTTGAAATTTTACCCTTGGTTTTACTTTATAAGATTTTGGTGGTATAAGCGAGTGGGTATAGTTTAACTTAAAGAAGCGTATTTTGAAAATCAAGAGTATTCTGGTTTCACAACCAAAACCGTCAACGGCAAAATCACCTTATTTTGACCTGGCCGAGAAGAACAATTTAAAAATTGACTTCCGACCGTTTATTCAGGTTGAAGGTGTAACAGGCAAGGAGTTCCGGAAAACACGCATACATATTCTGGAACATTCGGCCGTAATATTTACAAGCCGCACTGCTATCGATCACTTTTTCCGAATCAGTCAGGATTTGCGGCTTACCATCCCTGACACCATGAAATATTTCTGCATCTCGGAAGCCACTGCATTTTATCTGCAGAAGTACATTGTGTATCGCAAGCGAAAGATTTTTTATGGGAACGGCAAGTTTTCCGACCTGATATCCGTTATGAAAAAGCACAAGGACGAGCGCTTTTTGGTTCCGCTATCCGACATTCACAAACAGGAAATTCCCGAGTTACTCGACAAAGGCGGGTTCAAATATACCAAAGCCATTTTGTACCGTACGGTAAGCAGCGATTTGTCGGACCTGAGAGATGTAAACTACGATATCCTTGTTTTTTTCAGTCCCTCGGGAATTAAGTCATTGTTTCAAAACTTCCCCGAGTTTAAGCAGAACGATACACGCATTGCCTGTTTTGGACCAACCACAGCCCAGGCTGTTCGCGAAGCCGGTTTAAAGCTCGACATTGAAGCTCCCACTGCCCAGGCTCCATCTATGACCATGGCACTGGAGCAGTACATTAAAAAAGAGAACAAAAATTAGTGCGAAAAAAAATATACCTTTGAAAGGCTGCCCGTGAAACTGCGTGGCAGCCTTTTTTAATATTCATGGAAAAGCATCCGGGAAATACAGCAACAGGCAGCCGTCATTTTTTCAAAAAAGAGGAACGGCTGAAAAGCAAAAAGCAAATGGAAAAACTTTTTAGCGAGGGATCAGCTTTTTTGGCCTACCCGCTAAAAGTTGTACATGCCGAAGTTGATTTTGAAGGACCCTACCCTGCCCGAGCAGCTTTTGCCGTGAGTAAAAAATTATTTAAAAAAGCGGTTAAGCGAAATGTCATTAAACGGCGCATACGCGAAGCCTACCGCCTGAATAAACACCAGCTGTATTCTGCCCTTTCGGGGCAAAAAAAGGTCATTATTTTTATTTATATCGGAAAAGAGATACTCGATTATCGCTCCATCGAAAAAGCCATGAAGCGGAGCATCGCTTTACTTACGAATTCTTCTACTCCGAATCCATGATTTCTGTCTGCATCCTTACCGAATCTTCGTGAATGAGCTGGAAAAGGATTTTTATGAAGGTTTCGTTCAAATCCAGTTTCTTCCCTATATTCACGCGATCTTCCATTAACTGGCTCCAGCGGTTAATTTGCAAAGCGGTTACATTGTTTACCTTTTTATATTGTCCTATCTGCTTCACAATTTCAACTCGCGATGAAAGCATTTCAAGCAACTCTGAGTCGATGGCATCGATGCGGCTGCGAAGCATATCGAGCCGGTTTTCAAACTCGGGATTATTGGCGGTTTCGTGCCTGATTACCAGTCTGTCGAGCAATTTTCCCAAATCGGCCGGAGTTAGTTGCTGGGCAGCATCGCTAAGTGCGCACGAAGGGTCGATATGCGATTCAAGCATCAGCCCTTCCATACCCATATCGAAAGCTTTCTGTGCAATCTCGTAAAGATATTCCCGTTTCCCGGCAATATGACTGGGGTCGCAGATAATGGGAAGGTTGGGCATCAGCCGGCGCAGTTCAATTACAGTTTGCCAGTTGGGGTAATTGCGGTAAATGGTTTCCTTGAAAGGAGTAAATCCCCGGTGAATGGCTACAATATTTTTAATTCCGGCGTTATACACCCGCTCCACCGCTCCCATCCAGAGCTGCACATCGGGGTTTACCGGGTTTTTTACCATCACTACGGCATTACTGCCTTTCAGCACATCGGCTATTTCCTGCACCACAAAAGGACTTGCTGTAGATCGGGCGCCAATCCACAGAACATCGAGGCCTGCTTTCAGTGCCATTTCGGTATGGTGGGCATTGGCAACCTCAGTGCCAACCGGCAGACCTGTCTCTTTTTTCACTTTCTGCAGCCATTTCAATCCAATTGAGCCAACTCCCTCGAATGAACCCGGCCTTGTGCGCGGTTTCCACACTCCGCCCCGATATAGAAAGACACGCGGATCTTTGGCCAGCAAACGGGCTGTTTCAAGCGTTTGTTCTTCGGTTTCGAGACTGCACGGACCAGAAATAAGCAAAGGATTATCGATGTGGGGCAACCATTCCTTTATGGTATTGAATTCAAATTTCGTACTCATTGCTGTTTTGTATAAAGTTTTACAATTTTTTCTTCGTTCTTTATAAAATGAGGATTCTCGCCATCAAGAATTGTTCTAATATTATTTGCGGTTAATATCAGCTCTTCCAGTTTATCGAACCGGTTATGCTTCATGCAATCGCGAAACTCCTGTAAATGCTGTATATACACATCCAGAGAATGAACTACATACTGGTTGTTTTGTTCAAAAATAGGTTTCCACATGGAGGATGAACTTTTAGCCAGCCTGACTGTGGAACGAAAACCTCCGCTGGCCAAATCGAAAATGATATTTCGGTTGGCCTTTGCCTGTACAGCATTGGCAAGTGCAAAGGCAGCGGCATGCGGCAAATGTGAAACAAATGCAGTGCTGTGGTCCTGCTCGTCCGAGCTCATGTAGGCAATGTCCATTCCCAGGGCCTGAAACATTTTTTCTACCAGTGCCAGGTGTTGTGGGCCGCTGTGCTCATGGTCGCAAACAATGGCAATCTTTCCTCTGAACAACCCTTCAATAGCTGCGGCGGGCCCGGAATTTTCTGTTCCCGACATGGGATGTGCCGGTACAAACTGCTTCCGGTTAGGATGGTTTTGAATCTGGTCAGTAATCACCTTCTTGGTTGATCCCATATCGGTTACCGTAGTGTTCCGGTCAACCTTGTCGAGAATTACCGGTAAAACCTCCAGTTCTTTGTCCACCGGAATGGCAATGATTATCAAATCGGCACCTGAAAGGCCTTTTTCAAGCGGTTCAATACGGTCAACCAAACCCAGCTCAAGCGCCTCATGGGCATGAATTTCGCTAGCTTCAACTCCTGCCAGTTCGGTGGCAAATTTTGCTTTTCTTAAATCTTTGGCCAACGATCCGCCAATTAATCCAAGTCCAATAATTGTTACCTTCATATCTTCTTTCGTTCAAAAAAAAAAGGCCCCGGAAAATCCGGGACCTTTTGGTAAAATATTCTTCACTGCAACAATACCTTACTGGTTGATCCCGCTTTCAGAACCAAAATAAAAATACCAGTAAAAGTTGTTATTGTTATTTGCAGAATTCATTTTCTTTCAATTTGGAAGCAAAGATAGCCATTAATTTCAATTATGAATCAATTTTTTTGCGAAAACCTGCTGCCCGTTTTCCTTAACCACCAGCAGGTACAAACCGGCCTGGCCGTTTTTCATTTCCAAACTTGTCACAAACCTACCCGTAACATTTTGATGAACAATCGATTCTAATTTTTGACCATATACGTTATATACCTCTACTATCAATTCCTCAATTTCAGTTGCAGTTTCAACAGAAATGTTAAATTTTCCGGAAAAAGGATTGGGATAAGCCTCAATATTACCCGGAGAGAGCAGTGGCTGGATAACAGAAACGGGTGTTTGAATCCGCAGGTTATCGATGGCCCAGCCCCAGCCGTGCGCATAAGGATCGGAAAAAAGCCTGAACCGGATAAGGATGGTATCGCCTTTGGAGAAATGACCGTTTTCCAGCATATCTATTCTTCGGTTGATGTACATTTCAGGGGTACCTGTGGTGGTAGAATTCATACCTGAAATTGAACTGTTATACTGGTTTTCCCAGCTTCGTGCTTCGCGCGCGTCGTATCCATCAACCAACGGAAGCCAGGTATCGCCTTTATCACTGCTTCCTTCCACGATCACATAATCCCAAAATCCAAAATCGTCAAATTGTGTGCCCGGGTCGCCTGGTTCTACCAGCACAATTTCATCGAAAGTTAAAATGGCATTGTCGGTTAATATAACCGGGTATTTCAACAGGGTGGTAAAGTTAAATTCTGTGTCGTCCCTATCGGGGCTTGGGTATGGGTGCGGACTGTGCAACGCCCCGTTATCAAAACCATCTTCGGTAAAAACGCTAAAGTCGTTAAGAATAAAATCGGTTGTGGGGTTATCGAAGTTATTGATGTAGCCGGCAATGGGTTCAAGCATTTTTTCGGTTCTGAACGAAAAACTGTTCCGCAGGGGAAGCCTTCGTTGGTTTTTAGCCGTTGAGGCATCGATGGCCACCAGGCTGTAGTCGATTTCATCGCCATCCTGCAAAGAATGGTTTGCAAAAGGGAAAAATGCCGAATAAACCGTTGCCGAATCATTAACCAGGCCAAAAGGAGGCTGTTCCACACCATTGATGCTGTATTCCACAAATACGGTATCTACGCCCAGGTTGTCGTTAACATCGGCGAAAATTTTCAGTCCTGTCCCGGTGTCGAAATACCAGCTGATTGGTACGTGGTTAATGGTCGGCATGGTACTGTCGGGCCCAAAATTCAGGGTAAAAAACGCGGAAGGCGCTTCGGATGGCAGATAGAAAGTTCTGTTTTTCACATCACCTGCACTTATGTAATAATGAACGGTTTCAGTCTCCGGCCCCGGTTGCCATTGGGTTTTAAAAACGCCCCTTTCATCCGGTTTTAGGGGAATGGTATCGTAATCAGTATCGAAGTTTTCGGAAGTTATAATCAAGTAAATTCTTGATGTATCCAGTGCATAATCGCTGGTAATTTTTGCCTCAATGTTAACAGGCCCTGATTCTTCCTGGTCTTTTGGCGGAGAAAACTCAATCTGCAGATTTTTCCACCCCATATCGGCCATAATTCCCATGGTAAGCGGTCCAGGGTCGTGAATGGCGCTCCCCCTTCCCAGCGCGTGAGTCATCAGTGAATTGGGATCGCTTCCCGGATAGGTAAAGTCGTTCAAATGATAAATGCTCGAGCCGTTGTCCCAAACCGAAGGAGCATATAGTCTGGGCCTGGAACGGCCTCCGTCAGTAATCGCTACCGGGCTGTTTGCATACAGCGAATTTGACACCAATGCGTTTCGCAAATCTACCGATGGATTGGAATAAATGGAGGTATTGGATAACCGGTCGCCGTTCAATCGTTCAACCATAAGGTCGAAAGAGGTGGTATTGCCGTAATCATAAAAACCGTAGCCTCCAATATTTCCTTCAACATAAAAAAAACCGGTAAAGCCCAGTCCATGTCCTATTTCGTGCAACACCACCGACACAAAATCATAAAGCATTGCCGGAGTGTTGCCATCGGTCCCAAAATACCAGTCAATATCTCTGTTAAATTCGGCCAGAATATCGGGTTGCCCGGGACCAGTGAGTTCTTTTCCCGAAATTTTCTCTGCAAGAGCAATGGGGTAATAAACATCTTTTCGGGGAGCTCCGTTGAAATTTTTTTCAAAACTGGCAGGCCCACAACTACCCAGCACATTCGCTCCTTTGCGACGCCAGTTGGCCTGAATGTAAATCGGAACGGGAGACTCAATCAGCGTTTCCCAGATTCCCTTGGCATACTCAAAAGCCTCTCTGGCCTCTTTGGGGAAAAGGCTGTAAGACACAATAATTTCTGATTTCTTTTCTGCCGACTTCAGCAGGTTTAACGATTCGGCCGGGGGCGGAATAAAAAACTTCTCGGTTTTTTCGGATGCAACACAAACCGGGCACGACAAGTCATGACCTTGCTTCTGCCACAGCTTTTGTGCAGAGGCAGAAGCAGTTGACAGGATTAGAATAACTACAGCGATAATTCTTTGCATGAAACAATTTTCTTTCAAACTATATACAAAATTGAGCCGGTAAAAGTTTGAAAATTAATTGGATTTGACAAATGTACCATGCAACTTTAACTGAAAAACGCTGAGAAGGTTACTGAAACAACATTAAATCAGTGAATTTCTGTTTTTGGAGGTAAGCAGTTTTACCATTACTACTACCGAAGTTATTAAGCCTGTAAGTGAGGCTCCAAATACAATAAGCATTAAAGTTTCCATTTTTTTAATTTTTAGGTGAATCAATAATTTCTGTTTATGAATTTTTATCTTTTAACAAATCAGTTCTTTACAATCTTGCTGGTTGAAACAATGCGCATTCCGTCGCTGATGCTCACCATATAAATGCCCGGGCTTATTCCCGACAGGTCAATTTCAGCTTTTTGTGAAAAAAGCGGGTCCAGCCCTGTTTCGCGGCGGATGGTTTTTCCAAAAAGATCGGTAACTACAATTTCTACCGGTACACCATCAGTTTGCGAAGCCCATTCAACAAATAGCCGGTTACTTACCGGGTTTGGATAAACCTGGAAGCCACCTCCGGCCAAAAGCTCTTCGCTGCTTGTATGCAATCCCTGAATATCCAGGTTTCCGATTGCCCATCCCCAGCCATTTACCGAATGATCGGACGCCAGCCTGAAACGGAAAAGTACCGTATCTCCGGCTTCCAACCCTGTGTTTTTGGTAAGGTTAACCATACGATTTACAAACATACTTTCGTGAGGCATGGCTGTAGATGAATTGTTTGAAAAACTCTTGGTGAAGGCAGCATACCAGGTATCATTTATTCCGGAATCGTAACGATCAGTAATGGATATCCAGCTAAAACCTCCGTCTTTACTGGCTTCAACCACTACATAGTCCCAATATTGCGTTTCATCGTAATAGGCTCCCTCATCGGCAGGCTCAACCAGAACAACCTCGTCGAACGACATCTGTCCACCGGGCTGTATAATAACCGGGTATCTCAACTGCGCAACAAGTTCATACTTTTCATCTTGTAAAGCGGAAACCGGATAAGGACTTTGGGTGTGGAGCACATTTCCTGAAATGCCGGAGACACCCGAAATGTTAAAATCGGCCAGGATAAAGTCATTGGCAGCATCGTCGAACCGGGTAGCATAACCTGTGACAGGTTCGTACAATGAATGAATATTAATTCGCTGATATCCCATGGCCGGAACCGAACGTTTGTTTCCTCTTGCCGAATTATCTATGGCAGTTATTTTATATTCTACCCTGTCGTTTTCTTTTAATTGCGCCGGAAGTTGGATTTCGCCCGAAAACGAATCATTTTCATGGTTCGATAAAACCACAGGCTCCTGTGCCTTACCATTGATTTTATATTCAACGGTAACCGATTTAATACCGAGATTGTCGGTTGCTTCGGCACTTAGTTTAATGCCGGGGGTTGTACCTGCAACAGCTTTTATCGGATTGTGAAAAAGGTTGGGCACGTAATAATCGGGGCCAATACGCATGGAAAATGTACTTGCAGGAGCATCGGAAGGATATCTGAACGTACGGTTTTCAGAAGTTTTTGCCTCTAAATAGTAGTGTACATTTCCTGTATGGTAGTTCAAAGGAAGATTGCCGGCAAACTGATAAGCCGTTCCTCCGGATTGTAACCCTGCACTTTTTGCCGAAGCAAAATTATCGGTAGAGTAAATAACCCTTACACTGGAAAAATCCTCATCAGAATCTGAAACCACTCCCACATTCAAAGGCAGTTGGGCCACAGCTTCTTCAATGTCTTTCAATTCATTAAATTCAAACTGAACCGACTTCCAGCCCATTTCATATAAAACCGACATGGTTACATCCCCAGGATTGTGTATGGCTTCTCCCCGTTTGGCCGAAGGAGACATCAGGCTATTGTTGTTACCGTATTCGTATCCTTTCAGGTGATAAATGCTCGAACCTTCGTTCCATACCGAAGGAGCAAAAACCCAATCGATAGTTTTTTGCTGTTGGAATGAAGCATCGGTTTGGCAAACTTTCAGATTATCGGATGTAAGTTGTTTTTGCAGATCGTAGGAAGGGCTTTGAAACAACGAACGGTCAGAAATGGATTGATTCTGTTGGTTGAATATAAGATAATCGTACACACTGGGCAGATTGTTCGCGTTGTTAAAAAATCCCCTGGTTCCATCGGCTTTTAAAAATCCAGAAAAACCAAGGCCATGGGTAATTTCGTGCAACACTGAACTTACAAAATCATAGTGGGTAGAAGGTGTGTTTCCGTCGGTTTCAAAATACCACTTGAATTCGCTGTTAAAGTGGCAGATGATATCCGGATTTCCACCGTTCAGTTCCCTGCCGCTGAGCTTCTCGGCCAAAGCAACGGGGTAGTAAGTATTGCGAAGGGGTGCCCCGCTGAAATTGTTGTAAAACAGTGAAGGACGGCCATGGGCCAAAACATTGGTTCCCATTTTTTCCCAATGGGCTTCAACATGAATTGGTATGGGCGAAACCAGCATACTTTCCCAGATAGAAACGGCATAGCTGAATGCACGTTTGGCCTCTTCAGGAAAATTGACATAGGTAACCTGAATTTTCGATTGTGGTGCTTTGGCCGACTTAAGTCTGGAGAATTGCTCCGGAGGTGCAACAAACGTTTTATTCACTCCGTCAACTGCTATATTGATTAGATTTTCACTTTGGGCTGTCGAACCCTTTTCTATTTCCTGTGCCCCTGTATTGCAAATGAATGCGAAAAAAAGGACTATTATAAATATCCACTTCATGATATTCCGAAATTAAGTTTTGTAAATCAGGAGCTAAGGTACAGTGCCTCAACCCATTTAGCCTCAATTCGGATGCTGAATCAGACGTGAGCTATTTGCTGAATTTGCATAGGCATTTTACTGATCGGGCATCAGTTTAAACTTCTGATAATGACATAAAATTCTGAGTGCAATTGCTTTTTATGTTCTTTTTTAAGGTAAAATTGCCTGTTGTTTACAAAAAAGCAATACATTTGCAGGAATTGAAGTGGTTAACATTCAAGATGTTTCAGTTGAAATAACGCCAACAAATTAAATCATCCGGGGGAACATTATATGAAAAAAATCCTGGCCATAGACGACAATGAAATAAATTTAGTACTGTTAAATCAGATATTCAAACTATACTATCCTGATTTTATTTTCTTAAAAGCAACCTCGGGAAAAGAGGGAATTTCGCTGGCTTTGGAAGAGAAACCGGAGATTATTCTGCTCGACATTTTAATGCCCGAAATGAATGGATACGAAGTGTGTACCATTCTGAAGAAAGAATCCACCACCAGGCACATTCCCATTCTTATGATTTCAGCCCTGGGACAAAACCCTATGGAGCGTACCAAAGGATTGAATGCCGGAGCCGATGCCTTTATTTCAAAACCCTTTAGCCAGGATGAACTGAGAGCGCAAATTGATGTGGCATTGCGTATAAAAAAAGCGGAAGACCTACTCCGGAAACGAAACGAAAGCCTGCAGCTGCTTATTAAAGACCAAACCACAAAATACCTTCAGAGCGAAGAACGTTTCCTCCAGATTTCGGAACATGCCCTTGAGTTTTACTGGGAGGTTGATTCAAAAGGAATATTTACGTACGTGAGCCCCGTTATTGAAAAAATGACCGGAGAAAAACCCGAGGACATTATTGGCGAAAAAAGCTACCTGTCGCTTTTTCAGCTAAATAAACCAAAAAGCAAAACAAGTCTGATTGAAGAAAGCTTTTTGAACCAGTCGAGTTTCAACGATTGTGAAATCGAATTGAAAATCAAAGGCAACAAAAAAATCTGGCTTTCGGTCAGCGGTTTTTCTACCTTCAACAACAAAGGAAAATTCTATGGATTAAGAGGAGTATGCTACGATATAACAAAACGCAAGCAGGCAGAAATTGCATTGAAGAAAAGTTTAATGCAGATTAAAAACTATCAGAAAAAACTGAAAACCCTGAACACTGAGATTACACTGGTGGAAGAAAGGGAAAGGCGACGTATTGCAGAAAACCTGCACGACAGCCTTGGGCAAACCTTGTCGCTGGCGTTCATCAAACTTTCTTCCATTATGAACGGGGAATTTAAATCCCGTGAGGAAAAAACAATCAATGAAATTTCAGGGCTGCTAAATAAAGCCATTTCCGAATCACGTACTCTCACCTACGACCTGAGTCCGCCCATTTTGTACGAACTTGGGCTCATTCCTGCATTCAAATGGAAACTGGAACAAATCGAAGAAAAACACGATATTAAAACCAGTCTGGTGGGTGAAAACCTGAAAATAGGCATTCGGAAAGAGTTCAATATTTTCCTGTATCGCATTGTTACCGAATTGCTAAACAACGTAATTAAGCATGCCAAAGCCAATTTAATTGAAGTAGAAGTTAAAAAGGACAAAAAATATTACTATATTTCCATACGCGATAACGGGGTTGGTTTTAAAAGGCAACCAAACAAAAAAGCGACGATGGATGGCGGGTTTGGACTGATGAGTATTACCGAAAGACTCGACAGCATAAAAGGCCATCTCGAAATTGAATCGGAATTAGGAAAAGGAACGAAGGCAAAGGTAATTATTCCAACAAGTGAAGATTAAAAAATGGCAACAAAGGTTTTAATTGCAGACGATCACCAGTTATTCAGGGAAGGATTGGTGAATTTAATATCTTCGGCTCCCGACATTGAAGTCATTGCTGAAGCAAAAGACGGAAAAGAAGCCGCAGAGAGAACAAAAAAGATGAAACCCGATGTGGTTTTAATCGATATTGGCATGCCGGTAATGAATGGCATTGAGGCTACCCGAATCATTAAAAAGAACGATCCAAACATCAAGGTTATTGCCGTTTCTATGCACTCCGACCGCCAGTTTGTGAAGGGCGTTTTGGAGGCAGGGGCCGACGGATACCTGCTGAAAAACTGCACATACCGGCAACTTATCGAAGCCGTTCAGTCGGTGGTTTCCGGGAAAAAGTACCTGAGTGACGACATCACCGAAATGGTTATACAGGGATATCTTGATCCTGTGGAAGAGAATGCCGATGGGCAGGCTGAACTCTCGGAACGCGAAGCAGAAGTTTTGAAACTATACGCTGAAGGAAAAACAACCCGTGAAATATCGGAAAAACTGTTCATTAGCGTAAAAACCGTGGGCACCCATAAACAGCATATTTTCGAAAAGCTGGGATTGAAAAGCAACGCCGATATGGTAAAATATGCCATCAAGGAGGGTTTAATACAGCTTCAGTAAATTCTGCTAAAGCCCTGAATCGTTTGCTACTCCCAAAACACCCAGATAAAGTAACTTTGCCGCATCTTCCATAATTTCAGGCGTAAGCACTTCCGGCGTGTCGCGCGGGTCGTGGTAATACACCGGAAAAACCGAATTGCGGGTCCAAAGCGAAAAGGTGGGAATACCGGCATTTTCAAACAACGAAGCGTCAGACCTGGGCCTGCCAAAATTTATCCGTTGCTCCGAAGCAGCCATTTCCCGGTGCAGATATTTTTCATTAGCCGTTTCAAAATGGTTGAAGATTTCCGGGTAGCTTTTTCCGTTCGACACAAAAAAACCGGTGCCGTTGCCTACCATATCAAGATTTACCATCATTCTGGTTTTTTCTATGGGAAACAGTGGATTTTCCACGTAATGTGTGCTGCCATAAAGCCCGCACTCTTCTCCGCCAAACAAAATAAAAAGCACCGAACGCCTGGGTTTAATCTCCGGTTGGGAAAGCGCTTTGGCCGCTCCCAAAATATCGGCTACACCCGATGCATTGTCGAGTGCCGAGGGAAATACTTCGCCAAGGTGTCCCTGCCCGTCGAGATGACCGCCAACAATAATAACTTCTTCTTTCAAAACCGGATCGGAACCTTCGATGAGACCAACCACGTTGCACGACTTTGCATTGGGGAAATATTGGGTTTCGGCAGTTATAACCGCCGTTTGTTTTTCGGGGAATGCAAACGAAGGAATTTTCCTTTCAGCCAGCTCTTTTTTTACGGTTTTATAATCGTTCCCGGCATCTGAAAAAATGTGCCCGGCAATTTCCTCGCTGATGTGCGCATAAACAAAACCGTCGAGATTGATCGTATTCGGATTGGCAATTTTTCCGATATAAAGCAGCCCGGCGGCACCGTGTTTTACAGCATTTCTGAACTTGTAACGGTGATACGCGTAAGGAGTCCATTCAGATAAAGTTGTGTCGTTTTTTGCGTACGGAATTCCCGATTCCATGAGAATGATTTTTCCTTTCACATCCACATTTTCATAATCGTCGTAACCCAGTTCCGGCGCAGTGATTCCGTACCCCACATAAACCAGATTCCCGAAAACCGTTCCCGATGCCGAATTGGAACCGGGGTAATAATCTTCCGGGAAATTCAGTTTGGTTTCCTGGCCGGTTTCAGGAGAATATGTAACGCTGCCCACCGAAAAAACTTTTGAATATTCGTTGGGAAAATATTGAAAATAGCTGCCGTTATTGGCAGGCTGAACTCCCCATTCTTTAAATTTGGTTGCGCACCATTCGGCAGCCAGCAAATATTCCGGTGAGCCCGACAAACGGCCTTTGAATTTTTCGGAGCTCAGTTCTTTTGCAAAATCCAGAATTTCGTGGCTGGAAATGGAGTGAAATGTTTCAGGAAGGTCTGGTTCACTTTCCTGCGCCCAAAGGAAAAATGGAATAACTGTGAAAATAAGAGTGAGTAGTTTCATCTTCATCAAGTTAAATTTTTAAAAAATCAAAAGTACAAAAAACCCGGATAAATGAAAGATTTGAAATTACGGTTCAAAAATTAGCTAATAAACTGTCTTCATTAATTGTAGATGTCCTGGTTTGGTCAGTTATCACAGCAATCATGGGATTAATAATTGTTCTTACCTGGGGGAGGGAAAAACAGCTTGAGTAAATTGGTGGTTATAAGTCAATAATTTTATCTTGCTATCCTCCAACCTCAGTTTCAATCCCAAATGAATGGAATATTTTTTCGGCCTGCTGAATTTCATTTTCAGAAGGTTCAACCATTTCATCTTCATCGTAAGGAATTTCCAGTTTTTTGTATTTCCCGGAGGCGATGTTGTGGTATGGCAGCAGGTTTACCATTGGTTTCGCAGGTGCAGCGATTCCCGAATCGCTGATTATAACATTCAATCCGGAAATAAAATCTGCCATCTTCCTGATTTCTTCTATATGGGTATTTACATTTTTTATGAGCGGTATCCGGATATTGATGTTTGCTCCGCTTTCTGCCAGAAGTTTCAGGTTTTTCAGAATAAGCCGGTTATCAACACCTGTCCATTTTTTATGTTGCACCGCATCAATCAATTTTAAATCAAACAGAAACAGGTCGGTATGTTTGGCTACTTCCAAAATCGTTTTCGTTGGAGCAAAACCACAGGTGTCCACCGCCCTGTGCAATCCTTTTTTTCCGCAGGCTTTCAGCATTTCAATTAAAAATTCCGGGTGCATCAGCGGTTCACCGCCCGAAAAAGTAACGCCTCCACCCGACTGGTCGATGTGTACCCGCTCTTTTTCAACAATCGCCAAAAGTTCCGCTGCCGAATACAATTTCCCCGACATTTCGATGGCTTTGGAAGGACAGGCTTCGGCACATTTTCCGCAAAGCGTACACAATTCAAAATCAGTAACAATTCCATCCGGTGTCAATGTGAGCGCATCCTCAGGGCAAATTTCAATGCAATCCTTCGCCCCGATACATTTGGAGGCCGTGTACAACTTTTGCACTTTGGGCGACTGGCTTTCCGGGTTGTGGCACCATTTGCACCGCAGCGGGCACCCTTTCATAAACAGGGTAATCCGGATGCCCGGCCCGTCGTTGATCGAGTAGCGGCGTATGTCGAAAATCAGTGGAATCATATTTCAAAATCCTTCATTCTCCGTCCTGTCAATAATTTCCTGCTGCAGGTCGGCATTCATATCGTTAAAGTAGTCGCTGTAGCCGGCCATACGTACCATCAGATCTTTGTAATCCTCGGGACAAGCCTGTGCTGCCAGCAGCGTGGCGGTATCCACAATGTTAAACTGAATGTGGTGGCCACCCAAAGTAAAGTAGCTGCGAATGAGGTGCCCCAGTTTTTCCACGTCCTTTTCGCGTTTCAGCAGGCTGGGTACAAACCGCAGATTGAGCAGTGTTCCGCCCGATTTTACCTGGTCGAGTTTACCCAGTGACCGCACAACTGCTGTTGGTCCGTGTGTATCGCAGCCGTGCGAAGGTGAAGTGCCGTCGGAAATGGCTTTCCCTGCCAGCCGACCATTGGAAGTAGCACCCAGCACTTTCCCGAAATAAACATGGCAGGTGGTGGAAAGCATGTTCAGGTGGTACTGCCCCCCTTTCACATTGGGTTTTCCATCAATGGCATCCAGCAAATCGTTGTAAACACGCACTGCAATGCTGTCGGCATAATCATCGTCGTTGCCAAAAAACGGCGTGCGATTAATGATGCGCTGCCGCAGCTTTTCTTCGCCTTCGTAATTTTTGGAGATGGCATTCAGCAGCGTTTCCATGCTAAAATTCTGTTCCTCAAAAATATGTTTCTTCAATACTGCAAAACTGTCGGTAACCGTTCCCAAACCGGTGCACTGAATATAACTGGTGTTGTACCGCGGCCCGCCGTTGTAGTAATCTTTTCCTTTTTGAATGCAGTCTTCAATCACCACCGACAGAAAAGGCGCCGGTGCGTATTTGGCAAACATCTGGTCGATGTAGTTGCTCACCCTCATTTTCTGGTCAACCACAAAGTTCAGCTGCTGCAGAAAAGTTTCGTACAATTTTTCAAAATTTTTGAATTCCTTCGGATCGCCGGTTTCGCTGCCGGCTTTTTTCCCTGTGAGTGGATCAATTCCGTTGTTCAGCGCAATTTCCAGTATTTTCGGAACATTGAGGTAACCGGTGAGCAGAAAAGCCTCTTTCCCGAAAGCGCCCACCTCGATACAGCCACTGCAGCCGCCTTCGCGGGCATCCTGCAACGTTTTTCCCTGCCTGAGCAATTCCTGCACATACACATCGGGGTTAAAAACCGAAGGAAAACCATGTCCCTGCCGGATGACTTTACAGGCAGCATTCAGAAAACGATCGGGCGTTTTGGCGCTGATGTGCACCGAGTTGCCCGGTTGCAAAACATGCAGTTCTTCGGCCACCTCCAGAAGAATGTAGGAAACTTCGCTCACCCCGTCCGATCCATCGGGTTTCAACCCGCCAATATTGATGTTGGTAAAATCGTTGTAGGTGCCACTTTCGCGGGCAGTAATTCCTACTTTTGGCGGGGCAGGATGATTGTTTACTTTTATCCAGAAACAACTGATCAATTCTTTGGCCTCGTTGCGGGTGAGTGTTCCTTCGGCTATTTCTTTTTCATAAAAAGGTTGCAGGTGCTGGTCGAGGTGACCGGGGTTCATGGCATCCCAGCCGTTCAGTTCGGTGATGGTGCCCAGATGCACAAACCAGTACATTTGAATGGCTTCCCACATATTTCGCGGGGCATGGGCAGGCACCCGGCGACAAACCGCTGCTATCTGTTTCAACTCTTTCCGTCGTTGCGGATTCGTTTCGTTTTGTGCCATTTTTTCAGCTAAATCTGCGTGCCGTTCAGCAAAAACAATAACGGCATCGCACGAAACAGCCATGGCTTTCAGTTCTTCCAGCTTATCGGTTGCTTCCGGGTCGTTGAGGAAATCGAGGCGCTGAATGTGCGCTTCAATCTCTTTTTTGAAGTCGAACATTCCCTTTTGATAAATTTTTCCATCCAGAGCAGTGTGGCCGGGTGCGCGTTGTTCCATAAACTCGGTAAACACACCGGCTTCGTAAGCTGCCTGCCACTCCCGCGGCACATGACTGAAAATCCGTTCGCGCATGGTGCGCCCTTTCCAGTAGGGAATTACTTCGCGTTCGTAGGTATCGATGTCTTTCTGCGAAATGGTATAACGCTGCTGCTCGCGCGAATTCAGCACATGAAAATCTTCCACGCTGTGGCAGGTCAATTCCGGGAAAGTGGGAACCGATTTGGGCTTCGGACCGCGTTCTCCCACAATCAGCTCATCTTCACCTATGAAAATCCTTTTTTGTTTACAAATTTCCATGAAATTGAGCGCGCGCATCATGGGTGCGGAATACTTTCCTTCGTTTCCCTGATAAAACCGTGTGGTAATTAACGCCCGCTCAATGGAAAGAGATTCTTGTGTTTCCACGCTTTGTTTGCGCAGCCTCCGGATACGATCGTTCATTCCGGGTTCCGGTTTTGGTTTTTCCGTTGTGCTGAAATTAGAAACTGTACCGGCGGGCCGTTGGGGTTTCGTTTTGGTATTTATTGCTGAAGATGTCATTTCAGGCTAATTTTGAGAAATAAAAAAATGAGAATAATAAATGAAGTCGAATTTTCTTTTCGTCGGTTGACGGAAATTCGGGAGGTGCATTTATGCATAAAACATACGGCAACTGAACAGGCAGCGGTAAACTCCGGGGAGGTTGCTTCTATGCGGTTTTTTTGCCATGGCTATGCTTTTTATAACGAGGTAAAGTTAGGTATTTGGAGGGAATTTTCAAAAAACAGAAAAAGGGGATTTTTACTTCCCCTTTGCTATGTCGATGCCCATTTTTTGTCCTTTGTAGTTCGCATTTGCAAAGGCTTTCATAATTTGCTTTTCGTAGCGTTTGTCCACTTCAAAAAAGGAGAAATTTTTCATCACCTCAATTTCACCAATTTCCGCACTTTTGTTGGGTAAATGTTCGTTTACCAGGTCAATAATTGTACGCTTGTTGATGCCGTTTTTCTTGCCGAGGTTAAAAAAGAACCTTGAAAATTCATATCCGCCCCTTTTCTTGCCGCTTCTTTCGCTTCTGTTCCCGTAATCGCTACGGTCGTTCCTGCTACCGTATTCGCTACGTGAGTTTCTACTCCCGTAATCGCTGCGTTCGTTCCTGCTTTTTCTGCCCCGTCTGCCTTTTTCCATCGGTTCAAAATCCCGTTTGCTTTGGCGCGATTCGTCCACATTGATGTCGGGAGCGTTCTCATAGTATTGCAAAAACCGGTTAAATTCCAAAGAAACGAACCTTTTAATCAGGTCTTCGCGCTCGAGCCAGGCCAGTTTTTTATAAATCACCGGCATAAACTGGCCAATTTCGGTCTCGTTCACCTCAATTTTTTCCATTTTATCGATGAGGCTGAACAGTTGTTTTTCGCAAATTTCTTTACCTGAAGGGACCGGTTTTTGAATGAATGTTTTGTTGACCTTTTTTTCTACCTGCCGTAGTTTTCCCTTTTCGCGCAGGTGAATAAGGGTTACTGAAATGCCTTTTTTACCTGCACGTCCGGTACGTCCGCTGCGGTGAATGTAAATTTCCGGGTCGTCGGGCAAATTGTAGTTAATTATGTGTGTCAGGTTATTCACATCGAGGCCGCGGGCAGCCACATCGGTAGCCACCAGCATTTGCAGGTTTTTGTTGCGGAAACGGGCCATAACATAATCGCGTTGCGCCTGCGACAGGTCGCCATGAAGTGCGTCGGCATTGTAGCCGTCCTGCATCAGTTTGTCGGCCACGTCTTTGGTTTCGGCGCGGGTTCGGCAAAAAATAATCCCGTAAATATTCGGATTGATATCGGCCACCCGTTTCAGAGCGATATACCGGTCTTTGGCATGAATGAGATAGTAGTGATGCTCCACATTTTCAGCTCCGGTATTCTTTTTCCCGACCGAAATTTCGTGTGGGTTGGTCATATACTTGTTGGCAATGGAAACAATTTCCCTGGGCATGGTGGCCGAAAAAAGCATGGTTTGCTTTTCTTTGGGTGAAGTTTCCAGAATGGCGTCCAAATCGTCTTTAAAACCCATGGAGAGCATTTCGTCGGCTTCGTCGAGCACCAGCCATTTGATTTCGTTTACTTTCAGTTTTTTGCGTTTGATTAAGTCGAGGGTTCGGCCGGGAGTTCCCACCACAATGGAAACGCCACGATCCAACTGATCGATTTGCTTCCTTATATCGGCGCCACCGTAAACCACGGCTATGTTCATCTTTTGGGTGAACTTCGAAAAGTTGGTTAAATCATTGGCAATTTGCAGGGCCAGTTCGCGTGTGGGACTGAGGATTAAAGCCTGCGTGTGTTTTTTCGATGTGTCGATTTGCTGAATGATGGGCAAACCAAAGGCAGCGGTTTTTCCTGTTCCGGTTTGTGCCAGGGCTACCATGTCGGTATTGTTTTCCAATAAAAAAGGAATGGTTTGTTCCTGAATGGGGGTGGGTACTTCAAATCCCAGTGCTTCAACAGCTTGTTGAATTTCGGCACTGAGGCCCATTTCGTTAAATAATGTCATGAATTTACTTGTAAAAATTGTGGGCACAAAGGTAACCTTTTAAAATGAAATACAGGGATTTAGAACAAAATTTATGTGGTCTTAACAAATAGATCATTCGCATAGGAGAATGGCGCCCGGTTTTACATTTTTTTAAACTCCCGTCAGCCTCTTTTCAACTTAAATGATTTACATTTGTTTAAATTTTCTGAACTGAATTGACATTATATGAGCAAAAAAGTTTTGTTAAAACTGATCTGCATGTTAGCCCGGAAACTCTTTCCGGCATTTGTTCTCATATTATTTTCATTCTCATTATTTGCCCAAACCGACACCATTGTACCGGTAGATAAAGACCCGGAAAAAATTTTAAGAAAAATCGACATGCGGCAGCTTACCCGTAACGGATTTAATTTCTGGCAGGACGATTTTTCAGGCAACTGGGCGGGAGTCGATTTTGGATTCAATCTGTTTCTGAACCCCAATTACACCGGATACGATTTCGATTTTATGGAAAACGACGTATTCCGGTCCAATTCCACCTACATCAACCTCATTCAACAAAGTTTCGGACTGCAACGGAACCGCAACACCATTGGACTGGTAACCGGTGTCGGGCTGCACCTCGAAAGCTACCGGCTGGGACGTGATGTAACCCTGCAACGGCTCGAAAACGATAAAATTCAGCCCCGCATTCTCGATTTCGATCAAAACCAAAAATCGAAACTATCCATTGTTTCTCTTTATGTACCGCTTCTGGCCGAATTTCAGGTTCCACTGAACCATTACCAAAACCGGATACATTTTTCGGGCGGAGTTTACGGAAGCCTGCGGCTCAGCAGCCACACAAAAATCAAATACCGGGCCGATCGAAAAAAAGAAAAGCTGAAAACACCCGACCACTTTTCGCTGCCCGATTTCAAATACGGATTGATGATTCGGGCCGGATACCGCTGGTTTAACGTTTTTGCAACGTATGAACCTGGGCCGTTTTTCAAGGAAGATAAAGGACCTGACCTTACTCCGGTAACCTTTGGGATAACGCTTGTCCGTTTTTAAAATTTATAATATGAGACCTTACATTTTAGAAGAAACCAACTGGAAACAGATTAAAAATCAGAAATACGATGTGGCAGTGCTTCCCTGGGGAGCTACGGAACCGCACAACTACCATTTACCCTACGGAACCGATTCGCTGGAAACCGCGCGAATTGCTGCCGATGCCGCCCAAAAAGCCTGGGACAATGGCGCCAAAGTGATGGTGTTGCCCACCATCCCACTGGGAGTACAAAACCCCGGACAAATTGAAATGCCGTTTTGCCTGCATACCCGTCCTTCCACTCAAATCATTATTCTCGAAGATATTGTCCGGGCACTTTATAACCAGGGAATCCGAAAACTGGTGGTAATGAACGGACATGGAGGCAATGATTTCAAACCGGTTATTCGCGAAGTTCTGCCGCAGTTTCCCGGTATGTTTATCGCCCTTAACGAGTGGTTTAAACTGGTTCCCAATTCCGATTATTTTGAAGAAGAAGGCGACCATGCCAACGAAATGGAAACCAGCATCATTATGCACTATTTCCCGGAACTGGTGCTTCCACTGGAAGAAGCCGGCGAGGGAAAAGCAAAAAAAATCAAACTGAAAAGCCTTCAAAATAAAATTGCCTGGACACCCCGCCAATGGGATAAAGTTTCGGAAGACACCGGCGTAGGAAATCCGAAAAAAGCTTCTGCTAAAAAAGGAGAAAAATTTTTGGAAACAGTAACTTCAATGATTGGGGAATTTTTGGCTGAACTGGCGGAAAGCGATTTGAAAGATTTATATTGATAATTGTTATCAAACCCGATAATTGTCATTTCTTAAATCTCTGAAATTTCTGTTATTGCAGATAAATAAAAAAACAGAAACATGAAACTCTTACTAATCAGCAACTCATCCATGGCGGGCGAAGCCTACCTGGACTATCCGAAATACGAAATACAGAAATTCCTCGGCGAAAAGCCGGTTACAGCGTTATTTATTCCTTATGCTGCCGTTACTTTTTCGTTCGATGAATATTGTGAAAAAGTGGAAGAGCGGTTTGCGGAAGTGGGTCATCATATTGTGGGCATCCACACTTTTGCTGACCCAGTGAAAGCTGTTGAAGACGCCGAAGCCATTGTGGTGGGCGGCGGAAACACCTGGCAGCTGGTTCGCATGATGCACGACCGGAAACTGATGAACCCCATCCGCGAAAAAGCGTTTAACGGCACGCCATACATCGGCTGGAGCGCCGGCGCTAACATCGCTTGTCCTACACTTCGTACTACCAACGACATGCCCATTATCGACCCACACGGATTTGAGTGCATTGGCCTGGTTCCGTTCCAGATTAATCCGCACTACCTCGATGCCAGCGCACAGGGGCATGCCGGCGAAACACGCGAACAGCGCATTGAAGAGTTTATTGAGATTAACCCGGAAACTTATGTGGTGGGATTGCGCGAAGGGACCATGCTAAAACTGGAAAACGATAAACTGGAGCTGATTGGGGACCGGTTGTGCCGCGTTTTCAAAAAAGGAAAAGAACCGGCGGAGCTTTCTTCGGGCGACGATTTCAGTTTTCTGATGGAAACCGGCGTGCTGGCCAAAAAAACGCGTTAATCTGTTTCAATAAAACATTAAGTTTCTAATCCTTTCATTAAGTTTTGAAAGAAATTTTACCTCTTCTTTTCTGTTTTAGCCTGATAGTGAACAATTCGCTACCTTTGTACCATAAAACCGAAACAGAAAATGGAACTTCTTTCAAATAATTATTTCGCCCTGTTTTTAATTGTAGCCCTTGGTTTTATCCTGGGCCGCATTAAAATTTTCGGGCTGTCGCTCGACGTATCGGCGGTTATTTTTGTGGCACTGGTGTTTGGCCACTTCGGGGTGGTTATTCCCGAAGACTTCCAATACCTTGGCCTGGTGCTGTTCATCTTCACCATTGGCATTCAGGCAGGTCCCGGTTTTTTCGAGTCGTTTAAAAAAGAAGGCCGGCAACTGGCCTCATTTGCTACTTTGCTGATTCTTACAGCAGCCTTAATTACTGTTGCTGTTGTTTACTTTTTCGAAATTGACAAGAATATTGCGGTTGGTTTGTTTACCGGGGCTCTGACAAGTACGCCCGGTTTGGCTGCCGCCATAGACCACACCGGCTCGCCGCTGGCCTCCATTGGCTACGGGGTGGGTTATCCGTTTGGCGTAATCGGAGTTATTCTGTTTATCCGGTTTCTTCCCAAAATTCTGGGTGTTTCGCTGAAAAAAGAAGAAGATGATTACCATTCAAAAATAAAAGAGGAATTTCCTGAAATTTTACGGAGGAATTTTTTGGTTGAAAACGAAAATGTAGCTGGTAAGTCCATCGGCGACATGAGAATCAGGTATATGACCAAAGCCGTTGTTTCGCGGGTTGTCCACGAAGGACTTGCAGTTACCCCAAAACCCGAAACAATTTTATACAAAGGTGACTTAATAAAAGCTGTGGGAACCGATGAAGCATTAAAACGTGTTGAAATTCTGATTGGTTCGCCCACCGAGGAAGAAATTCCGCTGGACCCAAACTACGATGTACGTACTGTTTTGGTGACCAACAAAGAAGTAGTGAATAAAACCATCGGGCAATTAAACCTGTTGCAAACATACAATGCCACCATTACCCGGATTCGCCGCTCGGGGATTAACATATCGCCCACGCCCAATTCGAAACTTCAGTTTGGTGATAAGCTAATAATTGCCAGCAGCAAGGCCAACATGGAAATGGTGGTCCGAGTTTTTGGCGACGACCAGAAACGGCTTTCCGATACTGACATTTTGCCGGTGGCGCTTGGAATTCTTCTGGGAGTTGTGGTCGGAAAAATCAACATTGCGCTTGGTAATTTCGCTTTCAGTTTGGGATTGACGGGCGGCGTGCTCGTTGTTGCGCTGGTTGTCAGCCGCATTGGAAAAACCGGCCCCATTATCTGGACCATGAGTGGCGCCGCCAACCAGTTGCTGCGGCAGTTGGGGCTTATCTTTTTCCTGGCCGCTGTGGGAACCGGAGCAGGTGCCGATATTCTGGATACATTTGAACAATATGGTTACCGGCTGTTCCTGTTTGGCGGGATGATTACCCTGGTGCCAATGATTTTGGCTGTCATTGCCGGAAAATGGTTTTTCAAAATGAATCTGCTGAGTATGCTGGGCGCCATCAGCGGCAGCATGACCAGCACACCCGGTTTGGCTGCCGCCGATTCCATGACCGAAACAAATGCCCACAGCATTGCCTACGCAACCGTTTATCCGGTGGCAATGGTGTTACTGATTGTCATTGTGCAGTTGATTTCGCTTTTTCTGTAGCAGCCGTTAGCGCCAAGCCGATTCTACCCGGTAAATATCGAGTTTCTCCACAATCACTTCACCTCCGCTGGAGAAAAGAACAAGGCCATCAGCTCCTTTATCCGGGGTGAAATTGTTGGAAACAGCCACCAGCCCGCCGTTGGCAAACACCTCAACAGATGCCCTGTCGATCAGGATTTCAAGCGTAATTTTATTGTCGATGGGTTGCAGCGGGGCCGACGTTCCAAGAAGTGACAATGTTCCGCGTTTTACATCGTACAAAAGTTCGGTACCTGATTTCCTCTTGCTGTGCCGGATATAAAAACCAAAGTTGTTGCAGGTTTTAAGGTCGAACTCACCAATAATGTGCAGGCAATCGCCACTTACCCGTTTTACGATGTTTTGGTTGATTCCGGGAATCAGTTTTTCATTCTCCCAATTATAATGCTTCCCGTGCAGAAGTTCAATTTCCGAAATGGGTTTCCGGGTTAGCTTATATCCGAAATTAAATTTGGTAAGTTCCAGCTCGGTAGGGAAGGTCATCTGCCCGTTAAATGGCATTTCGGGGAAGTTTCCACCGCGCATCCAGGCAATCTGAATCACCCGGCCGTCTTCTTCGGGAATGTTGCTCCAGGTTTGTGTAGCATAGTAGTTTTTACCAAAGTCGCTTTTCATTTTGGCGGTTTCGGGCGAAAACTCCTCGCCGTCAAAGTTTCCAATCAGGTAGCTTCCGTCTCCGTCAAACAGCACCCACTTTGTTTCCTCCGGGCGGTTGGTCACCTGCATGGGAACCAAATCGGGGCATTCGTAAAATCCAAAAATATGGTTTTTGTATTCCCAGTCAACCAGGTTTTCCGAAGTGTAAAACGAAACGCCTTTGGACCTTTCTTCTTCCAGGGTTTTGCGGTACAGCACCATCACATATTTTTGCGATGGTTCATGCCAGATTACTTTGGGATCGCGGGCATCGTCGGTTTCATCAAAGGGAATTATCGGGTTTCCCTCGTATTTTTGCCAGGTGCGTCCGCGGTCGGTGCTGTAGGCAATGCGCTGTCCGCAATGCTGACTGGTGTAAAAAATTACCAGCGTCTTCACATCACCCTGCTGTTTTCCCAGCAGATTTTTGTCATCCACAATGGCCGACCCCGAAAAAGCCGTGCAGTATTCCTTGTCTTCCGAATTTTCATCGGGATAAAGGGCAATGGGCATGTGCTCCCAGTGAACCAAATCGGTGCTGATGGCATGTCCCCAGTGCATGTAGCCCCACTCCTTCCCTTTCGGGTTGTACTGGTAAAACAGGTGGTATTCGCCATCGTAATAAACCAGTCCGTTGGGATCGTTGTGCCAGTTCTCTTCAGGAGTGAAGTGAAACTGCGGCCGGTACAATTCGTTGTAATAATTTTTATCCGGTTTCGAAGCGGTTAATATAAATACCGAAGCCAGTGCAAATAAAATAATTAAACCATTCTTCATAGCGTATATTTTTTCTGAATTTTGGTCTGTTAATACGGTGTGCAAGATAGGAATTTATTGCTTTTATTGCAGTTTTTTCATCTCATTCTCGATGTATCTCTCCAGTTGATTTTTCCCGGGAAGTTTTAAAATCAGCAGGATTATCAATTAATGCAGACAGTGTCTGCAACATTGAACTGGATCTAATTTGCCTCCTAAATTAAATCTTTCAGAAACAACATACAAGCAGCTTGATTTTCAAAATTGTAAGGGATGGCATCAATGAGCAAATTTTCTTCGTATTTAAAACTCAGGGGGGTGTAAAAACTTTCAGAATGCGGATAAATCAATGCTAATTGAACGCTGCCATTTCCCGACTGGTATTTTTTTCCGTAGGCATAAAGCTGGTACATGTCTGCCTGCGAAATGTTGTAATTGCTTTGCGACAAGTGTTGGTTAATCATCTTCCATTTGGTGTCTGCAACAATCGTTTTGCAATCGGTATGAATTACCAGGTCGGGTCTCAGTCTAAACTTTTCCCTGGAAATATTCAGGTCTGTCAGCAAATAATGGTTTCGGTCCTGAACGGAAATTTCCCAGTGTGGCTGAAATTGTTTCAACTTTGAAGCCACATACGATTCAAATAAAACTTCCATGGGAAATAAAATTGCGGTATTCAGATTTTTTCCTTTATAACTTGTAAACGATTCATTTTGAAGAAAAACCTTTGCCCATTTCAAAGCATTTTCGTAATAATTAAACAGCCGGTTGTGACTGTTTAAATGCTGAAGATCTTTTTCGAGGTTGGAACAAATTTTTACCTCATCGAACAAATAAATTAAACTAATAATTTGCCGGATGTTTCGGGGCGATTTGCTCTTTCGTTTCAGGTAAACCAACGCCGTTTTCAGAATCCGGTTTTGAGGGATATCGGCTCTAAACTCATCGAAATTCACAAAAAATCGTTCACGGTGAATCATATTGCTTTTCAAATTCTGGTTAAAAAGCAACCGGCCTTTCAGATATTTCTGGTTTTCCTCCATTGAAGCGTAAAAATGCTTCATCCCTCTTTTCAGTAAAAGTTCCATCTCTTTCAGAAAAACTGTGATAAAAATTTCGAGAACAGGCAGCCGGGCTGTTTTGATATGTGCCTGGTCGATGGTTTTAAAAGGTGAATCGCGAAGTGTTCGGAGCATTTTGAGCAAAACAGATTTACTCTGCTTGATTAAAACCGGTTCGTTGTAGTGGGACGTTTGATAAATTTTTGGCAGAATTTCAATTACGGTTCCCTGCCGGGTTTCAATAACACCCACGTAATTTTTTACGCGGATAAAATCTTTCCCTTTTCGTCGGTGCATCGAAAATGCCTGTTCAATTTCACAGCCGGGATCGTTATTTTCGGCCACAAAATTTTTCAGGCTTTCAAACGATTTGGCATCCAGGTAAATTTCGTTAAAACTATCGGTTGGCTTTTCAGGAAAAAACTCTATTCGGTTCCAAATCGTGCCAAATTCGCAAATATGTTTAACTGCCGGCATTTATTCGTTTAGTTGTTTTTCAGGCTTTTGATAAATGGAAATAAATGATTCTGCTTTTATCAAATCATAATTGCCCGAAGTCATTGCTGGATTTATCTCATAAATAATTTCATCTTCGTAATCTTCCACATCGAAACCAAAAAGTTTCTTTTCCTCTTCAACACTATAACTCTTCTTAATTTGAATGAGTTTTTGCTCCTCGGGTTTTCCCCAGTTTTTATTATCGCCCAGCACCAGTTGAATTTTTTCCCAGTCGTTGTAGAAATATTCCTGAAGCAACGGAATGATTTTGTCGCGGAACACTTCACACAAATCGTTTTTACTTTTCACCCTGATAAAATAAGAATGCCCGATGGTGTGGTCGCGATCCAGCAAAAACTCGATTCGCTCGTTGACTTTTGCCAGAAGACGTTGCAGATTGATTCCTTCCACATTTTCATTCAGCAATTCCGGTTGAGGCATCATTTCCTTAAAATGAAATCGGCGGCGTAACGCGGTGTCGATGAGAGCAATGCTTCGGTCGGCGGTATTCATGGTGCCGATAATCCACAGATTTTGCGGAACCGAAAATTTCGACTTAGAATATGGCAATATCACTTCCAATTCGTTTTCTCCACCTTGTCGTTTATCGGTTTCTATGAGTGTAATCAGTTCACCAAAAATTTTTGAAATATTGCCCCGGTTGATTTCGTCGATGAAAAGAGCATATGGTTTTTCCTTGTCTTTTCGGGCTTTTTCGGCAATTCGGAGAAAAATCCCTGGTTCAATTTTGTATTTCAATTCTTCTTCGTCGTCAAAACCAGGCCTGATTCCCTCAATAAACTCCTCGTAACTGTAGGACTGATGGAAAGTTATCATTTCGAATCGTTTCGTTAGTTTATTCTCAGTCCGGTAATTTTTCCAACTGTCGAGTTTTTCAACCAAATCGGGTAAAATCTCATTCACAAGATTTTTATCAACCGACCACACAGAATTTTCCTCTTTCCAGAAAATCTGTGTTTCGCTGCGTTTGGCAACACCCACATTGGGGCATTCCTGTTTGGTAAAATGCTGCAGCCAAAACCAAACTGTGTTGCGGGGTTTGCTGTTGTTCGACTGATTTATTTTTTCTGATAACAACGGATGCTGAACCATTTCATTCACTCTGGCTTTTCCTATTTCATACAAACAAATTGTAATCACTTCCCACCATTTCAATTCACTCACCAACTCGAAAGTGAAAAGCTCCTTTGATTTTCCTTCTGATTTATCGATAAAATAGTTCACATAATTTTTGGTGAGTTTATAGGTTTTTCCGGTTCCGGGAGGTCCGTAAAGAATGAGATTTTGAGGGAAGTTAATCTTCTCCAAACCATTTCCCTGATTTTTGTCTTTAACCTTAACTTCTTTATTTGAAAAAGCAATTTGAAGGATTTTGTTGCGGTACGCTTTGTTAAAAGCAGCTTTTCGGTATGCAGAATTATCAAAACGGATAAAATTTGAATTAACAAATCTATTAAGTTCATTTTGAATTGATAGAAACCAAAAGTTTTTCAATTCTGAATCAATATCTTCTGATAAAGAAAACCTTGTCCAAAGTGGTGGCGATAATTCATTTCCAAAATTATCAAAAGACGAAGTATCAAGGTAATTTGAAAATTTGCGGATTTTATTTTTTTCTTCTGAAGGAAGAATTAAGCTAAAATCTTTTTGCCCGGTAGTAATCACATATCGGTGACTAATCGTCACAGGAAAATATCCCTTATCCTGCCGAAGCGAAAAAACAATTCGCTGGTCATCCTCTTTTAATCCAAAATGATAAATTAAATCATCAATTCGATTGAAATGAAAATCAATGGAAGTTTTATTATCGATTTTTCTTAGGATTTTTATAAGTGAGAATTCTTCTTCTGAAACATAAATCGAATGGAAACTCATCATTTCCATTATTTTTTCAAATTGTTCTTTTGTTGCTGAAAAATTTGTTCCCTGGTTTCCTCCTTTAAAATTTGCGAATTCGGGGAGTGAGATCAAATCATCTTTTAAAATTGGTTTATCCTTAAGGTTGTGCGTGATAGATATTTCAACATAATCCTGATTGGATTGAGAATTGGTTTTAACATCAGATGTTGTTTCACATAGGGCATAACATCCGCTGTCTTTTCCAACCATCCAGATAATTACTTTATCACCTTTTTTTATGTCTTTTTTATGAGCATTTACACGCCAGGTATCCTGGTTGGTTTCATTTGTCCAGTGTTCGCGTAAATCCCAATCATTTGGATTGCACTGGAAAACCCAGTAATTAGATGGAGTATTTTGATCTAATGTTATGTAGAGCACGTCCTGAGCCAAAATATTTAAACTCTCATCTTTCCAGGCATTGTCAGGTAAAGTAGCATTGGTCAATTCCCAAAGCTCATTATCTCCCTCTAAAAATTTTTCTTTAAAATTTTGAATGAGTTTTAAATAATGGGAATATTTTTTGCCTTTACGGGCTTTTTTTTCATTTAACAGATGACAAAATTTGGTATAAAAAGAGTCTTTAAAAAAGGTATATTTTTCAGGATATTGAAAAGTCAAATAAACACTTATTGTTCGTTCATCCTGAAAACCATTCAGTTTTTGATCAAGGCTTTTTATTATAGAATCCGTTTTATTGGAAAATGCTGATATCCTTTCATTTAAATCTATAGTCTCATTGAATAAAAGAGTGAATAACTCTTTTAATTTCTTCGGTTTATTCTTTGCGATAAAATTAATTGAAGTAAATGCCAAATTATAAATCAAGTTAAGGTGTTTTTCAAGGGATGCTTTCAACATTTTTGAAAAGTCATCGGCATCAATATTCCAATTTTTTTGAAAATGTTGAATAGCCTCATATTTGAAAAATTCGTCTCCGTGCCCATTTTGGCGTTTGTATTCCTTATACCGTGAAATCAATTCACTAACTGAGTCTTGGTTATTGGTCATTTTGTTTGATTTTTTGTTTTGACGGTTAAAGATAAAATGTTTTTTATAACAAATCCAGCTGATTTGAATAGATATGGTCTCTTATGAAAACTTCAATAATTCCACTGGTAAAGCATTTAATCCATCAATTTTGGCAAAATCTTTTGAGTTGTTGGTTAACAATTGACAATTATTTACAATACAGGTTGCAGCAATGATTGCATCAGGAAGTTTTACAGCGTATTATATTCGATTTCTTTGATAAGTTCAACTGCCCTTTCTCGGGTAATCGCTCCTTTATGTTGGACAGGAGTGTTTTTTCCCTTGGTTTTTGTTTTTATTAGTTTTATAATTTTTGCTTTCTCAAGTCCTTTCAGAATTGACAACGCATTTCTATTTTTAATTTCAATTTCAATTGTTTCCATTATTTTTGATTTGTTACAAATTTACATTAAAAAACAAATAAAATGAACTACGAAGGCAACATCCTGAAAATGCGAACCGAACTGGCCAAACCGGTTAACTATTTTTTACCGGTGGGTGAGCAGGAAATAAAAATGAATGACCTGATTGGCAAAGAAATAAACCTGCATTTTACAGGGCAAATCAATTGCATTTCGTGCGGGAAAATCACCAAAACCTCGTTTAACCAGGGATTTTGTTACAACTGCCTGCAAACGGCGCCCGAGTCAAGCGAGTCGGTGGTGAGGCCCGAGTTGTCGAAATCGCAGTTTGGCATTGCCCGCGACATGGAGTGGGCCGAAAAGCACGACCTCATTGAACACATTGTTTACCTGGCCGTGGCCAGCGAATTGAAAGTGGGCGTAACGCGCCATCATCAAATCCCCACCCGCTGGATTGACCAGGGTGCCAGCTACGCCATTCAACTGGCCAAAACGCCCAACCGCCACATTGCCGGCATCATCGAAATTTTTCTGAAAAAACATTTTACCGACCGCACCAACTGGCGTGCTATGCTGAAAAGCGATGGCAATTCGGACATCGATCTTCCGGAAAAAAAGAAAAATGCCCTGCAACTGCTACCGGCAGAACTGCAAAAATATTACTGCAACGATGATAAAATCACTGCCATCGAATATCCGCTTTCAGATTTCCCGGAAAAAGTAAAAAGTGTCGGATTCGATAAAACGCCTGGTATTAATGGCATTTTAAAAGGGATTAAGGGGCAATACCTTGTTTTTGAAAACAATACCGTACTGAACATCAGAAAACACAACGGGTATTTCATTGAACTCTCCGTATAGCGGGTTAAAACCAACCCGAAAAAAATTACATCGTGCATCATTCTCTCCCCGTTTCCGCAAAAATTTCAGAACCAAATACTTGTTCTCTCTGATTACTCTGTCTGCACCTTGCCATTTTCCATGAATTGTAACTAAAAACACGGTTCAGGCGTCTCACCAAACAAAGAAAACAGAAAGCATCACTTGCATTCGATTGGCAAAAACCGAAAAATGCCTGCATTTATCCAGGAAAACAGGGCATTTGTCGAATAAATGCAACCGGTTGTGCTGAAAACATGGAATTTTATACTGATTTAGAAAACAGAAAAGCTATGATTCGTTTAAACAATGTACACAAGTCGTATGGCATTGGCAACAATTCGTTGCATGTGCTCAAAGGCATCGATTTACTAATTGAAAAGGGTGAATTTGTTTCCATCATGGGCTCATCCGGCTCGGGCAAATCCACACTTTTGAATATTCTGGGAATTCTGGACAACTACGACGATGGTTCGTATTATCTGAACGGCACCCTCATAAAAGACATGTCGGAAAAGCAGGCGGCCAGGTTACGCAACGAACTGCTGGGGTTTGTTTTTCAGTCGTTCAACCTGATATCGTTTAAAAATGCCATGGAGAATGTGGCGCTGCCGCTTTACTACCAGGGTGTGAACCGTAAAAAACGCAACAAAATTGCGCTGGAGTACCTTGAAAAACTGGGACTTCTCCCCTGGGCCACCCACATGCCCAACGAACTCTCGGGCGGACAAAAACAGCGTGTAGCCATTGCCCGGTCGCTCATTACCCAACCCAAGATTATTGTGGCTGACGAGCCTACCGGTGCGCTCGACTCAAGCACATCGTATGAAGTAATGGAAATTCTGAAGGAAATTAACGACGACGGAATTACCGTAGTTATTGTAACGCACGAGCACGACATTGCCGCCATGACTCATAAAATTATCCGGCTGAAAGACGGGGTGATTTCAGAAATCATTCAGAACGGCGACCTGAAAGAGTGGAAACACCAGTACCAGAAGGAGCTGGAAATCGCTTAAAGAAGTTTGCAATCGCAGTTTGCAGTGACCAGTCACAGTGGGCAGTTGCGGAACTTTTATCCAGGTACTTTAAACTTTAAACTCGAAACTTTAAACAGACATGTTCGACATCGACAAATGGCAGGAGATTTTTGCCACCATCAAAAAAAATAAAATGCGCACCTTCCTCACCGGCTTTTCGGTGGCCTGGGGAATTTTTATGCTAATGATTTTGCTGGGGGCCGGAAACGGACTGAGTAACGGTGTGGCAGAAAATTTTATGCGCGACGCGGTTAACGCCATGTGGCTGTGGAGCGGACGCACCAGCATCCCGTACCAGGGCATGAAGGAAAACCGGCAAATTCAATTCACAAACGCTGATTATGATCTGATAAAAGAGCTGGATGGAATCGAACACGCGTCAGGCAGGTATTTCATTTCGGGAAACCGGTTTGCCTACGGCACTGAATACGGTGAATACACGGCCATCACCTGCCATCCGGAACTAAAAGAAGTGGAATCCATTGAAATGACCAGCGGACGTTTCATAAACCAACTGGATATCAGGGAATCACGAAAATCGGTGGTTCTTGGCAAAGACATTTACGACGCTTTGTTTAAAGGTGAGGCAGCGATTGGCGAATATGTAAAAATCAACAATGTACCATTTAAAGTAGTGGGTATTTGCCTTGAAGGAGGCAGCACCCGCCACCGCAACGCCTATATTCCGGTTTCAACCGGACAGCGGGTCTTTAATGGTGCCAACAGGCTGCACAATTTCGCACTAACCATCAATGCCAATTCCATTGAAGAAAGCAAAGCCATTGAAGACAGGGTACGTGCTACCCTGGCACGCAAACACAAATTTGATGAAACTGACCGCGCAGCTCTGGGCTCTTACAACAAACTGGAAAACTACCTGCAAACCATGCGCATTTTTGAAGCCATTAAAATCTTTATCTGGATTATTGGCGCCGGAACATTGATTGCCGGCGTTGTGGGGGTAAGCAACATTATGCTGATTGTAGTGAAAGAACGCACCAAGGAAATCGGGATTCGCAAGGCCATTGGCGCCAGTCCGGCGTCGGTGGTAGGGTTGGTACTTTTAGAGTCGATACTGATTACAACCATAGCCGGATACATCGGGCTCGTTTTGGGTACCGGATTAATGGAGGGACTTAACTTTATTGTGGAACAGCAGTTTGCAGCATCGGCAGCCACTAACAGCGGCTCCGGGGAAACTGTTTTCAGAAACCCTACTGTTGACTTGAACATTGCAGTAACTGCAACTCTGTTGCTGGTATTTGCCGGCGCCATTGCCGGTTACATTCCGGCCAAACGGGCTGCACGCATTAAACCCATTGAGGCGTTGAGAGATGAGTAGAAAAGAATGGGAAGATATTTATTGAGATTGGTGGAGATTGTTAGAGATAGAAAGAGATTGATGGTGATTTATTGTGATTTACAGGGATTGATAGAGATTTGGGAGATTAACAGGACAACCCGGAACCTGGAACTCGAAACCCGGAACTGGGAACTTTAAACTCGAAACTTTAAACTTTAAGCTGAGATGTTTGATTTAGACCTTTGGAAAGAGATAATCGATGCGCTGAAAAAGAACCGGATGCGCAGCTTCATGACCGCCTTCGGGGTATTCTGGGGAATATTTATGCTCATTATTATGTCGGGGGCAGGAAAAGCCCTGGAAAACGGTATTCTCGACGGCGTGAAAGCCATGGCCACTAACTCGGCTTTTTTCTGGACCGAGCGCACCAGTAAACCGCACAAGGGATTTCAGCGCGGAAGACGCTGGGACTACAAAAACGCCGACATAAAATATATCAGGGCAAACCTGAATGATGTGGAATACCTTTCGCCCCGACTTTTCGGGCCAAATACCTACAGCGGCGACAACACCGTAAGGGGCATAAAAACAGGTGCATTCAACATCTATGGCGATTATCCCGATTATTTCAAAATTGACCCGTGGACCCCTGTAAAAGGGCGGTTGATAAACGAAATAGATATCCTCCAAAACCGCAAGGTTTGCATCATTGGAGAGCGGGTGGCAGAGGTGATGTTCGACGAAAACGAAGACCCCATTGGCGAATACCTGAAAATTAACGGAGTTTATTTTCAGGTGGTGGGAGTGGTGCATCCCGAAACACGTATAAACATTGGTGGCGGACAAAAAAACGAAGCCATCATGATTCCGTTCAGCACCATGCAACGTACCTATAACATGGGCGATGTGGTTCACTTTTTTTCGGTAACCTCAACGCCCGGAATTCCGGTTAGTCAGCTGGAAGACCGCCTGAAAACCTTACTGAAAGAAAGGCACAGCGTTGCACCTGACGATTTGCAGGCCATTGGTTCCTTCAACATTGAAGTGGAATGGAAAAAATACAAATCGCTGTTTGCCGGAATTCAGATTCTTACCTGGATTGTGGGCATTGGTACCCTGCTGGCCGGCGTAATTGGTGTCAGCAACATCATGATGGTCATCATCAGGGAACGGACCCAGGAGATAGGTATTCAGCGGGCCATTGGTGCCACGCCCGGAAAAGTAATGCTGCACATTGTGATGGAAAGTGTGTTCCTCACTGTTTTGGCCGGATACGTGGGGCTGGCACTGGGAGTGGGATTGCTCGAAATGCTGGGCATGGCGCTGGATACCGGAAGCGATGAAATGTTTTTCCGGCGTCCTGAAGTCAGTTTCAAAATGGCTGTTTCGGCACTTACCGTATTGGTTTTTGCCGGAGTTTTTGCCGGAATGATTCCCGCGCGCAGAGCCATACGGATAAAACCCATTGACGCAATCAGAGAAGAAAAATAAAACAGAAAACGAAACAATTAAAAACAACAAGTCATGAAAAAAGTATTCAGAATTATCGGAATTGTGATTTTAATAGGGGCCTTCGGGGGAACCCTTTTCTTCCTCTACAACAAATCAAAAAAGAAACCGGATGTTTTTGAAACAAAAAACCCGTTTGTTAGCAATGTAATTAAAAAAACCGTTGCCACCGGTTCGGTGGTTCCGCGGTTCGAAATCGACATTAAACCGCAGGTTTCAGGGATTATTGACGAACTGTTTGTGGAAGCCGGCGACAAAGTGGAAAAAGACCAGGTAGTTGCCCGCATCAAAATTATTCCTGATATGGTTACGCTCAATACAGCTGAAACACGACTTAACCGGGCAAAAATCAATTTTGAAGATGCCAAAAACGATTTTGAGCGCCAGCAGGGCCTGTTCGACAAAAATGTAATTTCTTATGAAGAGTATAAAAATGCCAAAGTGGCTTACGATTCGTCCAAAGAAGAACTCACCGCTGCAGAAAATAACCTCGAATTAATTAAAAACGGTGTAACAAAAAAGGCAGAAACCACTACTAATACGCTTGTGCGTTCAACAATTACGGGTACTGTGCTGGATGTTCCGGTGAAAGTGGGCAACTCGGTCATTCAGTCGAACACCTTTAACGACGGTACAACCATTGCCACTGTTGCCAACATGAACGATATGATTTTTGAAGGCAAGGTGGACGAAACTGAAGTAGGAAAGATAAGTACCGGAATGCCCATTGAATTGGAAATTGGCGCCATTGAAAAAGAAAAGTTTTTGGCTGAGCTGGAATACATTTCGCCCAAAGGGGTGGAAGAAAACGGCGCCATTCAGTTTGAAATAAAAGCCAGCGTTCAGCTAATGGAAGGACAATTTATTCGGTCGGGGTACAGCGCCAATGCCAACATTGTACTGGATAAAAAAGACAGCGTTCTGGTTATTCCCGAGGGATTGCTGAAGTTTGAAAACGATTCGTCGTTTGTTGAAGTTCAGACCCAAACTGAACAGCAGTTTGAAAAACGGCTTGTGAAAACCGGCCTGTCTGATGGCATTAATATTGAAATTACTGCCGGATTAAATGAAGAAGACAAAGTAAAAGGGGAAAAAATTGACCCGAAAAAACTGAAAGAAGAAAAAGCAAACCAGGGATAACCAGTTAACGCTGGTTAATTAATTTAGCCTGATATAAAACAAGATAAAATGAAAAAAACAATTGCATTTTTTACAGGAATTATTTTCATGTTTTCAGCACAGGTTTTGCACGCTCAAAACTTATGGTCGTTACAGGAATGCATCGATTATGCGTTGGAAAACAACATTCAGATAAAACAGCAGGGTTTAAACACCCAATACAATGAAAACATGGTTCATCAGGCCAAGTCCGACCGGTTGCCCAACCTGAATGCCGGCGCTTCAAACAATTACAGCTTTGGCCGCTCGCTGAACAACGACAATGTTTACGAAAATGTAAACTCCACACAGTTAAACGGTTACCTTCAGTCGAATATCACGGTCTTTAACGGCTTCACCTTGCAAAATACAATAAAACAAAGTGAGCTCGATTTACGGGCAGCCATTCAGGATATGCAAAAAGCCAAAGATGACTTGATTCTTAACATTGCAGCTTCGTATCTCGAAATTCTGTTTGCCGAAGAGTTGTCGCTGATTGCCGAAGCCCAGATGGAAGTAACAAAACAACAAATTGAACGTACCGGAAAATTGGTGGATGCCGGCAGTCTGGCGCGGGGCGCCCTGCTCGAAATTGAAGCACAACTGGCACGCGAAGAGTTGCAACTGGTAAACGACCAGAACCGGGTGCAGCTTGCCTACCTCAATCTTTATCAGTTGCTGGAGCTGCCCGTGGAAAAAAGTTTCAAAATTGAACAACCCAAACTGCCCGAAATAAAAGCCAACGTTACCATGTCCAATTCGTTCGACGTATTTCAAAACGCCATGCACGTTCGACCTGAAATTAAAGCTGCCCAACTCCGGGTGGAAAGTGCCCGCCGGCAACTGGATATTGCCAAAGGTTACAACTATCCTACCTTAAGTCTTGGTGCAAACTACAACAACCAGTATTTCAATATTCTAAACAGTGAATTTCAACAACTATCATTCAGCGAACAGTTCAAAAGCAACGGCCGGTATGGATTCGGATTGAACCTGAATATTCCCATTTTTAACCGCTTCCAGGTAAAAAACGGTGTTTCAAATGCCAAACTGCAAATTGCCGACTATGAATACCGCCTGCAAACTGCCCGGAATATGTTGCGCAAAGACATTGAACAGGCCTACACCAATGCGCTGGCAGCGCTTAACCGGTATCTTTCGAGTGAGAAAGCGGTAAAATCAACTGAAGAGGCATTCCGTTATGCCGAAGAGAAATTTAATGTGGGAATGATGAATACCGTTGAGTACAACCAGAGTAAAAATTACCTCACCGTAGCTCAGTCGGAACTGTTACAGGCCAGGTACGAATACATTTTCCGTGCAAAAATTCTGGATTTTTACAACGGGGTGCCGATCGAATTATAAGAATCAATCACTTAAAGCCCGTACCACTTTTTAACATTCGCTGCATAAATTTTATCCACCACCTCTTTGGGAAGTTTAAGGCCGCGGAATTCACCGTCGATTAAGCTGCTGGTCATTTTGTTGTTGGTAACCAAGTATTCCCAGTCGGAAAGCCAGGTTTGGTGTAACCGGTTTTGAAAAGCCTCCTTTTCCCGGCCCCGATCAATTACATCGGTACCGTACATCAGACGGTCCTGGTGGTTGATGAAAAAATCCCGCACCTTCTCCCGGTTTTCAACGGTCTGGTAAAACAGTTGTCCCATGCGTGCAGACATGTCCATGGCGGCATTGGGAAAACGATCGAGAAAAGCTGCCATTTCATCCACGCTCCACTCGAGGCTGGCCAGGTGGCAGCCAATAAAAATCAGGTCGGGATGTTTTTCCAGTAACCGGTCACGGGCTGCCATTTGTTCTTCGTACGATGGGTATTCAGGATGCAGGTACATGTGGTACTGTGGATTATTTGCAAAATAGTTGCTGTCGTTTTTAGTGGTCATTTCTTCCAGCGGAAGCCAGCAGTTTTTGGGTTCACCAAGATGTCCCACTAACGGAATCCCATTCTCTGCAAGATGCTGAAAAACAGGATAAAACTGCAAATCATCAATCATTATCAACAGACTGTCTTTGTCCCGAAATTCCATCCCAATGTTTTTCCATACCTTCACGGCAATGGCGCCATCGGCCACACACTGGTCAATCCATGCAATGGTATTTTCCACCCAGCCCGGTTCGTCCCAGCCATCCAGGCAAAAAGTTGCTGTGAATTCAACGGTTTCAGGAAATTGCTGTTTCAATGATTTCAGCCACTGGTGTGCTTCCACCACACGCTCGCAGTTATCGGAATATGTATTGATATTGAGCAGCCTGAAATTATCTTTTTGCGCCTGTTCCACAGAATTTTCCCTGTCGGTGTATATGTGGTAATGCGCATCGGTTTTTTCCACTTTCAAAAAATCTTCCAGTGAGTAATACTTATTTTTTTGACATGAGAAAAATGCTAAGGCGATAATTGTCAGGCACAAAAGTTGAGTTTTCATATTTTTATGGTTGAATTTAAAAGGTTGAATTTAAAAAATTTACTTTCTTTTCTGTCAATATTTGATTTGAAAGGCTGTAAAATCTTTGAGATCTATTCTCTGAAAAACTGAGAACCATGGCTTCAGCAAAATGGACACAGGTCGGGTTTGCCGTTTTCAACCCTGCCGGAATGATTATACCCCATGGGATTAGGTGAGGGAGTACCGTTTTTATTCCTTGTGGTTCTGACAAACACAACTATTAATTATCAACGGGTTAACTTCAATGTTATCAATTCCCGGAATTCCTTTTTTTGGCGTAGTTAAACCATTTTAATCACTACGTTTGCACACTTTTTCAAAAGAAGGAAAAGTAAAAAACAGTTTATATCAATTTATTCGAATGATTACAGTTGCAAATTTAAAGATACAGTTTGGGAAAAGAGTGTTGTTTCAGGATGTGAACCTGAAATTTACGGCAGGAAACTGCTACGGCATTATCGGCGCAAACGGGGCAGGAAAATCTACTTTTTTGAAAGCCATTTCAGGAGAAATCGACGCCACTTCAGGCCAGATTAGTTTGGGCTCCGGCGAGCGGCTTTCAGTACTGAGCCAGGACCATTTTGCCTTTGATGAGGATTCGGTTATTCATGCGGTTTTGAAAGGCCATTCGCAACTTTGGAAAATTATGCAGGAGAAGGAAGCTTTGTATTCCAAACCCGATTTTTCGGATGAAGATGGAATGAAAGCTGCCGACCTCGAACAAATATTTGGAGAAATGGACGGCTGGAATGCCGAAAGCGATGCTGCTATTTTATTAAGCAACCTGGGAATAAGCGAGGAATTTCACTACACGCTGATGAAAGATATGAGCGGAAAACAAAAGGTGCGGATTTTACTGGCCCAGGCGCTTTTTGGAAAACCGGATAACCTGCTGCTCGATGAACCCACCAACGATCTCGATTTGGAAACTGTTTCGTGGCTGGAGAATTACCTTTCGGAGTATGAAAATACAGTGCTGGTGGTTTCGCACGACCGTCACTTTCTGGATGCCGTCAGTACACATACGGTCGATATCGACTACGGAAAAATAAAATTATTTGCGGGAAACTACAGTTTCTGGTACCAGAGCAGCCAGCTGGCATTGCGGCAGCAAAAAGCACAAAACAAAAAAGCGGAAGAGAAAAAGGCCGAACTGCAGGAATTCATTTCCCGGTTTAGTGCAAACGTGAAAAAATCGAAGCAGGCCACCAGCCGTAAAAAAATGATTGAGAAGCTTAACATTGAAGACATTGAGCCATCAACGCGAAAATACCCCGGCATTATTTTCACTCCGGAACGTGAAGCGGGCGATAAAATTCTCGATGTTCACGGGTTGAGCGCCAGCATGGATGGCACCGTACTTTTTAAAGATGTGGAATTTGTGGCAAACAAAGGCGATAAAATCATCTTTCTGTCGAAAGACCCGCGGGCAATGACGGCATTTTTCGAAATCATCAACGGAAAAAAACAAGCGGATTCGGGTACGTTTCAATGGGGGCAAACCATTACATCCGCCTGGTTACCTTTGGATAATGCTGGTTTTTTCAGAAGCGAACTGAGCCTTTTCGACTGGTTTTGCCAGTTTACAACCGACACCACTGATTATTACATTATGAGCTACCTGGGAAAAATGTTATTTGCCCGCGAGGAGGTGCATAAAAAAGTGGAAGTATTGTCGGGCGGTGAAAAAATGCGCTGCATGATTTCAAAAATGATGTTGCTGAATCCAAATGTTTTAATCCTCGACACTCCAACCAATCACCTCGATTTGGAATCGATTCAGGCGTTTAACAACAACCTGGTAAAATACCCGGGAAATGTTTTTATGTCGTCGCACGACCATGAATTTATTCAATCTACCTGCAACCGCATCATCGAGCTCACTCCAAACGGCATCATCGACAAACTGATGGATTATGATGATTATGTTTCGGATGACAGGATTAAGGAATTAAGAGAGAAGATGTACAGGTAAAATTAAAGCAATCAAACAATTTCAGTATTCCACAGTGCCTTTAAAAATTGCCCTGCCGGAATTATTTCAACTCCATTCAGAATTCTGGGGTATTTGTCGAGCGAAACTACAATGGCTTTTGCTTTTGGATAATCTTCCAGAAATGCTTTCAATATGATAAAACTACACTTCATGTTGCAAAAATATATTTTTTTACGTTAAGTTCGACCCTGGCCGGGAACTGGTCGGGAAAAACCGGACGGAATGGGGAGATTTTATAATTGTGGTTGAAAAATTCAGTTTTATTTTCTTAAAAATATTAGGTGCTTTTGTTTTTTATCTAATTCAAGTAAATACAGATCGTTGTTTTTTATTGCCTGTAATACATTTTTGTATAGCATAGCTTTTGATTCATCGGTTATGTTTGAAGCTCCGAAAGGTCCGGTTTTAGGATGAACAAACAAAAGGTAAAGATTCCCCTTTCTGATTAATACCAGAAAATATAACCTAAACCCGCCTTTTCCACGTACTCGTTTTTTTATGTATGGAGTATCTTGTGAATTGTTCAACCGGGTTCCGGATAAAAGTTCATCCGTGTTTTTGTGAAAGAAATAATCGATAATTTCTTTTTCAAGGGTTGAATATTGCTTTTTTGAAATGAGTTTTTCAAATTCTGCTTTGAATTCGTCGATGCAAAATATCTGCATTACAAAAGGGAAAGTTCGCGGGTTGTTTCTTTAAATTGAGGTAATTCCGGCAGGTAAAAAAACACGGATTCCAGATCGGAGAATGATTCCTTAAAATCGTCGATAGCTGCTTTGTATTCTTTAACTTCTTCTTTGGCTATTCCTTTTGTTTTCAGGGCTGCAAAGTGAGTGTAATTCCGGATCAGTGTTGAATGAAGGTCTTTTGATTGTGCAATTAAATCGTTTAGCAGCATCAAACATTCGTTGTCGTCAATTGTAAACCAGGTAATTTCTTCCAGCTTATCAGCCAATTTTAAAATTTTGGTGGTTTTTTCTTCCAGCATCCCTTTAAAATCTAAAATGGCATCGAGAAAAGAATTGATTTTTTCTTCGGATGAGTTGATTTTTTCTTCAAATGAAGTACTTCTGACTTCGTCAACGGTATTTTTTATCCTGTCTTTAGTTGCACATTCCATCACCTTGTTTATTTTAAATTGTCGCGTTACAAAAGTACGAAAAAATCACGTACCTTATGGTATTTCTCACTTTCAAACGGGAAATAAAGCAGGTGCTGCAGTTCATCCCATGTCAGATGAACAATGCTGATTTCTTTCTCCGGATTCCGGATCAGATGTTCTATAAACATTTAAATCCGCTGGATTTAAAACAGACGGTGTTATTTATCGTACCATGCAACTTCCTGAAAAAGAAATGACAATTTACAAAAAACAAATCTCAAATAATTCTTTTTGTCCAGTCGGCCAGAAATACCGGAATATTTATCAACCCGTTTTCATGATGAAGGTTGTTTAAAGAGAATCTTATTCTTTTAAAATTTTCATTGTAATCACATTTTATGTGTCATTTTTGTGTAAAATTACACAAAATCAACACAAAATAAAGTAATTAAATAAACGAAATTAAATTCCTACCGCAAATAAAATTCGGTTAGATTTTTAACACACACAATTGAGTAGAATTTTATTAACCGACGTATGTCGTTAAAAACAACAAACTGATGGATTATGATGATTATGTTTCGGACGACAGAATTAAGGAATTGAGAGAAAAAATGTACCGGTAAAACAGTTTTTTCTGTCACTTCTGCCACATAAAATTGTAAAGTAACCTCTTGAACCGGGAGTGTCCTTTCCTGGAATAGCTTGACAGATTTAACTTCTATTTCTGATAAGTGTAAATGTTTATTTTGCATTTACTATATTGCAAAACTATTTAATTTTTTATTCCTGAAAATTCTTTCCGGTATTTATTTAATTTCTGAAAATGATTGCACCTTTCTATGTAAATCCTGTTTAACGGGACAGGTAAAGTCTTTCTACCTTTTCTTTCTTGCAGCTTCATATTTTATCCCTGGTTTTTGTTACCGGTTTATGTTCTGCCGCTGCTTTTTCCGTCACGTTAAATTTCCTCTTTTTCCAGTGCTTTTTCAGTGGCCCGATTCCTTATGCGCATCCACCGGAAGCATAAAATCAATTACATTTTCATGAATATATTTTTCCAATATTACGGTATCTGCCTGAACATCTTTCAGCAAGACATTTTTGACAGGCAATTCTTTCTGTCCCTTGATTCGAGATATGAACTGAACATTACCAACTTGAATATTTGTAAGGTAAATGTCGCTTATTGGCGTTAAACGGCGTTCAACGGTTGGAACTAAATCCCGCCATTGATAAAGTACGTCGGTTTCAATGCCAAGTACACCATGACTTATGTTCCCCGACGATGTATTCTGCACATAAATGTTTCTCACAAATCCACCACGTCGCTCATTGGTTTTTATAAATAAAAGGTGTCTTAAGTCGGCACCTTCAACTACTTTACAACTGTCAACCAAAACATTTTCTATTCCACCGGAAAGCTCACTTCCAATGGCTACCAGCTGATGTCCGTTTTTTACTTCAATATTGCGAATAATAATATTTTTGGAAGGAGTATTCAGACGCCAGGCATCATGATTGCGCCCTGATTTTATCGCAACTGCGTCATCTCCCTGGTCAAACACACAATTTTCAATCAACACATTTTGGCTCATTTCGGGGTCCACACCATCGTTGTTATGGCCATGTGCAAAAACATCAACATTCCTAATCACCACATCTTTTGATAAGTAAGGATGAATGGTCCAGAACGGACTATTGCGAATTTTAATTCCTTCGACTAATACATTTTCACAGCGGTTTAACTGGATGAACTGAGGCCTGAGGTTAGCCGTGTCGTTAACCATTTGACGCTCTTCAACCGGATGGTTGTAAGTGGCCAGATTATACAATCGCTTTAAGCTATTCATGTGTCCGGATGGCCTGTCGAACCATTCTTCCCATTGCTCCATTTTTGCCCTCAAAGTCCCTTGTCCGGTAATGGCAATATTCTTACATTCCCATGCATAAATAAGGGGCGAATAGTTGTAACATTCAAAGCCTTCCCATGTAGTATGTACAGCCGGAAGGTAATCATCCGGGTTATCGGAGAAAAGTAACACCGCCCCTTTTTCAAGATGAAGGTTTACGTTGCTTTTAAAGTGGATTTTTCCTGTTAACCATTCACCTTCGGGAATAATTACAGAACCTCCTCTTGCCTTATTGGCGGCATCAATTGCTTTTGCGATCGCTTCTGAATTTTTTTGCTGATCGCCCTGAACTGCCCCAAAATCAGTAATCATAAATTTTTCGCAATTTGTAAAGTCAGAAATTGCGATAGCCGGCATCTCAAAAGGAGCATTCACTTTTACGAAATCATGTTTGATCGCTTTGCCGTTCGTTTTACAAGAAACGTAAAAGATAATCGATATAATAAACAAGCATATAGTAATCTTTTTCATAATGACTTATTCTAATCTTTGTCCTCCAGTTTTATTTTACCTGAAATATCCAGTTCAAGTTTTTTCAATTCTTCAACCGCCATCCTGGCAACACAATTTGCACCTTTAACAGATAAATGGGTATTGTCTTGCCTCCCGTTTGGAAATTCTTCATTAGGTTTTGTCCATAAAAACATCTCTTTCGAAGGCTCCTCTCCAAGTGAGTTAATCCATTCCTCTGTGAGTTTATTCAAATCAATCAGTGGTACATTTAATTGTCGGGCAACATTTTTAGTAGCTTCCAGGTAATCGCCGTGGGTATCAATCAATTTACCATCATCCCCAAATTTTCTTCTTACAATGGATGTAAAAAGAACAGGAACTGCCCCTTTACTCCTCAATTCATTCACATACCGTTCAAGGTTCTCAGAAAAAGTTTCAAAAGGCAATGTATATCTTGTACTGTCATGCTTTTTCTGGTCGTTATGCCCAAATTGAATAAAAACATAATCACCTTGCCGGAGACTATCTAAAACGTTTTGCCATAAACCTTCTGATAAAAAACTTTTCGAACTTCTACCGTTTTTTGCATGGTTCCTCACAATTACTGTTTCATCAAAATAATTACCAACTACCTGGCACCATCCGGTTTCAGGATAAACTTCTTTTGTTTTGTTGGCCATGGTTGAATCGCCAATTGAATAAACGATTGTGGGTCTTTCATTTTGACAAGCAAACGTAAAAACTGTCATATATACGAATATTATAATTGCAGATTTCATAAATAATTTGTTTTGGAAACTTAAAAACCCAGGCATATTCTCAAACAGGTGATTTTGGGGGCTTCTGGAATTTTAACTATTACTCCTTTCCCATTAATGCTCCATTCCAAAGGCTTAACATAGACCCAAAGGTAAACGTTACGACCTATTGATGGCTGCATTGAATTTATTGAAACTATTCCTGGCATAAGTTTCTTCATTCGCATTGTGTTACAAGATGGTATTCATTATTATTAAATATTATTTGCTTTTTTAAAGAATATTTATTTGTTCGTAAATATAATCCTCAAGCTTTCCATTATATAGCTTTTCATCGTCAGGTTGTTATAAAAGTAACCCAAACGAAAGAGGCCTTCCCTATTGATTTGCCCCTTTTGGAACTGATTTACCAGGCTACTGAAAACAGCAAGAGATGGACTCATAAAATTCATAATCAAAGATTTAACTTCCAACAAATTGGAATTAATTTTTCATAATAGAAAAAATCATACAGAGTTTAAATTACACTCCTGCCGCTCCACATAGCAATCTATAGAATGGTATCCACCAATATTTCATGTCCCCCCTCAAAAATTGATACTGATAAGTTCTCACAGGTATTGTAATACAACAAATCTCTGCTTCCTATCTTATCTTCAAGTTGCTGCGGGGCTGTGCGGGTGGTCAGCATCCAATTTATATCATCGCAGGATACTAGTTGGTTGGTTGCTCCGCCAACTGCTTTTACCAGCTTATTATACATCAGCAATGTATGTGCAATTGGCACTGCACCAGTAAATCCATCATGAATCCCTGCATAGATATTAACTTTCGTATATTCAAGTTTATGAGTAGGGACAACATCATAGAGCGGTGATCGCTTGTTACATTCCTGAAAGTCCGGTTCGTCTGCCATCGGATTGGTGCATTTTATTATATCCCCAGCATATTTTGAACCCCTGGTCTTGGATTCGTGATACCACCTTCTTAAGTCTGCAATTGGAACCCATACGGAGTATTCTTTTATCCTGTATTTTGTTTTCGATCTCATCAAATGGCATAAGGCTGTATAACCGCCACCACTGGCACCTACGATATAAATGTTTGTCGTATCTGCATCCAGATTTTCCACTGCCCAATCTATTACCTGGTCAATATCCGAGATCACATATTCACTGCCACAGGCTTTGGGATTGTTGTTTGGTCCCCTGAAATCAGGTCTGACATAATTCCAGTTCTTTTCTTTTGTCTGCGGGGCTAACGAGTTGCTATAGATTTTATAACTGGAACTCCACTGATGGAGCGAGATCACCAATGGCATTTTATTTTGTGTTGATTTGTAAAAATAGAACTTCTGAATAGCACCGTCCATTGGGGACTTTAAACTATCCAGCATAAATCCGTCCCATTCACCAGTGCCAGGAACTCCTCCCAAATAATCTTCGGCCTTACAGTTCTTAAATGCGGTGAGAATAATCAGAAATATACATATATTCTTCATTATCTATTTCATTACTTTTTCAAAATCAAATTCCCAAATGCATACGGCGATCGCATCGGCCAGGCACCAACCCAGTCGAATAACTGGCGGCCTTTACCGTCATTATCGCCGTTGGCAAAGTTGATTCCCATTGTTAAAATGGCTTGAGGTGTCTGGTTCAGTTCCGACCATGGAAGTGCCAGAGTTACAAGATAGCCGGTATCTTTATCGGTCGTATCGTTTAACGTGCCAAATAGCTGAACAGAAATGCGGGCATTTCCATCCCAGGTTGGGTCAGTAATACATTCCGGTGTTCCCCGGTCATCTTTCTTTACGCCCAAAATATTTACATGATAAACAATATCATCTTCTGCCCAGCAACTGTCTTTATTGTTATGTGTGTCAATCAATATTTCCACCATATCGTCGAGGTATAATTCAGGATGATCTGTTTCAGTCTGGTATGCCCGCAAACAGGTATCCTCCACTTTAAAAAAGAAGTAGAGTGAATCGTTATCCCAGCGTGAGAATACAGTCATCCGGTTTTCGCTTTCTTCATTTTTGCCTTCAATGACAACAGTTTCCGGCCCATTCCAAATTGGTAATTGCCACGAAGGTTGGATTTCTGTTGCAGAAAACATGGAAACCATTACTTTTTCACCCGTTGAATTCCCCATTCTGCACGATACTGAAGCCAGTTGTAAAAGAATGAATAAAAAGGTGATATGTTGAAAGTGTAGTTTCATTTACAAAACCTCAAACTTATCGGGGATTAGTCGGATTCAATACGCCCGGCACAATATTTCCTCCCGGTATATAAAAAAACAATTTAGCCCGCCGGTCGCTTTCGCCAATAAAAATTGTCCCGTCTGCTGCGGTGCACATGGCATCAAACTGGTATGCGATTTTTGCATAGTAAGGACTTCTATCCACTCCCAAAACTCCATAGTCAAGAAAACCCTCACTCTTTTCAGACAAATCATAGGAAAACATCCGACAAACATCATCTTTCTGACCACAAATCATATACAGCCGCTGATCTTTGCCCAGGGTCATGGCTCTGACCCGCTTGTCAACCATAGGTTTACCCAAAGCACGGATTTCCTTTTTTTCAAAGTCAGCGCTAAAAATAAAGCCGTCGCTGGTACTGCCAAAAACAGAACCATCATTGTTAAGCAGTAATTGTTCCACCACAGGAAATCCCCAGTAGTTCCGGGTAATCCAATATTCACCGGGGATTCGCATGGTTGTTTTATGGATTTTTTCATCTGACGGATCAAAATATGATATAAGACCGTCGTTCCCGGATGAATATACTTTGCCGTCAGGCATACATATCAGCGATCGGGGAACACTTCGCCAACTGCGTTCAGGTCCGGCATAAGATTTTACAGTCAGCCATTCTCCATGGTTTTTGAATGTTTTTTCCTGAATGTTAAATTCAAAAAACAAAGCATCGGGATAAGAAATTCCATATATCTTATCCTTTTCAGGACTAATCTCCATAGCATAAATGGAATTACCGGGAATAGCCATCCCCAGATCCACTACCTGACTTGTGTTGTCGGGAAGATAAACCTGGCTGTCTCCTTCATCCGGATTATATACAAATAGTCTGCCTCCTTCAAAATCTTCATATTTATTCTTTATATCTTCCCAAAGCTGAATTTCTATCGTTCTTCTTCCCTGGGGAATATCTTTTGTCAGATTTAATAACATTAATTCATTCAGGCCTGTGCCAATATAAATCAAGCCATCCTTCCCCTCAACCATGCTGTTGTGCACTCCGCTGCTACCGGGTATTTGCCCTAACGGATATACTTTGTTTGTCAGATAATCATAAACAAAAAGATAAGACTGTTTTCCCGTTGTTGTCCCGTAAACCCTGCCGTTTGAATGAGCCAGCAAACAAGCAATTGGTGAATCGTCTGCCGGAATCAAGGTAGCTCCCGGATATCCGAGGTCACGAAAATCGAGGCGGTGTGTTTCAAAATGCGGGTTTACTGCTTTTTGGGCGTTTATAGAAGTATTTAAAAACAAAAAAACAAAAAAAACTAAGGTGAACTCTTTAAAAGGTTTCATATATCTGTATTTTATCTGTTAAATTGATATTGTTAATTTGAATTGGGGTCGAAAGCTATTAATCCCATGCTGAAAGGCCAGCGGCGCTGAACTTCTCCGATTATGTATTCTTCGTCATTCTCTTCAATGGCACCAACGAAATAAATTCTACCGTCTTTTGCTCCATAACAAGCGCCACCCATGCCATAAGCCTTTTTACCTTCTTTTGTTATCAACTGACCATGTGATTTGCGTTCCTGGCTTTTTAAATTATAACTTACCAGATACGATACGGGTGGATAGTAACCACCTGCCATTTGTGCCTGAAAAGCTTCTTCATCGTGCACGTCCCATGAATTACCAATATAGTCGAAAGAACTGTTTGCAGTTGGCGCATAATAAACCATCCTTTCTTTCTGGTCAATAGCTAATGCCAAAGTAGCAAATGGAATCCTTCGGGAATCTTTTTCATTCCAATAATGAGGTGCAGTTAAAGGAATAATATAATCAATTTCACCTTCTTCTCCTTTGTGTACATCATATCTGAACAGCATGTTATCTGCTCCCATAATTCCGTAAGCTACCTTTTCTACCGGGTCCCATTCAATTACCCGCCAAATCACTTTTCTGTCAATCATTGGTTTTGACATCGTGCGGGGTGGGACACGCATATCATACTGAAGTCTTATATTAGGGAAATCTATTACCTGGTCTTTTACCGGGTCGTATTTCCATATCTGTGCAACAGGAAAGGAACCGTAAACATTTCCGTCTTCATCAGCAAAAATAGTGCGGCAAATGTCCCAGTCGTCCACTTTGCCCAGGTCACGGGTATAATCTCCTTCAACGTCGTACATATATAGGTGACCATCTTCTGCCAGTCCATATAATCGGTTGTAATTAGGTTCATACACCATTCCCAACAAGCCAAAGTGCGGGCTTATCATGTCGAGAACTTCCACTTTATTTAGGGTGGGATTATACCTGTACCAAAAAGCACCTTTGTAGCTAGAAGGGTCTATTGCTTCGGGGCCGGTATCTTCATTCAGGCCTGCGAAGTAAATATTACCTTGCTCGTCTTCACCCATGCGCACATGTATTTTTCCGTTGGTGTTAATCCCCTCACCACGTTCGTTATGAAGTTTGGTTAAGTCAACAATGTGGCGCATGGTTTCGGTTTCGGGGTCGAATTCATAAAAATGGGCAGCCTCGGCATGGGTACACAGTCCAATATAAATCTTACCGCTCTTTGCTCCATACAACGCACTCCACATACTTTCCTCCCGATGGTCGCCGACAAAACGGTAATGGTCAACCAACGCTTTGGGTTCTGTCTTTAAATTTATCTTTTGTGATAAGACTGCCTGGGGTACTGTCACAATCAGCATCAGTAACAGGCTTAAATTCTTTATTACTCTTTTATTCATTCTAATAATTTTTACTGATATTATTTTATATGTCATTTTTCTTCAGACATAGTGTTAACTAGCTAAACCATGAATATTTAATATCCGGTTCAATTCCAATAATGTCTATATTTTCCACCGCAGCATAAAGATCTTGCTCGAGTACTGTAATCGATTCCACGTTGGTGCCGACATCGGCCATTCATTTCATGTCTTCCCTCACATGACGCGGGACCATGGTATACATATGAGCCCTGAAATAGTAGCTGTTCAGCACCTTCCCGTTTGCTTTTCTTTTCGGTGTGGGTGCACATGCCACATTCGTAACCAATGAAATACCGCCAACCGTTGCCAGCGTGTTAAGTAAAAATTTTTTTCTAGTCATATTATTGACTATTTATTCCCATCAAAACTGGTTAATCTTACATCTATAAAATTCAAGTCATGAACATCTGAACTGATTAATCCATTTTCTGAAGTGATTTCAATATTTTTAAAATTCAGTTCCCTCAACCAGTTTCCCGGCAAACCTGCGAGGCGTAAAGCTGTTAAGGCTCTTCTGCAGGTAACATTTTCGATGTGGAAATTTCTGAAGGTAGGGGCATTTTCCAATATGGTGTTCCTGCCCTGGTAATTCATGTCTTTTTCAATAGGTTCTCCATCGTAAAGCAGGTCGAATACAATAGCTTCCTCTCTGATATTTTCCATGGTGATGTTCCGTACCCAAATGTTTTCGACCGTCCCGCCGCGCCCTGCACGCGATTTAAAACGAAGCCCCCTGCGGGTACCGTCAAAATGGCAATTCTCGACCAGAATATTCCTGATGCCAGCCGACATTTCGGTTCCAACGACAAAACCGCCGTTCCCTTGTTTGACTGTGCAGCGCCTGATTATAACATTTTCGAGCGGACGGCCAATTTCCCATGCCTCCTCATCACGTCCGGATTTCATAGTCAGGGCATCATCTCCCGCATCGACATAGCAGTCCTCTATAAGCACGTTTTTGCAACCGTCAGGATTAATGCCATCGTTGTTTGCCCCATGTGCAACCACTTTAATCCCACGGATTATCACGTTTTCGCAAAACACAGGGTGTACATTCCACGAGGGGCCATCAATAACTGTAACCCCTTGCAAATAAACATTTTTACATTCAATAAACTGAATAAAAGGGGGGCGAACACCTGCTTCTTCGGTACCAAATACCCTTTGTTCGACAGGGACACGTTTTTTACCCATTTCAAATAGTTGTACCATTCCGGGTTGCCGGTTCTTCCAGGGCCACCAAGCCTGCCCCTGTCCGTTTAATGTTCCTGAACCAGTAACTGCTATGTTTTCGCAACGATAGGCATAAAGCGGAGGTGAATAGTTGTAACACATAAAACCAGCCCGCTGAATGAGGACTACTGGAAGGTAATCGCTGAACTTTCTGCTGAAACGCAATTCAGCACCCTCACTTAAATGCAGGTTTACATTGCTTTTAAAGTGAATTGCCCCTGTGAACCAAACTCCCTTTGGAATAATGACAGTTCCTCCTCCTCTCTCATGGCAGGCTGAAATAGCTTCACCAATAAATTCTGTATTTAAAAAAGTACTATCATTAGGTTTAGCTCCATAGTCCCTGATATCAAAAAATGAATCACCAAATGTCTGTGGTTTCAAATCAGGAAATTCAAAAGGTATTTTCTTATTTTCCTCTTTCGAATCAACCGAATTCTTAGCCTTACCCGAACATCCACTCAAAAGAATAAATGCCATAAGAAAAACTACTAAATCTGACACATAATTTTGCTTCATGACCAACTATTTTTTTATCTTTTCTCCATCAACTTTCAGCATTGGATAACCTGAGTAATAGAACAAAAGATAAATCCTTAATAAATTCTCTTCTATCTAATTTGCATGATTGTAAACAGAACTCACTTCATGCAAATGAAAGCTATAATAAGTCCTTTTATGAGAAAGAAGACATAAATCCCCCCACAGTTTGGAAACTACAAGGGAATTTATTCTCTCATTTAAAGATTAATTAGTATATCCCGGATTTTGAGTTATTTCCACGTCCTTATTTGCTTCAATTACTGAATAAGGTATCGGGAACAATTTGTGATGGTCTTCGATATCGTCAGCATTTAGCTCATTGTATTTACGAACGCGCTCTATTAGTTTCCCAGTTCTGACAAGTGTTAAGCGACGCTGTTCTTCATAAATCAATTCACGTGCGCGCTCATCCAAAATATAATCGATATCAATTTCCGATGCTTCTACCGGCGTTGCATTTACGCGGTTACGAACCATATTAATATCGGCTGCAGCATTATTGTTGTCACCGCTAAGATGGTAGGCTTCTGCACGTAATAAATATGCTTCTGCAAGTCGTAGATAGTACATATCACGGTATGTACTTCCTGCATTTGATTTCAGGGTTCCCAATTCACGATCCACGTAAAGAGCATCAGGGTGGTTAAAAGGTGTAGTTACTTTTATTGGGAAAGGATACCATCTCCAGTTTTGTGTTTTCCAATTGGCACTTGGATTTTCTGGATCATTCACAGCTTTACCAAACCATGGCGAATCGGGATTGTCAAATACACCTGTACGCTGAAAATTATATTGTGAGTTACGCATGTCATTATCAAAATCATCCCCCCAAATTTCATAGAGAAACCAGTTAGTGTTCGACATGAATGAAGCTCCACGTCCTCCCTGATTATAGGTGGAGCGTACTTGAATAAAACCATCTCCTTTCCCGTCAGGAGTTGTGCACGAAAAAATTGCAGGAACACACATTCTTTCCAATCCATTATCATACCCACCTGCTGTACTTAAATACCCTCCGGGAACATCGACTTCCATTTGTGCAACCCATATAGCTTCTTTATTACCAGTACCACGGTTTTGATTGTCTCTGCGAAATAAATCCCAATATACATCACCTGGATCACTTTGTCTTGTTCCAAAACGTTCAGTCATCAATGATGTTGCTGGGTCATTAATAACTTTTGATACTTCTGTAATGGCATCATCATACTGTCCTTTGGTGATATACATTTCGGCCAAATAATAAGATGCTACCAGCTTGGAAACCTGTCCGTCCTTTACGTTGTTAATCCCTGACAATGCAGATGCTGCTGCTTTTAGATCATCAATCACCTGGTCATAAACCTCATCCTGTGAAGCGCGCACAAAATCGGAACGCGGACTAGACACTTCTTCCAGAACGATCGGGACGCCACCATATAAATAGCCCAGATAACGGTATGCAAATGCTCTGAAAAACTTAGCTTCTGCCTCTATTTTGGTGATCTGTTCGGCAGTCATCTCACTATCGTTCACACGAGAAAGCACGGTGTTTGCATTAGCAATAATCTTATACCATAATTCCCAGTGGTACTCAATTGCATCGCTTTCAGGTCGAAATAAGTACCCGTAGTTTCCTAAACGACGGTTTACGTCTTCACGGACATTTTTTGCCACATCCGTACCCAGCATGTGAATATAGGTTTCCGTATCTAAGTATTTAAAATGGATATCACGCACCCTCGCATACAAGTCGTTAAGTGCTGCTTGAAAATTTTCATAGGTCACATATGAGTTTTCAGGACTGTAAAAATCGAGTGGGACTTCTTTCAAAAAATCATTTTCATCGCAGGATGTCGAGACTAACATTCCCGCAGACAAGATTGAATAAGCTATATATTTTATAATTTTTTTCATTTTTAGACAATTTAAATGTTAGAATGAAATATCAAGACCTATTGTGTAAGAGCGCATAACAGGATAAGCATCGGAGGTAATACCCTGCCCTGTTTCAGGATCCCATCCATGCCAATTGGTAAAGGTAAGCAGGTTTTTTCCACTTAAATATACTTTTGCCCTTTCAAGACCAATCCTGTTAGCGAAGTTTTTGCTGAGTGTGTAGGATAAAGAAATGTCCTGCAGGCGGATAAAACTTCTTGATTGCAGAATATCAGTATTAATGGCAGGAGTTTCCCAACCTATAGCATACATGGCATCTGGATTGGAGGGAGACCACATATCAATTGAATTAAACAAGTTGTGACTGGCCAAATTCCCTGGAGTGGTCAAAGGTCTTGTGTTATATTTCAAATAACCATTCTTCCCCCCCTCAATAATATTCAAAAAAAATTTCAGGCTGAAGTTCTTATAATCCAACTTGTTCATTATACCCATAGTAAACAATGGATTTTCATGACCGAGAATAATACGGTCATCAGCAGCAGTTATTTCTCCATCAGGATCTGAGCTACCAGGACCTGCTTGATCGACAATTTTATAACTTCCTGGGAAAAAACCGTTGGTAATATCTTCACCAATTTGCCAAATACCATCTACTTCATAACCGTAAATAGTACCTAAAGGCTCGCCAATAAAGAGTCCACTTGCTACCAAGTCATCTTCTACTCCATCACCGTCATTGTCATCGCCTAACAGCGAAACAACTTCATTTTTATTATGGGCAAAATTTACGTTCAGATTCCAGGTTAAATCCCCTTTGTGCACCGGAGTTGTATTTAAGTTGATCTCTACCCCGTGGTTTTTCAACTCACCCAAATTTGTTCTTACAAAAGAAAATCCGGTCATATTAGGAATAACCACATCCCAAAGCAGGTCTTTCGTTGTTGAACTGTAATAATCTACAGAACCGCGTATCTTGCTATTAAGGATCGTAAAATCAACACCATAGTTAGTTTCGTATGTAGTCTCCCAGGAAAGGTCCTTATTTGCCATGCTGCTTACCGATTGTCCGTTTACAGTTGCAGCTCCATCACCAAAAATATACTTCTGTCCATCGTCTGAGACAACTTTTGCGAGTGAGCTGTAACGTGAAGTAAGGTTACCTGTTACACCATAGCTTACACGAAGCTTTAAGTATTCCAGTGCATCTTCCACAAATGCTTCATCAGAGATTACCCAGCCAGCACCAACCGAGGGAAATAAACCGAACTTGTTATTTTCCGCAAACCCACTGAATCCGTCACGACGTAACGTGGTGGTTATCAAATATCGGTTTTTATAACCATAGGCAATCCGCCCCATTTGATATAAGTTTACTTGTTCCCAAGCATCCGAATTGATGTATTGATTGGTTGCCTGTTCTAGGCTATTGTAACCAAGAGCAGTATTACCATATCCTTCCCCCTCAGCAGTAGTGTTGTCATAATCAAGCTGATTATACCCATAGACAAAAGTGGCATTTACATCATGGGTACCAAAACTACGGGTGTAGTTAACGATGTTATCTAGAAGCATATAATAGTTATTAGTTACATATTTTTTTGCATAACCGGTAATACCGGCACCAAATTCGTTGAAATATGCTTGATTGCCAACATTTAATGCATAATTGTAATTTAAACGATAAGTTAAGCCCTTCACCCAGGGAATACTAATCTTTGCGTAATTATTCAGGTTTATCTGATGACGCTTATCGCTATCCAAAGCCTCTGCGTTTAATAATGGATTAATATTAGCATCGCCAAGAGGATTGATTACCCAGTTGCCTTCATCGTCTTGTGGGGCAACCACCGGTGCCGTAGTTCTGATGTTGTCAATTGAGGGGACGGCTCCTGAAAAATCAGCAAATGAAAGAAATGTATTGGTACCGACAGTTAACCAGTCTGTAATATTCATATCGAAGTTCACTCTTAAATTCGCTCTTGAATATTTATCATTTATGATTAACGCTTGTTGTTTTGTTAATCCACCTGAAACAAAGTAGGACATTTCTTTTCCACCACCAGTAACACTAACAACATGGTTATGCATATATCCATCTGTCGTTGCTGCATCCCACCAATTGAATTCAGTACCACTTTCAATGCCTTGAATTACTGCCGGGAAAATTTGCGATTGAGTATAATCCCAATTAGGATTAGGTTGAGTATAACCTGACCCTTCTGTGTATGATCTCATATATTCGATAGTCCTTGCTTTTTCAAGCCATTCATCCCTGTTTAATAAGCGATAGTTTTTTGTTGGTTCACTCATTGTATAGTAAGCCGAATAAGTAATTGTGGGTTTTTGAGATTTTTTACCGCCTTTTGTTGTAAATAATATTACCCCATTTGCAGCCTGTGCACCATAAACAGCTTTACTACTAGCGTCTTTCAATACATCAACAGACTCTATATTAGCTGGATTAATGTCGCCTATGCTACCATGATATACGACACCATCTAAAATAATTAATGGAGATTTACTACCATTAATGGTGGTTTCTCCGCGTACATTTATTGACGGATCCTGTCCAGCACGGTTTACCTGACCAATTTGTACACCTGGCACAGAACCTTGCAGTGATTGTATAATACTTGTGTTTGGTACCTCTCGAAATGATTCGATATCAGCTCTGATTACCGATCCTGTCAAATCACTTTTTTTCATGGTTCCATACCCTACAGCCACCACCTCTTCAATTCCAATCGTCTCCTCCACCATTGTCACATTAATACTCGTTTGGTTTCCAACAACCACTTCCTGCGTTCTCATACCTACAAACGAAAACACCAGAGTGGCATCATCGGGAATATTGGAAAGCGAGTAATTCCCGTCCGCGTTTGTCACTGTCCCCTGTGTAGTACCTTTCACTACCACCGTTACGCCTGGAAGAGGCTGGTTATCGGAATCGGTAACTTTCCCTGAAACTGCTGGTTGCTGCATCACGGCAAGTGTACCTTCATACATTAATTCCGGAGTGACCAAAACAATAAACCGGTCTTTTACGGTATAACTCACATCGGTTCCGGCAAACAGTGTATTCAGAACCGATTCGATTTTCTGGTTTTTAACATCCAGTGAAACTTCTCTGTCCACATCCACAAACTTGCCGCTGTACATGATACGAAACTCGCTTTGACCTTCAATTTCTGCCAGGACTTCCTTCACTGTAGAATTTTCCATGTGAAGGGTGAGCGTTTTGGTTTGTGAATAGGTTTTACCAGCCAAGACACAGCCCATGGAAATCAAAATAAAAAAAACTGTTAGTTTCATAAGCCTTAATAATTTTTTCATTCCGGGAATTTTTTCATTCCCTAACAAATCAATCAATTTTTTCATACTTTTGTATTGTTTAGTTTAAAAATGCCCTGTACCTTTATACAGGGTAATTACTTACACGCTTCAGGGAAATGTTGACGCATTTCCCTGTTGTTTTTTAAAAAGGTTATTTTCTCATAGGCAGACTATTTTTTTAGCGTTGATTTATTTTTGGTTTATCGTCTTTTTTCAAATACTATTTTTTGTTTTGAGTAGGTATCATCCTGTAATTTTTTGCGGGGTAGCGCTTTGTAGCGAACCGGAGTGGCAACAGTCATGAGTTCGAGTATCTGAAAGAGGGGCTCGTCCTCAAAAGTTACCGTATAGGTATAATCTTTTATCTTGTCGTCCACTTCAATGGAAACATTAAACATACGACTCAGCTTTTCTGCGGCTTCAAGGATGGTTGTTTCATCGAATATCAGTTTGCCCTCTTTCCAGGCAATGTATTTTTCGATATTCCCTTTTGAGCTTAAAACCGCTCCGGTTTTTACATTGTAATTTACATGTTGCCCCGGCGTCATAGAGCCGATGGTTTTCACTTTTCCTTCTGTTTCAACGCTTTCCAAAACCACTTTCCCGTTCACCAATGTTGTTTGCACTTCGTTGCACTCGGGGTAAGCCAATACGTTAAAGGCAGTGCCCAAAGCTTTTACATTCAGTTTGCCGGTTTTAACAATAAACGGTTTTTCAGGATTGTGAGCCACATCAAAATACCCTTCGCCCGTTAACAGCACCTCGCGGCTGTCGCCGGTAAATGTTTGCGGGTATTTCAACCTGCTGCCATAATTTAAATGAACCTCGGAACCATCGGTTAGCTGCACTACGGTTCTCGAACCTATTGGCGCAATAATTTCCAGCGAGTCAACCGGAAGATTTGCCAACTGTGCTGATTCCATCTTTATTTCAGCGTTTTCAGAAAGGGTATAAAACAGAAAGGCCAGCGCCGGCAATAACAAAATGGCAGCAGCCCTTGTCAACCAGGTTATAAATACCGGTTTCCGGGTTTCTATGTTTCTATTTTTCAGGCTTTCACTATTGATTTTCTGCTGAATTTTATCGAAGAGTAAACTGAATTTTTCATCGTCTTCGACATTCTCTTCTTCCCTATACGATTTCCAGTCATCGAATGCCATTCGGGTACCTTCCTTACTGAAAGCTTCCGTGTTGGCCCACCTGATAATTTCGTCCAACTCGGTGTTGGTACACCGGTTGCTTAAAAACTTTATAATTGTATCTTTCGTCATTTCTTCTTTTGTGTATGCCTCCCGGCTCATCACGATAGCTATCGTGACCGGGAGGCATAAATAAAACTACCTAACTAAACCAAACTAAAAAATATCGTTTTATTTTTCTGTTTCGTTAAGGTTATACGCCCAACCCACGATGAGGGAGTATATAAAATCCGGTTTTTTTTATTGCAGAAACAAATAAATAAATAATAGATTGACCATCAGGCTGCTATCGATACGGGATTTTAAAAAAGCAAGCGTATTGGTTATATGTTTTTTAACTGTATTGACGGAGATGTCCAGTTTTTTCGCTATTTCATCATGTGCCAGCCCCTGTTCGCGGCTCAACTGAAAAATTTCTTTTTGTCGCGGGGTTAATTCATTCAGTAAATCCTGCACCTGTTCATTGAGTTCGTTAAAATAAACTTCATCGGTTAAATCAGGTGCACTTTCAACCTGCTGCAATGATTTTAAATGTTCGAGGTATTTTTTCTCACTGGCCCTTTTGCGAAACTGGCTGATGGTAGCATTATAGGCGACTGTAAACAGAAACGACTCGAACGAAGAATAGACATCGATTTTGGTCCGGGATTCCCATATTTTGATAAAAACTTCCTGGACAATTTCTTCGGCATCCGCCTCCAGCTTTATATATCTTAAAACAAAACCGTATAATCTTCTGCTGTAACGTTCATATAGCTGGTAAAAAGCAACCATGTCATCTTCCCGGATTAGGAGAAGTAGTTCTTTATTTGATTTTGCAGTTTTCAATTTGGTTCATTAAATGAAATTCAAAATTAGTATTTTTTGTGGCATGGTAAATTTGAAATTTCCGTAATTTTATAATGTTTCGGTGCGCTGCACCTTTCGCTATGTTGTATTGTTCCTGCTGCTACAAACCTGTCTGCCGCCAGGCAGGTATTTCGCGGCGCTGCCGCTTGGCTTAAATGATTATCAATTGCTCGGGAAAAAGGGTGCAGCGCACCTAAATATTTGTAGAAAACGGTATTGCCTGTTGGAAATAAGGTGCGTAGCACCGGAATATTAATTTAATTTGAACAAAATACAATTCGTTTTGCAAAATACACTGATATTAAACTATTTTATTTCAGACCTTTGCGTCTCTGCGCCTTTGCGTGATGAATTATTCAGGCTAAAAGAAATCTTCAAAATCGGTTGGAACCCCTTGCTGCGGGTCATCGTCACAATCGAGGTTAATATTAAAATTATCCGGTCGTTTGAAGCTCATATCTTCGGTATATCCTAAAGTTGGATCGGCCAATACCTTTTTATAAAAATAGCCCCATATAGGAAGCGCCATGTTGGCGCCCTGTCCTGAAGAAATGGTACGAAAATGAATGCTTCGCAGGTCGGCGCCGGTCCAAACACCGGCTGTCAGCCTGGGCGTGGTTCCTATAAACCAGCCGTCGGAATGGTTCTGTGTTGTACCCGTTTTTCCGGCAATGGGCATGGTAAATTTTCCGTAACCATCGCGGTTCCTTAACCGGATACCGGTTCCTTCGTCAATCACTCCCTGAAGCAGATTTACCATCAAATAAGCTGTTTGCTCATCAAAAGCTTCATAGCGCTCAGGATGAAATGAGGCAATCACGTTTCCATACCGGTCTTCAATACGGGTTACAAACCAGGGTTTTACATACACCCCCTGATTGGTATATGTATTGAAAGCCCCAACCATTTCATAAAGGGTAATATCGGAAGTGCCCAAAAACATGGAAGGAACAGGATCGATGGGACTGTAAACCCCCATGCGCTTCATTACTTCGGCCATGGCCTGAGGATTAAACTGTTTCATCACCCAGGCCGAAATTTTATTACGAGATTGTGCCAGGCCCCATTTCAGGGTAACCAGCTTCCCTTCGTTTTCTTCATCTTCTTCGGCATCTTTGGGTTCCCATATTGTGCCGTCCCACATCTGAAACTGCTGGGTTACATAAGGAACTTTAGTGCAAGGAGTAAGTCCGTTTTGCATGGCCAGCGTGTAAAGGAAAGGTTTTACCGTTGAGCCAACCTGACGTTTGCCGCCTTTTACCATATCGTACATAAAATACTTGTAGTTTGGCCCTCCCACATAAGCTTTCACTTTTCCGGAGTGTGTTTCCATAGCCATAAACGATGAGCGGAAATGGCGCAGATACCATTTTATTGAATCTATTGGTGACATGAGTGTATCTAACTCTCCCTCCCAGGAAAAGATGGTCATCTCAACCGGTTTTTTGAAATTTTCCTTGATTTCGCTAAAGCTTTTTCCCTGATTATTCAAAACACGATAGCGTTCGCTACGTCTTATTTCGCGGTTAAGTAAATCCTCAACTTCACTGGCTGTCATATTATTGGCAAACGGAGGGTTGTTCAAATACCTCATTCCCCCGTCAAACTCAGGCTGGAGGTTGTTTTTCAAGTGATATTCGACTGACTCTACCGCATATTGTTGCATTCGTGAATCGATGGTAGTGTAAATATGCAGACCATCATTATACAAATCATAATTCTGCCCGTCGGGTTTGATGTTTTTGTTGCACCAGCCATAGAGCGGATTGGTTTCCCATTCAATTGAATCCTCGTTGAACGCTTGCATCTGCCAGCTGGCATAATTCCTTTTATCGGGCTTTTTTGCCGTTAGGGTGAGACGCAGGTACTCCCGCAGGTATGGTGCCGGGCCACTGCGGTAGTCCACTTTCTGATAATTCAAATCAAGCGGCAGCTGTTTTATTGAATCACGATCAGCGGTAGAAATGTACCCGTATTTTGCCATTTGATTCAAAACCACATTGCGTCTGCGTAACACCAGTTCGGGGCGGCGGACCGGATTGTACAAGGATGAATTCTGAGCCATTCCAACCAGCATGGCCGACTGGTGAAGTTGAAGCGAATCGGGAGGAATGCTGAAATAAACCTGCGAGGCCGACTTGATGCCAACCGCCAGGTTCAGGAAATCGTACTTATTCAGGTACATCAGAATGATTTCCTCTTTGGTATAGCTGCGTTCAAGCTTCACGGCAATCACCCATTCCTTAAATTTTCGCAGTACCAAATCAAACGAACCATCTAAACCTTCACGCGGAAACAGATTTTTTGCCAATTGTTGACTGAGGGTGCTTCCACCGCCTGAACTGGAATCTCCTGTAATTATTCCTTTAAATACACGCACCAATCCACGAAGATCGATTCCTGAATGTCGGTAAAACCTGACATCTTCAGTTGAAATAAGAGCATCGATTAAATGTGGTGGTAGATTCTCGTAATTTACGAATGTGCGGTTTTCGTGAATAAAATATTTATCGAGTATCTTTCCGTCTTCGGAATAAATTCCCGAAGCCAGAATATTGGGAGGGTTCTCCAACTCTTCAAAGGTTGGCATAAAACCCAGATGGCCTTTTGCTATTAAAACAAACATTAGTGCCACAGCAGCAATGCCTGTTATAAACAGCAACCAAAACCCAATAATGTATTTTTTCCAGCTTGCACCTTTTTTTTCGGTCATAAATAACAGGATTAAATCATTCGGCAAATATAAATGTTTCCGTTGTGGAAGCAATTAATATAACGGGTTGATTAGGGCCAAAATTTTATTTTTTACAAATAATTAAATCATTTTCAAATAAATAGATTAAAAATAAGCAAATTAAATTTTGAACTTAGCGTTTCATTTTCTTTAATTTGCAAAAATTTTAAAAAAGGAAACATAGCGTATGCAAGAAAATCTTGTGATAGTTGAGTCGCCTGCAAAAGCAAAAACCATTGAGAAATTTCTGGGAAAAGGATACACAGTAACCTCGTGCATGGGACACATTCGTGATTTGGAGAAGAAGGATTTTGGAATTGATTTGGAAAAAAATTACCAGCCCAAGTATGTGGTTACCCCCGACAAGAAAAAAATTGTTGCAGAACTGAAAAAAATGGCAAAAGGCGCCGAAATGGTTTGGCTCGCTTCCGATGAAGACCGTGAGGGAGAAGCCATTGCATGGCATCTGAAAGAAGTGTTAAAACTCGATCCGAAGAATACCAAACGGATTGTTTTTCATGAAATTACCAAAGAAGCCATTCAGCGCGCCATTGAAAACCCGCGTTCGATTGACGACAATCTGGTGAATGCCCAGCAGGCCCGCCGGGTGCTCGACCGCATTGTGGGATTTGAGGTATCGCCTGTTTTATGGAAAAAAGTAAAACCGGCACTGTCGGCAGGTCGTGTTCAGTCGGTGGCCGTGCGCCTAATTGTTGAACGCGAACGCGAAATCATCAATTTTAAAAGTGAAACATGGTACAGGGTAACCGGCACTTTTCTGGCAAAGGATGAAATCGGAAACCCGGCAGAGCTGAAAGCTGAACTTAACAAACGTTTTTCAACCAAAAAGGAGGCATACGCATTTTTAGATAAATGCCAATCGGCAGAATTTTCAGTTGCCGATGTGGTAAAAAAACCGGCCAAACGCTCGCCGGCTCCGCCTTTTACCACCTCCACGCTTCAGCAGGAGGCCAGTCGCAAGCTGAACTTTTCGGTAGCGCAAACCATGTCGGTGGCACAACGGCTTTACGAAAGCGGAAAAATTACCTACATGCGTACCGATTCGGTAAACCTTTCCGGATTAGCCATAAACACAACCAAGGAAAAAATTATTGAATTGCATGGTGAAAACTATGTAAAAATCAGAAAATACAGCTCGAAATCGAAAGGTGCACAAGAGGCGCACGAAGCCATCAGGCCGACATACATGAGCAACGAAACGGTGAGTGGTTCAGCCCAGGAACAACGGCTGTACGAACTCATTTGGAAACGTACTATGGCCTCGCAAATGGCTGATGCCAAACTGGAAAAAACCAATGTAACCATTTCGGTTTCAACAGCACCGGAAGTATTTACTGTTTCAGGTGAAGTAATTATTTTCGATGGTTTTCTGAAAGTTTACATGGAATCGACCGACGATGAAAATGGAAACCCTCCTGCCGGACAGGAAATTATTCCACCCATTAAAGCCAGGGATGTACTGCGCATGGCATTTATCACAGCAACCCAGCGCTTTTCGCAACGTCCCCCGCGCTACACCGAAGCATCGCTGGTGAAAAAACTGGAAGAGTTGGGCATTGGCAGGCCTTCAACCTATGCGCCTACCATTACCACCATTCAAAACCGCAACTATGTGGTGAAAGAAGACCGCCCGGGCGTTGAAAGGGAATTCGACGTGGTTTTGCTGAAAAACCAAAAAATTTCAGAAAAAACAAAAACAGAAATTACCGGTACTGAAAAATCGAAACTTTTCCCAACCGATATCGGAATGGTGGTTAACGACTTTCTGATGGAAAACTTCGAGCAGATTATGGACTACAATTTCACAGCCAGTGTTGAAAAAGAATTTGACGATATTGCTGATGGTGAACTGGTTTGGAATGAAATGATTGATAAATTCTACCAGCCGTTTCATGTTCAGGTAGAAGATGTACTCAAACATTCTGAACGCTCGAAAGGAGAGCGTATTTTGGGCAACGACCCCAAAACAGGCAAACAGGTTTCGGTAAAAATTGGCCGGTACGGCCCGGTAGCCCAACTGGGTGAAGCCACCTCGGAAGATAACGACGAAAAACCACAATTTTCCAGTCTGCGGGCAGGTCAGCACCTGGAAACCATTACCCTTGAAGAGGTCCTCGATTTGTTTAAACTGCCGCGTGACCTGGGCGAATACGAAAACAAAAAAGTAACAGTAAGTATTGGCCGCTTTGGGCCTTATGTAAGACACGACAATAAATTTGTTTCGCTCGAAAAAGAAGATGATCCGTTTACTGTTGGCCTTGAGCGTGCCGTAGAGTTGATTGAAGCCAAAAGAGAAAAAGACAGAAAAGCGGTCATCCGGGTTTTTGATGAAGAGCCGGATTTAAAAATCCTGAACGGCAGATGGGGTCCCTACATTTCATTTAAAAAGAAAAACTACAAAATCCCAAAAAAACTCAAGGCAGAGGAGCTTTCGCTCGAAGATTGCAAAAAAATAATCAGCGAAGCACCTGAACCAAAAACCAAAAGGGCACGAAAAAAGAAATAGCAGTAAAAGGCAGATGATTCGACATTTGCCTTTATTTTTGCAAAAACTGAAATAATGAATTTGCCCGATTATTTTGACCCGGTTGATTTTTCCCAAATTAAATCAAACGGATATCCGCCGGGAAAATATTCCCTGGGAGTGGCTGTGGAGAAAAACAGCGCCGCCGTTTCCTCATCGGCCCTTGCCAAAGTGGATGTGGCCCTGATTGGAGTTCCGTTTGAAAACGGGAAATGGCAGAAAAAGAAAAATTCGGCGCCTGACAATATCAGAAAGGCACTATACCGGCTGGCGGTTTTAAACAACAAATTACATATTACCGATTTGGGAAACCTGAAACCGGCCACCAGCACCAGAGGAACTTTTCTGGCCTTGCGCGATGCCGTAGAATATTTGCTTGAAGCAGATATAATTCCGGTTATTATGGGAGGGAGTCAGGATGTAACGCTGGGCATCTGCGAAGCATTTCAAAACAAACCCTTCTTTTGGTTTTCTACCATCGATGCCGTTCCCGATGTAAAAAAAAGTGTTGAACCGTTTCACTCCGGCAATTACCTGACCCGGCTTTTTAAAACCCAGACCAACCTTTTTCAGTTCAGCCTCATCGGGTATCAAAACCACCTGACAGGGGAGAAACTGATGGAAAAAACAAAGGGGCTGGGAGAGCACATTCGGTTGGGTCAGCTGCGCGACAACATTCAGCAGGCAGAATTGATTCTGCGGTCTTCAGATGTGTTGTCATTCGATATGGGCGCTGTTAAATATACCGAAGCGCCATCCACTCATCAAAAAAATCCTAACGGCTTGCGCGGCGAGGAAGCATGCCTCCTGGCCCGTTACGCCGGATTAGGCCAGCAGATGAAAGCTTTCGGCCTGTTTGGCGTGAAACCAGGCATTGAAAATTGCATTACTTACAGCCTGGCTGCTGAAATTATCTGGTATTTCCTCGAGGGGGTTTCATGCCGCCGGCAATCGGAAAAAAGAACGGTTTACAAGGTTCAAATCGACGGACTGGACCATCCGGTTGTTTTTTTGCACGAACCAAAAACAGATCGATGGTGGTTTGAGGTGCAATCAATTCATGGAGAAACCATCGAAATAGCCTGTTCAAAAGAAGAATACAACCAGGCTGCCGAAAACGAAATACCGGAGCGCTGGCTCAAATTCGTTCAAAAAATAGATAGCTTATCAAAATAATAGAAAAATGCGTGCGTTCTTTGCTTACCAGGTTAACAGAAGTTTGTTACAAACAACAATTTTTTATTTCTTTAGCCTGAATTGAAATTAAATTTATGCCGCATCCAAAAAGGAGTATGAAATGAGCATGAGAATGAATACATACATCAAAAAATACAATTATGACCTAATGCGAATTCCATGTGTTACCATAAAAAATTAACAATTGTAAACACATGAAAAAAATTATTTCTTTTCTATATTTGCTGTTAATAATAAACCTGACGGCTATGGGCCAGCAAGATCCGCAGTTTACAAACAATATGTATTATAAATTGGGTGTTAATCCGGGGTATGCAGGAGCCGAAAATGCCATTAGTGGGATAATTTTAAACCGATATCAATGGGAGGGAATGAAAGGAGCTCCGAAAACACTGGTTTTTAGCGTAGATGCGGCCACAAATTTATTTGGAACCCCGGGCGGTGTTGGTCTGAATATAGTAAGCGATCAGTTGGGATTCGCAAAAAATATTTTGATTAATGGCAGCTATGCATATAAAACCGAGCTGAGTTTTGGCACGCTGGGAATCGGGCTTTCCGCCGGCTTTTACAACCAAAGCATCAATGGCAATTGGGAAGTGCCCGAAGACGATTACGGCATTTATACACAACCCGGTTCCGACCCTGCAATTCCTCAGGGAGAAGTGAGTCAACTGGCATTTGATTTGGGCGGCGGGCTTTACCTTTCATCAAACCAGTATTATTTAGGCCTGTCGGTAACGCATATCAATCAGCCGGCCATTGAGTACGACGACTATGCAAGTGCATATTTGTCAAGGCATTATTATTTAATGGGTGGATACAATATTAAACTGGCCGATCCGTTATTTGAGTTACGGCCTTCGTTCTTGTTTAAGTCCGACCTGGCTGCATGGCAGGTGGATGTGAACACAAATGTTGTTTACGACGACCGGTTTTGGGGAGGTATTTCTTACAGGGTAAACGATGCCGTTGCCCTGCTGTTGGGTCTTGAACTGGCCAACGGACTTAAAGTGGGTTACTCTTTTGATTTGGTTACCTCAGCCATAGGTTACTATGGATTTGCCTCCCACGAAATTTTTATTAGTTATTCGGTTAATCTGGAGCGAAACCGAAGCCAGAAATATAGAAGTATAAGATTTTTATAAAGAAAGCCATATATTTGAGCTATGAAAAAACTTTTTTTAATTGCAGTTGTACTTGGTTCACTTGTCATCTTTACCGGTTGTTCATCATCTGGAACCGGAGAGTTGGTTGGAGTACAAAAAAGACCTAAATGGCGCGAAACCCAACCCTACGGAATGGTTTATGTTCCCCGGGGAAGTTTCAACATCGGTCCAAGCGACCAGGATCCGGCCATGTCGGGCGTTCCTACCCGAACGGTTTCACAGGACGCATTTTGGATGGATGACACAGAAATAACCAATAACGAATACCGCCAGTTTGTAACCTGGGTGAAGGACTCCATCGCCCGCAGGATGCTCGGAGACCAATATCCCGAATTCCTGATTACCGAAAGCCGCGACGGAACTCCCATTGATCCGCCACGCATCAACTGGCGCGAAAAAATCGACTGGCGCGATCCCGACTACCAGATGGCCATGCAGGATTTATACATCCCCGAAAATGAACGTTTTTTCGGGAAACAGGAAGTTGACAGCAGGAAACTGGTTTATGAATACTGGTGGATTGACCTGCAACAGGCAGCCAAAAGGTCGAACAGCTATAACTTTGAAACACAAAGGTACGAAGGCAATGTTTACGACCCCGACGGTGAACTCAGACCCATTGAAAACCGTTCGGCATTCATTATGAACGATCAGGTACACGTGTATCCCGATACACTTACCTGGATTCGCGATTTTACCTATTCCTACAACGAACCCTGGGCTACCCGTTATTTCTGGCATCCCGGTTTCGACGATTACCCTGTTGTAGGTGTAACCTGGAAACAGGCACTTGCTTTTTGCAACTGGAGAACAAAAATTCAAACAGACTATCTGACCAGCAAACGGCAGCCATCGATGATGGCTTACCGGTTACCCACCGAGGTAGAATGGGAATACGCCGCACGGGGAGGTAAAGATTTTTCGATGTACCCGTGGGGAGGATACTATGCACGCGATGAAGACGGGGTTTTCCTGGCAAACTTTAAACCCTTGCGAGGCAATTACGTGGAAGACGGAGGTATTTCAACCATGAAGGTTGGAAGTTATGAGCCCAATGCCTATGGATTATACGACATGTCGGGCAACGTTGCAGAATGGACCGAAACAGCTTACGATGAAGCCGGATACAACTACTTCAGCGACCTGAATCCGACTTTCACCTACAATGCCCGGCCCGATGATCCACCCGTGATGAAAAGAAAGGTGGTTCGGGGAGGATCATGGAAAGACATTGCATACTTTACGCAGGTTTCAACCCGTAGTTTCGAATATCAGGATACAACAAAATCATTTGTAGGTTTCCGTTGTGTCCGATCAACCTTTGGTGAAGAATTCAATTAAAAAAACAGTTACTAATCTTTTACCTCAATAAAATGAATATTGGAGAAATTTTCAAAACAAAACGCTGGAAAACATTCATGGGCTATGTTTATGGATGGGGTGCTTCAATTGTAATGCTTGGGGCACTATTCAAACTCCAGCACTGGCAATATGGAGGATTGCTGCTTACTATCGGATTGGTAACAGAAGCAATCATATTCTTTTTATCTGCTTTTGAACCTCCGCTTGAAATGCCGGAATGGGCAAAAGTGTATCCGGAACTTCGCGACGATTACGAAGTACTGGACGAAGAGGATTATAACCGGAGGGGAAAAAACGGTTTTAACCAGTTGCTTCCCTCGTCTGATCTTTCACCAGAATTGATTGAGAAAGTTGGAAAAAGCCTGAATGAACTGTCAGCAGCAGCACGTGGCATCAGCGACATATCGTCGGCGACCCTTGCTACCGACCTGTACGTAAAAAACCTGAGTTCGGCATCTGAATCCATGAACACATTTGCTGAAATCAACCAAAGAGCCAACGAAACCGTAAATGCTTCGGTAGAAAAACTGGTTAATTCTTATGCTCAGGCATCTGATCAGCTTTCCGGTACCGGAAAAACCGCCATAGAAAAACTGCACAAGAGCAGCGAAGACTTTTCGACCAAACTTGCAGAAACCGGTCAGAAACTCTCCGAAACGGTGAACGGGGCATCGGGCGCCTTTTCTTCAGATTTGAAGAACATCAGTGAAAGTTCCAAAATGTACTCGAACAATCTGGAGAAGCTGAATCATAATATTAACGCACTGAATGAAAGTTTTGAATCGCAGCTAAGGGGAACCAAAGCACAATTTGAAGCAAGTCATAAATTCAGCAGCGATTTGGGCCAGATGAATGAAATACTGTCTTCATCGGTATCTGAACTCCAAAAATATAAGGAAAACGCCGAACAGTTAAATAAACATTTGGAAGCTCTGAATACCATCTATGGAAATATGTTGGGTGCACTGAGTTACAAAAAGTAATAATTTGAAGTAACTGAATTATGGGTTCAAAGAATTGTCCGGAATCACCTCGGCAAAAAATGATAAACATGATGTACCTTGTACTCACCGCAATGTTGGCATTAAACGTTGCGTCCGAGGTACTCGAGGCATTTAAAGTTGTCGATATCAGCCTGATAAATACCCTCAGAACAGTGGACATGAAAAATGCTCAGGTTTATGCGCGCTTTGAACAGGCCTATGCCGAAAATGAAGCACGGGTGGGCGAATGGAAAACAAAAGCGGATATGGTAAAAACAAAAACCGATAGTCTCATATCGTATATCAGCCATATTAAAGAAGACCTTGTCATCAAATCAGGCTCAAAACCTCTTTCCAGCGACAACCCACTCAAATCAACCGACTTTTTCTTAGTTACCCAAAGCGGAGACACACTGATTATGTCGAAACCCGACGACCTGAATGCTCCTTCAGAATTTCTGATTACACAAAATAAAGCAACGGAATTAAAGGAAACCATTGACCATTTTCGTGAAGAGCTCCTTGCTTTAATCGATGACTCGGATGTTGATTTGAAAAGCACAGTTGAAAGTGCACTGGATACTTCCGACCCACCGGTTAATCTGAGAGAAGGTGGCGAAAGCAAATCGTGGGAAACAGAACGGTTTCTCGATAAACCTCTGGTAGCAGCACTTACACTTTTATCGAAAATACAAATCGACATCAAAAATTCAGAAGCCAACCTCATCAACTACCTCTTCGGGCAAATCGATGCCGGGGCTTTTATGTTTAACAAACTGGGCGCCCGTGTTATTCCCAACTCAAATATTGTTTTGCAGGGAGACGAATACGTAGCAGAAGTTTTTCTTGCTGCCGAAGATACCACACAACAGCCTGAAATTTTGATTAACAACCGTCCGGTATCCGTTCAGGACGGCAAAGCTACCTACAGGATTAAAACCTCGGAACCCGGAGTTTTTAGCTGGAGCGGAATGATAAAATACAGAGCACCGGGAGGTATTGTAAGAAATTATCCGTTCAGGCAGGAATACCAGGTTACCCAGCCAAGTGTAACCATGTCGGCTACCCGCATGAATGTATTCTACCGTGGCCTCGACAATCCTTTCGATGTTGGAGGCGGTGGCATTCCGCACGAAAACCTGGAAGTAACCATGACCAACGGCTCCGTTATAAAACGCGGAAACGAATATATCATCCGACCCGACGAACTGGATGAGCAGGGAAGAAGAACAACCGTTTCGGTACATGCCAATATTGGCGGCCAAAGGCGATTGCTGGGTTCTACAAACTGGCGTGTTAAAAGAGTTCCCGAACCGGTTGCACAGGTTGCAGGTATGGCAGGCGGTTCCATTCGCAGAGAGCGTCTGGTGGTTGAAGATGGTGTGATGGCTGTACTGGAAGATTTCGATTTCGAATTCAGATATACTGTTACCCAGTTCAGAATTGAAATTTCAGCAGCCGGAGGGTATGTCAACTTTTTTGAAAGCAACTCGAACCGGTTTACCGAAGAACAAAAGGAACAATTCAGAAGGCTGAATCCAAATAGCTTAATTTATATTTCAAACATCAGAGCAGTTGGGGATGATGGAGTAGCAATCGACCTCGACCCAATTTCGTTTAAAATACAATAGAAATGAAAAAGATAATTGTTTACACCGGATTTTTAATATTCCTGCTCACCTCATCAGGGTACAAAGCAGAAGCACAAATTATTAACGGCGCTTATCAAATGACCGACCAAAGTCAAAAAAGGCCCATGCCCCTGCCTTCAGTAAGAGAAGCGGACGTTTTCTGGTCGAAAACCTTATGGCGGATCATTGATTTGCGTGAAAAAATGAACCTGCCTCTCTACTATCCTGTCGCTGAAACCGATGGAAGAATCAATCTGATCAACTTGCTGCTCGATGGCATTGAAAACGGACAAATAACTCCGTACGATGCCCGGCTCGACGACGACTTTAAAGTCCCGATGACCTACGAGCAGGTGCAGGAAGCTTTTGGAGCTGAAGAAACCACAGAAGAAACCATCGATTTCGATACCGGAGAGCGGAAAACCGTTACCATACAGGGAGAAATCAGGCCGGGAGAAATAAAACAGTACATGGTAAAAGAGGAATGGTACTTCGACAAGCAAACCTCTTCAATGAATGTGAGGGTAATCGGTATTTGCCCTATCCGCGAATTTACCCGTGATATGGATGAACCGGGCCAGGTTCAGCGTCAAAAAGTATTTTGGGTGTATTACCCCGAAGTAAGAACTCTGCTGGCAAGAAACCAGGTTTTAAATCCTTACAACCAGGCACAGTCCATGTCGTTCGACGACCTGTTTATAAAAAGGTTTTTTAACAGCTACATTGTTAAAGAATCGAACATTTACAACAACCGCGACATCAGCGCCTATTTAAGCGGAAAAGAAGCCATGCTTGAGTCGAAGCGGATAGAACATGAAATTTTCAATTTTGAACAGGACCTTTGGGAATACTAACTAATGAATGAGGAAAGCAATAGTATATATCGTATTAGCCGCCAGCTTGCTTTTCCATTCATGCAAAAATGAAATTGTACAATTCCTGCCAGGCGGTGAACGGAATTCCAAAAACTGGTTCGAGCCCTCACCCTTCGGAATGGTAAATATTCCTCGGGGCAGCTACGTGGTTGGCCCCTCAGATGATGAAGTGAGCGATCTCGGGAACCGTTCAAAGAGGGTCTCAGTGGAGGCATTCTGGATGGACGATACCGAAATTACCAATAATGAATACCGCCAGTTTGTGTATTGGGTGCGCGATTCCATTGCCCGGAGGTTGCTGGGGCAAACTTACCCTGAATACCTGAATACCGAAGATGCAGGAGGCGTACCACTGGACTATCCAACCATTAACTGGCGCGAAAAAATAGACTGGCGCGATGCTGATTATCAGCTGGCCATGAGCGACCTGTACATTCCTGAAGAAGAGCGCCACGCATTCCAGAAAGAAATCGATACCCGAAAACTCATTTATGAATACGCCTGGATTGATTACAAGCAGGCAGCCCGCAGGCAAAACAGCTATAATTTTGATACACAACAATACGAGGGAACAGTGGTAACTCAGCAGGGTGAAACAGTACCCATTGCCAACCGAAGTGCTTTCCTGATGCGCGAAATGGTACCCGCGTACCCCGACACACTCGTCTGGATACGGGATTTTACTTACACCTACAATGAACCACTTACCCTGAAATATTTTTCGCATGTTGCTTTCGACGATTATCCGGTAGTGGGAATAACCTGGAAACAGGCACGTGCCTTTTGTGACTGGCGTACCCGTTTGCAATCCGAATTCAGCAGCCGCCTTAACGAAACACCGGCTCACGATTATCGCCTGCCCACCGAAACCGAATGGGAACTGGCAGCAAGAGGCGGTCTGAATAACACAATTTATCCCTGGGGAAGTTATTACACCCGCAACGTCAAAGGATGTTTTGTAGCCAACTTTAAGCCGCTGCGTGGAAACTATGTGGCCGACAGCCCAACCACAACAACAACCATGCGGGTTGGACAATTCGACCCGAACAACTACGGTTTGTACGACATGGCCGGAAATGTAGCCGAATGGACCAGCAGCGCTTTTTACGAAGCCGCATATAATGTTATGAACGACCTGAATCCCGAAATTGAATACGATGCCCGCCCGGATGACCCCCCTGTGATGAAACGCAAAGTTATTCGGGGCGGATCCTGGAAAGATGTGGAATATTTTATACGAACCTCAACCCGAACCTACGAATACCAGGACACCGCAAAATCATACATCGGATTTCGGTGTGTGAGAACCTCGTTCAGAAACGAACTGCATAACAGATAAAATCCAAATTTACTTTTTTATAACTGCAGGTTTATACCCGTAAAAAACGTAATTCCCGGCATGGGGTAACCGTAATTGATGCTGTATTCCTGATCGAACAAATTTTTCCCTGAAGCAAATATTTCAAAATTTTTCGTCAGCCGGTACGAAAGCATCACATTTGCCAGAGAATAATTTTCCTGCAATGGCTCAGGCTCGCCGGTAAAGGTGTAAAGCCCCGTAATCTGTTGCAAAGAGACATTTGCCCTGAATTTTGTCCGGGTATAGGTTCCCTCGATGAAAAACTGATGCTTTGGAGCTGCAAGCCGGGGTTTATCGAGATGAAGGAAACTGTAGTTTGATGTGAAATCAATCCTGCGGCTGATGTCCCAGTTAATTTCAGCTTCAATACCCTTGTTGGAAAAAGAGCCAACATTCTGCCTTTTTACAGGGGGCGGAGGAGCATCGTTTGGCATTACCTCAATCACATTATCCCCCTCAATAGCAAAAACCGTCAGTTCCATCCTCATTTTCCGGTCGGTGCTTTCCCGGCTTACCCCCAGCTCATAATTCATCAGTCTTTCCGGTTCCAGCTCCGTGTTGGGAGCATACAGGTAAAGTTCCATCAGCGACGGACTTCTGAATCCTTTTGAAAAAGAACCTTTTACTGTGGTATTGGCAGAAGCAAGGTACGAAAAGCCCACCTGAGGCACGGTTTCCAGTCCAAACATCGAGTTGTTTTCGAGCCGCAAACCACCACTTAAAATAATTTTTTCGAAAAACGATTGCTGAAACCAGGCATAACCGGCTATGTCCGAAACATGGTGCCATGTGTCTGCACCGCCGGGAGCACCGTCGTTTGCTATTCCAGCTACTTTTTTATAATCGGCACCCAGCGTAATCCGGTTTCCCCTGAAAAGCTGCAACCCCTGATAAATGCTGATGCCCGTATGGTAATCTTCCGAAATCCAGCCATTGGTAAATTCATGATTGCCAAAATTATAGAAAGCAATCAGCCCGCCTTCAGCTTTGCTAAACCGGTTTTTTACTGCAAATGATGTTTTTCCCCTGAGAATGTCGATGCCAAAAAATGCCGGATTAAAAATGGTTCCCGGATCCTGTGAGTTGAAATCGGCAATGCTTACATCAGCTGCAACGCTTATGTTTTTGTTCAGCTCGTAACCGGCTTTAATGAATCCGTTCACGATTTTGAAATCGGACGTATCGCGGTGCCCGTTGGTGCGGTCGTGGTTTACCGATGCAAAAATGCTGAACGGGCCCTCCCGAAAACCGCCACTTGCCATGTATTTTTGGGTGTTGTATGAACCGTATGAAATTCTGCCATTGCCCGAAAAGCCTTCTCTGGTCTGCCTTTTTGTGATGATGTTTATGGCGCCTGCCATTGCATTCGACCCATACAAAATGGAAGCAGGCCCCCTGATTACCTCCACCTTTTCCACATCGGACGAAACATAGGCATCGGGCAGAGGGTGCGAAAACAAACCCTGAAACTGGGGATGCCCGTCGATGAGTACGAGCACCTGGGTGTTGGGAGCCGTACCACCTACTCCGCGCATGCTGATTTGCCCGGCAGAGCCCGAAGCAACCCCGAAACCGGTGACTCCCCGCTCGGTAACAAACATGCCGGGAATGCGATGACTCAAAACCGGCAATACAGCCGATTCGTTACTGCGCTCAATCTTTTCCTGCGAAACCAGGGAAACCGTTAAAGGAACGTTTCTGCGCGAAACCTCTACGCGCGAACCGGTTACAATTACTTCCTCAATTTTTACCGTATCGGTTAAAGCTATCTGTCCTGTTCCCCAAAAGGGAAAAACCAGCAATACAGATAGAAATATCCCCCTGAAAATGTGTATAAATCTGTTCATTTTAAAAAATAAAAGTGTTACCAATCAACTATTTCGTGTTACCATAAGGACAAAAAAATTATTCTGCCTTACTCATAACCAGCTTTCCGTGCTGAATACCTTTAATACCAATCAACCTGTCCGAAATTTCAGTAAGCCGTTTGGAAGGGCCTTTAACTGCTATAATTTCAAGGTAATTCTGCTGGTTCAGATAAAACCCCTGTGATGAAAGTATAAACTCCCTGTACTTAAACTGAATTTCAGAAGATTTTTTCAGGATGTCGGTTTTTTCGTGGCTGAAAACCAAAACCACTGCACCGGCCACAATGTTGTCGCATTTCCATTTTTCCTCCACCAGGTTTTTCTCGATGAGGTGACGAATGGCCTGTGAACGGTTTGCAAACCTGTTCTCTTCCACATACTCATCGAGCGCGTGTAACAACTCCTCATCGAGTGAAACGCCAAAACGGGATACCGGCATGGTGTTACAATTTTTTAATTTCGTAACACGAAGGTAATAAAAGTTGGGAAATATCAGATACGATTTTTTTTCCGTAAAAAATGTTTTAACTTTTTATTGACTAAATTTGCAATAATAGCAGAAACAAATACTTTTAAAATAATTACTATGAATACACAACATGTTCAATTAAAGATACCGCTCAACTTCAGGCAGGTCGTAGATATCGTGAAACAACTATCACCTTCCGAAAAGCAGTTGCTAAGTGAAGTTCTTTGGGCTGAACAAAATATGGACGATACTGAAATTCCGGAAGAACACAAACAAATAGTACGGGAACGGATAAAAAAATATAAAAACAACCCCGGCAGCTATCTTTCCTGGGATGATATCGAACGCAAAATGGCTGCCCGAACATGAAATTTTTGGTAGAATACAACCCTGATTTCTTTAACGACATTGCTCAGGCTGTTGACTGGTACAATGAAAAACAAACTGGTTTAGGCGACAGATTTTTAAATAATGTCAGGAAACAAACAGCTAAACTTTCAACTTCCGCCTTGCATTTTGCAGTAAAATATGACGATGTCCGATGTATGTGCATTAAAAAATTCCCCTATCTGGTACATTACCGGGTAAACCAACAAACCCAAACAGTTAAAGTCGAAGCGTTGCTCCACACAAGCCGGGACCCTGAGTTATGGAAAAACAGGTAAAACTGACTTTCAACAAATGCAAAATAGAAAAAGGAAAAAATTGTTTTTACAATTGCAAATATTGGTGGAGTTCGTTATTCGTACTTTACAATTTTTCGCTCTATTGTTTTTTTCGAGGTCTCTATTTTCAGAATATAAATTCCTTGCGGGAGATGAGATAAATCGAAAGTGCTTTGGTTTTTAGCGAATTGGTATAATAATTTTCCATCGGAGTTATACAAGCTGGTTTTTAGCAATGACTGGTTTCCATTTAAAATTACTGAAATTTCATTTTCAAACGGATTTGGAAAAACATTAACTGTCCCCGGGTTTTCGGCGATTTCAACTTTTACCGCTTCTGCTGTTTTAGAAATTAACCAGTAATCGGGGTCGATTTTTATTTCCGACACATCAAAACCGGGTTCGACCCAAAAAACCTGGTTGTTTACGGTATGAACAAGTCTGAAATCCACGGAATCGGTTTTTCCTGTATTGTAAACCCTGACCGGAACCGGCATTTCAAAAAATTCAACTGACGAATGGGAAGTGCTTTGCGAAAGTGCAATTATAAGTTCCTGATTGATTGACTGGGAATATTCCAGGGAATAGACAGGAAATCCTTCACCATAATACCAGTTATCAAAAAATGTAGTAAGGCTGGTATCTCCGGCAGCTTCAAAATGTGCCACAACCTGCTCATGCCGGGCAAATCCGTTGGCTACATCCGGATCATGGTAATAATTTTGTAACGCCAAAAAGAAATCTTCATCTCCCAAAATCCAGCGCAACATGTGCAAAATGTAAGCCCCTTTGGAGTAGGAAAGCCGGCTGTTGAAAATCCGCGAAACATCAGTTGTGTCAGGTACATATACAGAACCTCCCGGCTGACTGACAATTTGTTCCACAAGCAATTTTCTCCAGTTGTACCAGTAAAATCCGTTCTTGTAGTGCTCATAAGCCAGTCCGGTAAGGTAGGTTGCAAAACCTTCGTTGAGCCAGATATGCTGCCAGCTTGCCAAAGTGATGTAATTTCCAAACCACTGGTGTGCCAGCTCGTGGGCAATAAGTCCAAAACCAAAATTATTCATAAAGCTCATGGTTTGGTGTTCCATGCCCCCTCCCCAGCCAAATTGCGCATGACCATATTTTTCTTCAGCAAACGGATACTCCCCAATCAAATCATTAAACAACGCCATTACCTCAGCTGTAACCGGAGTATTTTCGCGCGCATATTCCAGTTGTTCCGGGTAAACAAAGTTCTGAATTTTAATCCTTCTCCCGTCATTTAATTCCAAAAAGTCGGAATATTCAACATAATTGGTAACAGCTATTGCAACCAGGTAAGTGGCTATCGGATACCGATGTTTCCAGTGCATGGTCCGCTTTCCTTCTGCTGTTGTTTCGGAAACCAAAACCCCGTTGCTTGCCGTACGGTAAAGTTCAGACGTGGTGACAATAATATCCACAGAATCGATTTTATCGGCAAGCGATTGCTTACAGGGCCACCATTCCAAAGCACCATAAGGCTCCGAGAGTGTCCAGAGAACCGGAGTACCCTGGTGTTTCCCCACAGAAAAGGAACCAAAGCCGGAATTTACCGGTTCTCCGTGATATAAAACGAATACCGAATCAATCTGGCCTTTTGAAAGAGAAACCGGAAGATGCAAAACAATCGTATTGCTTTCTCTGGTATAGTTTAACGGCTGGTTCAGCATCCATACCGAATCCACCTGTAAGGTTTCTCCCATATCAAATACAATCTCATTCAAACCGTCATCCAGGCTTTTTAGGTACGAAGTTATTTTTCCGCCGATAGCCCGCACTGCCGGATCAATCTCCCACTCCATCCGTTGATAAATCAAATCGTAAGCGTGATATGATTCCGGGTCCTCAAAGTTCCAAACATTTCGCAAATGTTCTGCCCTGAATTCTGCTTCTTTTTCAATAAAAGATAAATCCGGAACCTGCCCCGAAGCTTCGGCCAGAAGAAACAGAAGAATCAATGTATAAAATAACCTGAACATGAAGTAAATATAACGATTTTAGCTGACCGAACAGATTTTAGGGCACGTCATTGTGGCTTCCTGTCCTCGTTGTTTCGGTTCTTAAAGTACCGTTCCGATTTGCCCCACAGCTTCCCTGCCTGCCTGAAAAGTTTTTTGGTGACTTTTTCCACCGACTGGTCTGCTTTTTTGTAAGCGTCGCTGTTGTGGATTTTTTCGGCCGCATCTTCAATAAACTCTTCTGTCTTTTCAATCCAGCTTTCGGTTTTCTTCGGGGTGTTTTCCTTTTTCTTTTCCGACTCCATATTTTTTTCGGGTTCCATGCTGTTAATTTTTTGCTTTCCATCAAAGATAAGGATTCAGTTCAATTTCACTTTTGCTGAATAAATGGCGGTTTTCCCTTCGTGCGAGGAATAATAGCTCACCCATAAAATAATTCATACAATAATCCTTCAACCCGAAAAAATTCAGGCTTGAGGTATTGATCCGTTTAGTCCATTTATTTCCCCTGACTATTCCTCCAGTGCATCCGACAACTCTTCGGTCAATCTCGACTGCAAATCTTCTTCAGTCATGTCTTTTTCCCTCAGTCTCCGGTCGCGGCACCGGCTGCACAACTCGGTAATGTTTTTCAGCTCGCGGGCGCTGGCAACCGTTCCTTCAAAAATTTCAGAAGTGCGATCGGTATTGATATAGGAACAGTCCGAATAAATGTGATACCGTGTTCCCGAAGGAGTCCAGTACACGTTGTTGAAGCCATCGTTGAGCAGTTCAATTTCTTTGGTTTGCTCGGTATATTGTTCGATGGATGCCGGGTTAAAATCGACTCCGGTAATGCCTGCAACCAAAAGAGCAACAACGGCAATGGTGCCTGCTATACCCTTGGTTTGTTTGCTCAGGTTTTTATTTGTGAAAATCAGAATCACCAAAGGCAAAAACGCCAGAACGCCCATAATGGCACCCAACTGGTTTTGAATAAAAAACTTCACCTTTTGCTTCTCGGATGCCGGGTCGAGCCGGTTGGCCTTTTTCCACAGGTACGAACCGGTTATGGCCAGTGCAAGTATCACAACAATTGCAACAATCAACCAAACCAAATATTCGTCGCTTAACAGTTTCAGAATGACAAAAATTTGTCCTGCCATGGCCAGAATCCAGGCCAAAAACGCAAAAAGACGAAGTTGTTTGGCTTTTGCCCTGCTTTCCGGGCTGGCTTCAAACACTTTACCACCACCCGGGGTGGATGGAGATTCCACATCTCCCACCCTGGTCATTTTTTTCTTAGTTGCCATTTTGTTCGATTTTAGAAATGAATGTTTTATTAATTACAGTTACGTTTTTAATTGATTGTCAAATCACTAATTCCCTTCCGGAATGAAAAGCGCCGGGTGCTGTTACCCTCTGTTTTTAAGCGTTTAGCACCTTGCACAATGGTTTGCAATGTAATAAAAATATGTTTGAAATGAACCGGTCGGACATTTTCAATTTTACACCCTGGGAAAAAACCGGCATAAAATGTCGGAATTACAATAACTAAATTTTTTAATTGTCAACTTGTTTATATTTTCGTGCGGTGAATTAAATTGTCAACAATGAACCATCGAAAAATGAAGTTACATAATTACCTGATCATCTTTTTACTTCCTTTTTTAGGAACAACCGGTCTTCAAAAGGCGGGCGCCCAAAATGAAACCATCCAAAATATTGAAGTGGATGCAGATGATAAACACCAGACCATTACCGGCTTTGGCGCATCGCTGGCCTATTACGAAGGCTGGCTGCCCGCCCACCCCAATCGGGCGGAAATTTACGATGTGATTTTTAAAGAACTGAGCCTCGACATCCTCCGGGTGAGAAATGCCTACGGATACGACAATAATATGATTGGCTATGTAAAACAGTTCGCAGCAGCAGCAGAAAATTCCCTAGGGCATCCCATCGATATAATGACTACCTCATGGGGGCCGCCCGCCTATTTAAAAAGCAATAACGACAAAAGCAACGGCGGAACTTTAAAATACACCGTAACCGATGGCAAAGTGGAATTCGATTATGCCGGTTTTGCCAGCTGGTGGAACGCCTCGCTTGACAATTACAATGCCAACGGGATTTACCCGAAGTACATCAGCATTCAAAACGAACCCGACTGGGAAGCCCCTTACGAAAGCTGCCTGATGCGCCCTTCTGAAACGGTAAATGCGACCGACACACTTGCCGGTTACAACAAAGCGCTCGATGCGGTTTACGAGGTGGTGATGCAGCGCGATAATCCACCGCTTTTTCTGGGCCCCGAGTGTATTGGCCTTGGTTACAATGCGGTGGAGAATTACATCAATGCCCTCGATTTGTCCAAACTTTACGGAATTGCCTATCACCTGTACCATGGTGCGGAAGGCGGAACCAATCCCAACGACCCGTTCACTTCAACCAACTACCGGAAAGTGGGTAATTTTCATCCCGAGGTGCCCCATTTTCAAACCGAATATTCGAGGGAAGACTGGTTTACGGTTGCCGGCATGATGTATCAGTCTCTTGTACAAGGAAATGCCACTGCCTGGTTGTACTGGGACCTGGTTTGGGAAGAAGGCGGGCTGGTCAACCTGCATTTCCCCTGGGACCGCAACCGTTGGAGTAACCCGCAGGGATACAACCGCACCAAAGATTTTTATGTATTTAAGCATTATTCCGCTTTTATTCACCCGGGCTGGAAAAGAACAGGTACCACGGGCGACAGCGACCTGTTAAAAACTGCATCATTTATAAGTTCTACAGGCGATTCGGCCACATTTATCGCCATCAATCGCTCAGAAACGGAAACCTTCCAGGTACGCATACAGATACCGGGTTATACCATTGGTGAAGCTACGGCCTATACCACAACCGAAAGCACAGATTTTGAAACTTCGGATTATATGACTGATACCCTGCTTCTGGTTCCTCCAAAATCGATAAACACTGTTGACCTGCGCATCAGCTACAAAGGGCCAAAAGATATGCAGGCCCATGCATGCGATTTTGCAGACCAGGCTGCTCTGGAGGCCGCCATAACAGACTGGATTGATTCACAAACTGCGGCTCTGGAGGCCGGTATCGCCGGCGAATGCGAAGACCCGCAAATAACGCCTAATTTTGAAGGACAACACATTTCCCTTTCCGAAGGTGGAAGCTTTACTGTAGAATGGACCATCACCGAACTGTGTGAACCGCTGCTGGACGACCTCACTGCAACTTTCACGTTAAACACTCCGCAGGAAATTGCTGCCGGCACGCCGGAAGGCAGGGAAATAACTACCTGCATCTATGCCAACCAGGCCGAACTGAACGCAGCCATCGAGGCCTGGGTAACAAGCGAAACAGCAGCATTGCAGGCCAGCCTTACCGGCGGATGCGAACCCACGGCAAGCCACAACTACACGGGTGAAAACTTCCCGCTTTGCGATGGCGGAACCGTTATCGTTGAGTGGACCATCACCGACCGCAGCGACACTGTTGATTCATTTACGGCATCTTTCACGATGGCTGCCCCCGAAGAAATGACATACGGGAATCCAGAAGACATGGTTCAGAATACCTGTAATTTCTCTAATTATCTTATCTTAAGGGAAACCATCGCATTTTGGGTTGCCGATGAAACCACCGCCCTGAAAGCCGGCATTACCGGAGGGTGCAACCCGCAGGTAAGTCATAACTTTGCCGACCAGAGCCTTCCGCTTTGCGAAGGCGGAAGCCTCACCGTGGAATGGATGATAACCGATGCCTGTGAAACTACGGAAGGTTTGACAGCCACTTTTACGCTTACAGCACCCGACGAAATAACGGGTTATACAGCACCCGAAGGACGAGAGGCAGATGCCCGGAGTTTTGAGGATCAGAGTGCGCTGGACGCAGCCATTTCGGCATGGGTGAATGAAGAAACAAATACCCTGAAAACATCCATTACAGGCGGATGCCGGCCACAGGTGAGACACAACTTTACAAACCAAAGCATCGACCTCTCCGAAGGCGGAAGCCTTACCATTCAGTGGACTGTTATCGATATTTGCGAAAACATTCCGCTAACAGCCACCTTCGAACTGAAACCCGATGCCCTGAACAGTATGAAAATACTGAATCCATTCGCAGGAAAAGGGATTGCAGAAGCATCGGTCTATCCAAATCCTTTCTCACAAAATGCCCGTTTGCAGTTTGTTTCGGTAAAAGATGCATTTTTTACCCTGGAGGTTTTCGATCTTACCGGAAAGAAAACAGAACACCTGAACCTGGGATTTTATCCGGCAGGAAAACATCAGAAAATGATTTACCGGAATGGGCTGGAGGCAGGCATCTATTTTTTCAGACTGCAAAATTCAGAGGGAGAAAGTACGCAGGGAAAATTTGTAATAGCTGACTGACCCCGACATAAAATAGAACAGGAAACGATTAAAACCTGTAAAACATTGATTTAGGCCTCTGAAAATCAACCTAATCAGTGTTTTGGAGAGTTCATGGTTTTTTTGTATATTGGGATTTTATGACAATAGAATCTGATTTCGACTTTTTGTTACTATCAGAATCACTGCATTTAAAAACCAAAAAACTAACTTATCATGACAAGAGAAACTTTTTTACTTGCCGTTTTCTTTTTAGCTGTCACTCCTGCCGTTTTTTGTCAGAAACCTGTACTGTACCCGGGTGCTGTAGTACAGCGACCCGGTTCAAACTATTATCTGACCTCCGACTCTTATGAAAAAGTACGCGCTTTTTATGTCGGTATTTACGGAGAGCCCGACTACGAAAAAGAAAAAACAGCCACTTTCTTTTACGAGGAAACCATTTTTGAACCTGCTGGCATACATCTGTATAATGCATCTTCAGGCAGCAAAGGCGCCACCCGTGTTTTTACTGCATTGCACCGCCTGAAGGAACGGGGCAAAGCTGAAGGAAAAGAAATTTTAAGCAGGCAGCGGTACGATGAAATTGTTCGAAACTATGAATACCTGAAGGATCATTACTTCCTTTATACAGAAGATGACAGGGGCAATTTTGTGCCCGAGGATGAATTTATTTACCGGAAATACAATAAAAAGCTTGACGCCGGAGCTATAGAAGACATGAATGTGGAGGAAATTACACAAAAAGCGCAGCAGTTACTGATGCAGGGAAAGATAGAAGAAGGCAGGGAAATGCTGGAACGACTGCAAAGCTCCATGACCGGACACCTCGAATTTTCGGGAAGTGCCGAGGTGGTTGACGACTGGATTGAATGCCTGGAAGAGATGGGCACCTGTAAGTTTCCGGTTCTCATCCGAATCGACAACGCATGGTCTGGCAACAATTGAAAACCAGACAAAAAAATTCATTTTTATATTGCACCGCGATTTCATTCATTCTAAAAAAAATTCCAATGACAACTATCAAATTAAAATCAGCTATTGTCCTCTTTGGCCTTTTTTCTGCTTTTATTCTTTTCAGCCATACCACATTTTCACAGGATCAGGTAGTGGTATGGATGCACCTCGACATGTCGGCTACACATGAAAATTACTGGATTGCCGGAAATCCTTCAACTACGGTAAATTCAGTCGCTGAAATTTCATTTAAACGGTATGGTTTTTACACCATTACCCGTATTCAGGTTGGCAACAACATTCAATATATGGCCGTACCGGGCAGAAATATGTCGGGACGAATGCCACAAGTTACTGATATAAGTGTAATTATGTCTCATCCTTGCGTTGACGGCGAAGGTTCTCTTATTGGCAGGGAAACCCGAAATATTCCAGCCCGGATTGAACCGTCATCCGGCACCCTTGTAGTTTCCCCTGCCGCTAACAACCGCTTAACAATTCACCTGACCCCTACCGTTATAGATGCAGAAATGCTGGAATGTACCAATCCAAACTGCCAAAACGGATTTGGGTTTGAATACGGAGAAAATGTGGTTGGGGAGGACCGTGACTCATCCATAGAAGATGAATATGGTAGTGAATTGGTGCTGGGATACGATTTGCTTGAAACAGATTTTAAACTTTTAAAGGAAATTGCAGAAGGAAAAGGAGATATCCCTCTTACCATCCCTGTTTCCATTGAAAAAGTGTGGAGAGATGAACAGGACACACCCACTGGTCCGGAAAGCAGGATTTTTACCTACCGGGTAAATGGATGGATTGGCGGCACACCCCGGGATGAATAGAAGCCAAGGCTTTTGCTGAAAAAGACTGAAATATAATTCACTTTGCATTCCCGGTATTTATATTTACCTTAACCGACAGAAATATCAATCGTATGATGTTTTTTTCTGCATTTCAGCAAACTTACTTGTGGTTGCCGCTTATTGGTTTTGTGGTAGGCATGCTGGCCACCATGATAGGTACCGGCGGGGGCTTTTTCTTCCCGCTTATTCTGATTCTTTTTTTTAACACGCCCGGGCACATCGCTGTTGGCACATCGCTGGCAGCCACTTTGCCGCTGTGTATTGTGGGAACGGTGGGCTACTACCGCAGCGGTAACATTCATATTCGTATTGCCCTGATTTTTGGCATAGCCGGCATTTTTGGCGCCCTGGCCGGGGCGGCATTCACACAACTCATGAACACAAACCATTTGAAAATGGCCTTTGGCGTTTATTCCATACTAATGGCAGGACTTATTTTCTGGAACAGCCGGAAAAAGAAACAGACCAGCCCGAACGAAGAACAGAATCCGGACGGTATGGTGCAGAAAAAGAAATACAAAGGAACCTTTTACGGATTTATGGGCGGAATCATCAGCGGTACGTTTGGCACCAGCGGCGCCGCACCCGTACTTGCCGGACTCATGGCCCTGCATACTCCCATCAGACTGGTGGCAGGAACCTCGTTGTTTGTGGTCCTCATCAATACCTTTTCGGCGCTGGCAGGCCATGTATTTATTGGCGAAATCGATCTTACCCTTGTGGTGTTTCTAACCTCCGGAACCATACTCGGTGCGTTTTTGGGACCCCGGCTGCTTTCCCATGTAAAACTGGAAAAACGGGAAACTCCCATCCGGAAAATTTTTGCCTTTGTGATGCTTATTTTTGGAATAATTCTGATACTGACCTGATATGATTTTAACCATTTACCTCATCATTCTTTCCTATTTTGTGCTGGGAGCTGTTGGGTTTTATTTCATTAACCGCAAAAAAGACCGGAAAACCGCCCGCAAAAGCTGGCTGAAATACATTACCTACTTTATCATAATCCACCTGCTCTTTTTTTCCATCGTGTATAATCCACTGATTTTTCATTACGTTGCCATCCTAATCATTATAACCGGAACAGCAGAACTGATGCGGCTTTTCAGAATATCGGGTTACAGTAGTCCCGGTTTTTTTATGATTTCGATACTGGTTTTTCTGGTCTTTTGCACAGGTTTTTTCCGTTTCAGTCAGTTAAATGCCGGGCTCATCCTGTTTTCGTTTCTGGTGCTTTCCATTTTCGATGCCTTCAGCCAGATATGTGGACAACTGGCAGGTAAAACCAAACTTTTCCCGGCTATAAGTCCCGGCAAAACCGTTGAAGGCCTTGCAGGAGGAGCTATAACTGCCGTTGCCAGCTCACTGTTGCTGAAAGACCTCGCAGGAACTGCGGCAGGAACTGCTTTTGTTGTTGCGGCAGGTATCGTTATATTTGCATTTACAGGCGATATGCTGGCATCGGTTTATAAACGGAAATACAAGGTGAAAGATTTCTCCCGGCTACTACCGGGTCACGGAGGTTTTCTCGACCGGTTCGACAGCCTGATTGCCGGCGGCGCTTTTGTGGCGCTGCTCGAATTGACAAAACTGATAAACTAATTTTTATGGGAGCACAAATTGGCTTAACGTTTATTTTTTTAGTGGCATTTGCTCTGCTGCTCACATTTAACGAAATGATATATCGCCGGCTGGGACTGAAGGGTGAAATCACCCGAAAATTTGCCCATTTTACAGCCACCCTTTCCACCATCACTTTCCCCTACCTGTTCAACGACCATTGGTATGTGCTGTTTTTAGCCGTTGCATTTTTCATTTTACTTTTTGTCAGCCGCCACCGTACCTACCTAAAATCCATACACGATATACAGCGCATATCGGTTGGCAGCTACCTCCTTCCGGCAGCCATCTATATCACATTTCTGCTGTCGCACCTGCTCAACAACCCTTTCCTGTTCATCCTGCCCATACTGGTGCTGGCTATTTGCGATCCCATCGCTGGCATCCTCGGAATCAACCTGCAGCAATACAACCACCGCATCCGTATTTTTAACCACACACTGGAAAAAACCTGGCTCGGATCTTCGGCATTTTTTATTTCCTGCTTCATTATCAGCATTATCGCCCTTTATTTTAATCAGGAACACCTCAACATAAATACATTTATAACAGCAGTAACAGTAGCCCTGGTAAGTACACTTGCCGAACTGTTTAGCCGGAAAGGTGTTGACAATCTTTTGATACCCTTGAGTGTTCTGCTCGTGTTAATCATCATGCTTTAGTCAGAAACATCTAAAGATTAAATATGAAACTTCATTATAAAGGAGAAAATATCCTGAATGTTCCCAATGCAATCAGCTTTTACCGGCTGGCCATGTTTCCCGTTATCCTGGTGCTTGCCGTTTTGGGAGTTGAAAAATGGTTTGTCATTCTTTTCTGCATCAACTTGGTAAGCGACATCATCGACGGCTTTCTGGCCAGAAAACTGAATCTGGTAACCCGCTTTGGTGCCGCCCTCGATAACCTGGCCGACATGGGAACCTACGTGCTTGCCTTGCTTGGTTTGTTTCTGTTTAAATGGGATGATATTAAACCACATGCCTGGCTGTTGTACTTGTTTCTGGCCATTTTTGCAATCAGTTATCTTGTAGCTTTTGTACGTTTCGGGAAAATTCCCGGATTACACCTGTACGGCGGGGTCATTGCCGGGTACCTGCAGGGGCTTTTCTTCTTTGTGCTGTTTGTATGGGGTTTCTACCTCTGGTTTTACTACCTTGCCGTTGGCTGGGGAGCCCTGGCCTACTTCGATAAAATACTGGTTTTGCTGAAAACCGACGATATAAGGCCGGGACTGAAAGGATTTTACTGGGTGATGAAAGAACGCAAACCAGGAAATTAGCCAACGAAGCAAAAAATCTATTAACATATTTAAAATAAATATATTATGACTTATCTTCCAAAAGAATCGCGTTACGATGAAATGACTTACAAC